>JBBISG010000010.1:0-54137 GCA_037441365.1 Nitrospirota bacterium
GATATATGGTCTTTTTTCTTTACAGGTATTACATCTCTGAGAAGAGGAAAAAGGCTGTTGAAAATTTCCAGTTGATAGAAAAGGTAAAGGCAAATGCCTGTCTTACAGATGAGGACAGAGAGGTGGTCATCTATCTACTTTCGTCCATCAGAAAATCCCCCGAAAATATAAATTATTTCATTATCTTCCTGCTCTCGATCATTGCAATAATTGTGGATATTTATTTCATGCTCACCAGATAATTACGCTGTCTCTGATTCTGAGATAATCATTTTTCAGATCGCTGTTAGATGTAGCATAAGTGTTGCACCTGTCAAGCAGATATGCAACCTCCTTTCTCGATAACTTATTCCCTTCAGCCCTGATAATCTTGACTAATGTATTGTAAGCCATGACAAAGGGTATGATACAAAACATCCTTATGGATTTCTCTTTTAAGGGCAACAGCTCTATATATTTCAGGGTTGAGTCCAGATAGGTTACTGCGTGATGGGATAGCTCCTTCACCATTCCCTGTCTTTGTTCCACGGATAGACCCCCGATGTCATCGAGATTGATCTTATATTTCTCGGTTACAGTGGAGGGGATAAAGCACCACCCCCTCGCTATATCTTTTTCATAATCCTTTATTATATTGACAAACTGCAGGGCAAGGCCGAAATGTATCTGGTATCTTTCGAGTTCTGACTTAATGTCCTTTATACCGTCCCTCTGGCAGAAAATCTCTGTGAGCATTATGCCCACAATCCCTGCCACATAGTAACAGTAGTCCTCTAATTCCTCGATGTCATTTAGCTGAAATACCCTATCTCTGCGGTTTATCTTCAGTTCTTTAAATTTTATCATCCCGCCTATAGAGGCGGCGACTAACGGGTCGATTATTTTTCTATAAGTGCCGTGCAGGTCAAAGTAGCATCTCAGGACCCTGTGACCGTTTTCTATTAGATTCTTTTCATAAGAACTCTCCTTCCATCGGAATTTAAGGGATTCATATAACCTTAATCTCTCACTCAGGTCTTTATCGCCTTCGAAGATCATGGAGAGGTTTTTCAGGTCAACGATCTTGTCATCTTCACTGCGGCAGACATTATCCTCAAAAGTGTCGGCTATCCTGAAAATAAGGTATCCGATGAGGACTGTTTTAAGGATCTCCCCCTCTAATTGCTCGATATTAAGCGCAAATGTCCTTGAGACCTTTGGCAGAATATCCTGACAGTACTGCCAGTCCCTATTTATTGATCTATCCATCCCCCTCCTTACCAAACTCCCTCATCTTCAGCTCTTTTCTCCTTATCTTACCACTTATCGTCTTGGGCAGCTCATCAATAAATTCGATCTTGCGGGGATATTTATACGGTGCTGTATGGTTTTTGACAAATTCCTGGAGTTCCCTTACAAGGGCGTCCGAGGGGCTGTAGCCGTCTGATAATACGATAAATGCCTTCACCACCTCTCCCCTCACCTCGTCGGGGCTTGCAACAACGGCAGATTCCTTTACAGAAGGATGTTCTATAAGGACGCTCTCTATCTCAAACGGGCCGATCCTGTAACCTGATGTGAGTATGATGTCATCGGCCCTCCCGACAAACCAGAAGTAACCGTCTTTATCCCGGTACGCCCTGTCCCCTGTTATATACCAGTCACCCCTTAATGTCTTTTCTGTTGCCTCTAAGTTTCCGAGGTATTCCCTGAATAATCCAACAGGCCTTTCAGGCCTTATTCTTATCGCTATGTCGCCTTCGGCATCTGAAGGCAGGGTGTTTCCATCCTGATCAATGACATCTACAATGAATCCAGGGACAGGCACCCCCATCGAGCCGGGTTTTACAGGAAGGCATCTGAAATTGGCAAGGACATTCACGGTCTCTGTCTGGCCGTATCCATCATAGATATAAAGCCCTGTCCTCTCCTTCCAGAGATGTATTACCTCTTTGTTTAGCGGCTCTCCTGCTGCAACAAAATGGCGGAGGGTTTTAAGATTAAACATCTTAAGAGGGGCCTCCTTTACCATCATCCTGTAAGCAGTTGGCGGGCCGCAGAATGTCGTGATGCGGTACCTGTGCATCATCTCCAAAGGCATCAGGGGGTCAAATCTTCCCCTTCTGTAAAAGGAAAATATTGTCGCACCCATATGCCAGGGGCCAAAAAGGCTTGACCATGCAGCCTTTGCCCATCCCGTGTCTGAGAGATTCCAGTGCAGGTCCCCCGGTCTGAGGTCAAGCCAGTATTTACCTGTTATTAAATGGGCGAGGGGATAAGATGCATTTGTATGAAGCACCATCTTCGGCGGCCCTGTTGTGCCTGATGTGAAATAGATCAGGGCAGGTTCATTCGATAAGGCCCTTTCCCCTTCATAGGCATCTGCCATGTCCCTTTCTTTCTTGTAATGATACCATCCCTTTCTTTCGCCGATGATTATGAGTAGTGGTGTCCGGTCACGAATAACCCCCATCGCTTCCTCCACCTTTTGCGCCTCATCTTCTGTTGCAATTACAGCCTTTATATCTGCTGCTGACAGTCTGTATCCTATATCCTTTGCTGTAAGGAGTGTCGTTGCGGGTATAGGGACTGCATTGAGCCTCACCAATGCAAGCATCACCTCCCACCATTCAGGGATATTCGGGAGCATGACAAGAACCCTGTCCCCTCTTTTAACGCCGAGCCTTTTAAAGGCACCTGCGCCCCTTGACGATAAAACCTTCAATTCATTGAAAGAAAAATTTTTTTCTGTTACACCATCTGTCCAGAGGAGTGCAGGCCTGTCTCCCCATCTATCAAAGACATCCAGTGGGAACGAGAACCTCTCAGGGACTGATAGAGAAAATCCCCTGTATTCCCTTTCATAGTCGGTCATGTTCGGTGATCGCTGCATGTCTAAGATGTTATCCTTTCCAATCCGCTGACCCTTACGCCTATGAGCCTGACCCTCTTTTTGAACTCAAATCTCCTGAAGCAGTCAAAGGCAGCCCTTCTGAGGGCATCGAATGAATCAGCAGGATCCTTTAATGTCTTTGCCCTCGTATAAGTCTTGAAATCACTGAATCTTACCTTAACAGTAACTGTTTTGCCTCTATAATTCCTCTGTTTCAGGTCATCGACTACATCCCTTGTTAGCTCTGAAAGCCTTTTCGCAAGCATCTGCCAGTCATCTACATCTCTCTGAAAGGTCGTCTCCCTGCTTGTAGATTTTGGTTCCCAGTGTGTGATAAGGGGGCTGTTGTCAATACCCCTCGATGCCTCATAGAGATATTTTCCATAGGATTTGCCAAAGATTTCAGTAAGCCTGTCTATGGGTAGCGAGGCGAGATCCCCTATGGTCTTAATGCCGATGCCCTTGAGATATGCCTCTGTCTTTGGCCCGATACCCCAGAGTTTCCTTACAGGCAGCGGCCAGACGCGGTCCTCTATGTCCCTCTCTGTGATGATCGTCAGGCCATCGGGCTTCTGCATGTCAGAGGCGATCTTTGCGAGGAGCTTATTGGGCGCAATACCTATAGAGCAGGTAAGACCTGTCTCGTCCATGATCCTCTTTTTGATCCCCTCCGCAATCTCCTCGGGGGGCCTGCCGTCTTTTGATATATCGAGGAATGCTTCGTCTATCCCCACATCCTCGATTGTTGTGCTGAACTCACCGAGGATACCCTTGATCCTTTCTGAGACCCTCGAATACAACCTGTAATCAACAGGGAGGAAGATTGCCTCCGGGCAGAGCTTATATGCTGTCCTCAGGGGCATGGCAGAATGTATCCCGAACCTCCTTGCCTCATAGGAGGCTGTTGAGACCACACCTCTTTTTGTAGGGTCTCCATCGCCCCCGATCACCACAGGGCTGCCTTTTAATTCAGGACGCCTCTTCTGCTCAACGGCAGCAAAAAAGGCGTCCATATCTATATGGAGGATTCGTCTCATATATTTTAGTATACAATACAATTAAAGGATAGCAATGGGAATCCTCATCATTCCGATAGGAACCGTAAGGCCGGACATCCTGCATGACATCGCTGATGCCCTCAGGGGGACATTCAAATGCGATGTCGAATTGGGTAGAGGGATGCCTATACCGCATGGTTCGTATAATGATAAGAGGAAGCAGTATCACTCCACAACAATTGTCAGAGAACTGCAGTTTCTCAAATCAGGAGGTTTTGACCGCATACTCGGTGTGGTTGATGTGGATCTCTATGTCCCCGGACTCAACTTTGTATTTGGAGAGGCAGACGTATCTTCGGGCGCTGCAGTTATATCCCTCACGAGACTGAGACAGGAATTTTACGGACGCCATCAAGATAAAGGTATTTTCCACATCAGAGCTGCCAAAGAGGCCGTCCATGAGGTCGGCCATACATACAGCCTCAGCCACTGCCCTGACCCAAGATGTGTGATGCACTTTTCCATCAGCATCAGAGACACAGACATTAAAGGGCCGGGATTCTGTAACCGTTGTAGATTTAAGCTTGGCATTTATTTAAGCAGTTAACCGTTATTCAGATTAATGGCAGGTGCTACATGAGCTGCTGCTGCAGGAGCCACACCCTGATGACGAGCCTGAGCCTGCCCTTTCGACACCACTCATCCCGAAGGTAGAAAACTTTTTCTTTATGTCATCGGAATCACATTTCGGACATCTCACAACGTGATCGCCAAAGACAAGCCTTTCAAAATCCTCTCCGCACTTATTGCATCTGTATTCAAATATCGGCATTCTTCCTCCTCTGTACCGTCTCCCAGTCCTTTAAGAACCTCTCTATCCCTATATCTGTCAGGGGATGTCTGATGAGCTGGGTAATCACAGAATAGGGGATAGTAGCGATATGTGCACCTATCTTTGCCGCCTCGATTACATGGAGGGGGTTTCTGATACTCGCCACTATAACCTCTGTATTAAACATATAGTTGTCGAATATCCCTATCATCTCGCTTATGAGATTCATGCCGACATGGCTTATGTCATCGAGCCTGCCGACAAAGGGGCTGACATAGGTTGCACCTGCCTTTGCAGCAAGAAGCGCCTGGCCGGGAGAGAAAACGAGTGTCACATTTGTCTTTATCCCCATGCCTGAGAGCCGCCTTACAGCCCTCAGACCATCCTCTGTCATTGGTATCTTTACCACAATGTTCTTGTGTATCATCGATAGCCCTTCTGCCTCTTTCACCATCTCCTCTGCCTTCATGCTCACGGCCTCGGCACTGACAGGGCCATCAACAATGCTGCAGATCTCCTTTAAGAGCTCGATCGGATCCCTGTTTTCTTTTGATATGAGAGAGGGATTCGTCGTTACCCCATCGATGAGGCCGACCTCCCATGCCCTCCTGATCTCATCGATATTGGCAGTATCGATAAAGAATTTCATATAACCTCCACCCCGGCATAATGCATTTACTAATTATAACAGGTCTCATGCCTATAAGACTATCCCTTAAAGGGCTGACAGGCTGCCTCTTCTAAGAGTTCGATGATGTGCAATACCTGTCTGTCCTTTAATCCGCTGCTTAGCTGCAGCATGCAACCAGGGCATGATGTAATAACGGCCTCAGCCCCTGTGCTGAGGTAGGCATCTGCCCTTTTTTTAAGCAGGCTCATTGAGATGTCCCTGAATTGTAAGCCAAAGACCCCGCCAAATCCGCAGCAGCCCTTCCCTTCTGCTTCGACCAATTCTACGCCTGTGAGCCTTATAAGGTCACGTGGTTCTCTCTCTATGCCCAGAGGGTATTTCAGATGACATGGGTCATGGAATGTTACTGTTTTAAGGCCGTGGATAGGATATAACGGTTGGGTTTCTATCCTGTCAATCAAAAAACTCGATATGTCCATCGCATTGTCCAGGCCTTTGCCGATGAGCCTGGGATAATGGAGCTTGATCGAGAGGATGCATGTCGGACAGAGGCTTAAGATGGCCTCGGCATTCAGCCTGCTGAATACCTCATGGTTTCTCTCGGCCATCTTGATGGCCTTTCCTTCAAGCCCGAGGCTCCTCAGAGGCGCGCCGCAACAGACCTCGCCCATCGGTAGAACGACCTCATATCCGAGATGCAAAAGGACATTTATCAGCGAAGCGCCGAGATGGGGAAAGAGAAAATTTATACTACAGCCTGTAAATACAGCAACCCTTCCGATCTTCCTCTCAGGCCGATATACCTGGTGCTCATTCCTGAGCGGGGCATCGGGAATGGTTATATTGAAGGGTGTGGTGCCCAAGATAGCTGAGATTCTCTGCAGCGACAATCCCATGTATCGCATCGCCCTTGCAATCCTGTAGCTCAGCATCGGCCTCTGAATAGAGAAGTTGACAAGCATCCTGAGATACCTTCTGCCGCGGTCTGAAGGACTCAACAATCTCCTGCCATGATATATGGCCTCTGTTATACCGACCTGCAGTGGGCAGAGGTTTTCGCAGGTGCCGCAGAGTATACAACTGAATATGCGGTCATTTAGAAGGGCAGATGGTTTTAGCTGTCTGGTCATCAATCCCCTGAGGAGTGTGAGCCGCCCCCTTGCCCCCATGGGCTCTGTCAGGTCCTCATCGTATGTCGGACAGAAGGCTTTGCAGCTTCCACACCTGACGCATTTCGAGAGCTCCGTGATATAAGCTGATGTCTGCATTCTTGTATCTATTCTAATTTATCCGGCGATTATCTGGCAAACGGCGGAAACTTAACCGGAAAATAGACATCTCAAGATAAAGTCATGATCCGTAGCCAATTGAGACAGGAGGGTCTGTCTTTCAGACTTTCAGACGACCGACTGTCTGATCTCTGTTGTCTGACCTATTTCCTGACCCTTGCCCCTACTTCCGGATTATGGTAAAGTTGCAATTTTGGGAGGAACCCTTTAGATTTATAACTATGAGCATATCCTATCCGCCCTTTTTAATAAAATACTTTACCGATGAGAATCTTAACAGGCTCAAAGAAAGGGATATATTCCATGCCTTCGATTATAGTGGGCTCACATTTGTGAGGCTTTCTCAGGAATACAAGGCGTTTCCGAGGGGGACGGTCTTTTATGAGGAAGGTTTTGTCCCCGGCTATCCGAGGATAATGCGAGTTCTGCACCTCCAGAAGGGGATAGACCGATACCTGAAAAACAGTTTCTATGTCGAGGAGAAGGTGGATGGATACAATGTAAGGGTAGCTGTTATAAATGGGACGCCCATCGCCTTTACAAGGGGGGGATTTATCTGCCCATTCACAACCGACAGGATCCCAGATCTGATCGACCTGAACTTCTTCAGGAACTACCCTAAATACATCATCTGTGGAGAGGTAGTCGGTCCCGGCAGCCCTTATAATACAGAGGCTATCCCTTACATCGATGATGATGTGGTCTTCTTTGCCTTTGATGTTATTGATGACAGCGGAAGGAATCTCTCTGTGGAAGAAAGATATTCAATACTCGGACATTTCAACATCCAGCAGATAAGGAGATGGGGACCCTTCAGGGCAGCAGATATAGATACAGTGAAGGAATCTCTCTGTGGAAGAAAGATATTCAATACTCGGACATTTCAACATCCAGCAGATAAGGAGATGGGGACCCTTCAGGGCAGCAGATATAGATACAGTGAAGGAGATAGTCCTTGATCTGGACAGGAACGGCAGAGAAGGCATTGTCATCAAACCTGTCTTAAAGGGGCAAAACCCGGGGGAAAGACCTATCAAGTTCGTCACTCTCTCATCCTGCCTCAGGGACCTTCAGGCGACTGCGGGTCTCATGGCAGAGCTGCCTGCAGGTTTTTATATACAGAGGATACTGAGGGCAATTTTTTTCAGCCATGAATTTGGGATCCCCATTAATGACCACTATCTCATGGAGTCTGCAAGGGCTTTATATTTAGCCCCTCAGTCGGCATTGAGAGAGATAGCAGGCGGCGGGAGCATAAGGGAATCATTCGAGATTAAGGTGAAGGATAAAAAGACCGTATATGAATTACTCAACCACCTCAGCAGATCTGGTGTCCTCACCCAGCTCATCTCTGTGGAGAGGATGGGTGACTATCATAGAGCGAAATTTAACAGGATTTACATTAAGGGCACAAGGGAACTTCGCCACAGGCTGATGGGCAGGGGATTCTTTGACTGAGCATTTTAAATTATGACAGAGCGGGAGATGCAGGACGAGATCGATTCTCTGAGGGCAGAGGTTAAGAGGCTCAGGAGGTCCCTGACAGAACTCACGCCGCCCCTGACTGTGCTGCTGAGGAGAAGGGGATTCAGGGTATATAAAAAAGGGCCTCCGGATGACCTGCTGATCCCTGATGAGGTATTCATAGATGAGTACTACAGATTTCTGAACAGGTATTCCTTCAGGCTCTTTCTGAGGGATGTTATAAAGCACCAGGAATTGTTTACCATCAAAGATGTCACGAGATACGCCACCCAGGAGGTAACACATGATTATGTAGAGTATCTTTTAAAGATTGGACTGATAGAAGGTATAGGGGCAGAAGGAGGGGGTGATCTGTTCCGTTTGAAGAAGCGTCCAGTAAAGAGCTTTGGCCCTACCCTCGAGTGGTTTCTTTCAGAGGTCTTCAAGAAGGAGTTCGATGCAGAGGCCATCTGGGGGGTGAAGTTCAAAAGGCCTGTGGTTGGAGGTGACTATGATCTCATAGCAAAGGTAGACAGCTCGATCCTTTACATGGAGGTCAAGTCCTCTCCGCCAAAACAGATATATGCCAGTGAGATATCTGCCTTCCTTGACAGGGCCTCTGACCTGATGCCTGAGATAGCAGTTTTCTTTATGGATACAGAGCTGAGGATGAAGGACAAGATCGTCCCGATGTTCGAGGAGGAGCTCATACTAAGGGAACCACAGAAGGTTGCAGGGCTTTTTGGGACACCAGTAAGCCTGAAACCTGAGATAAAGAGGATGGAAAAAGAGCTCTTCCACATAGGGGATAAAATCTTTATAATAAATGCAAAGGACAGCATCGTGAATAATATCGAAAAGGTCTTAATCTGGCACTTCAGGAGGTTGTGATGGGTGATAGAGGACGGCAGAGCTCCCCTAATGCATCAGTCGAGATATGTTCGGTATGTGCATGGAGGGCTACATGCCAGAAGAAATTTTCCATATCTGGGAAGGATATGCGCTGCCCTGACTTTGTGAGAGATGTAACTATAAAAGGGGAAGGTGAGAAAAAGGAGGGGAAGGAAAAGAAATGAACATGGAGAGGCTGAAGGGTGTTGTTTCTGTTACCAATGGGAAACTCCAGATAAGGGATATTGATGCCTTAAAAGGACTGATGGACGATCTGGTGTATGATGCGGTGTTTGCGGAGGGTGATCCAAATGCCCGCCTGCTATTTATAAAGGAGCTGGCAAAGGCAGGGGGCTGCATACCTTCATCCATTCATGGACTGTATGCAGAGCTTGGCCGTGGTTATCGCGGCTTTACAGTGCCAGCGATAAACATAAGGGGGCTGACATACGATGTGGCAAGGGCCGTATTCAGAAGGGCCATTGCCAAAAATGTCGGTGCCTTTATATTCGAGATCGCCCGCTCAGAGATAGGATATACAAAACAGAGGCCCCTTGAGTATTCGGCTGTTATTCTATCTGCCGCACTGAGAGAAGGCTACAGGGGGCCTGTCTTTATACAGGGCGACCACTTTCAGCTCGTGAGGAAGAATTATCAGGCTGACCCTGATGCCGAGACAGGCTATATAAAAGGGCTGATAAAGGAGGCTATTGATGCAGAGTTCTATAACATAGATATCGATGCCTCAACCCTCGTTGATCTCGATAGGCCGACAGTGAAAGAGCAGCAGCGACCCAATTTCGAAAAGACGGCTGAACTTGCGGAATACATCAGAGGGTTACAGCCTGATGGAATTGATATCTCAATTGGCGGGGAGATAGGCGAGATAGGCGGCAAGAACAGCACACCCGAAGAGCTCAGGGCGTTTCTTGATGGATTTAAAGAGGCCTTTCGAAGAGGCAGGGGTCTCAGCAAGCTCAGCGTCCAGACAGGCACGAGTCATGGCGGTGTTGTCCTTCCTGATGGAACCCTCGCAAGGGTAAAGATAGACTTCGATACGTTGCGAACACTCTCCGAGATCGCAAGAAAGGAGTACGGCCTGTCAGGATGTGTTCAGCACGGGGCCTCGACCCTTCCTGAGGAGGCATTCGACATGTTTCCTAAGACAGGCACATCAGAGGTTCATCTCGCCACAGGCTTTCAGAATATCATCTATGACAGCAAGCACCTTCCAGAGGAATTCCGGAACGAGGTCTATGCATTTATAAGACAGGAATATGCAAAGGAATGGAAAGAGGGCCAGACAGAGGAACAGTTTTTATACAGTACGAGGAAGAAGGGCTTTGGACCTTGGAAGAAGAGATGGTGGGACCTACCGCCTGATGTGAAAGGACCGATAATGGAGGAGCTGGAGGCAAAATTCGAGCTACTTTTTGAAAAATTAAAGGTCACAAACACCTCTGATATTACAGGGAAGACAATAAGACCGGTGTCCATAAGCAAAGAGATAAATCAGGCTCTGGCTGCCTTCCTGAAAGGATAAGGTAATTGTTCGGTCATGCAGGATGAGATTGAAAGAGGGGGGTTGGACCCGAGGCTTCCTTTAATTCAAGATGCAGACCTGGACGGCAAGATCGTCCTTGTGCGGTTTGACCATAATGTCGTAAAAGGTGGTGAAATCAGAGACCCCTACAGGATAGACAGGTCATTGGGCACACTCTACAACATAGTTGAGCGTGGCGGCAGGCCAATACTCATGACCCATATCGGAAGGCCGAGGGACAGAGAGACAGGCAGGATAAGATGCAGGTCAGGGGAGTCGGTAGAACCCATTGTTGAATACCTCCGCCACAAGCTCCATACGAGGTTCCATATCCCTAAGTTTAACATTGACCCTGAATTCGGCATCACAGGCATAGACACATCAATCAACCTGCACATAAGAAAACTCCGCGAAAGAAAGATCGGGGGTATCTATCTCCCGAACACCCGATGGTTTCAGGGGGAAGAGGCAGAAGGAGAGATGAGGGAAAACTTTGCCCTCCAGCTTGCAGGCCTCGCGGACATCTTCATAAATGATGCCTTTGGCTCATGGCAGCCGCATGTCTCGACCTGTGATGTCACAAGATACCTTCCATCTTATGCAGGTTTCCTGATGCAGCAGGAGATAGTAAATCTCAGCTATGTCCTTAACCCCGAGAGGCCGTTTGTGGCCGTTGTGGCTGGCGCAAAATATGACACAAAGATAAGGCCCCTCTACGCGATATACGACAGGGTCGATAAATTGATGCTCGGTGGGGTAATATACAATACCTTCCTCTGCGCTAAATACGGAATAAGGATAGAGGGCGTTTCAGACAGCGATATAGAGGCAGCAAGGGACCTTGTAGAGAAGGACATGATCAATCAGAAGATTATAGAGCTTCCTTATGTGATTGAATCTGATACGATTGAAGGCAGGATCGAGGGCAGATATAGAACGCTCTCCATAAAGGACTTCAGGCAGGGCGATAGATATAAATACATTCTGGATATTGATCCACGGTCATTTGAGGACAGGGTTGTATATGAGAGCATCTTAAGTGCAAAGACGATATTCGTTAATGCAGTGATGGGTTTTACACCTCACTTTACCCAGGGCTCTGCAGCACTGGACAGTACCATCGACCATAACAGGACCGCCCTCAAGATGTACGGGGGAGGCGATACCCTTCAGGAATTCAAGAACCTCTGCCCCGGTCTTTATCTCTCGGTGCTTGACAATGCACGGTATTATTTCTTTACAGGCGGCGGTACTGTCCTTACTGCGATCGAGCAGGGCAGTCCATACGGGCTCAGACCTGTTCAGGCATTGATAGAAAAAACAAGTGGTCCCCAAAAAATCAAAGATTTTTTGGGGTGTTAGTCTGGAAAATGTCTGAGAGGTAATCAAGGAGGAATCTTATGGCTGATCTCAAAAGAATCGGTATCATCACAAGCGGCGGTGACTGCGGCGGCCTGAATGCCGTTATCAAAGGTGCTGCGAGAGAGGCGTATGCATTGGGGATCGAATCGGTCATCATCCCCAATGGTTATGCAGGTCTTTACAACCTCACTGAATTCAACGAGGTGGTTCTGCTCGATGCTGCACGGGTCAGCAAGATCGAGGCATCACTTGCAGGTTCAGAGGCAGGTCATTCGAGGGTAAAGATAAGCAAGATAAAGGATCCAGATGCATACGGCAGGATAAAGAGGGGGCTTAAAAAATTTAATATAGATGCACTTGTCATAAGCGGTGGCGATGATACAGGGAGCGTTGTTGTTGACCTCGCATCCCGCGGCATCCCGTGTGTCCATGTCCCCAAGACCATGGACCTTGACCTCCAGCCTTACAGCGTTGGTGGTGACTCAGCAATCAACAGGATAGCCGCCATCACAAGGGACGTTAAGACAACAGGCCTGAGCCATAACCGCATTCTCGTAATAGAGGTATTCGGGAGATATGTTGGACACACGGCCCTCAGAGGAGGGATCGGTGCAGAGGCAGACTGTATCCTCATTCCGGAAATACCTGTAGACTTTGATGTTGTTTACGATCATATGAAGACAACCTATTTCAGCCGGGTGCTGAGAAGCGATGTAAAGGCAGGGACATATATCATTGTCGCTGCAGAGGGGATTAAGACTGCAAGCGGTGAATTGTTGTATGACGAGTCAGCAGGGGTGGATGCCTTCGGTCATAAAAAACTCGCAGGTGCTGGAAGGTATGTAAGACAGCAGCTTGAAAAGAGGCTGAAGAACGACCCTGAGGTAAGGGAATTTATGAAAAAAGCAGGGATGTACGCCCCTGGCGTCTATGAGATACCAGAGGTGCGTGAGGTGACCCCTGGCCACCTCGTTCGCTCAGGTCCCACCTCTGCCTTTGATGTGAACTTCGGTTATAAGGCAGGTGCTGCTGCGGTTCATTTGCTGCTGAGCGGCAAGGCTGGCAATACTGTAGTTAATGTGTCGGGTCAAAAGATATATTACATGCCGACCCCCGAGGCAATAAGACAGAGGGGGGTGGATATCGAGGAGATAGCCCTTTATGAGAGTCTCGGTATATGTTTTGGAAGAAATCCAGAGGGGTTTAGATATGAGCTCTGCGAGGTAAGGGAAGCAATACAGAGGCATCTATGATATGAAAAAGAAGGGTAGAGAGGTCATAGGCATTATAGTTGGAGGTGGCCCTGCCCCAGGGATAAACGGGGCTATCAGTGCTGCAACGATCGAGGCCGTTTTGCAGGGGAAGACTGTCTTTGGAATTATGGGCGGATTCAAGGGCCTCTTTGAGGGTAATAAGGATTGTGTCATCTCCCTTACCATAGACGATGTATCGAGGATACACACACAGGGTGGTTCGATTCTCAGGACATCCCGTGACTATCCTGATAAGGTTAAAGAGAGGTTCAAGACCCTCATGTCTACACTGAAGGGTATCGGCATCAGATATCTCATAACAATAGGCGGAGAGGGGACGCTTTTTATGGCCAACTGGATAGAAAAGGAGGCGCGGGGGTCTATAGGTGTGGTTCATATCCCGAAGACCATTGACAACGATATCCCGCTGCCAGGCGGTGCCTCAACCTTTGGATACCAGACAGCAAGACACTGGGGTGTCGAGATTGTAAAAAATATAATGGAAGACGCAAGGACAACTGGGAGGTGGTATCTTATAACCACGATGGGAAGACATACAGGGCATCTGGCCCTCGGCATAGGCAAGGCATCGGGCGCAACAATAACCCTGGTACCCGAGGAATTCAGGGAGGAGAGGCTCTCCTTCAGGAGGGTTGCAGACATACTCACCGGTTCAATAATAAAGAGACTCTCGATGGGTAAGGACCACGGCGTTGCGATACTCGCTGAGGGCATAGCGGAGAGGTTCGACTTGAAAGAGCTCAGCCGTTTTGAACAGTTAGAGGAGGATGAGACTGGGAGGGTGAGGCTTTCTGAGATCCAGCTTGGAAGGGTCCTGAAAAACTTTGTGAAAAAGACACTCGAGTCTACAGGCATAGAAGTCACTATTGTGGACAAAAACATCGGATATGAATTAAGGGCAGCAGACCCGATCCCGTTCGATATCGAGTATACGAGGAATCTGGGTTACGGCGCTGTAAAGTTCCTTTCAAGGGGTGACAGCGGTGCAATGGTGACATTTTATGATGGCAAACTCACATCCGTGCCATTTGCTGATATGTTCGACGCCGATGGGAGGGTAAAGATACGAAAGGTGGATATAAACTCAGAGGTCTACGAGGTAGGCAGAAAGTACATGATAAGGCTCGAAAGGGAAGACTTCTCTCCACAGAATCTGAAAGGGCTCGCAAGGGCAGCGCGAATGACAGCCCTTGAGTTCAGGGAGAGATTCGGCTACCTCATCGATTGATAACTACCATTACCTTAACGCCTTTCTGCTCACAAGCTCATTAAAGAAGATGGGATTATCGCAAAGCTTGACACCCGTCTCAATGGTTATCCTGTCTTCTATGCACAGCCTTGCAAGGCAGTGGTCTATGGATAGGAAATCATCGGTTGACTGTTGAAGCATGCTCCTTATCTGATGGGTCTTGCCTTCCCTTATCAGGTTTCTCACCCTGTAAGTATTGATGAGTTTCTCGTAGGCCAGGACCCTTCCTGCCCCATTCTTCTGGGGCACGAGTCTCTGGTTCAGGATGAGAAGGAAATTCTCTGCAAACTGCACCCTTATCTGCTGCTGTTTCTCTGGCGGAAATATATCAATAATCCTGTCTATTGTTGATGTAGCCGTTGAAGAATGAAGGGTGCTCAAGACAAGATGACCTGTCTCTGCTGCCTGGAGTGCTATTGCAAAGCTTTCAGGGTCGCGCATCTCTCCAACAACTATAACGTCAGGGGCCTGCCTGAAGATATGCCTGAGACCCGAATTGAAAGAATCTGTGTCGATCCCTACCTCCCTCTGGTTTACATTGCTGGCCTTATGTTTATGGAGATATTCTATCGGGTCTTCTATGGTTATTATATTGCACCTCCTTTTCGTGTTGATTATATCCACCATGGCTGCAAGGGTCGTTGTCTTTCCATGGCCTACAGGGCCTGTTATCAGGATGAGTCCCTGCGATTTCAGGGCGAAATCTTCTATCCATGGCGGCAGCCCAAGGTCCTTTATGTTAGGTATAACCTCTATAATAGGCCTTATTGCTATCGAGACAGATCCCCTCTGCCTGTATATGTTTATCCTGAACCTTCCGATGTCAGGGAAGGTATAGGCGAAATCGAGCTCCTTGGACCTTTCGAATTCCTCCTTCTGCACGGTAGACATCAGCTCACGGGCATATGTCTCAATCTGCTGTGGTGTGATAATAGAGGCAGAAAGCCTCTTCACTTCATTGTCCTTTTTCAGACATGGAGGGACACCTGCTGAAAGGAGTAGGTCAGATGCCTTTTCGTCAACGACCATCTGAAAGAGACGCTTCAGGTCCATCATATCGACATCTATGCGCTGTAGCCTCTTTATCTCTGCAAGCTCCTCTCCCTTAATAGGGGCTTCAAGCACCCCACCCCTGTCTTCGATGTTCTTTATGGCAGCAGCCATCTGTGCAGAAAGGACGACAACGGGCTGGATCGATCTGCCGAGGAGAAATTCAAGATCGCTAATGGCAACAAAGTTATTGGGATTGACCATGGCGAGAGTCAGGCTCTTGTCGCCAATAGCGAGAGGCAAAACCTTATATTCCTTTATCTTATCGAAGGGGAGGAGGTTGAGAGTTGAGGGCTCGATATTAAGCTTATAGAGATTTGCAGTCGGGACACTGAATTGCCTTCCAAGAATTCGAGGAGTTTATCTATATCTATATAACCCAGATATACCAGCGTTGACCCTATGCGGTCACCTGTCTGGGACTGTACCTTCATCGCCTCCTTGAGCTGGTTTTGATTTATGAGTCCATGCTGAACCAGCATCTCCCAAAGTCTCTGTCTCCTGTCTTTCTTTGCCTCGACCTCCATGACTTACCTCCTGAACATGCAATCCATTTTTATAGTAGCAAATCGAGGTATATGATACAATAAAATTATGCCTGTGTTGAATATAGGCTGTAGCGGTTTCCTCTACGACCAGTGGAAAGGTCCCTTTTACCCCGAGGATTTGCCGAAGAAGGGGTGGTTCAGGTATTACTGTTCAAAGTTCTCGACGGTTGAACTCAATGTGACCTTCTACAGACTCCCTGACAAAGAGACCTTCACAAAATGGTATCAAGAGACGCCTTCAGACTTTGTGTTTTCTCTGAAGGGGAGCAGATTTATAACCCATGTTAAGAAGCTCAAGGCATCTGCCGAGCCTGTCGATGTCTTTTTCTCAAGGGCACTGGCATTAAAGGATAAACTCGGCGTGATACTCTGGCAGCTGCCTCCAGGCTTGAAGGTAGACCCTGGAAGACTTGCAGAATTCCTCGAGCTCCTGAGGCCGTATGGCTTGAGAAGCACCTTTGAGTTCAGAGAGGGGACGTGGATCTCGAAAGAGGTGATCTCACTGCTTCAGAGGGAGAACGCCTCCCTGTGTATGGCCGACTGGCCCGAGTTTCTGAATGACCTTCCTGTCACATCAGACTTCGTGTATATCAGGAGGCACGGTGAAGGTGGAAGTTACGCCACCTGTTACAGCAACGAACATCTGAAGGCTGATGCCAGGAGGATAAAGAGGTATCTGAAACAGAACAAGGACGTCTTCATTTATTTCAACAACGATGCCTACGGCTACGCACCGAGGAATGCACTGCAACTGAAAGAGATGTTCAGAGGATGATAAATCAGCAGATAGCAAAGATATTCAGTGAGATAGCAGACCTCCTCGAGATTAAGGGCGACAACCCATTCAGGATAAGGGCATACAGAAGGGCTGCACAGAATATAGATGGCCTTCCAAAGGATGTTTCCATGATGACAGAGGAGGAGCTTGTAGAGATACCAGGGATAGGGCAGGACCTTGCAGGGAAGATAAGACGATACATTACCACAGGTGAGATGGAGGGATACGAGGAACTTAAAAGAGAGGTGCCTGAAGGTCTCACACTCCTCCTTTCCGTCCCCGGCCTCGGCCCGAAAACAGCAAAACTCCTATACGAGAGATTGAAGATAAAGGATGTCGACGATCTTGAAAGGCTTGCAAGGGGGCATAAACTGTCGGGACTGCCTGGCATAAAGGATAAGACAGAGGAGAATATCCTCAAAGGCATCGAGATGCTGAAGCGGGGGAAGGAGAGGCAGCCCCTTGGAAGGGTGCTCCCCATGGCAAATGAGATGATCGAACAATTACAGAAGAAGGCGCCGGTCAAAGAACTGAGCCTTGCTGGAAGCCTCAGGAGATGGAAGGATACGATCAAGGATATAGACATCCTTGCCACATCTGATGAGCCAGAAGGGGTTATGACTGTCTTCGTCCATCTGCCAGTGGTCAGGGATGTCATTATGAGAGGTCCTACTAAGTCGAGCGTTGTAATTGAAGGGGGTATTCAGGTAGACCTCAGGGTAGTGGAGGAGGCATCTTTCGGTGCTGCCCTCGCATACTTCACAGGCAGCAAGGCCCACAATATAAGGCTCAGGGAGATGGCGATGAAGGCAGGGCTCAAGATAAATGAGTATGGGATATTCAGGGAGGCAGATGGCAGGAGGCTCGGGGGCGAAAGGGAAGAGGACGTTTACAGACTGCTGGGGCTGCCATACATCCCCCCTGAATTGAGGGAGGATACAGGCGAGATAGAGGCCGCACTGCAAGGCAGACTGCCTGAACTTGTGGAGCTTAAAGATATCAGGGGGGACCTACATGTCCACAGCAGGTGGAGCGATGGCAGTTATACAGTGGAAGGGCTTATGGAGGCAGCGAGGAAGAGGGATTATGAGTATATAGCGATAACCGACCACACAAAGGGTCTCGGTGTTGCGAGGGGTTTAAACGAGGACAAACTCACAGAGGAGATGGCTGAGATAAAGGCAATAAACAGGCGATCAAAGGGCTTCAGATTGCTGATGGGGGTGGAGGTGGACATCAGGAGCGACTATACCCTCGATCTGCCCGATGAGGTTCTTAAGGGACTCGACATAGTCGTGGCATCGATCCATTCGGGTTTCAGGCAGAGCAGGGAACAGCTTACGAAAAGACTCGTCTCTGCCATAGAAAACCCCTATGTCGCGGTAATCGCCCATCCAACAGGGAGGCTCATAGGTGAAAGGGATGCCTATGATATAGATATAGAAAGGGTCTTTGCCGCTGCAAAGGAAAATGGCAAGGCACTGGAGATAAATGCCTATCCCCTCAGACTTGATATCAACGATACCTATGCAAAGAGGGCAAGGGAGATGGGGATACCTATCGTAATCAACACAGATGCTCATCTGATAAGCCATTTCGATTATATGGCCTATGGGGTCTCTATAGGGAGAAGGGGCTGGCTCGAGAAAGATAATGTCCTGAATACACTAAATACAGAAAATCTGCTAAAATGGTTGAAAAGGGCTAAAAGGGGATAATTATGGGTGCAGAGGTAAAGCAAACAGTGAGACATCTAAAGAGGGAGATAGACAACCTCCAGACTATCATAGAGGTCACCTATCTCGTATCCTCAACTCTTGACCCTCAGGAGATACTGTATCTCATTGTCAAAAAGATCTCTGAGATCATACCTGTAACGAGATGCTCTATTATCCGTGTGGATGGTGAAAGCAGATACGCCTATGTTGTGGCTACATTTGAGGACCCGAAGCTGGGGAACATAAAACTCGACCTCAATAAATACCCTGAGATAAGAAAGGCCCTCACCTCAAAAGAGCCTGTCGTCATCAGTGATGTCAGGACAGACCCCCTGATGGAGAGGGTAAGAGATATAATATTCCCACTCGGCATACGCTCTATAGTTGTTATCCCCATCGTCTTTCACGAAGAAGTGATAGGGACGCTGTTTCTCAGGACATCGAGGGCAGGACATGCATTCAGCACCGATGAGATAAAGCTATGTAATGCCATTGCAAATGCCTCTGCAAACTCCCTTTACAACGCCTTCCTGTTCGAAAAGATGGAGGATGAAAAGTCGCGGCTCGAAAAACTTGCCATAACAGATTACCTGACAGGGATATACAATATCAGGTACTTTTACCACCGCCTCGATGAGGAATACAGCCGTTCACAGCGATATAACCTGCACCTTAGCTGCCTGATGCTCGATATAGACCACTTTAAGGAGATCAATGACAGATATGGACATAAGGCAGGTGATATTACGCTCAGAGAATTTGCTCGGCTATTGAAGAGGCATACGAGGAAAAGTGATGTCCTTGCAAGATACGGGGGCGAGGAATTCATCATGCTCCTTCTACAGACACCGGTGGATGCAGCGGTATCAAAGGCAGAGGCCCTGAGAGGGTATATAGAAAGACACAGATTCAGCGGACTTCGTGCTGAGGATGGAATCGCTGTAAGTATCGGCATCTCATCCTACCCAACTCATAACATAAAAAACAAGGAAGACCTCATAACCCTCGCTGACAATGCCCTTTACATGGCAAAGACAGGCGGCAGAAACAGGGTTGTGGTTTATAAACAGTAATGTGTTATGCCTGATGGGTAATCATAAGACAGAAAGAATTTTAACCCATCACGGATTACCCATTACAGGCCTTAACCCATCATGGATCACCCATCAAACATTAACGAATTTATGGACATAATCATCTCTCATGTAAATGCTGATTTTGATTCCTTTGCCTCTATGGTGGCAGCAAAGAGACTCTACCCTGATGCGAGGCTCGTTTTTCCCGGCTCGCAGGAGAAGAAACTGAGGGACTTTATAGCTGCTTTTCAACCCATCGAGGTATACCGCATCAAGGAGATCGATCTTTCTGAGGTCGAAAGACTGATAATAGTTGATACAAAGTCTCCTGACAGGATAGGCCCGTTCAAAGAGCTGCTTTCAAGGACTGAGAGGCCCGAGATTTACATATACGACCACCATCCGAGGGAAGAGGATGACATCCGTGGATCTGTCGAGGTGATCGAGAATGTCGGTGCCACAGCCACAATATTTGTCGAGATACTGAGATCAAAGAAGATCCCTGTCACTCCTATGGAGGCAACAATACTCTGCCTCGGCATATACGAGGAGACAGGCTCACTCCTGTTCCCATCAACAACAGAGCGGGATATACTGTCAGTGGCGTATCTCTTAAAGAGGGGCGCAAGCCTGAAGATCGTCTCGAATTTCATAAAGGCAGAACTGAGCAAAGAGGAGCTTGACCTCCTTAATGAGCTATTACAATCATCTAATGACATCGAGGTTGGCGGCATCAGGGTAAGGATCGCCAAG
Source organism: Nitrospirota bacterium (assembly GCA_037441365.1). Lineage (GTDB taxonomy): Bacteria > Nitrospirota > Thermodesulfovibrionia > Thermodesulfovibrionales > UBA9159 > JBBISG01. The sequence continues at coordinate 20,329 of JBBISG010000010.1, forward strand.
GCATCGAGAGAGGGCTATCTCGGAGATGCAGCCCACCTTGCCCACAGGATCATGGATATGGAGGATATAGACGGCCTTGTGCTCCTTCTGGACATGCAGGGCAAGATATTGATGGTCGGCAGAAGCAGGGTGCCTGAATTCGATGTGGCTGAACTGCTGAAGGGGTTTGGCGGCGGCGGCCATCCCACTGCGGCATCTGCCGCTGTTAAAGAGGCATCCCTCGAGGTTGTTGAGGATGAGGTGAAGAGGCTTCTGGGGTTGTCCATCAGGCATGGCAAGAGTGCAGGGGATGTTATGACTGCCCCTGTAATAACGGTACAGTGGAATCGTTCTGTGAAGGAGGCAGAATCAATGATGACGAGGTATGGTGTGAATGTGCTCCCTGTGGTAAAGGACGGAAAATACAGGGGAATAATATCGAGGGAGATAGTCGAGAAGGCGATCTTCCACGGTTTTGGAAAGGGTATGGTTTCTGATTTCACAACCACAGATGCACTCACAGTCAGCCCTGATACCCAGGTGAGGGATGTGGAAAGATTGATGGTAGAACAGAATCAGCGTTTTATGCCTGTGGTAGAGGATGGCAGGATAGTTGGTGCCATAACAAGGACAGACATCCTGAGAACACTCTATGAGGATTTGCTGAAGAGGAGCAGACCGAAGATAGCACCTCTTCAGGAGAGACCCTCTATCGGGAGAAACCTCTCTAACTGGCTCAGTGAGAGATTTCCAGCCTGGCTCTCAGAGATCCTCAAGCTCGCTGGTGAGGTTGCCGATACACTCGGGTTCAATGCATACCTTGTCGGCGGCTCTGTAAGGGACCTCCTGAGGGGGGAGGAGAACCTTGACATAGACATAGTCATAGAGGGCGATGGCATCAGGTTTTCAAAGGTGCTCGGCCAACGGCTCGGGGCGAAGGTCAGGACCCACGAGAGATTCGGGACCGCACAGATATTTACTGATACCCTGAAGCTCGATGTGGCGACTGCAAGGACAGAGTATTATGAATCCCCTGCTGCCCTCCCAAAGGTCGAGACTTCATCCATAAAGAAGGACCTTTACAGGAGGGACTTCACAATAAACACCCTCGCCATAAAACTCAATCCAAAGGACTTTGGCCTGCTTATTGATTTCTTTGGGGGCCAGCGGGACCTGAGGGAGAAGACCATAAGGGTCCTTCACAACCTGAGTTTTATAGAGGACCCCACAAGGGCCTTCAGGGCTATACGCTTTTCAGAGAGATTCGGGTTTAAACTCAGCAAACACACAGAAAATCTCATCAAATCGGCCTTGCGGATGAATCTCTTTGACAGGCTTTCGGGATCAAGATTATATGAGGAACTGTTGCTCACATTTAATGAGACAGAGCCCGTAAGGGCCATTAAGAGGCTTTCCGAATACGGTCTTCTCAGGGTAATTCACCCAAACCTCACACTTGATGAAGGGCTTGAGTCGAGGCTTCAGGCAGTTCATGATACACTCCTCTGGTTCAATCTCCTGTTTCTTGAAGAGAGGCCTGACAGGGGGACGCTTTACCTGATGACATTACTGTCATACCTCAGCGAAAACGACAGGGAGATGGCATTCACAAGGCTATTAACGCCTTCGAGGATCAGAGAAAGGATCAACAGAGGTATCCAGAGCGCAAATACGCTGACAGGGCTTTTGCCCCTCAAAGACCCTGCAAGGATATACAGGGCACTCTGCAATCTTGATATCGAGACCATCCTTTTTGCAATGGCCATTGCCTCTGACAATAATAAAAAGAAGGAGATATCGCAGTATCTCATCGAGCTCAGAAAGATCAGACCCCAATTGAAGGGCGATGACCTCCTGCAGATGGGTCTGACGCCAGGGCCTATCTATGCAGAGATCCTGAACACCCTTCTTGATGAAAGATTGAGGGGACGGCTCAAGACCAGAGAGGATGAGATAGAGTTTGTCAAGGAACGGTTAGGACTTTCATTTTCATTGAAAAGGGATTAGAATATAAAATTCTATTGCTACCCCATTCTGGAGGTTTGACCATGGCGAGGAAAAATTATTATTTTACCTCTGAATCTGTAACAGAGGGGCACCCTGATAAGATAGCTGACCAGATCTCGGATTCCATTCTCGATGCGATTATTGAAAAAGACCCTGTGGCTAGGGTGGCATGCGAGACCCTCGTGACAACAGGACTTGCCTTTGTTGCCGGAGAGATAACCACAAACTGCTATGTCGATATACCATCCATAGTAAGAGGGACCATCAGGGATATCGGATATACAAGGGCGAAATACGGATTCGACTACGAGACCTGCGCCGTCATAACGTCCATACATGAACAGTCCTCCGACATTGCGCTGGGAGTGGATATTGGCGGTGCGGGCGACCAGGGCCTTATGTTCGGTTTTGCCTGCAATGAAACCCCTGAGCTTATGCCGCTCCCAATAATGCTTGCCCATAAGCTCGCCATAAAGCTCTCAGAGGTGAGGAAGAAGGACATCCTCGGATACCTCAGGCCTGATGGCAAGACGCAGGTAACAGTGGAGTACCGTGATGGTGTTCCACACAGGATAGATGCAATAGTAGTATCAACACAGCACAGCCCTGAGGTAACATTAAAGGAGATGAAGGAGGATATAATAGAGAAGGTTATAAGGCCCGTAGTCCCACCCAGGCTCCTCGATGAGGAAAATGTAAAGTACTACATAAATCCTACTGGCCGCTTTGTCGTTGGGGGGCCGATGGGTGATACAGGGCTGACAGGGAGGAAGATAATAGTCGACAGCTACGGCGGCGTGGGCAGTCATGGTGGTGGATGTTTTTCAGGGAAGGACCCTACGAAGGTGGACCGCTCAGGGGCTTATATGGCGAGATATATAGCCAAAAACCTTGTTGCAGCCGGAATTGCAGACCGCCTCGAGATCCAGATCGCCTATGCCATTGGGTTACCAGAACCTGTCTCGATACTCATTGATACCTTTGGGACAGGGAAACTGAACCAGGAGGATATGGTTAAACTTGTCAGGAACAACTTTCCCCTGTCTCCAGGAGAGATAATAGATACCCTGAATCTCAGAAGGCCAATCTACAAAAAGACAGCGGCATACGGTCATTTCGGCAGGAATGACGAGGACTTTACATGGGAGAAAACCGATATGGCAGAGAGGCTCAGAAAAGAGGCAGGACTTTAGAGCGGAGGATGAAATGGTGAGACACGATATCAGGGATATTTCACTGGCGAAGAAGGGCAAACTTAGGATTGAATGGGCTGCCCAGGAGATGCCTGTCCTGAAGGGCATTGCCGAAAGGTTCAGAAAGAACAGGCCCCTGAAAGGGGTAAGAGTGGCCGCATGTCTGCATATAACAACAGAGACAGCCAATCTCATGGAGACCCTCAAGGCTGGGGGTGCTGAGATTCATTTATGTGCATCGAATCCCCTGAGCACCCAGGATGATGTGGCAGCATCCCTTGTAAAGAATTCTGGTATCCCGGTCTTTGCCATAAAGGGAGAAGACAGAAAGACCTATTACAGGCATATAAAGGATGCCCTCTCAATTAGGCCTCAGATAACACTCGATGACGGTGCAGACCTTGTCTCTACGCTCCACAAGGAGGTGAGGTCCCTCCTCAAGGGAGTCATTGGCGGGACTGAGGAGACAACGACAGGTGTTATGAGGCTGAGGGCGATGGCAGAGGATGGAGCGCTGCAGTACCCGATAATAGCCGTGAATGATGCCTATACAAAATACCTGTTTGATAACAGGTATGGGACCGGGCAGAGCACAATAGACGGGATTATGAGGTCAACAAACAGGCTGATTGCAGGGTCGGTATTCGTTGTCTCAGGCTATGGGTGGTGCGGCAGGGGGATAGCTATGAGGGCAAGGGGTCTTGGTGCAAGGGTGATAATTACCGAAGTGAATCCACTGAGGGCGCTTGAGGCGACCATGGACGGTTATGAGGTCATGCCTGTAAAGGATGCCTCGAGGATAGGGGATATATTTGTTACTGCAACTGGTGATATTAATGTGATATCCGTGGATTGTTTTAGTTCGATGAAGGATGGCGCAATACTCTGCAATGCAGGCCACTTTAATGTCGAGATCGACATAGAAGGGCTTGGAAGACTATCAAGGTCAAAGAGGATTATCAGGGATTATGTGGAGGAGTACACCCTTAAAAATGGAAGGAGGATTTACCTGCTCGGAGAGGGGAGACTTATCAACCTTGCTGCTGCAGAAGGTCATCCATCTGCTGTTATGGATATGAGCTTTGCAAATCAGGCACTATGTGTTGAACATATCGTAAGGTATCACGGGAGGCTCGAAAAAAGGGTTTACAGTGTCCCGGAGGGGATCGACAGAGAGATTGCCCGCCTCAAATTAAGGGCAATTGGCATAAGGATAGATACCCTTACACTGAAGCAGAAGAAATACCTGAAGAGCTGGGAGATGGGAACATAAAATCAGAACGGTTGTATCTCAGCCCTCCTATCTGACAGGCTCTATCAATATTTATCGGAATTTAACCTCATTGTTGGCTATAATATAAACATAGGGATAACGAGATGGGCCTTGATTGTCTCTTTAATCCAAAGTCAGTTGCCCTCATAGGTGCTGCCCATACCGAAGAAAAACTTGGCGGCGTAATACTCAGAAACCTCCTCAGGTTCAGAGGCAGGGTCTATCCTGTTAATCCGAAATATAGAGATCTGATGGGTTTGAAGGCATATCCCTCTGTCGGGGACCTCCCTGAACCTGTTGATCTGGCCATAATCATGCGACCTGCATCAGAGGTTCCCGGTATTGTATCGGATCTCAGGAATAGGGCCAGGTGTGCAATAATTGAGAGCTCTGGCTTTGCAGAAATCGGTGAGGTCGGGCTTCAGGCCGAGGTAAAGAGGATAGGGGAGGAGACGGGTGTAAGGATCCTCGGCCCGAATTGCATGGGTATATATAATCCCTACAAAAGACTTGACACCTTTTTTCTCCCCTACGAACGGCTTAAGAGGCCATGGAAAGGAAATGTGGCTGTTGTATCCCAGAGCGGGGCGATCATGAGCTGTCTGCTGGGAGCGCTCAGGACTTCAAACACAGGTGTTTCCACCGCCGTAGGTTACGGCAATGCGATAGATATCGATGAAGCAGAGGTATACGAATATCTTGCAGACGATAAGAAAACCGGTGTCGTGATCTCGTATATCGAGTCAGTGTGTGATGGGAGGAGATTTATAGAGAAGGCAGGGGTATTATCAGAGAAGAAGTCATTGATTGTTCTCAAGGCAGGCAAGGGCCAGAGCGGGCAGGCTGCTGCCTTCTCCCATACAGGAAGGCTTGCAGGGAGATACGAGGTCTTTCATTCAATCCTTAAACAATTCGGGATAAGAGAGGCAGGAGATTTTGACGACCTCATAGATGCAACAAGGGCGCTCTCTTATCAGAGGCCATCAAGGGGCAACAGGGTATGCATTATTACAAATGGCGGGGGCTCAGGGGTGTTGGCATCTGACGAATGCACGGCGCAGAATCTCGAGGTCACAAGGATACCTCACGATAGGGCAGAAAGGCTGAGGCAGATATTCCCCCATTTTTATGGCATCAACAATCCCCTCGACCTCACCGCTCAGGTAAGGGATGAGGATTATATCCTGGCGCTGGATGGACTCAAAGATGACTATGATGGCTTCCTCTTGATTGCACTGCCAAATGTCCCCGGGATAACGGAGAGACTTGCAGAGATGGTCAGGGCCGCCATGGTAAAGATAAATAAACCCCTCGTGTTCTATATACCTTCTGGTGGTGTGGCGAGAAGGCTGATCGCCGGTCTCGAAAGAATAAGGATACCTGTTTACCCTTCACCTGAAAGGGCAGTGAGGGGATTAAGGGTTCTGCTGGACAACCCGACTGTTAAACAGAGTAACAGTTACTAATAGTGCAATAGTTTCTACGAAGGAGTAATTTCTTCCTTAATTTGGTTACTCTTTACTCTCGAAGATGTGACGATGACAATACAGGGTGCTGACAATATCTTAAAGTTAAAGGATTTTATAGGGAGAAACAGGGGGAGGGGTGCCTTTCTTGAGCACGAGGTAAAAGGGCTTTTAAAAGAGCTCGGCCTTTCTGTACCTGACGGGATATTTATAGGCAAAGGGGTCCAGCCTTCAGCATTTGGACCTCAGTTTTCAGCCCTTTCCTACCCACTCGTGGCAAAGGTCTCATCCTCGAGGATAACCTCAAAGAGCGATGTGAATGGGGTTAAAACCGGGATTAGGGATGAAGGCGAATTAAGGGATGCAGTTTCAGGACTTATGGAGATTGAGCATGCAGAGGGGGTGCTTGTTGAAGAGATGGCTCCATATGGGCTTGAGGTCATTGTTGGCGGTGTCATCGATGAGCAGTTCGGTCCGATTGTGATGTTCGGTCTTGGAGGGGTATTTGTTGAGTTATTCAAGGATGTGGCATTTGGCCTTGCACCATTAAATGTCGATGGTGCCCTCTGGCTGATCAGACAGATTAAGGGTTATAGGCTCCTTGAAGGTTACAGGGCAAGGCAGCCTGTAGATATAGATGCCCTTATAAATATAATTGTTACTGTTTCAGGGCTAATGGCGACGGGCCTTATTGGAGAGATAGATTTGAATCCGGTTGCCCTTTATGCGAGGGGTGCCGTTGTCCTTGATGCAAAGATGACGGTGGCTGTGCATAAAGTTGTATAATACAGTATGGATGAAAAAGGCGTAACCATAGACTCCCTGATAAACAAGGTGCACTCCTATAACCCTGATGCTGACGAAGGGCTTCTCAGGAAGGCCTATGTCTTTTCGAGGGATGCTCACTGTAGCCAAAGAAGGTTCGGAGGGGCCCCTTATATAGAACATCCCCTCTCTGTCGCCGACATACTCGCTGATATGCGGATGGATGTGCCTGCCATTGCCGCCGGGCTGCTACATGACACGATCGAAGATACCGGCACCACCTCGAAGGACATAAGGGATATGTTCGGAGAGGAGATAGCGTTTCTTGTCGAATCCCTCACAAAGCTGAGCAGGATAGAGTTCAAGACAAAGGAAGAGGCGCAGGCAGAGAATTTCAGGAAGATGCTTCTCGCCATGTCAGAGGACATAAGGGTTATTCTCATAAAATTCGCTGACAGGCTTCACAACATGAGGACATTGCAGCACCTGCCTGAAAATAAGAGGCAGCGGATCGCAACCGAGACCCTCGAGATCTACGCGCCACTGGCAAACAGGCTCGGGATAGGCTGGCTGAGGGTAGAGTTTGAAGACCTGAGCTTTAAGTTTCTGATGCCCGAGCTTTATGACGACCTTGTAAAAAAGGTTGCAAAGAGGAAGGAGGAACAGGAGGGTTACTTGAAGGAGGTGGCACAGGTGGTGGAGGACAGACTAAGGGAAGAGGGACTTAAGGGGACCGTTTACGGGAGAGTTAAGCACTACTACGGCATCTATCAGAAGATGCACAACCAGGGTATTACATTTGACCAGGTCTATGATGTCCTCGGTCTGAGAATAATAACAGACACAAAGGCTAACTGTTACACAATCATGGGGCTCATCCACTCCCTCTGGCTGCCGATACCAGGGAGGTTCAAGGATTATATCGCCATGCCCAAATCAAATCTATACCAGTCCCTTCATACAACTGTTATAGGGCCCAAAGGGGAAAGGGTTGAATTCCAGATAAGGACGGAGGAGATGCACAGGATAGCCGAGGAGGGGATCGCATCCCACTGGAGGTACAAGGAGAAGGATTCCTTAAAGGACAGGGACAGCCGATACATATCATGGCTCAGGGAGCTGGTCCAGTCGCAGAAGGAACTCCGCGATGCGAGGGAGTTTCTCGAGGCTGTTAAGGGTGAGGTTGTGCCTGATGTGGTCTATGTCTTCACCCCTAAGGGTGAGATAAAGGAGCTTCCTGTCGGCTCTACACCGGTTGACTTTGCCTATAGCATCCATACACAGGTCGGACATAAATGCATAGGGGCGCGTGTCAACGGCAGGATGGTGCCCCTGAGGTATCAGCTTAACAATGGCGATACGGTTGAGATAATAACCTCCTCTGCACATGGGCCGAGCAGAGACTGGCTGAAGTTCGTTGTCACCCAGAGGGCTAAGAACCGGATAAAGCAGTGGATAAAGGCGGAGGAGAAGAAGCAGGGCATCGAATTGGGCACAAGGCTCCTTGAGGCCGAGATGAGGAGGCATAACATCAAGCCATCTATCAGGACAGAGGAGATGCAGGCAATTGCAAAGGCATTCAGCATGCAGTCCCTCGATGACCTCCTTATATCCATAGGATACGGCAAGGTATCTCCGCATCAGGTCGTCAACAGGCTTTTACCTGAAAGGCCTCATGAAGAGGTTCTCCAGAGGATAGCTAAACCCCCAAAGGAACACAGGGGCATCAGCATAAAGGGCATCGACCATATCCTCTATCATACTGCAAGGTGTTGTTTCCCTGTTCCAGGTGACGTCCTTGTTGGCTTTGTCACGAGGGGCAAGGGTGTTACCATCCACAGGAGGGACTGTCCGAATCTCGAAAGACTCGCCATAGATGATGAGAGGTTCATCGATGTTGACTGGCGGCCTGAAAACGGGACGACCTCTACGGCAAGGCTGATGGTCGAGACGGTTGATAAGCCAGGGGTCCTTGCAAATCTGAGCGCCCTTATATCCTCTGTGAATGTGAATATAAGCCATATCGAGGCCAATGCCACTCAGGATAAAAGGGCCCATATAGTATTTAATCTCGATATAAGGGATAAGGTGCAGCTTACAGGCCTTATGCAGAAGATCGCCCGGACAGACGGTGTCCTGAGCGTGAAGAGGTAACGAGTTTTGCGGTACGGTGAAAGGGCAATAAGGAAGGCGGCCTTAGAGACATGGGACAATCCTGACATAGAGAGGGATTATGAGATCAACATTAGCTTCCCTGAGTTTACCTGTCTCTGCCCCCGTTCGGGTTATCCTGACTTTGCGACCATAAGAATAAACTACGTCCCTGATAGAAAGATTATCGAACTGAGGTCGCTCAAGCTATACCTTAATTCCTTCAGGGATGTCCATGCATCACACGAGGAGGTTACGAATATCATATACTCGGAGCTCGAAAAGAGGCTGAAGCCGAGATTTCTCGAGGTCATTGGGGACTTCAATCCGAGGGGCAATCTGAAGACCATTGTGAGGGTCTGCTCTGAGAGACGCAATAGAGAATGAATTCGGCAATGCCAGGATGACCGCAAAGATCGCTGTGGTTAGGGCCACGCGCTTAACAAAGGCCTTTCCCTTTATCTCCTCAAGCTCTTCAGGGTTAGGGAGTTCTACCTCTGACATGGCGATGTGTTTCTAATATCCTCCTTAACAAAGATCCTCATCCCCTCTGACATCGCCCCGTCAAGCCCGAGCTCGTTTCCCCATTCATCATAAACCTTCTTCCCTGACTCTATTTCCCTCATGAGCCCTGCATTGATAAGGGCATGTTTTACCTTCATACCAGGCAGTATGTCCACTGACCTGCCATTTATATAGGCTCTCATTTTACCATCTCCTTTATCCTTCCTTCAACAGGAGGGGAGACCCTCTTTTTAGCCTTTATATATTCCACAACTATATCCTTAAGCCATCTGCTTGAATCACTGTAAACGATCCTTTCACCCTTCATCATGCCCCCTATAACCGAAAAATCACTCGATGCCTTTATCGCCTCTCCAAATGCTCTATAACCGTCGCCGCCTGCTGCCAGGAAGTCATTTGTGGCCACAGTGTATTCCTTATCAGGCTCTATCTGTTTACCGGAGACAGAGACCTCTTTGACCCTCGAGCCTCTCTCTGCAGAACGGCTATAGCTAAAGGTAAGGCCTGATACCTGAGGGAACCTGCCTGCATCTTCTTCTATGGCCGATACGCTATGCTCCAGGGCCTCTCTGATCTGTCTTCCTGTCAGTTTTATAGCAACGATATAGTTGTCAAAGGGCAGGACAGAATAAATATCGCTGACCTTCACATTGCCCTTCTTTATGCCTGTCCTTATCCCCCCGCCGTTTATTATCGCCACATCAGCCCCTGATGCCTGCCTCATGATATCGGCAATGAGATTGCCGAGGTTCGTCTCTCTCCTCCTCACATTCTCTCCATCAAGGTCAATCTCTGCCTCTCCAATCTCCTCATTTAAGAGGGCATCAACCCTTTGTTTGTATTTTTCGACTATCTCTGAAACAACCTGATCCTTCTTTACGAGAGAAGGCATTATTTCCTCAAGACGGCCATTGAACTTTATTATCTTCCCATCCGCAACAGTAAGATCTAAGACGCCAAGTGCCTTTCCATGCTCCCATGCCTGGGTTATGATAGTCCCTCCAACCAGAACAGGCTTTTCGACCTTTGTATGCGAATGGCCTCCTACTATAACATCAATGCCTTTCACCCTTTCTGCAAGGGCCCTGTCAGCATGGTGCCCTAAATGAGAGAGGACAACAATAATATCTGCCTTGCCTCTTAGTTCTTTTATGCATTCCCTGAGCGTTTCTTCCGGGGAGAGAAATTCGAGGCCGGTTACATTCCTCGGGTGGGTTGACAGTGGCGTGTCCTCTGTCACAACACCGATGACAGCAATCTTAATGCCTTCAAGTTCCTTTATCACGTAAGGCCTGAGCATCTCCAATCCCCTGACATTGGCACCGAGCACAGGGGACTTAGCCTCTGAGACCCTCTTTTTAAGGACCTCCTGTCCGAAATCGAATTCATGGTTTCCCACAACCATTGCATCGAACCCCATCGTATTCATCAATTCAATAACTGATTCACCCTGAAAAAGGTTTGCCCACGTATTGCCCTGTATCATATCCCCTGCTGAAAGAAGAAGCGAGGGTTTTTCCATGCGGAGCCTCTTTGCCACCTCAGATAGGTAGGAAATGCCTCCAAGCATCTCATCAGAACCAAAGGGCCTGTAAGGCTCGGCGAAGCCATGGAAGTCATTGATATGGAGGATCCTTATCTCTGAATCGCCGAAGGCAGCAGAGACAGTCAGGACAAATAAAAATAAACAGGCTATGACTGCATTGAGTCTTCTCATAATTGATTTCTACCCAGATCAGCCATGCCTATCATTGTTTTTGCCCCCATCACACGCCCTTTGCTCTTTCGATAAAGAGCTTCATCTTCCTGTGGTCTTTTTTCCCTTTCTCCTCTTCCACGCCGCTGCTGACATCTACTGCATAAGGCCTGACCCATCTGATCGCCTTTTCTATGTTATCTACATTGAGCCCCCCTGCAAGGATTATCCTCCCGAACTGCTTTGCATCCAGGGCTATGTCCCAGTTGAATATCTGGCCTGTGCCGCCGAGATATTCAGGTGTGTAGGTGTCAAGTAGAAAGGCAGAGACATGATAATGCCTGAGCGGTTCAAGGTCGCTCAGCTCCTTCACCCTTATGGCCTTTATGACCCTCCTGCCGATCATGCACGCCTCTGGCGGTTCATGGCCGTGAAGCTGGGCAACATCAATAGATGCGTATCTCAAGACCCTTTCTATCTCGTCGGCACCTTCATCAACAAATACACCGACCGTTGTTATAAAGGGCGGGAGACTCTTGATGATATTCCTTGCCTCATCAGGAGGTATATATCTCGGACTCCCCTTACAAAAGACAAAGCCGAGGGCATCGGCCCCGAATTCGGCTGCTGCACGGGCATCTTCTATATTCGTTATGCCGCAGATCTTGACCCTGACCATGGCCTTAACCTACAACAGGCAACTTGGCCAGAGACTCCCTGATCCTTTCCTCTGGATAGGCGTAGTCCATAAGTTTACCAGAGAGGTAATCCGCATAGGCTGCAAGGTCGAGATAGCCGTGACCGCTGAGGTTAAAGAATATGGTCTTTTCCTTTCCCTCTTCCCTGCACTTTATGGCCTCATCCATGGCTGCCACAATGGCATGGGCACTTTCAGGGGCGGGTATTATCCCTTCTGCCCGTGCAAATTTGACTGCTGCATCAAAGACGGATGTCTGACCGTATGCCGCTGCCTCTATCAACCCATCATGGTAGAGCTGGCAGATAAGAGGTGCATCGGCATGGTATCTTAGCCCGCCAGCATGAATCCCCGGCGGCACAAAATCATGCCCGAGGGTATACATCATGAGAAGCGGGGTGAGGCCTGCTGTGTCGCCAAAATCGTATCTGAATTCACCCTTTGTGAGTGTAGGGCATGAGGCAGGCTCTACCGCTATGACCCTCAGGTCCTTACCGTTTATCTTATCCTGAAGGAATGGGAAGCTTACCCCTCCGAGGTTGCTTCCTCCGCCGCAGCAGCCAATGATGATGGCAGGATAATCGCCTATAAGTTCGAACTGCCTTTTTGCCTCCAGCCCGATCACGGTCTGGTGGAGCAGGACATGGTTCAGCACAGAGCCGAGCGCATAGTTTGTATCGCTGTGGGTTGCAGCATCTTCAACAGCCTCGGATATGGCGATGCCGAGGCTTCCAGGGCTCTCAGGGTCAGAATCGAGGATCTTCCTGCCAGCGTTTGTAACCATCGATGGACTTGGGTGAACATCAGCACCCCATGTCTCCATGGCGATTCTCCTGTAAGGCTTCTGGTCATAGCTGACCCTCACCATGTATACAGTCACGTCGAGTCCGAACATGCTCCCTGCAAGGGCCATGGCAGAGCCCCACTGGCCTGCACCTGTCTCTGTGGCTATCCTCTTGACCCCTGCCTTTTTATTGTAATATGCCTGTGGTATGGATGTGTTCGGCTTATGACTGCCGGCAGGGCTTACGCCCTCGTATTTGTAGTAGATCCTTGCAGGTGTATCGATGGCCATTTCGAACCTGTGCGCCCTGTAAAGGGGTGACGGCCTCCAGAGGGTATATATGTCAAGGACCTCTTCAGGGATGTCTATCCACCTTTTGGTCGAGACCTCCTGTTCTATCAATGCCGTAGGAAATATGGCAGACAGGTCATCAGGGCCGATAGGTTTAAGCGTTGCAGGATGCAGTGGCGGCCTCGGCAGATTCGGCATATCGGCCATGATGTTATACCACTGCTTGGGGATTTCCCTGTCTGAGAGAACTACCTTTGTCTCTTGCATATCAACCTCCATGGAATAAAGATTTTATTTTTGCTCCCCTTCAGAACCCCTTAATTCATCTATCTTCTTCCCTATGTCGCTCGATTCTATTAGGGCTGTCCCGACAAGGATTGCATCTATACCGGCTGCTTCCAGCCTTAAGACATCCCCCCTCGTCTTGATGCCGCTTTCGCTCACAACGACCCTGTCAGGTGGGATCTCCTGTTTGAGCAGAAAGGTGGTATTCAGATCAACAGCGAGGGTATTAAGGTCTCTGTTGTTTATCCCTATAATCTCTGCATCCAGATACAATGCCTTTTCAAGCTCGTCAAGATTATGAACCTCGAAAAGGACAGAAAGCTGAAGCTCGTTACTGCAGTGGAGGTATTCCTCGGCCTGAACCCTGTCAAGCAGTGATGCGATTAGAAGGACGGCATCGGCACCATATGCCCTCGATTCGTATATCTGATACTCATCGAATATGAAGTCCTTCCTCAAGACAGGTCGCCGAACTATCTTCTTAACAGCGGCTATGTCATGGAGATGTCCCCGAAAAAAGTCCTCTTCGGTCAGGACAGAGACTGCATCAACGGCCTTATCTTCGTAGGCCTTTGATATCTTGAACAGGTCAAAATCCTCCCTTATCACCCCTTTTGAGGGTGATGCCTTCTTGATCTCCGCTATGAGCCTTATGTTCCCTCTCTCCCTCTTTATAGCGTTCCTGAAGTCATAAGGTCTTTCGGTATCACGAATCCTTGCCCTGAGGTCGGAGATGGGGATTCTGGCCTTAACATGACTCAGCCTTTCCATCTTCTTCTCTACAATCCTGCCCAGCACAGACATGAATGAATTTTAAGGCAAGTGAGTAGATTTTTACAACACTGATAGGGTATTGCTACCGATTTGCTATCTTCAGACAAAAAAACTGTTTATTGTGCTAATAAAGTTTTTAATCGATATCGGCTTTGGAATATAGGCCTCACAGCCTGCCTCAAGAAAGATACCTTCATCACCCTTCATAGCAAAGGCTGTCAGGGCTATAATGGGAATGTCCTTGGTAGAATCATCAGCCTTAAGTATCCTTATTGCCTGAAGACCATCTATTTTTGGAAGCTGGATGTCCATCAGTATGAGGTCTGGTTTTTGCTCCTTTGCTATCTGGATTCCCTCTTCACCGTCCACTGCCAGAAGGACATTATAAGACTGCATCTCAAGAATCTCCTTCACAAGCTCCCGGTTCACCTCATTGTCCTCAACGACCAGAACTCTCTTCTTCATATAGTTTCTCTCCTCAGGAGGTTACAATCTGACTCCCTCCTGTAGCCTTTGCATTCCTCATGGCAGTGTAGGCGTTAGAGACAAGTTCTTCTAAGCTACTCGCATCAGCAGGATAGGATGCAATCCCCATGCTTACCGAAAGTTTCTTATCTGTCAGGTCATCTATCCCATAAAATGGATAACTCTCGATAAGGGACTTGAATCTCCTTGCAACGGTTACTGCCGATGCTTTCAGGGTGTTTGTAAGGATTATCGCAAATTCGTCCACCCCTACTCTCGCAACCACATCAGAACCCCTCAACCCCTTTCTTAAGAGCTCCGCAATCTTCCTGATAACAACATCACCGTGATACTTCCCCATCGCTGACAGGTATTGATTGAATCTGTCTATATCAATGATAGCGAGAGATAATGCCTCTTTATACCTCTCGGCCCTCTTTATCTCCTGCGCCAGTCTTAACTGAAAATAAGCATAATTAAAGAGCCCGCTTGTCTCATCAATGAGACCTGCCTTATTGGGGTGCAAAAGTTCCAGCGTCTTTATCTGTCTTATGAGGTCTTCCTTTGTAAAGTCAGATTTCTGATATATCCTCTCTATCTGACCTGCAAGCCTGAGCCTCTCCTCAACAGTAATATCTTTGGCAGTCACTATGAAGATCGGGACATCAGAGGTTGGGGGCATATTTTTTAACCTGTGGACAACCTCAAAACCATCCATCTCAGGCATCATAAGGTCAAGGAGTATTGCATCCAATCTTATATCCTCAGCCTTTTCGATGGCCTCCCTGCCTCCGTATGCCTTTATTACATTAAAACCCTCTGGCTCGAGCATTGAGGCAATGAGTTCCACTGCCTCAGGGTTATCATCCACAACCATTATATTTACAATCTGGCGCCTCCTTTTTTTAGTAAAACTGAGTTCATTGAGTTTTGATATAAGGGTCTTCCTGTCAACAGGTTTTGTAAGATAATCAGTGGCTCCAAGGGCAAAGCCAAGTTCCCTGTTATCCACAACAGAGTAAACCACAACCGGGATGTCCTTTGTATCAGGGAGTGACCTGATATCCTGCAAAACCTCCCACCCATCCTTTCCTGGCAGCATCACATCGAGGATAACGGCAAAGGGCCTAAGCTCTACAGCCTTCTTCACAGCCTCAACACCGTCATATGCATGGGCTACAAGATAACCCGCATCCTTGAGCTGAAGGGTGAGCAGTTCTGATGTTGCCCTATCATCTTCAACAATCAGTATGGTGTTTCTGGGGCCTGCCTCGAAGGCATAGTCTGACTCTGGCACAATGGATGCCGCTACTGTTTTGTCCGCTTCCTCTTCTGCACCGGTGCCCTTCTTCCTCTCAAGTAGAGGCATGACGAAACTGAATATGCTCCCTTCTCCGACCCTGCTTTCCACCCAGATAAGGCCACCATGCATCTCAACAAGCCTCTTTGTGAGAGAAAGACCGATGCCTGTTCCCTCATACCTCCTCGTATAAGAATTATCTGCCTGCTCGAATTCATTGAATATTCTATCCATGTCCTCAGACCTTATGCCTATCCCTGTATCCTTCACAGATACCCTGAGGAGTCTCTGTCCCTCTCCCATCGAACTGAACTTCAGACCCTCAGACGGCGTTACCAGATCAACTGTTAGATAAACATCGCCTCTTTCAGGCGTGAATTTGATGGCATTACTCAGAAGATTATAAAGTATCTGCTTGAATTTCACCCTGTCAGCAGTGATAGCCTTTATGTCTTCGCCTATGTCGTGATGGATGGTTATATTCTTCTTCCTCGCAAGCATCTCGACTATAGAAATCGCCTCCTCTATAACTGGACGGAGAAGGAATCCCTCGCAGTAAAGACTCAAGCGTCCTGCCTCTATCTTGGCAAGGTCAAGTATGTTGTTTATAAGCTGGAGGAGATGTTTTCCTGATGTATGGATATTACGAATATACCTCTCCTGTTTTTCGTTCAGTCTCCCCACAGGCATCTCGATGAGGGTCTCAGAAAATCCTATTATGGAGTTCAGCGGTGTCCTCAGCTCGTGGGACATATTTGCAATAAACTGGGATTTCAGTTTATTTGACTTTTCCAGTTCTCTGTTAGCAGCCTCCAGTTCCCTGGTTCTTTCAAGAACCCTTTCTTCGAGCCTCTCATTAAGCGCCTTTAGCTCCTCCTCGTATCTCTTCTTCTCGGTTATATCCTTGCTAACCCCAACCGTGCCGATAACCCTGTTAGAGTCATCCCTCAGGAGGGATATGCTTAAAGATATATCAATAAGCCTTCCATCCTTCCTTTTTAGCTTTGTTTCATAATTTGAAATGCTTTCTTCGCGCTCCAATCTTTCGGCTATCTCCCTTCTTTCCCCCGGTGAATACCAGTAATCGGATGCCTTTGTGCCAATTAACTCGTCTCTCTCATAGCCGAGCATCTTCTCTGCGGCGGTATTACAGTCGGTTATATATCCCTCCCTGTCAGCCACCACAATCATGTCAGCAGAGGTATTGAGCACCTTATTCAGATATTCCTTTGACTGTTCTAAGGACTCGTAAAGCCTTGTCTGACGTTCAAGGTAGTGCTGAAGCTCTGTCCTGTCCCTCTTTAATTTCTCGAGGATATCCAGCATGAAGGCAGTGACATCACCGTCTATAATGGAGATACCCCTTTCTTTGATGATCTCCAATTCCCTGGATATATCTCTGTTGTCGGTGGCGTTGATGATAAAGTTGATATTATTACGGTTTACAAGCTCGTGGAAGTCTGTGGTAAAAAATATCCCCAGTTCAGATGCGAGAGAGACCGCTGGGGCTGCCGGGTCTATATCAGATATACCGACAATCTCTATGTTTTCTTCTCCATAAAGGGTGGCAAGAATCAACATGCATCTTCTACCACCCCCTATGATAGCAACCTTTGCCATGAAATCCATTGATGGGTTTCTCTTTAAATAAATCAGATGAAGGTGTGGCTATACCTAACCTTCTTTCTCCCTCCCGAAACAGGGTTATATTAGATAGAAAAGGAGCTTTTGTCAAGGCCGAGATACCTCCATGGATTGTTTATGCCGACCCTTTTTATTACTGCATCTGGCTGGCCGATTTTCCCCAGAACCTCTGCCGAGTCTGCAGCAGTTATGTTGCTGCCTGCAAGAATACCTCTTGCCTTATAGATAGGCATCCCTCCTCGAGTTACCTCGCCACCAATCCTTGAACCCCTTACTGAGTCAGATACAAGGATAATCCTGTCGTGTCTCTTTACGGAAAAGATGAGTTTTAGCGTCTCCAGATGGAGATGCACACCATCGGCAATCACCTCTATGTATGTATCTTCATCAAGAAGACCGAGGCCTGCAATGCCGGGCTCCCGATGGTGAAATGGCCTCATGGCATTGAATATGTGTGTAATCCCTGTTGCACCTGCCTTTTTACCATTAAGTGCCTGTTTGTATGTTGCATCAGAATGACCCATATTGACCCTGATCCCGAGCTCCCTGCAGCACTCGATGACCTTCAATGCCAACGGGATCTCTGGTGCGATGGTGATTATCTTTATGATTTCTTCGTAACCGTCTATGAGTCGTTTGAGGCTTGATATGTTCGGCCTGATAAATGAATCTTTATCGAGGGCCCCACATCTGGCAGGATTTAAAAATGGGCCTTCGAGATGGACACCGAGGATAGTCGATACTCGATAGTTTTGAATTTTTTGCTTCTGACTTCTGACTTCTGATTTCTGGACTTCCATCGCCTTCCTCACCGCCTCCATATTCTTTCGCATCTCATCAATCGTGCCTGCATATATTGTGGGCATGATGGCATATGTTCCTGCCCTTTTGTGAAGCTCTGCCATCTTCAGAATGTCATCGGGATTAGTAGTCCTTGTATCGTATCTGCCGATACCGTGGGTGTGGAGGTCAATAAAACCGTGAGCCGTAAACCGTGAGCTGTGAACAGTCAAAGCATCTTTCCCCTTTAAAAGTGTAAGTGAAACGGAGAGATAAACACTTTTAATACATGCGTTTGCATCAGCGATCTAATACTCAATCGTTATCGCCTCAACAGGGCAGTTTTCTGCTGCTGCCTCGCAGCAACCGACATATTCGCAGGCCTCTTCATCTATCACCTCTGACTTACCTACCACCTCATCCAGATGGAAGACCGCAGGGCATATCTCCTCGCATCTCCCGCAGCCAATGCAGAGGTCCTGATCTACCTTAACATTCATCCCATCTCCTCGATAATAGCCGCTGCAAGGAGTGGAAACATTATCTCATGATGCCCAGTAATTGCATAAGACCTGCCTTTCATCATGGTTGGTCGCCTCAGGACATTCTCCCTCGGCCTGTAGTGCTGGATAAAGTCCATATTCACCGTGGTAATATTTTCAACTCTGTAGCCGAGATTCCTCGCCACTGTAAGTGCCTTGAGGAAGACCTCTGGCATGACGACTGCTGAACCGAGATTGATGTATACACCCCCATCAAGGTCTGCGACCACAGAGGTAAAAAGCCTGAAGTCCCTCAGACTCCCCTCACCGATCATCGCGCCATCAGCCTGTGGATGCATATGGATTATGTCCGTGCCGATAGCTATGTGAACGGTCATCGGGATACCGAGCCTGAATCCTTCGGAGAATATACTTCTATCCTTAAACCTGTTCTTACTGTTAGCTATATATTCGCCCACTGACCTGCCTATGCCATGTCCTCTTCTTACGCCTTTGTTGATCGCCATATTTAGTTCCCTTCCTGTCTCACGGGCCATACCAAATCTACCGGTACAGATCTCCCCTGCAACATCCTCTGATGTCTTACCTGTGAGAGAGATCTCGAAATCATGAATGATACATGCACCGTTTGTTGCTATGGCTGTGATTACTCCCCTCTTCATAAGGTCAATTATCACAGGGGAGATGCCCACTTTTATTGGATGTGCCCCCATGCCAAGGACAACTGGACGGTCACTCTTTCTTGCCTCAACTATAGCGTGTGGTATCGCCCTGAAATCAGAGGCAGCGAGGAATGATGGCAGAGTATCAAGAAAGGAGTTGAAGGAATTACCCTTTTTGTAAGGAACAGCAAAGAGTTGAATATCAACCTTGCTTTCTCTCGAAGATATGGGATATGTCTTCAGTTTTTTCAATGAGATCGGTCTATATTTTTTCATGAAGCAGCTCTGTCCTCTTTATAGCCCCCATCAGGTAATCCTTGAATTTTTCAGGGAAAAGCCATTTTATACCTAACTTTTCTGCCCATTTTATCAGTCCCTGATCCGCTGTAATCAGCAAGGCATCCAATTCCATTGCGAGCAATAGAAGGTCCACATCCTCCTTACTATCAATAATCCCCTCCCGTAGCGCCTCCCTGTATTTCCTTCGTAAATCCTGAATAATTTCATCAATCTTTTTCTTTTCAGCACTCCTTACAGCCTTTTCAGCAACCCTCAACCCCTTATTGACCCTTTCCCTTATGTCTTCTATTAATTCGTATAAGAGAAAGGCAGGGGTTTTTAGCTCATGCTTCTTAGGAGGCTTCTGGTGAAGGATCACGAGCAGGTCACCGGGTATCTTATCTCTCTGCACAAAATGCAGGAGTTCCTCAAAGGTGGATGGCGGCATGTAGAACTCGAGGATATGTATCTGCGCTGCAAGGAACAGAAATGTCTCGAGGGCCTCTGTAGGGGTCAGGCCGAGGCCTGTCCTTACATCAGGATTAACAAAGAGACTCGTATCAAGGACGACCTTTAAGGGCTGTGATGCGTGATGGGCAGTGGGTGATGAGGTTTCCTCTGGGTTTTCCCTTTTTTGTTTTGGAGCCTTTTTATCCTGCAATCCATTACTCATTACTGAAGACCCATTACTCTTTTTAAGCCTTACAGGTGCCGTGGATGTTAAACTGAAATGTATTCCATGCCATACAATTCGGACACCGCCCTGACCAGACCTGCGAGGTGTAACCACATGCAGTGCAGCAGTAGGGAAGCCGTAATGCCTCTTTTATGTTTATCGCCTTCTTAAACTCCTGGGCAGCCATCTCGCACTGCTGACGCCTCATGTATATGTTCCCGAGGAGGTCATGTAATTCTGGATAGGTCGCACTTCCTGCCTCCACCGTCCTGAGCATATCAAAGGCATCGTCGAGCATCTCCAGTCTATAGAATAGTTTGCCCATAAAAAATCTCAGGTCCTGATTCTGCGGTTCCCTTGAGATGCTGTTTTTGTAAAGCCTTATAAGTCTGCCAGGGTCGCCTATGTTTATGAGGAGGTCTTCGATCCTGGCCAGTATTATCATGGAGGAAGTCAGTTCAAACCCCCTTTCGAGAAAGCCTATGGCATCTTCGGTCTTCCCCTCCCTGAGCATCACCTCGGCAAGGCCGAGATATGCTGGTATAAAGTTTCTGTCGAGCCTGAGTATGGTCCTGAATGCCTTTTTTGCCTTCTCGAGTGCACCATTTTCGAGGCTGTGGCGGCCCTGTTCATATTTATATCCGAGGAGATTTGCCTGCTCCCTCCGGCGGTCCTTCTCATTGTGCTCACATTTTATTATGGTCTTCTGAATGTAGATAAGGTTGTCCCATTCCTCCCTCTTTTCGAGGATTGAGCGTTTCCTGTAAAGGGCAGCAAGGTTATCAGGGTCTATATCGAGGATCTCATCGAGGTACATGAGCGCCTCGGCTATCCTGCCTGTTTTTTCCATTATCCTTTCAAGGGAGAAAAGCACCTCGAGATTCTGGGGCTGGACCGCACTGGCCCTCTTATAGTGATTCAGTGCCTTATGATAGTCTTCATCACCTGCTGCAATATCACCGAGCCTCAGCAGGGCGTCCATATGTCCGGGGTCTTCCTGAAGTATGCTCTCAAGGGCATCCTTTGCCTCTTCCTCATTGTCTGCAAGGATTGCATTTAGTGCCTTTGAGTAAAGCTCCTGGATCTTCATATCCCTCTTCTGTTTGCGTTGATATTGACGGCTGTCGATAAACCGCCTGGTGTCCCTGATAAAGAATATAAGGAGCATTGCCGCTGCCCCCACAGCAGAGGACAGAAGGACAAGGGCTATCTTCGGCATCTCATATATCGTCTTCGGTGTGAATGTAAAGGTGATAGGCTCTTTGTTCAGGATAGCAAAATAACCGAGGACAATAAGAAACAATACAAATATTAAGAGGGTGAACTTTCCCATCAGTGCATGGACCCCTCTGTCTTGATCGTTGATGTGGCCTTCTTCATCTGCATGCCTTTGCCCTCACCAACAGGAATCCTCGGTGCATCGAGCCAGAGTTTCTCGAGCTCATAGTATCCCCTTGTTTCGTCCTCGAATATGTGGATAACAACATCCCCATAGTCCATCAACACCCAGTGGGCATAACTCAACCCTTCCACAGATAGAGGTTTTATCGAATCCTTCATGAACTCGGCTTCTATATGATCAGCGATCGCCCTGACCTGGGTTGTGCTTTCCCCTGAACAGATAACAAAATAATCCGCAAAGATGGTTAATCCTTTAAGTTCAAGTATAAGCGTATTCCTTGCCTTTTTTGCCACGGCTGCCTTTGCAGCCTCGATAGCCTTATCCCTGCTTTCTAAAGGTGATCACTCCCTTCTAACACCCAAAAGAGATAAAGATAAAGCCAGAGTGAAAGTTTTCTTTATCTTTGACTTTATCTTTCACTTTTTAGCTGATACAGTCTATTAGAAATTATATAGGATTCTACCAACTCTGGCAATAGGTATTTTATGCTCATACCGCTCCTTACAAGTCCCCTTATGGCCGTTGCGGATATATCGAGGGGCGTAATATTAAGCAGAAAGACTTCCCTGCCGCTGCCGTGAGGTATCTTATAAATCTTTATGTCGCCAGAGTCGAGCCCTGAGAGTATGTCAGCATCTACCGCTATCCTTCCTGAGAGAATCGAGAATCTGAATCCTGGCCTCGATACAATCACAAAATTCGTCAGCTCTGTAAGCCTTTCAGGCTGATACCACGAAGGAATATCGAGAAAAGAATCTATCCCGAGTATGAGATAGAATTCTCTTTCAGGATGAGATTCTTTCAGCGATGCAAGCGTCTCTACGGTGTATGACTTTTCCGGGCGCCTGCATTCAATATCAGATATATGGAACAGCGGATTTGTCTCTATGGAGAGCCTTGTCATCTCGTATCTATGTTCAGCAGGTGCGAGGTCTTCTTCCTTCAGGGGGGGATTGCCTGATGGGATGAAGATTACCTCTCTAAGTCCGATCACTTCCCTTGCCTCTTCCGCTGCCCTCAGGTGGCCGTAATGAATAGGATTGAATGTCCCCCCGAATATGCCGATCTTATTGCCTTTCACGAGTAATCTTCCCTGAAATGATTACGCTTTCATCAATCATCCTCTCCCTCACATCCCTGAAGCCTGCCTCAGAAAGCCAGCCCTTCAGTTCTGTAGGTGAATAGCACCTTCCTGCTGCAGTATTAACTAACATGTTGACAGAAAACAGCGCGCTCTCAAGCGGATATGTGCCGTCATCGCTGATATAAAACTCCTGAATCACAAGTCTCCCCCGAGGATTCAATGCCTCCCTTGATTTTTCAATTACGCGACGGATGTCTTCCTTTGAACAGGAGTGGAGAACCTGACTGACGAATATCAGGTCGTAGCCGCTGCCGATATCATCAGAGAGAAAATCACCTGAGATGAATCTTATATTTTTCAGCCCCGATCTTCTAATTATATCCCTTGCGGTCTCGACAGACTCAGGTCTGTCAAAGAGTGTTACATTGATTCCCCTTTTTGCCATTACTATCGCATAGGTCCCTGGCCCTCCGCCGAGGTCGAGAACCCTGTTTACACCCCTTAGGCCCATAGCCCTGATAACCCTTTCTGCCTTTAAGGATGCGAGGTTGTGCATCCCCCGGATAAAGGCATCATGATTATGGGCCTTATGATTGGGCCTGCCTGTCCTTACCACACCATCAAGGCCTGACCAGTTTGTCCAGAGGTTATCGGCATGCCTGATTATATCGCCCTGATAATAGGGACTGCCCTTTACTAAGAAACGATTTGATATAGGGGCGTTTCTGTACCGCCCTGTTATTTTCTTCAAAAGACCAAGGCCTGTCAATGCATCGAGGAGAATCTCTGTTGCCCTTGAGTCTGTTTTCAGGGCCCTGGCAACCTCATCCGCTGTCTTTGCTGTCTTCAGATAATCAAATACCCTGTAATTGTTTGCAGTAAGTAAGACCCTCGATGCCCTGAAACCACCCCAGAGCCTTCCGAGTTCCCTTGCCTCCTCAAGAATCCTGTTCATATTTAACCACTCCTAATAAATATATCAAACCTAAATTCCCTTTTAAAAGGTATTTAACACGGATGAATCATATCCTTTCTGGAATCTTCAAAGAATCTCTCTACGTCATTCAGGGATGAAGTCATTTTGCATTCAGGAAGTGATTTCAGAAACTGAACACCATACCCCTTTGTCCTCAGCCTCGAATCCAGTATAGCCACTACTCCCCTGTCTGTCTTTGTCCTTATGAGCCTGCCAAATCCCTGTTTAAGGAGAATAATTGCCTGGGGTATCTGATAGTGATAAAAGGGGTTCTTCCCGCTTCTCTCAAGTGTTTCCATCCTCGCCTCAGTCACAGGCTCATCAGGGACAGAGAAGGGCAATTTTGTTATTATCACGCACTGGAGGTCGTCTCCTGGGATATCAATCCCCTGCCAGAAGGTATATGTGCCAAGCAGGACAGAATGCCTGTTGCCCCTGAACTCCTGGATCAGCCTGTAGCTCTCGCTGTCACCTTGCTTAAGGATCTTCAGCCCTGGCATCTTAATCCTGTCATAAGCCCTCTCGAGCAGGCTGTAGCTCGTAAAAAGAACGAGGGTCCTGCCCATGGTGATCTCGAGGATATTCCTTATATGGCCTATAACCGAATCTTCATATCCCTCTGTCTTTGGGTCATTGATGTCCCCTGGCACATAAATCAGTGCCTGTTCTTTGTAATCAAAGGACGAGCGAAGCAATAGAGTCCTGACATCGGAAAGACCGAGACGTTCCTTTATATAATCAAAATCTCCTTTTGTAGAGAGGGTTGCAGAGGTAAGGATAGAGGGGATGGCATCAAAAACCCCATTTTTTAAAACAGAGGCTATCTCAATCGGTGTTGCAACGAGCCTCAATCTCTTTCCTTCCCTTTCTGCCCAGTAAACATGTCCATCAAGTCCCTGTTCGAGGATTGATCTCAGCGAGAGGGCAATCGCCCCGCACCTGAGTGATAGGGCCTCGATCTCCTTCTTTTCATCCTCATCACCCGAGTAATCGGCAAGCCTTTTAAGTGAATCCCGCAGGTCGATGAGGGCATCTGATAGCTCATCCTTCAGGAATCCCCCTTCACGAATCCTTAATCTTGATGAATCCTGCAACATCTCTAAAAGCCCGTTAAAAAAGGTCTCGCCCCTCATCCTCACAATGCTTGCAATACCGCTGGTCTCGGAAAGTTTCTCCTGAGACAGCCATTTAAGTCTCAGCAATAAACCCCTGCCCTGTGGACTTATGATAGAGTCAAGGAGATGCCTCAGTTTGAAGTTTGAGACCTCCAGACCGAGATAGTCTGCTGCCACATCCTCGAGCTCGTGTGCCTCGTCAAAGACAGCACAATCAAAGACAGGTAGGACATTCCATCCTGATGCAACATTTGCAAAGAAGAGGTGGTGGTTTGTGACAAGAATATGCGATCTTCTCTCTACCGCCTTTGCCTTCTGGTAGAAACAGGCATCGTATTTCTTACATTCCCTTCCATAACAGAGGTCGCTCTCCCTGCAGACCTTCTGCCAGAGAGAATTGGAAATATCTATATCTGTCCTGATACCTGTCGATGTCTTTCTTGCACATCCAAACAGGTAATCGACCTCAGCCGTCTCATCCGTATCGAACAACCCATGGGTCTTCACCAGTTCAAGCCTCCTCAGGCAGAGGTAATTCTCGCCGCCGAGGCAAAGGGCAAACCTGAGTCCTTCAAAGATATTGTCCCGTAGAAAGGGGAGGTCCTTCTCAACAAGCTGCCTCTGCAATGTCTTTGTGTAGGTTGATACAACGGCTCTCTTTGAAGGGCCCTCGGAATTATCGCTATGTAACAGCCATTCAATCAGAGGTACAAGATAGGCAAGGCTCTTACCAACCCCTGTCCCTGCCTCAACAATGAGATGCTCTTTATTTCTCAAGGCATGGGCAATCGCCTCAGCCATCTTTAACTGTTCAGGCCTTGACTCATAACCATTCAGGGCCTTTGAGATGGGGCCATTTTCTGAAAACAGGTGTCTATGCTGCATTCCTTTCTACTCTGAGCTGTTAGCTGTTGTCTCCTCTGGTAAAAGACTCAGTTTTCTGGGAATCTGGTCAACCTGCTCAAGGATAGCTATTTCCTCTGCTCCTGTAACTCCGAGTTCCTTAAATCGCCTGACAGACGGCAGTATTCGAGATTCCATAGAGCCAACAGCCTTGTTGTATGAACTGATTGCCCGTTCAAGGCTTAAACCGATATTCTCAAAATGCTGAATCATGGCGCGCATCCTCTCGTATAGTTGGCGACCTAACTCGCTTATTTCCTGCGCATTCTTGGTCATCTGTTCCTGACGCCATCCATAAGCTATTGCCCTGAGCAAAGCAATAAATGTTGTGGGCGTTGCGATAATAACTCGTTTCTGGATGCCGTCTTCAATGATGGTCGTATCTATATCGAGTGCTGCGCTCAGAAAGGATTCACCAGGGATAAATAGCACAACGAATTCTGGAGACCGCTGAAACTGGCTCCAGTATTCCTTTGATGCAAGTTTATTCATATGCGCCCTTACCTGCTGTGCATGTTTTTCCATCTTTGCTTTTCTCTCTTGTTCTGTCTCTGCTGAGAGGGCATCAAGGTATGCTTCAAGTGAGACTTTTGAATCAACAACGATCTCTCTATCGTTAGGTAAATGCACAATCATATCGGGTCTTATCCTACCCTTCTCGGTATCCATTGATTGCTGTTCAGTAAAATCGCAGTGAACGGACATCCCTGAAAGCTCAGCCACCCTTCTCAACTGCATCTCTCCCCATCGACCACGTACCTGGGGCTTTCTTAATGCTGAGACAAGATTACTCGTCTCCCTCTGAAGATTTTCATGGGTTGATGCCAGGGCCCTCAATTGTTCTGCAAGGCTTCCATATGCCTCATGTCTGGTTTTCTCCATCATCCTGATCTGTTCCTCGTATCTTTTCAATGCCTCTTGCAATGGTTTTATCATGCCATCAATCGCCTCTTTATGTTCTCCAAGTTTTCCTTTTGTATCCGCTACTATCTTGCCGAGATGCTCTGAGGCAAGCCTGAGAAAGTCCTCGCTGCTGCTTTTGAGAGCAGTTGAAGAAAGGGCATTGAATGTATCCGTCATCTCTGCCTTCATTGTTTCAAGGAGCGCCCTCTGTTCTTCAAAGCCCTTCTGCGCTGCCTCAAGTTTTGTAATTGCCTCTACCCTGGCCTGACTTTCAGCATTTAGCTCACGTCTTAGTTGATTTATCTCATCATCCCTTTGCTGTATCTGGCGGCTTCTTTCTTCAACAATCGCTTCGGCTGAGCTTACTTTTTTTTCGAGTTCGGAAATAATGTCTGAATAATTTTTATGTTGCCGCACCTTTGCAATAAGCCATCCAATAATCACTCCAATTATCAGGCCCAGTAATATAAAAAACATGCTAATGCTTGTTATCATTTAATACCTCCTCTGCCCTTGTCTCAGGGATTTATAAAAGACATCCTTCTCACAAACACTAAGCCAATCACAATCATGGCAATAACCTGAAAACCAATCAGGAAAGATATCGCTGACCCTTTCCTTTATCTCATGCCACTTGACCTTATCTCCCACTGAAACCCCAAGGAGGCCCAGGGCCTTCTGGTCCATCTCTTTTATCTGCAGGTCTGCACCTTTCTGATATTGACATTGATTGTTTATTAAGTAAGGGCACATCCTGCAGACATCATCTGCCCCTTCAGTGACTATTATATCCTCATATTCTGTCCTCTGCAGAATATCCCTCAGATTCTTGATAAAGGCAGCATCATATCCCTCCCCACCGAAGAAATGAAGACATATGAGATGGTGCCCTCTGAGATTTAACACCATTTACAATCTCTCATAAACCCATACCCCTCCGCCTTCCTTCTCGCTGTGCCTCTTCACGAGCCTTTTCTTATAAAGATTCAGGAGCCTTGTCCCGCTCGTGTTTGCAGGAAGATTAAGCTCTCCTGAAAGCTCACTGGCAGTAATCTTGCCTTTACGAAGTATCAAGTTCAGAGTCTCAAGTAAATAGTTATTGAGACTTCCGAGTAAAACCTTTACTTCTGCCATCTGTCTTCTGTCTTCTGTCTTCTCTCTTATGATCTCTGCCATAACAGCAAGGTCTTTTCTCTCAAGGGCAACCTCTATGTTCTCCTTCTGGTTTTCATTCAACCCTTTCAAAACAATATATTTGTCCCCATATTCACCGCTTACAAGCCTCGAAATGAGCTTTGCAACAATCTCATCGGCACAAGAATAATCGATTATCCCAATCTTTGAAAAATCAAGGGCAACAACCTCTCCATCCTTCTCCTTTGCAATATCCCTCTCAATCCGCTCCCTTATCACCTGCCCTGATTGCCTCGTAACAAGGTCACTGGAGCCATTCTTAAGCTCTTCCTTGAGGAGTTTATAGAGATTGTAGGTCTGCATGTCCGCTGTTATTTTCTCTTAACCCGTTGGCGCGCAGAATAAAGTTTTTCAGTAAACCGCCTTCTTCCAAAAATTGTTTTTCCAGTTGCCGCAGTTGCTGATCAAGCAAATAATTTGCCTGATGAATCAGGCAAATTATAGTATTAGCAGCAGTTTCAGGAGGCGAAGTTTCAATATAGGTCTTATAGGTCATATACGACCTATTACTCGCGTAAGCGAGTCCTCTAATTTTCTGCACCTGCGGATGATCTTTCTCCCAGAGCAACAATCCTTGCTGACGCAAAAAATCATGGTAGTCGAGCAGCAGTTCTTCCAGACTTGCACGGGCTATATGCCAGACTCCTCTATTGAAGCAAAACAATGTGACAAGCGAATCAGAATCTCTCCGCGTTGTTTTAATCTCTACCCTTCCGCCGAGATCCGGAACAGGAATATTTGTTTCAGATAATCCCATTTTTTGCTCGAAAGTATGTCCTACGCCTGTCGAACCATGTCGACCTGCAGGAATATATCCCATCGCTTTTAAAGCATGCAGTCTACGTTCTATTTCTTTAAGGGTCATTTTGTCTTCTCCATTATTACGATATATTCTTCAGTCATGGTCGCACCTACTTCGCCAGCTTTGTTAGTTGGGCTATTCTTTGAAGGCATCCTCTTATTGGGAATCTTTCGAATGATTGTTTCTATATGTCTAAAGCCTGCAAGCTCTCCAAAATCCGCTACGATTTCATCTGTCGGCAGTTGAATGCCCTTAACCGTTCTATTTCCAACCACCATGCATAAAAAGCCGCCCTTTTTAACAACTCGATTCAATTCTATAAAACATTTATTCAAATCAATATAAAATGCCATAACATCTCTTGCCCTTCTTTTGTCAACGCGCGATATTAGGTCTATAGCGTATCTCAAGTTTGGAGAGTTATATCCCAAGTGGAGATTATCAAAATCTAACCTCCCTCCCAATGAACGGCTATCTATATCTAATGAATGACCATTAAACCCAAGCCACTGCAAAGAAAGCCTTGAAAACTGGCCATAAGCAACAGTAGTTTTTGAATCGCCATACGGAGGAGAAGTCACTACAATATCAACAAGCGCATCTTTAATGCTTGTTCTATAACGGGCATCCTCATTTAAAATGTTTACTTGCGTTTCATTTTTTCTGAATTGTTCCCATAGCTCAGACATTGCCTCAATATTCTGTTCAGCTTTCGCTCTGAAGATGCCAATAACATCCGGGTTAAAGTTATGCAGTTTTTCGTCATCGATGCGGTATAGCTTGAACTCGCCATTTCTTGTATTAGAAGATGATCGAACAGTCACACTAAAAACTACCTTAAAAAAATCTCTTGTCCTTTTATCTTTTATTAAATCAATAGCTGCTTTTAATGATGCCAGTTTAGATGCAACTTGAGGTTTAAACCAGTAGTCAATGTTAAAAAAATCAGGACTTTTTATTTTTTTTGTAGCGGAAACTGTTTCTAAGATATTTTCTAATTTATTTTGCAATTGCTTGTGATTAATAGGCGTCGTCTTGACTCGGCTTATTAAAAGAGAAAGCGGATTTATGTCAATACCATAAGAATCATAGTCTCTTATGAATGCTTCTAATAAGACAGAGCCGGAACCGCAAAATGGGTCTAATATAACTGCATTAGGTTTTGCATATGTATCAATAAGCCTTCCTGCAACTTGAGGTATCATCATTGCAGGATAAGGATGAATAGAGTGAGTATAAGCACGAGTATTATCCTCAGAATAATTCCAAGAGGGGTCGAATCTTTTAAGGCGACTCGAATCTTGCCATAAATATTTTATATTGGCTAAGGAGTCAGTATCTATATCATCATCAATTTGAGATATGCCCAAACGATTATAAAAAGCTAACTGTTCCCGCAATATTAAGCAGGAATGCTTTTCTTTGCAGGTTTTGCAATCATTTATGTCCCCTGTGCAACAAGTCTGCCGAGGCTCTATGTACGTTTTACGGCTCATAAGTTATAAAACCCTCCGACTGTCGCCAATGTTATGGTGGTTTTAAAGGGCATAAAATTTTCTTAAGTTTTTGCTTTTTGAGGCTTAGGCATATCTTATTATGTGCTTTCCCTTTTGAGTCTTTAACCTCTAATGACAAATCCTTCATATCTATTTTTTACCACATTTTGTAAACCTGCAGTTATAAAGTTTCTTATCTTCTTCAGCAATTTCATTATAAATCTTTTCTGCCTGTTGCAATAACTTCTTTTTATCCATTGGTTTCCTTTACACTTTTTTCAACTGAATCAATTGAACCATATTCTAAGCTATTTGTCAAGCAAAAAGATAGTTCCAAACAATCCAATGGGAAATGGAAAAGATAAGACACATATGCGACATTAAGGAGTAATGGATCACTATGCAAAAGCGTATCCAATTTTCAGTAGAATACGAGGCTGGAGGAGGTATCAGAGTAGGTTGCCAGCCTTAGGAGATTTTCAGAATGATTACCTCGTCTTCTATAACACTAAAAGAGTTCATAAATCACTCAACAAAAAGACACCAATTCAGTTTATAATCGAAAAAGGAGGAATGTCGCAAAAGTCCTTATCTCATACAACCCCTTGACAAAAATTTTTTTCTCTGGTAAGCTTTCAAAGTTTTCCCGTAAAACCGCTATTTAAAAGAGAGCAAGAAAATCTGTATGGAGGAAAAGTGCCGACGATAGCGCAGCTCGTTAGACAGGGACGCAAAAGGCTTGAGGTCAAGACAAAGAGCCCGGCCCTCAGGGGCAGTCCGCAGAAACGTGGTGTGTGTGTGAGGGTCTATACGACTACACCCAAGAAGCCGAATTCTGCCCTGAGAAAGGTTGCAAGGGTAAGATTGACTAACGGGATGGAAGTGACAGCCTACATCCCTGGTGTGGGGCATAACCTCCAGGAGCATTCCATAGTCATGATAAGAGGGGGGAGGGTTAAGGACCTTCCTGGTGTTAGATATCACATTATCAGGGGGACTCTCGACTCGGTCGGTGTTGCTGACAGAAAGAGGGGAAGATCCAAGTACGGGGCGAAGAGGCCGAAGTAGATATGCCGAGAAGAAGGGTTGCAGAAAAGAGAGAGATACTTCCAGACCCAAAGTATAACAGCAAGCTGGTGAGTAAGTTTATTAATGTTATGATGGAGGATGGTAAAAAGTCTATCGCTGAGAAGATATGTTACGGCGCCTTTGAGATCATAAAGGATAAGACAGGGAATGACCCGCTGAAGGTGTTTAAGACAGCCATTGAGAATGTAAAGCCTGTTGTTGAGGTCAAACCGAGGAGGGTTGGTGGAGCGACATATCAGGTCCCAGTCGAGATCAGGCCGCAGAGGAGGGTAGCCCTCGCCTTCAGGTGGATTATAAATTATTCCCGTGCAAGGAATGAGAAGACCATGAGGGAGAGGCTCGCAGCAGAGCTGATAGATGCATTTAATAACACAGGGGCTTCTATAAAGAAGAAAGAAGACACCCACAGGATGGCTGAGGCGAATAAGGCCTTTGCCCATTATAGATGGTAAAAAGGATAGAGGAGCAATTACTTGTCAAGGTTCCCCTTAGAGAAGACACGCAATATTGGTATTATGGCTCACATAGATGCGGGAAAGACCACAACTACGGAGCGCATCTTATATTATACAGGGGTTACCTATAAGATAGGCGAGGTCCATGAGGGCACTGCTGTCATGGACTGGATGGTTCAGGAGCAGGAAAGGGGAATCACGATCACCTCTGCTGCAACCACATGTTTCTGGAAGGAGCACAGGATAAATATAATAGACACACCAGGGCATGTGGATTTTACAATAGAGGTAGAGAGGTCATTGAGGGTGCTTGATGGGGCGGTTGCGGTCTTTGATGCGGTTGCTGGCGTCGAACCCCAGTCGGAGACGGTCTGGAGACAGGCTAATAAATACGGCGTTCCGAGGATAGCATTTATGAACAAGATGGATAGAGTGGGTGCAGATTTCTTTATGAGCGTTCAGAGCATGGTCGACAGGCTCGGGGCGAATCCTGTTGCTGTGCAGATACCGATAGGTTCTGAGGATAGGTTCAGAGGTCCTATTGACCTTGTGGGTATGAAGGCCATTTATTTTGATGACGAGACCCTCGGGGCGAGGTATGTTGAAGATGCCATCCCCCAGGATATGGTACCCCAGGCGAAGGCATACAGGGAGAAGATGCTTGAGGCGTTGGCTGATATAGACGACAATATAATGGAGAAATTCCTCGGAGGCGAGGAGATAGATGAGGGTGAAATCAAATCGGCCATCAGAAAGGGAACCGTTGAGATGAAGATTACCCCTGTGTTATGCGGCTCTGCATTCAAGAACAAGGGGGTGCAGCTTCTTTTAGATGCGATTGTGGATTATCTGCCCTCACCACTTGATGTGCCTCCTGTAGTTGGTGTTAATCCTTTGGATAATTCAACAGTCATGAGAAGGCCAAGCGATGCTGAGCCATTTTCTGCCCTCGCATTCAAGGTGATGACCGATCCCTATGTCGGCCAGCTGACATTTATAAGGGTCTATTCAGGAGTCCTCAGCGCTGGCTCCTATATCTACAATTCCACAAAGGATACAAAGGAGAGGATCGGCAGACTTCTCAGGATGCATGCCAACAGGCGGGAGGAGGTTAAGGAGGTTTCGGCAGGTGACATTGCAGCAGCGGTTGGGTTGAAAAATACACTGACAGGCGATACCCTCTGCGATGAAAAGTTTCCCATAGTCCTTGAGTCGATCGAATTCCCTGAGCCTGTGATCTCTGTTGCTATAGAGCCGAAGACAAAGGCAGACCAGGAAAAACTCTCCCAGTCCCTTGCGAAGCTTTCACAGGAAGACCCTTCATTCAGGGTCTCCTTCGATGAAGAGACAGGCCAGACCATAATATCAGGCATGGGAGAACTCCACCTTGAAATAATAGTGGATCGACTGCTCAGGGAATTTAAGGTGAGTGCAAATGTGGGGAAGCCCCAGGTTGCATATAAAGAGACTATTCGGGCATCGGCAAAGGCAGAAGGAAGGTTTGTGAGGCAGAGCGGTGGCCGTGGCCAGTATGGGCATGTGTATATCGAAATTGAACCCACCGAGGCTGGTAAAGGCTTTGAATTTGTCAATAGGATCGTTGGAGGGACGATCCCGAGGGAATATATTCCGGCAGTGGAGAAGGGCATCAAGGAGGCCCTGGATTCCGGTGTCCTTGCAGGCTACCCTGTTGTTGATGTAAGGGCTACGCTATATGATGGCTCCTATCACGAGGTTGACTCATCAGAAATGGCCTTCAAGATTGCCGGCTCAATGGCATTTAAGGAGGCAGCAAAGAGGGCCATGCCTGTTCTTCTTGAACCCATAATGAGCGTTGAGGTTGTGACACCCGAGGAGTATATGGGCGATGTCATGGGAGACCTTAATTCGAGGAGAGGTAAGATACAGTCGATGGAGAAAAGGGGTAATGCCCAGGTCATAAGGGCAACAGTGCCCCTTTCTGAGATGTTTGGCTATGCCACTGACCTGAGATCAAAGACTCAGGGGAGGGCAACATACACAATGCAGTTTTCCCATTATGAAGACGTGCCCAAGGGCATAGCGGATGCAATCATAGCCAAGGTTAAAGGGGAATAAGGAGGATTTATGGCAAAGGCGAAATTTGAGAGGGTAAAGCCCCATGTAAATGTAGGGACGATAGGGCATGTAGATCATGGCAAGACCACACTGACGGC
>JBBISG010000011.1:0-52691 GCA_037441365.1 Nitrospirota bacterium
CAGCCTTCATCATCCTGAGGGTCGAAACCCTTATATCATTCTTTGCCTTTAGTGAGGCAGATAGGTCCTCGTCTATCCTTTTAAGGATCTCCATCTTTACAAACCCTCAATAACCGAGTCTCTGGACCCATTTTGCGTGTCTCTTCCTTGCCCATTCGAGGGGTACAGTGCCATAGACCATTATCCTGAATGTACCAGGGTTTGCAAGGGTTCCAAGATAGATGTGTAAGGGGACTGCTATCATGAATAGATCAAAGGTAATGTTATGGACTAGATGGGAAAGCAGTACCCATTTCCTTATGTCAGGTGCCTGTGGCCTCAGCCAGATGAAGAGACCTGAGGCTGCAATTGCAAGGCCAGCGATGAGGATAAAGAGATAGTAAAGTTTCTGACCTGCGTTGATTATATCCTGAGGTGGTATAGTAGCCTTCTTTGAAAGATAACCGCCTGCTTTTATTATCCAGCCTATATCATCAGGCCCGAACCTGAGTGAAACAGGAAGATAGTTGAATATTGTCAGGAAAAGGGACGCAAGGAAGACTAATCCCCCGTAGTTGTGCCAGAGTTTCATCGAATTTGTCCCTCCAAAGATGTTCGCCACTGTATCAAGATGAAATAGGAAGGCAAATCCTGTTATTGTTAATATAAAGAAACTAACCGCCAAAACCCAGTGGTTGAATATCTCAAAGGCAGTAGCCTTTCTTATCA
Source organism: Nitrospirota bacterium (assembly GCA_037441365.1). Classification (GTDB taxonomy): domain Bacteria; phylum Nitrospirota; class Thermodesulfovibrionia; order Thermodesulfovibrionales; family UBA9159; genus JBBISG01. Next base: position 709 of record JBBISG010000011.1, read on the forward strand.
TCTGATTTGACATATCTATTCACCCCCTTCGTCCTTTTTTGGACCAATAACAAGATAATGTAAGAGTGAGACAGCTACAGCTCCGCCAAGACCAATGTAAGCAAGAGGCTTCAGGACCTTGTGCCAGAATACAATGGTCTCAGGTATTGCCGGGTTCTCATCCATACCATAAATCTTTGGGGCGTCCTTGAATGCATAAAGGGCTCCAAGGCCACCAAGGTCTGTCTGACCATAGAGTTTCTGATAACCGGCCTTCTGTGCCCTTGCTATTAACTCATCCCTGTCTCCATAGGCTATAGCACCGGTAGGACAGGTCTTTGCGCAGGCAGGTGAGAGTCCCTCAGCAATCCTGTCAGAACAGAGATGGCACTTTGAGATCTTGTCTTTATCATCATACCTTGGCACATCAAAGGGACATCCCGCAACGCAGAGTTTACAGCCAATGCACTTTTCTTTGTTGAATGCCACAGCACCCTCTTTTGTCTTGAACAGTGCACCCGGGGCAGGGCATATCCTCATGCATCCTGCATCCTCACAATGCATACACCTCTGACTGACAAAGAGCCATCTTACCATGTTAATTTCAGAGGGCACCTCAACAAAACGAATCCTGTTATAGAGATTTGGCGAGAGATCAGGGGGATTTTCAAAAGTGCCAAGATTCTTTGTCTTTGTAGCAGGAAGCTGATTCCACTCCTTACAGGCAGTCTGACAGCCCCTACAACCTATACAAAGTTCTGGGGATATTAATAAAGCCTTCCTTGCCATATCTTCACCTCCTATGCCTTCTCTATATTGACCATGAAGGCCTTTGTCTCTGGTATGAGGGTATTTGCATCGCCAATTGTGGGTGTGAGGAGATTTGAGCTGTCACCACCGCTACCATCCTCTGGATACTGCCAACCAAAGCACCAGGGAAGCCCTACCTGATGGATGGTCTGGTTCATCACCTTAAAGGGTTTTAGCCTCTCTGTAACTATTGCAATTGCCCAGACCTTTCCACGGGCAGAGGATACTATTACCTTATCAGCACTCTTTATACCCTTTTCAGCAGCAAGCTCCTTTGATATCTCTACAAACTGCTGAGGCATCATCTCGAGCTGCCATGGTAGATGTCTTGTGAGCACCCCTGTCTGCCAGTGCTCTGTTACTCGATATGTGGTTGCCACATAAGGGTATCTTATGTCGCAGCTATAAAATATATCCTCCTCAGGTCCCTTCTCTTCAGGCATGTCATGAGGCCCTTTAACAGGGTAGAAGAGTTTTACTGTCGGATTTATCCTGTGCTTCTTTGAGAGAGGATTCTCCTGTAACGGGCACTCCAGGGGTTCATAATGCTCCGGGAATGGGCCATCTGCAAGTCCAGGGCCATAGATAAGACCAACCCCTTCTGCCTTCATTATAAATGGATACTTTCCACCCTCCATGCCCATTGGTGGTGCTGGTCCATCAGGCACATCGCCTTCCCATGTGCCTGGCTTGTTGGTCTGGGGATTTATCTTTGTGGGATTCCATTTAATAACAGCCCTCTTCGGGTCCCAGGGCCTTCCCTGAAGATCAACAGAGGCACGGTTATAGAGGATCCTTCTGTTCACTGGCCAGCACCAGGCCCATTCAGGATAAAGACCGAGGTCATTAATGTCCTTCTTTCCTCTACGGGCCATCATATTAATGACCTTTCCATCTTTCTCTGTATAACTTCCACTGTATATCCAGTTACCACATGATGTGGTCCCGTCTGCCTGTAAGGTCACGAAATTAGTACATAGCTGTCCCTTTTTACCTATCTGCTTTGGAGGTGTAGCCTTTGTGTCAAGTATATCAGCAAGGTAATAACCATTTATCTCCCTTGCAATGAGATGGGTATTGATCGTTTTTATCTTCCCATCAGGCCCCTTTTCTCCGTAGTCCCATGTGAGGTTCAGTATGGGTGCAGGGAACTTACCTCCCTCTTTCTGATAGAGCCTCTTCACCCTGAAGTAGAGTTCATTCATTATCTCTGAGTCAGGTCTTGCCTGCCCCACTGGTTCAGCAGCCTTGTATCTCCACTGGGCAAGCCTTCCTGAGTTGGTAATGCTTCCTTCCTTCTCAACAGATGATGCACAGGGAAGGAAGAAGACCTCTGTCTGTACCTCCTCTGGCTTCATCCCAGGGCCTTTCCAGAATGAGCCTGTTTCATTCTCAAAGAGGTTCACATTAACCATCCATTTAAGCCTTGAGAGGGCCTTTCTCACCTTTCCTGCGTTACTTCCAGAACAAGCAGGGTTCTGTCCCCAGGCAAAGAATCCCTCGAATTTTCCCTTAAGCATCTGGTCAAACAGGACGAGCCATGAACCATTCTGTCCCACATCGAGTTTTGGAAGCCAGGCATAACCAAAGTCATTCTCCTTTGTTGCCTTATCTCCCCAGATCGCCTTGAGGTAGCTCACAATGTATTTATTCCTGTTAGACCACCAGTTTACGCTCTTCGGGTCTTTTGTCTTTGGAGTAAACTTTTCTATGTATTTATTGAGGTCTGTAAGTGAGGCTGTTGGCACTGGCAGATAACCCGGAAGTATATGGAAGAGGAGTCCATGGTCTGTCGAGCCCTGGACATTTGACTCACCCCTTAAGGCATTTATTCCACCACCTGCCATACCTATATTACCGAGGAGTAGCTGTATTATTGACATAGCACGGATATTCTGTGTTCCAACTGTATGCTGCGTCCAGCCCATTGCATAGAGTTCTGTGCCGACCCTGTTGGGTTTTCCTGTTGATGCATAGGTCTTATAGACCTCAAGGATCTTCTCCTTTGGAGCACCTGTAATCTTTGCCACAGTATCAATGGTATAACGGGAATAGTGCTTCTTGAGGAGCTGAAAGACACAATGGGGGTCTTTTAGGGTTGGGTCTTTCTTTGGGATGCCATTTTCATCAAGCTGATATGCCCATGTCTTCTTGTCATATTTCCTTGTCTTTGGGTCATAACCTGAAAATACCCCCTCAAGCTCACCAGGACCCTTGAATTCAGGGTTCACGAGGAAAGAGGCATTCGTATAATTCACAACATATTCCTTAAAATAGAGATTGTTCTGCAGGATGTAGTTAATCATCCCACCAAGGAAGGCAATGTCAGTGCCAGAACGAATGAGACAGGATATGTCTGCCTTTGCCGCTGTCCTTGTGAATCTCGGATCAACGACTATGAGTTTTGCGCCCCTCTCCTTTGCCTTCATTACCCATTTCATTGATATAGGATGGTTCTCTGCAGGGTTTGCACCCATTACTAAAATCACATCTGCGTTCTTAAAATCTATCCAGTGATTTGTCATTGCACCGCGACCGAACGACTCTGCCAGAGCCGCCACAGTTGCGGAGTGTCATATTCGTGCCTGATGTTCTATATAGACAAGCCCCCATGAGCGGAGAAGCTTCTGGAGCATATAACATTCCTCGTTGTCGAGGGCAGCACTTCCAACATGGGCAATGCCATCACACCTGTTTACTACAAATTCCTTTTCAACCTCTTTTTCTGTTCCATCAGGCTGTTTCTCCTTGATCTTTGACTTTGAGGTAGTCTTGAAGGTCCTGTCACGGGTATCCTTAATCCTCCTGGCAATCTGGTCAATGGCCCAGTCCCAGTCAACCTCCTTCCACTCCTTTGCACCAGGAGCACGATAAAGGGGTTTTGTGAGCCTTACAGGATTATTAACTATCTGATAGAGGGACTGGCCCTTTGAACAGAGTGTGCCCTCATTTATCACATGATCTGGGTCTCCCTCTGCATTGATAACCTTGCCCTCTGATGTGTGCACGATAATACCGCAGCCAACAGAACAGTAAGGACAGATCGTGAGGGTCTCTTTTGCATTCTTGATGCGGAGCGTCTGGGCATAGGTCCTGGCTGGTTCTAAATTTACACCGAGAGATCCGACAAGTAGGGTTCCTCCTGAAATCTTCAGGAAATTGCGGCGAGATACATTCATGGCTCCCTCCCGTTTAAGTTGAGCTAAGGTTTTCTGAATGCTCAACTTCAAATGATGGTTAACATTGTGGTTTTCTCTTTGTCAATGGTTGAGTTTTTAATCTGTTAAATACCCCCCCTATTGAAAAAGTATAGATCAGCAAAAAGGGGTTGTCAAGAATTCCCTTCTGCCTTTTTGGCCTCTTTTTCTGCTATTATCTTCTGCGCAAGATGCCCTGGCATCTCCTCATAATGGGAGAATTCCATCGAATATAGTCCCCTGCCTGATGTGAGGCTCTGGAGCTGGTTTGCATAGGTCAGCATCTCTGCCATCGGGACGAGGGCCATTATCTTCTGGTTTCCGCCTGCCTGGGGCTCTACCCCCTGAACCTTTCCCCTCTTCGAGTTAAGATCCCCTATGACAGCTCCAAGGCTTTCATCTGGTACTGTCACTTCAACTTTCATTATCGGCTCGAGCAGGACAGGTTTTGCTTCTAAGAATGCCTTCTTCAATGCCATCGAGCCTGCGATCTTGAAGGCCATCTCTGATGAATCAACAGAATGGTATGAACCGTCATACAGTATGACCCTCATGTCGACCAGGGGATAGCCGGCAATGATGCCCTCCTTCATTGTCTCAACTATCCCCTTCTCTACTGCTGGTCTGTACTGCTGGGGTATCACGCCGCCAACGATCCTATCGACGAATTCATACCCTCCACCTCTTGGCAGCGGCTCGATCTCTATCCAGCAATCCCCATACTGACCCCTTCCGCCTGACTGTTTCTTGTACTTTCCCTGAGCCTTAGCAGACGTCTTTATGGTTTCTCTATAGGGGATCTTGGGCATCTTCATCACAACCTCAACCCCAAACTTCCTCTTAAGCCTTTCGAGTGCTACCTCAAGATGAACCTGTCCCATGCCTGAAAGGAGCATCTCCTTTGTTTCATCATCACGATGAAAGCTCAGGGTAGGGTCCTCCTCAAGTATCCTGTGAAGCCCTGAGCTTACCTTATCCTCGTCTCCCTTGCTCTTGGGTGCAATGGCGTAGGAGATTATGGGCTCTGCAAACCTGACCTTTTCAAAGACTACAGGATGGGACTCATCACAGAGGGTATCCCCTGTGTTTGTATCCTTCAGTTTTGCCACAACACCGATCTCTCCGGGTCCAACCACCTGCGCTGGGATCTGTTTCTTGCCTAAAAGATAGAATACCTGTCCTATCCTTTCCTTAGCCCCTCTGCTGCTGTTCAATACGGATGAGTCGGCCTTGAGGCTCCCTGAATATACCCTGAATACAGATAGTTTTCCAGCATAAGGGTCTGCAATGGTTTTAAAAACATAGGCGGAGAATGGCTCTTTTTCGTCAACCCTTCTGTCGACCTCTGTGCCATCCCTTGGATTCTTCCCCCTTACAGGTGTTATTCTTGCCATCTCAGGGGGCGATGGCAGACAGAGCAGGATTGTGTCAAGAAGCTGCTGGACACCAATGGTCTTGGTGGCTGAGCCGCAGGTGACAGGTATAAATCTCCGTGTCAATGAGCCTTCCCTGATCCCCCTTGTGATCTCATCATGACTTAATTCGCCGCCCTCAAGATATCTCTCAAGCAGTGCATCATCCGATTCTGCTATCTTTTCTATCAATTTTTTCCTGAAACTTTCGGCCTCTGAGAGGGATTCAGCAGGGATTTCTATCTCCTGGGGTTTGCCATTGTTGAAGCTGAGGGCCCTCATATTAATAATATCCACAATACCTGAAAAGGCGTCTCCCGAACCTATAGGTATGTTTAGAGGTATCGCCTCTATCTCGAAGGACTTCTCAAGCTCAGCAATGGCCATCAGAAAACTCGCATTTTCCTTGTCCATCTTGTTTATGAATACTATCCTTGGTATCTCGTATTCGCATGCATATTTCCAGATCTTTTCGGTTTCTGCCTTGACGCCTGAGATCGCACTCACAATGACAACTGCTCCATCAACCGCCCTGATGCATCCCCTTGTGTCTTCAATAAAGTTTATAAAACCCGGTGTGTCTATAAGATTTATTCGGTGATTGTTCCAGTTACAAAAGCAGAGGGATGATGTGATAGTTATTTTCCTCGATATCTCCTCGGGTTCGAAGTCTGTGGTGGTTGTGCCATTGTCAACAGAACCCAATCGATCGATCGAGCCGGATGCAAATAACAGTGCCTCTGCCAGTGAGGTCTTTCCCGCCCCTCCGTGAGCAATGATAGCCACATTGCGTATCTTGTTCGTATCAAAGTTAGCCATAAACCCTCCGTAGTTTAATTGGGAAGTAGGAAGTGGGAAATGGGAAGTAAAAAACTTCTCACTTCTCACCTCTTATTTACTATTGCAGTATCTCCTCTATAACAGGTTTGTACTCTGTTTTCCTTTCCATCCTGCTGCTCAGAAGTTTTACGACCACCAGGGAGACGATAAATGCCCCGAAGCCGGATGTTGCAGAAACTATATCGGGGTCCGTGGTTTTGAAAAAACCACTCAGCAACTCTTTACCGATAACCGCACCTAAGATTAATGCGAGGGCAGGAAGGCCATATATAAGTATAGAGCCTTTGAGGTATGAATATGGCTTCATCACTACCCTTACCCTTTGGCCTATCTCTGCCCTTGCCTTATTGATCGCCTCTATCTCTGCGCCTTCCTCTGTGACCCTGCAGCCTGCCTTACACTGGTCGCAGGCAGATTTCCTTTCTACAGAGACCCTTGCCATGATGCCATTGATGCCCTTAACAACGCCGATCTCTTCCATCTTGCTCCATCAGACCCTTCTTACTTCCCATTTAACTATTTATCCATTTGCACTATGTTTCCATTTTACTTGTAATAATCCTGTTGTCTGGGTCGAGATGAATGATCTTTGGCCTGAGGTCATTTATCGCACTGTCGTCGAAATATCCATAGCAGAATATAATCACCTTATCCCCGACCACTCCCTTTCTTGCGGTTGGCCCATTAAGACAGACCTCCCCTGCCTTTCCAGATATAACATAGGTCTCAAACCGCTCACCATTATTCAGATTGCTCACCATCACCTGCTCATACGGGATTATACCGGCCTCCTTCAATATACCTTCATCTATAGTTATACTGCCCTCATATGCGAGGTTAGACCCGGTGACAGTAGCCATATGTATCTTTGCTCGAAGAATGCACCTCAGCATGATGAAATACCCGTTATCATTCTATAATCCTCGGCACCCTGTAAAAGTCACCCGCCCTGTCGGGCGCATTCATAAGGGCATCATCCTTTGAAAGGGAAGGTGTTAGTATATCTTCACGCATCACATTGCCCATTGTTAGAACGTGGGATGTCGGCTCAACGCCTGATGTATCAAGCTCATTGAGCTTTTCTACATAATCAAGGATGCTGCTCAACTGTTCACCGTATCTCTCTTTCTCCTCTGCTGTAAGATAGAGCCTTGCAAGATGTGCTATATGTTCGACAGGTATCTTCATAACTTTCGACCTTTTATATCTTCTCTAAATTAGCAAACCTGAGCACGAGCTTTTTTATACCGATATTAGGGAAGTTGACCATTACCTTCTGCTCATCACCGTCGCCATAGCAGTCCCTTACAACGCCAATCCCCCATTTGGGGTGTCTTACCCTACAGCCTGCCACATATGGGAAGACAGACCTTTTCTGCTCAAGCGCCGTCCTTGCTGTGGCCACAGCACCTTGAGGCTGCTTGGCCTTTTCGATCCACTCGCAGCACTTTCTCGGTATGTCTGATAAAAATCTTGACGGCTCCTGGTTCTGTGTCTTTGCGTAAAGCCTTCTCCTGTCAGCCCCTGTCAGGTAGAGCATATCCTTGGCCCTCGTCATGCCGACATAAAGGAGACGTCTCTCTTCGTTTATATCTTCTTCGTGGTTCATTGCCTTAAAGTATGGTAGCACACCTTCCTCAAGGCCGACAATGAATACAACAGGGAATTCAAGTCCCTTTGCACTGTGAAGGGTCATCAGAGAGACTGCCCTGTCTTTGACTGAATCATCAAGGTTGGTCAGAAGGGATGCCCTGTCTATGAATTCTTTAACATCGCTTCCCTCTGCAGAGGCGATGAGCTCGTTTATGTTTTGGGTCCTGCCCTCGTCGATAGATTTATCATATCCTGTTTTCTTCACTATGTCCTGAACCATATTGGAGGCTGTCTTGTACTGCGCGGATGCCAGATGATCGATGAGTTTTAAAAATCCTGAAAGTCTTTCCTTAACTGCCGTAGTAACGGTATCAGTCTTTATGGCGGATCTTATGACCTCGAAAAGGCTCACGGACCTCTTTTTGGCTTCATGCTCTATCTTTGACAGGGTGGCGGCACCGATTCCTCTGGGGGGACAATTTATTATCCTTCGGAGGCTCACGTTATCATTATGATTCAGGATAAGGCGCATGTAGGCGATAATGTCCTTTATCTCTTTTCTCTGATAGAAGCTTATACCACCAAAGATATGGTATGGGATGTCTTCTTCCCTCAGCGCCTCCTCCAGGGCCCTTGACTGGGCATTCACCCTGTAAAGCACCGCAAAGTCTCTATACTCATACTCGCCCTTCAGATACAACTCTCTTATTGTTTTTGCAATATACATGGCCTCATCTTCTTCGTCACTTAACCAGCAGTGATAGACCCTTTCACCATCTCCCCTCCCCGACCAGAGTCTCTTCGGCTTTCTGAGAGGGTTTTTCGAGATTACGGCGCCAGCCACATTCAGTATATTCTGTGTTGAACGATAGTTCTGTTCGAGCCTTATAACCCTTGTGTCAGGGAAGTCCTTCTCGAACCTGAATACATTGTTCACATCTGCCCCTCTGAACTTGTAGATGCTCTGGTCATCATCGCCTACGACAGAGATATTCCTGTGGCCTGAACCGAGCAGCTTTATAAGTCTATACTGGGCGTAGTTCGTGTCCTGGAATTCATCCACAAGGATATATGAAAAGGTATCCTGGTATTTCTTCAAGGTCTCAGGATATTTTTCAAAAAGCCTTACAGTATGGCATATGAGGTCATCAAAGTCGAGGGCATTGCATCTCTTCAATTCATCCTGATACCTTACGTACACCTTTGCGAGCTTTTCATCAAACCCAAAGCCGTCGCCTGTTGAGAGGAACTCCTCGGGCCCTATGAGGGATGCCTTTAAAGAGCTTATCCTTGCCGCCACACCTCTATAAAGGGCCTCATGGAATCTGAACTCCCTGAGTATTTGTCTTATAAGGCTGCACTGGTCATCCTCGTCGTATATGGAGAAGTCATGTTTATAACCGAGAGGCCGTATCTCCCTTCTGAGTATCCGGTTACATTGAGAATGGAATGTCCCGACCCATGATCTGTTTGTGTCCTTTCCTATGAGGGTGGAGATCCTCTCCTTCATCTCATTGGCGGCCTTGTTTGTGAAGGTCACTGTAAATATAGAGTCGGGTGAGAATCGCTTTGATTTTACGAGGTAGGCAAATTTATGCGAGATGACCCTTGTCTTTCCGCTCCCCGCACCTGCAAGTATAAGGAGAGGGCCTTTTACGTATAAAAGGGCTTCACGCTGCTGTGGATTAAGACCTTCCAATAAGCTCTCCTTTGGCATCTTTATTATAATAGCAGAATCAGGGCATATGCGTCAAAAAAGGAAGTAAGAAGAATACGGATTATGGACTATTCCACTGTGACGCTCTTTGCCAGGTTTCTTGGCTGGTCGACATCACAGCCCCTCAGCACACCGATATGATAGGCAAGGAGCTGCAGGGGTATCACAAGCAGGATTGTTTCGAGATATGGATTGGAGTCAGGGATATATATGCGATAATCAGACAGGTCGGCAACCTCCACATCACCGTTATTTATCAATGACAGAACCTTCCCCCCCCTGCTTTTTACCTCCTGTATATTTGAGACTATCTTCTCATAGAGCGCCCCCTTTGGTGCAAGAAAGACCACAAGAAGCTCTTCGTCTATAAGGGCTATCGGGCCGTGCTTCATCTCGCCAGCAGGATAGCCCTCTGCATGGATGTAGGTGATCTCCTTAAGTTTCAGGGCCCCCTCAAGGGCTATGGGGTAATTTATTCCCCTTCCGAGATAGATAAAATCCCCTGTCTGGAATAGCCCTTTCGCGGTCTGCTCCACCTCCCCATTGCGGGTAAGTATCTGCTCGACCTTGTCAGGTATATAAAGAAGCTCCCTTAACAGGCTTGTGGCAGAACTGCTATTGAGGGTCTTTCTGGTGAGTCCAGCAGCGATAGACAGTAGATAAAGGGCGATAATCTGAGAGGTGAATGACTTTGTAGAGGCAACACCTATCTCAGGGCCAGAGCGTGTGTAAAAGACCGCATCCGCCTCTCTTGCAGATGTGCTGCCAACAACATTACAGATGCTCAAGACCTTTGCACCGAGACTTCTTGCCCTTCTCTGGGCTGCGAGGGTATCGGCAGTCTCTCCTGACTGCGTTATGGCTATAAGCATGTCTCGAGGCCCTATTATAGGGTCTCTGTATCTGAACTCTGAGGCTATGTCCACCTCAACAGGTACCCTTGCAATATCCTCGATCATGTATTTACCTGCAAGGGCAGCATGCCATGATGTCCCACAGGCAACGATGAAGACCCTCTCAATAGTCTCAAGGTCTTTCTCTGTAAGGCCGAACTCCTCTATGTTTACCTCTGCACGCTCTGCATTGAACCTCCCCCTCAGGGTATCAGAGATGGCCCTTGGCTGTTCATATATCTCTTTCAACATGAAATGCTTGTATCCACCCTTTTCTGCCATGGATGGACTCAGCGAGAGCGTTGAGACCTCTTTATGTAAAGGTATCCCATCCACTGTTGTTATCATTACTCCATCAGCGGTCATGATAACCATCTCTCCGTCATTCAGGAATATTACATCCCTTGAGTGGTTCAAAAAGGCTGGGACATCAGAGGCTATGAAGTATTCACCATCGCCGAGGCCAACGCATAGGGGACAGTCCTTCCGCACACCAACGACCTTTCCTTCTTCCCGCTCGCTTATTACTGCAATCGCGTACGCCCCCCTTATATCCCCAAGCGCGGCCCTGACAGCCTCCTCAAGGGGGCGGTCATTAGAATACTTATGGATGAGGTGGCATACCGCCTCTGTATCGGTCTCTGATTGAAAGGTGTACCCCTCAGCAATGAGGTTTCTTTTGAGTTCCATGTAATTTTCGATTATCCCGTTATGGACAATTACTATACTGTCTGACCTGTGTGGGTGGGCATTTTCTTCCGATGGTCTGCCGTGGGTTGCCCACCGCGTATGGCCTATGGCTGTGCGGCTTGACGGTGTATCAGTCTCGAAAAGACTGACGAGGTCCTTTACCTTGCCGCTGCATCTCTTGATCTCTATCGCCCCTCTGTGAAAGAAGGCGATCCCGGCAGAGTCATAGCCCCTATACTCGAGCCTTTTGAGCCCTTCAAGCACAACAGAGATGGCATCCCCTTTTCCTGTATACCCGATTATGCCGCACATAATTATTCTGGTCTACACACCTGCCCGTCCCTTATTTTCGTTTTTGGTAGGTTTTAAAGAGGGTCTCACCGTTTGCCCTTCCGATTCTTGATATTTAACTCCGAATTACCATCTTTGAACCTTTTAAGCGCCCAGCCCTTTATGTTTCTCTGTTTTGCCCTGCTCAGTGCAAGCGACATCGGTGGGACATCCTCTGTTATGGTTGAGCCTGCACCAACATAGGCGCCCTTGCCTATCTTCACGGGCGCTACTAACTGTGTATCACTGCCGATAAATGCATCGTCTTCGATTACTGTTTTGTGTTTTTCCTTGCCGTCATAATTACAGGTTATTGTTCCTGCCCCGATGTTTACATTCCTGCCTATCTCTGCATCTCCGAGATAGCTCAGGTGTGATGCCTTGACCCCTTCTTTTAGAATCGCCTTTTTCAGTTCCACGAAGTTGCCAATTTTGCATCCTTCGCCTATTACAGAGCCTGGGCGAATATGGGCAAATGGACCTATAACTGCATTTTTGCTTACAGAAGACGACTCAATCACCGAGGAGTCTTTTATCACTGTATTGTTACCTATTGTGCTATCCACTATCCTGACATTCGGATAGATTATGCATCCATGCCCGATTATTGTAAGACCCTCGAGATAGACATTCGGATAAATAACAGTCTCCTTCCCGATCTTCACACCTGAGTGGATGTGCAATGCAGTTGCATCGATGAAATTCACGCCTTCATCGATCAGGCTTCTGATCATCCTTTTCTGCATAATCCGTTCTGCCACCATGAGCTCATATCTGGTATTAACGCCCATAAGCTCCTCTTCTGAGCCGATACAATAAACCCCTGCCTTCAAGCCGTTCTTTATCGCTATATCGAGAAGGTCAGTAAGGTAGTATTCTCCCTTTGCTTTATTAAGCCTGATTTGCGTAAGGAGTTCTGCGCAGTCGTGGTTTATGGCATAAACCCCGCTGTTTACCTCTTTGATCGCCCTTTGCTTCAGAGTGGCATCTCTATCCTCTACAATGCCGATGGCCCTTTCAGACCTGTCCCGCAGTATCCTCCCATAGGATGACGGCTCAGAGGCGATAAATGAGAGGATGGAGAGGGCATCCCTGTTTTTCCTGTAAGTGCCGAGGAATCTCCTTAATGTGTTGGTTGTGATGAGAGGCATATCGCCGTTGAGCACAAGGATATCGCCCTTAAATGCGCCGAGGACCTCCACGGCCTTCATGAGGGCATTTCCGGTCCCCTTCGGCTCTTTCTGAAGGACAAAGGAGACATCAGGTCTGTTTATGGCCTTTCTGATTTCATCGCTGTATCTCCCTACAACCATGATCTTTTTTTCAGGTCTGAGCCTTTCTGTGACATCGAGGACATATTGAATCATCGGCCTTCCGCATATTTTATGAAGGACCTTTGGTGTGGATGAATCCATCCTCTTTCCGATGCCTGCTGCGAGGATAACACAGGTAAGGCTCATTCCCTTGCCTCCAGAATCCTTGATGGTGTGGCGATTCCTCCTGAAAGGATTATCCTTATGCCTTCATCTATAGGTATGTTTGTGTAGAAGACATCTCCTTCCCTGAAAAGGACGATCTCGCCGAGATAGAGATTGTTTGTAGGGATATAGACAGCCCTTAGACAGGATTCTTTACCTGTTGCTGCCTCTTTTATCGTGCATTCCTTTGTGAGGAAGCCGAAGGCGAATGTCCCTGGTCTTGGGTATTCGACTATCACGAATCTCTTGAATGAATTCCTGTCTTCAGGGGAAAAGGCATTTACGAGCTGTTTGAGGGCTGTATAGATCCCCTTAAACACGGGGATCCTGATAAAGACCTTCTCTATAAAGACTATCAGTCTCTTGCCTATGACATTTGTTGATATTACGCCAACGATGAAGACAAGCGCTATGGCTGATACAAAACCGAGTCCTGAGACATGATAGCCGAGGATACTGTCAAGCAGAGGGCCCAGCAGTCCATCCACAAACCTGAAAAACCATACTATCACTGATATGGTGATGATGACAGGTATTAATACGATAAGTCCCGCGAGGAACCTTCTCTTCAGTGTGGAACGGATGGAAACCATTTCATCTGCCGGCCTTTGCCATTACTTCATCAGGCATGTTAAAGTTGGCATATACATTCTGGATGTCCTCGTTTTCCTCAAGGGCATCCATGAGTTTCATCATCTGCTCTGCCGATTTCTCATCGAGGGTGACATAACTCTTTGGAAGCATCGTTATCTCGGCAAGTGCAACAGGTATATTCGCCCCTTCTATAGCAGCCTTCACTCTATCGAGATCCTCAGGTGAGGTTATAATCTCGTAGTTATCTTCCTTCGGGTCGTTTCTCATATCCTCGGCCCCTGCATCGAGGGCAACAGACATCAGGGTGTCCTCGTCGGTTGTGCCTTTATCAACGAGGATGTAGCCTTTTTTCTGGAACATCCATGCAACACAGCCCGCCTCTCCGAGGCTACCGCCGTGCCTCGACATAATGTGCCTTATCTCAGAAACAGTCCTGTTTTTGTTATCTGTAAGGACCTCTAAGAGTACCGCTACACCTCCGGGCCCGTACCCCTCATAGATGAACTCCTCGTAGGATGTTCCAGGGAGCTCTCCTGTGCCCTTCATTATGGCCCTCTTGATGTTTTCGTGGGGCATGTTGACCTCTTTTGCCTTCTCAATAGCGGTTCTGAGCCTCGGGTTGCCCTCAGGGTCCCCTCCGCCGAGCCGTGCTGCAACTGATATCTCCTTCACTATCTTTGTGAATACCCTGCCTCTCTTTGCATCTTCATGGGCCTTTTTGTGTTTTATCTGTGCCCACTTGGAATGTCCTGCCATTAAAAGACCTCCATAAGAAAATCACGGGATGTCTCATTTTAACACAGAAAGTCAAAAGTTATAAAGCTATTCCTTAACGGAGAGATTTTCACTTTTTGCCTGTCGCACTTTTACGGCATTGCCGTGGCCGCTTAATCCTTCAACATCTGCGAGGGCCGTAACAGTCTTTGCCAGCTTGAGGAATCCCTCTTTTGTAAAACTCAGGAGGCTTGAGCGCTTGACGAAGTCATAGACTCCGAGGGGCGAGAAGAACCTTGCCGTTCCCCCTGTGGGGAGGGTGTGGTTTGGCCCTGCCAGATAGTCTCCAATGGGCTCAGGGGTCCACTGCCCCAGGAATATGGCACCCGCATTCTCTATCATCGGCAGGAGATCCATCGGTCTTTCTGTCATAACCTCAAGATGCTCGGGGGCGATCTCATTGGCAAGTCTGAGTGCCTCCTTTATGCCCCTTGTCACTATTGCTGCACCGTATTTGTTAATGGACCTTTCAGCGATTTCCCTCCTCTTTAATGAAGAGAGCTGTTGGGTCAGCTCCTTCTGGACTGCCCGGGCGATCTTCATCGAGTCTGTAATGAGTATGGCAGAGGCCATCTCGTCGTGTTCGGCCTGACTCAAGAGATCAGCGGCCGCAAATGCTGGATTGGCAGTCCTGTCTGCGATGATGAGGACCTCGCTCGGCCCTGCTATCATGTCTATGTCGACCTTACCGAATACAAGCCTCTTTGCAGTGGCAACAAAGATATTTCCAGGTCCGATGATCTTATCAACCCTCTTTATTGTCTCTGTCCCGTAGGCCATTGCACCGACTGCCTGTGCACCTCCGATCCTGTAGACCTCCCTGATGCCGAGCATCTTTATTGCAGCCATCACGCAGGGATTTATCTCTCCCATCGGTGTTGGCACACACAGGGCTATCTCCTCAACGCCTGCCACCTCTGCAGGTATCACGTTCATGAGGACAGTGGAGGGGTATGATGCCTTCCCACCTGGCACATAAACGCCAACGCGCTTGAGCGGCCTGATGATCTGTCCAAGGGTCGTCCCATTTTCCGAAAAGGACCATGACTCTTCCTTCTGCATTTCATGGAATGTCCGGATCCTCTTTGCCGCAACTTCGAGAGATTTGACCACCTTCCTGTCCGCCCTGTTTGCGTATCTCGCTATTTCGGCAGGCCTTATTCTCAGGTCCTTTATTTTTACGGAATCGAACCTTTTTGTGTATTTTATAACAGACCTGTCACCACTGCTCCTGACATCGGCCAGGATCTCTTTAACAATCTCTTCAACATTACCTACAGATGCCCTCTCAGCGAGGGAGATGAGAAATCTCTTTATCTGTCCTGAATTTTTCAGTATGCGCATGGCTGATCGTCCCTGAGCCTTTTTGCCATCTCTCCCACAGTTATCTCTTTTAGCTCATGGTCTTCGTAAATTTTGAATCTGGCATTGTCATTCAGCATACCAGCGACCCTATCCTCAATCCCCTCAATCCTCTGTTTTGATGCAGCCCATAGGCCAAGCCCCCTTACTGCGGGGTCAGGGTGGTCGAGGGATTCCCTTACAATTCTTTCTGCGCCATCGCTCCAGCCCATTGTAGCAGCTGCAAGCCTTCCGATGGCCCAGAGCACTCCCCTGAGGAAGATAGCATCTTCTTTAAGGGATAATATAATTGGCGGTATATCAGCGGTTAGGTCAGGGCAATTCACTACTATCTCGCCTAACATCTCGGGCGCACCCCAGCCGATCCCCCCTGACTCATCGCTGACAGACCATATCAGCCGCTGGATAATATTCCTTACCCTCTGAGGGTCCTCATGGACAATAGCACCAGCGGCCTTTCCAATGGCCTCGATCGCCCTCCAGCATAAGAGGTCATCTTTATCATAGGTAAAGGAGATCAGAATGCCGAGTACCCTTTTGTTGTTCAGGGCAAGCCGTGAAAGCCTGCTGAAGTCTGCCTGAAGCAATGCCTCTCTTATCTCTTCCTTTAAGGCCAACTATTCACCCTCTCTGAAGACAATGCATACCGATCACGGTTTTACATATACATAGCCATCCATCTGGAGCCTGACTATCTCGGTCATACCTGCTGGAATAACCTTAACAAAAATAGGGAGGTTTTTTCTGCCTTTCCCTTTTATATTGCGCTGCACACCGCACCATCCCTTCTGCCCATCCCTCTGCACCGTAGGCATGTAAGTGGGTGTATGTAGCAAAGACATTCCTGAAACATATGCCATCCATCTTTCTGTGGATGCCCTGGCCCCTCTTCATTTTAAAGGCATAATAGAAGCCATTTATCTCTTCGGAGGCATTAAGGGGTCTTGAGTAGTGAAACTCGTGTCCCCTGAGGATGGTGCCTTCGGCATAAAAGGGATTTTCCCTGATGACTTCTGCTATGGTGTATCCATGTGCCTGGGGCCTCTCCTCAAGTGAAAAGACCAGCGGAAAGATACCAGTCATGGGGTAGAGTCTGCCTTTGAGCATGAGACCCTTTCCGAGGAACATGAGCCCCCCGCACTCAGCATAGACAGGGAGCCCTTCCATTATAGCGCTTCTGAGCGACGAACGGAATTGTATATTCTCCGATAAGGCTATGGCGTGTGTCTCTGGAAAGCCTCCACCGATATAAAGTGCATCGATGTCAGGCAGGCATTTCTCTCCGATTGAACTTATCTCGATGAGCTCTGCGCCGCCTTTTTTGAGCTCCTCAAGGTTTTCAGGGTAGTAGAACTGGAAGGCAGAGTCCCTGATTACCCCGATCCTGACAGATGGAAAAGGGGGTTCGGTGTTTCCGGGATTCAGGGCTGAATCCTTACTGTTTCCCCCAAAAAGCTCACGAATTTTTGGGGACCCCCTGTCTTTGACACTGAATAGAGGCTCGGCATTTTGTGCAATCTCAAGAATCCTGTCGAGGTCGAGATGCCTCTTTGCCATATCCCTGACAGAGGAAAGGGCCTTATCTGTCTCAGGATGTTCCTGATACGGCGTTAATCCCATATGACGTTCTGGAAAGGGCGCTTCCCGTGCTATACCAGGGGTGCCCTTCTCCCACCTTGGGATTGCACCGAGCACAGGTAAAGAACAATACCTCTCAATAGATGACCGCGCCACTGATTCATGTCTGCCCCCTGATACATGGTTCAGGACGACCCCCTTTATCGAGACCTCCCTGTCAAGGTTCATGCAGCCAAGAACGACGGCTGCGGCTGTCTTTGTCATCTTTGTGCAGTCAATTATCAGGATCACAGGAGACCGTAAGAGCTTTGCAAGTGTAGCAGTGCTGTATGACCCCTCTGCATCCATCCCGTCATATAGACCCCTGTTGCCCTCTATGACCGCTATATCCCCTGTAAAGTGGGACATGAAAGAATCCATCATCTTTTCTTTCGGGATAAGGAACGGGTCGAGGTTATAACAGGGATTCTCTGCAGCAGCAGCAAGCCAGCCTGCATCTATGTAATCAGGCCCCTTCTTGAAGGGTATCACCTTAAGGCCCTTCTCTGAGCGGATGGCAGTAATCAAGCCAAGAGAAAGGGTTGTCTTCCCGCTTCCGCCCCTTACTCCTGCAATCACTAATCTCGGGAACTTCTCCATAAAAGATTATATCATACAAGGCTCCTTCTGTTATAATATATTAAATTAAAGTGCGACAGTAAAAAATCCAGATAACAGATGTCAGAGGACAAGAGAGAGAAAAATGAAACCACATAGGGCAGAAAGGGGGATTGGAAATGGAACAAAGGGTTGTTATCTTTGGAAAGGCAGGCTGACCCTATACAGAAAGGGCCAGGTCGGTCTATGGGGATAAGGCAGAATACTTCGATGTTGAATCAGACAAAACAAAGTTTGAGGAGATGCTGAAATACTCCTGCGGTGTCAGGAAGGTGCCTGTCATTGTCGAGGGAGATAAAGTGACTGTGGGTTACGGAGGCTTTTGAGGTGTCTGAATGCCGGTAGTTAATCGGCCTGACCTTACCCCCGTCCCCAAAAAATCAAAGACTTTTTGGGGTGCCCTTACACTCGGCTATTCACCCTGCCCGAATGACACACTCATCTTCTATGGCCTTGTCCATGGAAAGATAAACACAGGCGGCCTGAGGTTTAATGAGGTCCTTCTCGATGTCGAAACATTGAATCAGAAGGCATTTAATTCTGAGCTTGATGTCACAAAGGTCTCTTTCCATGCCTATGGATATCTGAGAGATAGGTATGTCCTTCTCCGCTCAGGCGGGGCCATTGGTAGGGGGGCTGGCCCTCTCTTGGTTGCGAGGTCAAAGATTACGGCGGATAAACTGAGGGGTAAAAAGATTGCCATACCAGGCAGACTCACAACTGCCTATCTCCTTGTCATGCTCTACGACCCTTTATTGGCAGAAAATGCAGTGGTCATGCCCTACAACAGGATTATGGATTCGGTTAAAAGTGGAGGTGTTGATGCAGGTTTAATAATCCATGAGTCGAGGTTCACATATCCTGACTACGGGCTTTATGAGGTGATGGACCTCGGGAGGTGGTGGGAGGCCGAGACAGGGCTTCCCATCCCTCTCGGCTGTATAATTGCAAAGAGAGGGCTGGGCATGGATTTGATTCGAGAGATTGACATGCTTATAAGGAGGAGCGTTGAGTATGGCCTTTCTCACAGAGAAGAGGCAGAGGGATACATAAAGGCACATTGTCAGGAGATAGAAGACCATGTGATCGAACGGCATATAAACCTCTACGTGAATAACTACACGATACATTCTGATACCGAGGGTATCCTCGCCATTGAGGAGCTATTAAAGAGGGCAGATGAGGCAGGCGTAACTAATACCTCAAAACATATGCGACATTAGTTTGATAGAGCGACAGTGCGGTGCGATAGTTTTTATATAAGGAATAAATTCCTTCCATAATTTAACTATCGTTCTGTCGCTCTATTATGATTATGATTTGCATCATGGTATAAATACCCTGATTGTAATATCTTCAGGGTGATGAAATACAAGGAGGAAGGGATGGAGATTATTGATCTAAAGAAACTTATCAAGTTTTACCCTGACAGGGTCTCCCGTGAGATGCTCTCTGACAAACCGGAGATGAGGATTGCCCTGATGTGCCTGAACGAGGGCCAGAGGCTTGAGCCGCATAAGGCGCCGATGCGGCTGCTCATGTATTGTGTGCAGGGCAAGGGGACGTTTATAGTAGGCGATGAGAGGGTAGAGGCCGATGAAAGGACCTGCATCCTCTGCGACCCCATGGTGCTCCATGGTTTTGAGGCTGACAGAGGAGAAAAGCTCGTTGTGATGGCTGTTGTGACGCCGGCAGAATAGGTAGAGAGGGCACTTCCGCTCTTCCGAGCTACAGGATGAGGCAATTCGGCAAATTGCAAATCAGGGGAGAAATCTGTATAATTAAAATCCATTTTAAAAATTTGAAGGAGGGATAGAGATGGCGGTACCAGTTGTTGACATGGACCTGTGCATCGGTTGCGGGTCATGTGCCGAGATATGCCCTGAAGTCTTCGAGATGAGGGATGATAAGGCATGGGTCATCGGCCCTGATAAGTGCAACACCTGCGATTGTGAGGCAGCCAAAGACTCATGTCCTGCCGAAGCGATAAGCCTTGAATAGGTCAAAAGGGGATGTCTGTGACGGCATCCCCGCTTTTCAGGTCATTCTGAGCCGAGAGATAGAGCGGTTGAATGGCAGTTTGCAATCACAGTAATTCTTTAAAATCCACGATGGTGGGAAACTCCTTTGAGGGGCGATGCCTCTCCTTTGAGTTTGCCCTCGCCTTGTAGAGTATGTATCTAATCCCGAATCTACGCGCCGTTTTGAGTACCTCCTCTGTATCGTCAATGAGGAGGGTCTTATCCTTTTCAAACCCCAGTCTCTTTTCTGCTTTCTGCCAGAACCTTATATCCTCCTTTGGATAGCCCATATCAAATGATGTGATGCAGGCATCGAAATACCTGCCGATATTGGTCTTCTTCATCTTCAGGTCGAGGACCTTGAAGTGTGCATTGGTCACCAGAAAGACCCTCTTTTTATGCCTCTTAAGTGCTTTAAGAAACTCCTCAACATGGGGATGGACCTCGATGAGGTGTCTTATCTGTTCTTTAAGTGCAGGGATGTCGAGGTTGAGCTCTTTTGACCAGAAGTCAATGTCAGTCCAGTTCAGCGTGCCTTCATGGCGCTTGTATTTCTTTATGAGTTCATCCTTTGCCCTGCCGAATGTTATGCCGTGCCTTTCCGCATATTTTTCTGGCACGAGGTGCTCCCAGAAATAGTCGTCGAAATACTTATCAAGGAGCGTCCCATCCATATCGAGGAGGACGTATTTTATGTCCGGCCCTGCGAGGGGGATAAGTGTTCTGAGGTCGTTCATCATGTGCAGGTTTTACCTCCCTGATAGAATCCTCAATGCCCTTTCATGGAGTCTTTCATTTCCAGAGGCCAGAAGGGGTGTAGTCTTTTTCAGTCCTATCTCGGTTTCATCGATGGAATTACCCTTCATGTCCGTGAATACCCCGCCGGCCTCTTTAATGAGCAGCCACCCGCCAGCAAAATCAAAGCTCCTCGAAGGGGAGGGATTCACGAACACACTTATGGCAGCACAGGCGAGGTATGCAAGGTCAAGGGCTGTTGCGCCGAGGCACCTCGTCTTGTGTGACCGTGAAAGTAAAGGCATTATCTGCGGTATATCCTTAGAAGGCGACTGGGCCTCATATGCTATGAGATAGAATTCTTCATCTCTCTGCGCCATGACCCTTTCGTCATTTAAAAAGGCCCCCTTCCCCTTTTCCGCCCAGAATGTATCCCCATTAATCAGATTAACGACATAGGCCACGTCGATGCTGCCTATTGTACTGCCATCCGCAATTGCAATGGATGTGCAGTAAAAGGGAATCCCCGAGATGGCATTCTTGCTTCCATCGATAGGATCGATAAGTACCTTTCTGCCGCCGCCCCTTAACTCTTTAAGGCCGTATTCCTCAGAGACTATGGAGAGCGGCAGTCCCGATGACTCAAACCCTGAGATGATTATATCCTCGGCAATCCTGTCGATCGGAAAGGTCCTGTCCCCTGCTGCACCGACCCCAAGTGCCTTCTGCATCATTGGCCTGAACCTCACCTCTGAAAGCCTGGTTAAGAGTTTTTCCCTGATACCCTGCAAGAGCTTGATATACATCCTGTGTATTTTACAGGATGTCATCGTTTCAGGCAACATGCAAAAAGAGTTTTGGGACCCGGTGTCTCACATAAAAATCTAAACGATGGGGACCCTTCTAAAAAACTACAATGTCAACATTGTATATACCAAGTTGACATATAGTTTTTAATTTTAGTGGTCAGCACGACCCCGCTTTTTCATTTCATTCTTACGCATATTTTAGTGTCTTCATCGCTCTGTCCAAAATAATCCGAAATACAAAATTCACCCTTTCCAAAAGAAAAATTCATATTGACAATCGGTAAAAACCCTGTTAGCATTTACTCATCTAAAAATAAACAGGAGGGAAGATGAAAAGGATTAGTGGCCTTCTCATGCTTCTAATGCTTTTATTATCGCTTTTTGTGGGTGGTTGTTATGTGTATACCAAAGAACCACCCCCTGAACCCGTCATTGTCATCTCACCCGAAGGGCCTCCGCCGCCTCAACCACCTCCACCGCCGCCTTCGGGTGCTGTTGGCCCTGCAAGATAGATGGCAAACAGGACAGCGGTAACCATTCTGGTATTGCTCTTTTTGATTGCCCCTGCAGTGCTCCTTTCAGGGCAGAGGGGCGGGGATGCCTTTGTTGTTTCAGGCATAGGCTATCCGCCCATCAAGGCCCACAGCCCGGCACAGGCCCGGCTGATGGCGAGGAGAGCGGCTATTATCGATGCCTACAGGAATGCGCTGGCCTTAGCAGGGTCAGCGGAACTGGATGAGCGCAACCTTTACACTGGACTGTCAGGGTTTGTGAAGGGGATGACTATTATAGAAGAGGAATATCTTAAGGATGGCGGCATCAGGATAGTCGCCAGGGTCTCCTCAGGCGATATTAACATCAAATCGAAGGGGATGATGGGTCAGACAGAGGGAGAGACAGGCCCCTCAAGGGTTACCCTGACTGAGTGGTACAGGATTATAGGGCAGATTGTAAAGATCGAAAAGTAATACCAAGGGAGGTCGCTATGAAGAAAAATATGGAGATAATTTTAAAGACCCTGCCTCTTTTAGTACTGATATTCACCCCCATCCTTTCTGCATATGCCGGTGCAGAGATAAATGCGCAACAGAGGCTCATGGCAAAAAGGGCAGCCAAGGTCGATGCCCTCAGAAACCTCGCAGAGACGATTTATGGCGTTCGGATCGATTCGCACACTACAGTGCGGGACTTTGTGGCGCAGTCCGATGCCATAAGGGCGAGGATGGAGGCCGTTATTCAGGGCGCAGCAGAGGTGGATTACATCGAACGGCCCGACGGCACTGCTGAGGTGACTGTTGAGATAACCCTCGGTCAGGTAGAGGATATACTCGGAAGGAGGCTCTATTATAATTACCAGACATTCAGGGCAACAGGCTATGGTGCTCCCTCTGGTTCTGCTCAAAGGGCGTCACCATCAATACCGGCAGGTGATGTTCTGAGGGCAAAGGGTTATGGTGTAGAGCCGAAAGACCCCACCATGACACCCCCGGAAAGGACCCTTATGACAAAGAGGGCTGCCAAACTCGATGCCTTGAGAAACCTTACTGAACAGGTCTACGGCGTCAGGATAAAGAGCGATACCTATGTGAGGGACTTCGTGACCCAGAGCGATGAGATGCGCGCTAAGGTCAACACCTTTATACAGGGCGCAAGGGTTGTATCAGAAAGGCAGATGCCCGATGGGAGCTATGAGGTTGAAGTGGAGGTCGAGGTAGACCCCATCAGAAATATATTCTTGAGATAGGAGGGATTAAGCATGAATAAGACAATGGCGATTTATCTTTTGTCAGTCTTGTTGGTTACTGCCCTGGCTGGTTGTTATGTCGTCCCTGTGCAGCCGACACCAGAGCCAAAGGCAGAGTGGGTGCCTATCAAGATAACCGCTAAGGGAGGGGGTGTTCCGCCTCCAACTGCCATAAATCAGGCACAGGCAAGGCTCATGGCAGAGAGGGCAGCTAAGTTAGATGCCTACAGGAATCTGCTCGAGCAGGCATACGGTGTGATAATCCATTCAAATACCTCTGTAAGGGACTTTGTTACACAGAGTGATACCATAAGGGCAAGGGTCGAGGCATATATCAAGGGCGCAAAGGTTATTGATACAAGATACCTGAGTGACGGCAGCGTGGAAGTCGAGATGGAGCTCACCCTTGGACATGAATTCAGGAGGATATTCCCGTGAGGCTTCCTCGCTTTAGATTTACTATGGGGCTGGTTGTTTCGCTCATTTTCTATCTGACATCCTATGCTGGGGCAGGTGAGTTTATAATTGCCGATGGCATGGCAGCAATAATCAGCGGCAATACTGTTGTTGCCCGCGACAAGGCGATTGACGATGCCCTGAGAAAGGCGGTCGAACAGGCAGTAGGGACCCTCGTGTCTTCAGATACAATGGCGGAGAACTACAAGGTCATACATGACAAGGTCCTCGCCCAGACAACCGGTTATATCGAGAGGTATAAGATACTCTTGGAGGGGCCTGAGGGCGATATATATAAGGTGAAGATACAGGCCGAGGTTGGAAAGGCCAATCTAATGAACGACCTCCGTGCCCTCGGCCTCCTCCATGTGCTCAAGGAAAAGCCAAAGGTTATGGTAATCATCGATGAAAAGGTTGCGGGTATCTTTGGCACTACGGCATGGGAGAATGTCGGTCAGGCAGAGTCAACAATAATGGAGAAACTGCTTGCTGCCGGGTTTACCGTCGTTGATCCCCAGACAGTGAGGGCAAATATAACGAGGGATAAGGCCCTCAGACTGCTTGAAGGAGACCCCAATGCAGCAGCAGCGGCTGGCCTCCAGCACGGCGCCCAGGTGGTCATTACAGGTAAGGCATTCTCAAAAAACGCAGGAGGCAAGCTCTATGGCACGAGGATGCAGTCTATGCAGGCGACTCTCCAGGCACGGGTCATAAGGACCGATGATGCGAGGGTTATTGCATCCCGGAGCGAACAGGGCAGACAGGCCCATATAGATGAGGTTCAGGGAGGCGCACTCGCCATCAAGGAGGCCGCAGAAAGGCTATCGGATACATTGATAAACGACATACTTACCAGCTGGAAAAAAGAGGTCTATGGCCGTTCCCAGGAGATCACCCTCGTTATCACAGGCATTGCTTCCTACAGCCATCTCTCGGCAGTCAAGAAGTTCCTCGAAAAGAATATACAGGGTGTCAGGGCGGTTCATCAGAGGAGCTTTACAGGTGGTGTGGCTGAACTGATGCTCGACTACGGTGGAAAATCGAGCATGATTGCTGATGAGCTTGCAGGCCATAAATTTGCAGGTTTCAGCCTGGAGCCGACAAATGTAACGCCAAACAGGGTGGATGTTAGAGTAACCCGTGGAATAGGGCACCGGTGATGATGGGGTTATGTTTTTGCCTCCTGTAACTAATCGGGCTGTATTTTTCAGGATAGCGGCGGGTATTGTTTTCTCAGTGGTATCTGTTATGAATACCTCCATGGCGGCCGAAAAAGAGGTCGGCAGCGTCAGGGACTTCAGGGGCACTGCTAATATCCTGAGAGAAAGGGACAGGATCGATGTCAAGAAGAATGAACCTGTCTACAGGGCAGATACTGTAAAGACCTTCGATAGGTCAAGGGTCAAAATACTTTTTGTTGATGATTCTCTGCTGATGATAGGAGAGAACTCGAGCATTGCGGTCTCAGGGTATTTGAAGGGAAAGGATGCGGGCAGGTCGGTATTCAATCTGATGGACGGAGTCCTGAATGTGATCGTAGGGAGATCCGGTTTTGAGGTCAGAACGCCGACTGCGGTAACGGCAGCAAGGGGCACTTCTTATCTTGTATGGGTGGAAGGCAACACAACAAAGACTGCCGTCACAGAGGGAAGGGTAGAATTCAGCAATATCGAGGACCCTGCTAACAGGGTAGTTGTTGCAGCAGGCAGGATGAGCTATGTGGAAAGGGGCAGACCGCCTGCAGCCCCTGTTATAACCCCTCCTGAGGTTGTGAGGGTGCTTTATGAGCGGACACTCGAGGAGAGTGAGAGATGGGGGCCTGTGATCCTGAGGGCGAAGGGCAGCGGCATCCCTCCACCAGGTATTACTAACCCTGCACAGGCAAGATTGATGGCGCTCAGGGCAGCAAAGGCAGAGGCCCTGAGGAACCTCCTCGAACAGGCAGAGGGCGTTGTGATAGTGTCTGACTCGCGGGTGGAGGACTTTATTGTTAAGAATGATGCCCTGAAATCGAGGGTTGATGCCTTTATAAAGGGGGCGTGGGTATCAGAAGAGAGGGTTCTCTCTGATGGAAGCTATGAGGTCGAGATGGAGATAGGGCTCGGTCTCGGGTTCAGGAGGATGCTCCTTGAGCAGGGGATTCGGAATGAGTAGCCTTACAAAACCACATATGTTAAAATGGATAAGAGGCAAGAATAGGGCACCCCGGTGAGGTTGATTGATATAATTTTAATGACTGCAGTTTTGATGCTTGTTTTTTCTCCTACGGCATATTCAGAAAATATCACCTCTCAGGAAGATGCAGAAAGGGCAAGGCAGTCAGGGGGGGATTTTCAGAAGCAGACACCGTGGGGAAAGGATGCACCTGACAGTGGAGAGTTCCGAGGCACACCCCAGCCTAAGGAATATCGTTCATCTCCTGAAGATGAGCAGCCCCGGGATGAAGGACAGAAGGTGAGGGAATACCCACTTTGTTATAATCCATACACAGGGAGCTATGAATATTGCTATCCGAGTGATTCTTACTATTTCCGCATGAGGTTCCGTTCCCCCGAATTCCGCTTCTGGTGGGAACATGGAAGGACATGCCCGCCCGGCTATTATTTCAGGCCAGGCCGGGGTTGTTATAGAAGGTAAGTACAAAAATTAAAAACATCAAAAGGGAGGTCAGATGTCAAGGGGATTTTTAATCTTACTGGTATCAGTTATCATGGTCTTTGGCCTGACGGCCTCATATGCCTATGACCCTGAGGGTGATGACGGAAGGGAGACCGATGTCAAAAAGGCTGAACCCCTACCGCCAGAGCCTGTTTATCCGCCTTATAATGGACCCAAGAAGAGGATAGCGGTCACAAAGTTCGATAGCAAGGTAACAGGGGTTTATGGAAGCTGGAATCTCGGTGATGGGTTTGCAGAGATGCTTACGACAGAGCTTATGAAGACAGGGAGGTTTATTGTTGTCGAAAGACAGGCATTGAGGGATATCGTTGGCGAACAGGAGCTCGGCCAGACAGGGCTGGTTAGAAAAGAGACCGCAGCCAAGGTCGGTGAGATGCTCGGCGCGCAGATAATCGTCAGGGGAGTGGTGTCGGAATTCGAGCTCCATGAGTCCGGTGGTGGAGGCGGTATCGGCATAGCAGGGTTCAGGCTTGGGGTTAGGTCATCCAGCGCCCATGTGGCTGTTGATATAAGGTTGATCGACACAGCAACAGGTCAGGTCCTGCATTCCCACAATGCGGTAGGGAAGGCCGAATCTTCCGGCGTTGGTGTCGGTGTCTCACACGGGCAGGTTGATTTCGCTGCAGAGGGCTTTAAGAAGACACCCCTCGGACAGGCGACAAGACAGGCCATACATGATGCAGTAATGTTTATCATCAACCAGATGGAGGCAGTGCCTTTTACAGCGTCTGTCATAAAATCCGAAGGCAATAAGGTATATATAAATGCAGGTTCACTGATGAATATAAGGCCGGGTTTTAAATTCTTTGCCTATTCTGTCGGTGAGGCCCTGATAGACCCTGCTACAGGATTAAATCTCGGTGCAGAAGAAAAGCTCACAGGGGCGGTAGAGGTGAGGGATGTGAAGGACAAATATTCGATAGGCATTCTCACCTCAGGCGGCCCGCTCAAGAGGGGTGATATACTGAAACTTCAGTAGAGCCCTCTGTGCGCAGATACAGATTAAGATTAATCCTTTTACTGTTTTTAATCCTGGTCCCTGCAATAGTCTATCTCCTCTGGCCCTCTGATGAGGGCAGGATTAAGAGGCTCTTTAAGGAGGGCGCAGAGGCGGTAGAATCAAGAGATATCGATGCTGTCATGTCAAAGGTATCATACAATTATCGTGATGATTACGGTATGACCTACCTTTATATCAAGGAGATGTTAAAGAGGCAGTTCGGGATGCTCTCGGACATAGAAGTAGAATATGAAGACTTGAGGATAGAGGTTTCAAAAGACAGGGCATCAGCAGAATTGAGTGTAAGGGTCATAGCGACCGTCGGGAATGAGAGAGGATATATAATAGGCGACATCAAGACGCCCCTTCGCCTCAGATTCACCCTCGATAAGGAACGCACAAGGTGGCTAATTGTCAAGACCGAGGGGTTTGATAAATTACTTCAATGACCCTGCTTTCCTGAATATTTTTAATGGCGGTGCAGGGATTTGAACCCCGGACACTGCGGATATGAGCCGCATGCTCTGACCAACTGAGCTACACCGCCTCCAAAAAGCTACCACCAGTGAGTTATGACTGGACAGTCAATGAAAAGTAAAATGATTATAACAAAAACGGTGTTTCTAATAAAAGAGCTCGAATCTTCTCATCCTTATATTGATGAGCATCCCTGCTGCAATGAAGTTTGTGAGGAGTGCTGTGCCGCCGTAACTCATGAATGGCAGGGGAATTCCGACAACAGGCATGATCCCCAATGTCATGCCGATGTTTATGAAGAAGTAGGTGGTGAACATAAAGGAGATGCCGATGGCCAAAAGCCTCCCGAATTCGTCCTTTGCCTTTCTCGCAGTGTCAATACCTCTGAGGATAAATGTGAGATATATGAGAAGGAGCAGGAGGCTGCCGGCAAAGCCCCATTCCTCTGCAAAGATAGAGAAGATGAAATCGGTATGCCTTTCAGGCAGAAATCTGAGTGGACCCTGTGTTCCCCTCATGTAGCCTTTACCGAGAAACTGCCCTGAGCCTATGGCGACCTTTGACTGATTTATATGGTAGCCGATGCCAGAGGGGTCGATCTCTGGCTCAAGAAATGCCACAAGCCTGTTTTTTTGGTACTCCTTCAGGCCTTCCCAGAATATATTGCCGAGAAATGGGGCCGAGACGACCCCGATGAGTATGAACAGCACCACTACCTTATTTTGAAGACCCTTTGAGGCGATCATGGCCAGAAAGACTGTTAGAAGGACTACTGCAGTGCTGAGGTCAGGTTGGTTTACGATCAGCAGTAAAGGGATAAATGCCAGAAGGAAAAAGGCCTTCAACAGGGCGATAAGCCCAACCCTGCCGCATCTTTCGCTTAGGTAATGGGAGATGGCGATTAAGTAGAACAGCTTGAATACCTCAGAGGGTTGAAAGGACATTACGCCGAGGTTGAGCCATCGCTGTGCCCCCATCCCTGACGCATCTTTCGCTTAGGTAATGGGAGATGGCGATTAAGTAGAACAGCTTGAATACCTCAGAGGGTTGAAAGGACATTACGCCGAGGTTGAGCCATCGCTGTGCCCCCATCCCTGTTCTGCCGAGGAAAAGGACGAGCAGCAGCAGGAACAATCCGAGACCATAAAATATGTATGAGAATCTCCTCAGCCAGACATAATCGAAGCTGACAGAGGCTATTAGGGCAATGAGGCTGAAGATAAGCCAGTAAGACTGCTTTATGTAGTAAGAGGGCATCTCGCCGTGGATGGGCGGCCTCGTTGCGCTGAATATCGTCATAATCCCTGCGAGGGAAAGCACGATTATAAGGGAAAGGGTAACCCAATCAAAGTTTTTGAGAAGCCGCCTATCGATCTTCACTCTAACACCCCAAAAAATCTTCGATTTTTTGGGGACCCCTCGCTTTCTATCCCCTCATCGTTTTTACTATTATTGCTCTGGTGGATATTGCCGTGCGACTGCCTAGTGGATTTCATATAGGCCTCGATCGCCTTCTTTGCAATGGGTGCTGCTGCCGCTCCACCATGACCGCCATGTTCCACCATAACAGAAAGGGCTATCTCTGGTTTTTCATAAGGGGCAAAGGCAACAAACCATGCATGATCCCTGTTCATCTCAGAGAGGTATTTAGAGTCCTTCTTCAAACCTACCACCTGGGCGGTTCCTGTCTTCCCGCAGATGTTTACCATCGAAGACCTCGCTGCCCAACCAGTTCCGCCCTGTTCATTCACTACGCCGTAAAGGGCTCGCCTAATGGTATCGAAGGTATCCTGCCTGATGTTTAATCTCCCTATGGGCTCGGGTTTTCCATCCAACATAAGCAGCGATGGTTTGTAGATATATCCACTGTTTGCGACGATGCTCATCAATTGCGCCATCTGAAAGGGCGTGGCCGAGACATAGCCCTGACCGATGGATGCATTGAAGGTCTCCCCGAGATACCACGGCTGCTTCCTCCTCTGCTGTTTCCATTTTGTATCAGGGATCAGTCCGCGGCGTTCATTGACAAGGAGCAGGCCGCTATCTCTGCCAAGCCCTAACTGCCTTGCATATGATGCGATTCTGTCTATCCCTGCCCTCCTGCCTGTCTCATAGAAGTAAACATCGCAGGACTCAACAAGGGCCCGATGAAGCGAGACAGTCCCATGTCCGCCCTTTCGCCAGCAGCCAAAGTGCCACCTTCCATAGGCTATCCCGCCTGTGCAGGTGACCGCTGTGTTTGAGGTGATTGCATCTTCCTCAAGGGCTGCTATCGCAGTGACAATCTTAAATGTCGAACCAGGGGGGTATTGACTCTGGAGCGCCCTGTTAAGAAGGGGTTTTCTGGGGTTACTAATTATCTTTTCCCACTCCTCAGGATTCACCCCCTTTGCAAACAGGTTCGGGTCAAAGGAGGGCCTGCTTACAAGGGCGAGTATCTCACCTGTATCAGGTTTTATTGCGACTAAGGCCCCGGTCCTCTCACCAAAGGACTCTTCCGCCTCTTTCTGGAGATTTATGTCCATGGCCAGTCTTAAATCCTCTCCCTTTACAGGTGGTTTTTCCTGAAGGAGCCTGAGTTCTCTGCCCAGGGCATCCACCTCGATTATCCTCTCTCCAGGTATACCCCGCAATTGTTTGTCATAGAGTTTTTCTACCCCCCACTGGCCTATGAATGCATCAGGGGGAACATCCCTGAACTCAGGGCTTTTATACTGGGATTGGTCGGGCTTGCCGAGATAGCCGATGAGATGTGCACCCTGACTGCCGAAGATATAGTCTCTGCTTATATCCACATCAATGGTCAGGCCCGGGAAATCAGAACGCCTTGCCTCTATCAGTGCAATCTCTTTGAAGGAAAGACCATCCTTCAGTCTTATCGGTTCATAGATACTTCGCCTCTGACGTTTTATCTTCTCAGCAAGGGAGTCTTTATCCACCTTTAGAAGCCCTGATAGGGCAGCAATGTCTATTTTGTCGATGTCTTGAGGGCTGATAGAGACAGAGTAGTAAGGGGAGTTCTTTACAAGCTGGATGCCGTTTCTGTCATAGATTATGCCCCTTGGTGCCGCTACCCTGATTATGCGCAGTCTGTTTCCTTCTGATATCTTTCTGTACCAATCCCCCTGCAGTATCTGTAACTGCCAGAGCCTTATTATCAGGATGAAGAACATGGCCATTATTATAAGCCCTGCAGTAGCAGCAGGCGGAAATTTGCTCATCATGTTAGTGGCCTTTAAAAATCCTGATAATGGATTCTTCTTAATCAACATTTTTTGGTCTTAGAAATGCACCTATTGTCAGGTTAATGAGCCCCTGTATAATGAGGGTTGGGATCACAGCGGCAGGTAAGGCAGGGGGTGTTTCGAATATTGCCTTTGATAAATAAACAACCAGGCTATCTGTGACAGTGAGGATAAAGATCGAGACCATGCCGAGCAGGGGTGTCCATCTAAAGGGTCTGCCTGATACAAAGGGTGAAAAAAAGCCAACTATGCCCTTTCCAAGAAGATTAGGTCCAAGCATCCCACCCCCTAAACTATCCTCTATTATACCGATTATTGAACCTAAAAGGGTTGCCCTGTTTGAGCTGCTGTTGATCCCTATGTAATAAACCACAGTAGCAGTCAGGTCAGGTGATATGCCGAAGATGCTTATCTTCCACTGCAGGACGAAGGCTAAAATAGTGCACGACATTAAACAAAGGGCACTCATCGCCTTACTACCACCACTTCATCGAGCTTTGTCAGGTCCTGGAAGGGTCTGACCTCTATTTGCTGGAAGATCCCACTGCCCCTTGATACCCTGGATACGTAGCCAACAGTTAGCTCGTGCGGGAATAGATCATCGAACCCCGAGGTTACAATGACTTCGCCTTCCCTGACGGTCTCTTCCTGCGGGATGTATTTCAGGGTGCACCTCCCCGCCCCGGTCCCTGAAAGTATAGCATCCTTCCTCGTTTCCTGCACCTTTACTGCCGCTGAGAAATTAATATCAGTCACGAGCAAGACATAGGCATAGGCATCATCCACACGGGAAACCTTGCCAACAAGCCCCCTGGGGGTTATAACAGTCATGTCCTTTGAGATGCCATCTTTCCTGCCTTTATTGATTACGACTGTCTCTGACCAGCGTTCAAGCCCCCTTGAAATCACCATGGCGGTTGTAACGTATCTCGTCTCCCTCTGTCTGAGTGAGAGTATCTCCCTCAGCCTCTGGTTCTCAAAAAATGCCTCCCTGTATTTTTGTTGCTCAAGCAGGAGCCTGTTTATCTCATCCCTGAGTCTTCTGTTTTCTTCATCCCTCAGGGTGAGTCTTCTGAAGGGCTCTTTGATGGCCGAGGAGATCGAGTGAAACAGATTATTCAGGTGATTGAAGGGGCCGCTCAGGGATCTCAGGGGGGCTATACTGCCTTTGTTACTCTGATAGGTCATGAGTGTCAAGGAAAGGATTAAGAGTAGAAAAAGGGGGAAGAGACGTCTGAGGGGCATCAGGTTATAGCTATCTTTTTTAAGAGTTCAAGTTCATCAAGCATCTTACCTACTCCCCTTACCACTGCTGTTAAGGGGTCCTCAGGAACCACAACAGGGAGGCCTGTCGCCTCCCTTATAAGCATATCGAGGCCCTTTAAGAGGGCACCTCCGCCTGCCAGGACCAGGCCCTTGTCAACTATGTCAGCGGCAAGCTCAGGCGGCGTATTTTCAAGTGTTACCTTGACGGTATCGAGGATTATATTTACAGGTTCACTAAGGGCCTCTCTTATCTCTGTCTCACTCACAACAATAGTCTTGGGGATGCCAGAGATCATGTCCCTTCCTTTTATCTCAATGGTCTTTGTATTGTCAGGATCTACCGCGTAGGCCGATCCAATATCTATCTTTATCTGCTCAGCGGTTCTGTCCCCTATCAGGAGATTATACTTGCGCTTTATATACGCTGTTATGGCCTCATCCATCTTATCCCCTCCGACCCTGACCGCCTTACTATAAACAATGCCATCGAGGGATATGACAGCGATATCCGTAGTCCCGCCGCCAATATCCACTATCATGTTTCCTGAAGGCTCTCCTACGGGAAGGCCGACTCCGATTGCAGCAGCCATCGGCTCTTCGATGAGATAAACCTCTCTTGCACCTGAGGCCTGCGCAGCGTCTTTCACAGCCCTCTGTTCGACCTGAGTTATGCCTGAAGGGACGCCTATTATCACCCTCGGAGAGAGGAAGCTCTTCCTGTTATGAACCTTTTTTATAAAGTATTTCAGCATCTCGCCTGTGGCATCAAAGTCTGCGATAACGCCATCTTTCATGGGTCTTATAGCTGTTATGTTTGCAGGTGTCTTGCCGAGCATCCTCTTTGCCTCGGCACCGACAGCGATAGTCCTCTTATTGTCCTTTCTCACAACAACCACGGAAGGCTCATTACACACGATCCCTCTGCCCTTGATATACACGAGGGTGTTTGCTGTGCCGAGGTCTATGGCAAGGTCATTCGAAAACATCCCGAGGAGATTATTTAAGAGCATCATCCCTCCGTTGTCTCTTTAGCAGTTTTTCTTTCTTCAGCCGCAATCACAATGGTCTTTGCGATCTCATCTCCAAGCCGCATCCCGTCTTTACTTCCGAGGAGCATGAGGAACTCTAAGGCGGAGACCAGGACTATGAAGACCCAGCCAATCCATGGCAATTTATACAACAGGAGTCCAGCACCCAGGGGGGCATTCCGCATTATCGATTCTTTCATAGAACACGGCTCATTCGCCGTTATGGAGACGACCTTGAGGCCCATGAGTTTTTTCCCTATACTCCTCCCATCAAAGAGTCCGTCACTGATGAGCAGATAAGACAAACCTGCATAAAAACCAGCCTTTGGCACTATCTCACCCATTGCCGCAATAAGGATAAAGTCAAGAAGCTTTGCAAATACCCTGAGCAGCAGACTGGCCTTCTTTACCTCATCCACTTAAAATACTAACAGATGCCGCCCTGATTTTTCAATAAGACTATCAGACTTTTAATCGAAAGCAGGTTTTTCGGATACTGAGGCTGCATTAAGCACCAAAATGGAGGTCTTTTAAGGACCTCTGTTTTTTGTTTGTCTGTCCTCTGGCAGTTGTGGCATAATAGAGCCTGGCTGGATAACCAGATGGCGTTTGCGATATTGGTCTCTGAAGCTGATACCCATGAGGTATGAATCACGCTACTGGGGTGCCCTTCTCTTTTGTCTTGATGTATTAATTTTATATGGAACTTGTAGTCGCAACGAGGAACAGGAAAAAGGTCGAAGAGTTAAAAAGGCTCCTTGAGGGTATGCCTGTTATGCTTTACACCCTCGATGACTTCCCCGGATGTCCCGAGGTGGCAGAGGACGCAGACACCTTTGAAGGGAATGCCGTTAAAAAGGCTACAGCAGCAGCAGCCTGTACCGGGAGACCTGCTATTGCTGATGACTCTGGCCTTGAGGTATATGCGTTAAATGGTGCCCCGGGGGTTATGTCTGCAAGATATGCCGGACCGGGTGCTGATGACGGGAAGAATATTGAGAAACTGCTCTCTGAGATGAAAGGTATAAAGGACAGGCGGGCAAGATTTATCTGCATTATAGCACTTGCATTCCCAGATGGCAGGGTCGAGACATTTGAGGGATACGTTGAAGGCAGGATAGGCAGAGAGCCGAAGGGGAGCGGCGGCTTTGGCTACGACCCTGTTTTTTACCCTGCAGGACATGATAGGACATTTGCAGAGATGGACCCTACCCAAAAGGATGCCTTGAGCCACAGGGGTAAGGCCCTGAATGGATTGAAGGGGTATATCGAGGGCCGGTTAGCCAGATAGTCAATCAGCGGCTGAACCGCAACATTTATATCTTTTCATGACAGACTGCCTGACTTTCCTGCCCCCAGGGTTTTATTTATAAGAAAAATTAATGTCTAAATTTTAATTTTTTTCTTGAAAAAAGTTGGTATTAAGAATAGAGTAGATTGTTTTGAGAAGAAATCCTGCCAACTTAACTGTGCTATCAAATATTAACTATAGGGGGCCTAAATATTGCGATTTTGTGGTTCCCGGCAAGGGAGGCATTTAATGAGACTTGTGTTGCTTGGTGCACCAGGAGCAGGGAAGGGGACTCAGGCCAAAAAACTCATCGAGAAGTACGGAATCCCCCAGATCTCTACAGGTGATATCCTGAGGGCGGCTGTTGCTGCAGGAACACCTCTTGGCAAAGAGGCTAAATCCTATATGGATAAGGGAGAACTCGTCCCTGATAGGATTGTCCTTGGTATGGTTGAGGAGAGGCTGAAACAGGATGACTGCAAAAAGGGTTATATCCTCGATGGATTTCCGAGGAATGTTGCCCAGGCAGAGGCCCTCGATAAACTGCTTAATGCCCTCGGCATGCCACTCGATGCTGCCTTGAGTGTTGATGTCCCTTTTGACGATCTTATGAAGAGGCTTACTGGCAGGAGGACCTGTAAGGCCTGTGCTCAGATGTATAATGTTTACTTCAACCCACCTAAGAAAGAAGGTGTTTGCGACAAATGTGGCGGAGAACTCTTCCAGAGGGATGATGATAAGGAAGCGACGATCAAGAAGAGGCTTGAGGTATATAATTCACAGACCGCACCATTAATAGAGTATTACAGTAAAAAGGGGATCCTTAAGTCGGTTAAGGGTACAGGAAGTATTGACGAGATATTTAATAATCTCTGCAAGGTCTTAGGTATCTAAGTAAAATTTTTAATCAGGAGGTTTTCATGGAAAATGTCGGTCATGGCGGAAAAGAGATAGTCGAAAGGGTGATGCCAAAGGATGCAGCCATCAAGAGACTGAAGGAATTAAAGGCTGCAAAGGCGAAGGAACTGCCAGTACGTCTTCAGATTGCTACAGAGGTTATTGATCTTGCCTACGGTTATTTTACACCCCTTGAGGGCTTTATGACAAAGGCTGACGTAGAGTCTGTCTGCAAGAATATGAGGCTTGCCGATGGGAAGACGGTCTGGAGTATCCCTATCGTCTTTGATATATCTGAGGAGGAACTGAAGGCAAAGGATATTAAGGTTTATGATGAGGTCCTGCTCACTTACAACGGTAATCCCCTCGCCATCTTTGATATAACAGATATATTCACCTACGACAAGAAAGAGATAGCGATGATGGTTTATGGCACGACAGAGGAGAAACACCCTGGCGTGAAGAGGACTTATAACTACAAGGATAAATTCCTCGGTGGTAAGATAACACTCCTCAACCCGCCGAAGATAAATCCTGTTTTCGAGCCTTTCTTCATCCCACCCCTCGAGATGAGGAAGAGATTCAAGGAAAAGGGTTGGCAGAGGATCGTTGCCCACCAGACGAGAAATGTCCCCCATACAGGCCATGAATGGCTCATGAAGGGTGCATGGCTTCAGGCCTATGGAGAACTCCCGATAGAAAAGCCCATTGTTGGTGTCCTTGTCAATGCAATAATCGGCGAGAAGAGGGAGGGGGATTATATTGATGAGGCCATAATCCTCTCCCACGATATGCTCAGAAAGGCAGGCTATTTTGGAGACCACAATCATATGACATCCCTTACCTTCTGGGATATGAGATATGCTGGACCGAGGGAGGCGGTATTCCATGCTGCCCTCAGGACAAACCTGGGCTTAACTCACCATATGTTTGGCAGGGACCATGCCGGTGTCGGAACCTATTATGGCCCATACGATGCCCATCACCTCCTTATGTCAGTTCAGAAGGACCTCCAGATAACACCTACATTCTCGATGAACTGGCTTTTCTGCCCCCATTGCGGAGAGGTGACGAATGAGGGTATATGTAACCATAAGGACGAATGGCAGAAATACAGCGGCACCCTCATACGGAGCATAATAATAGACGGTGTGAAGCCACCAAGGCTGATTATGAGGCCCGAGGTCTTTGATGTAGTTATGGAGTGTGCTGAAAAGTATGGCAATGGTTCTCCCTTTGTCACAAAAGAGTATCTTGAAAAGAGAACCCCGGTCTTTACAATAGAACCATTAGGATAGGAGGAAGAGATGGCAGAGACATATCCGATAAACATATGGATCAATGAAGAGAGGTTTGAAAAGCTCCAGGCAGCAGGCCTCGCTGGCCTTGCAAAGGAGAAGATGGCAGGGCTTAAGGTATTGGCCATTCCTAACACAGCAGAACAGAGGGACAAGATCCTCAAACTCTTTCCTATGGCAAAGTTTGACAGCGCCACAACAAAGAGTATCGAGCTCCTTCCGAGAGAGGTGAAGGACAGGATATTCGATCTCGTGATTAAGAAAAAGAGTCTAGATGTTATGGATGAGTTTATAAAATCACAGACCAAACAAAAGTGACTGTTACAGGTGATGGGTGGCGATAGAAACTTACAATCCATTGCCTGTTACTCGTTACAGATGAGAGGGGGTGAAGATTTAGTTTTCTTGAAAATGGTCTTCGGCAAGACCAGATAATTAAAAATCTATAGACAGGAGGTAGGTTATGCCAAGTTTTGTAATCACAGAAAAGTGCGATGGCTGTAAGGCACAGGACAAGACTGCATGCCAGTATATCTGTCCTCACGACCTTATGACCCTTGACAGGGAAAAGATGAAGGCATACAATCAGGAACCTGACCAGTGCTGGGAGTGCTACAATTGCGTAAAGATATGTCCCCAACAGGCTATTGAGGTGAGGGGATATGCAGACTATATCCCGCTGGGTGGAAGCGTCCTCCCGATGAGGGGAACTGATTCTATCATGTGGACGATCAAGTTCAGAAATGGCGTGCTTAAGAGATTCAAGTTCCCGATACGTTTAACACCTGAGGGGTCTATCGATCCCTATGCCGGGCAGCCTCAGCCTGACTATTCAAAGATCAAACAGCCCGGCTACTTTAATTACGAAGCTAAGAAGGCTTAAGGAAAGGAGGACAATATAATGGAAAAAGAATATTGTACATTTTCATATTGTGCAAGACCCGAGGTGGTAGAGCATGAGACAGACTTTCTGATTATCGGCGGTGGGATGGCTGGATGCGGCGCTGCATTTGAATCGGTTGCATGGGCAAATCCAAAGAAGATAAGGGTTACTCTTGTCGATAAGGCAGCAACAGACCGTAGCGGTGCTGTTGCAATGGGTCTGTCTGCTATCAATACATACATGGGTGGTAACAAGATCGAGGACTATGTCAAGTATGTCAGAAATGACCTTATGGGAATAATCCGTGAGGACCTCGTATTTGACCTCGGAAGACATGTGGATGACTCTGTCCATAGGTTTGAGGAATGGGGCCTCCCGATATGGAAAAAGGGTGATGATGGATTCTCTCTTGACGGCTTCCAGGCAAAGGATGCCGGGAAACCGATGCTCAAGGATTGCAAGGACGATGCTGAAAGGGAGAAGAATGTTGTCAGGTCAGGCAAGTGGCAGATAATGATCAATGGTGAGTCCTATAAGGTCATCGTTGCAGAGGCAGCGAAGAAGGCGCTTCAGGCAAACAGAGAGGCAACGGGGGTTGCGCAGAACCACTTTGAGAGGGTATTTATCATAAGGCTCCTCCTCGATGCAAACAAACCTAATACAATAGCTGGTGCAATAGGATTCAGCACCCGTGAAAATAAGGTTTACATCTTCAGGGCAAAGGCGATGCTCCTCGTCCCCGGTGGGTGCGTAAATGTCTTCAGGCCCCGTTCTGTTGGCGAAGGTCAGGGCAGGACATGGTTCCCTGTCTGGAACTCTGGCTCAGGGTATGCGATGGGTGCGCAGGTAGGGGCTGAGCTCGTCCAGATGGAGAACAGGTTCGTCCCCGCGAGGTTTAAGGATGGATACGGTCCAGTAGGCGCGTGGTTCCTCTTCTTTAAGGCAAAGGCAACAGATTCCATGGGGGATGACTACTGCGCAAACAAGGAGTATATTGAAGATGCAAAAAAGAAATACGGCAAATATGTTGATGCCATGGGAACGACCATCAGGAACCACTTCATGATGGAGGCGATGATTCGCGGAAAGGCGCCAATCTTGATGCACACTGACAAGGCGATGGCAGTCATAGGTCAGCAGTTTAAGGAAAAGCTCGGAGAAAAAGAGGGTGCCAAGAAGCTGAAACACCTCGAGGCAGAGGCATGGGAAGACTTTCTCGATATGACGATTGGTCAGGCAGGCATGTGGGCTGCAAATAACATTGAGCCTGATAAGGTCCCGTCTGAGATCATCCCATCAGAGCCTTACTTTCTCGGTTCGCATGCAGGCTGTGCAGGTTTCTGGGTGAGCGGGCCTGGAGATATTCCAGGCGCTCCAAAGGAATGGTCATGGGGTTATAACAGGATGTCTACTGTAAATGGCCTCTTCATGGCAGGTGACACATGCGGTGCATCAGGACACAAATTCTCATCAGGCTCTCACGCAGAAGGCAGGATAGCCGGTAAGGCGGCAATCGCATATATACTTGATCACATGGACTTCAAGCCCACCTTGAAGGAGAAGGTGGATGACCTTGTTGCAGAGATATATCTGCCGTTTGAGATCTATGAAAAATACAAGACCTACACAACATCGCCAAACCATATAAGTGTAAACCCCTACTTCATAAAGCCCGATCAGTATCAGAAGAGGCTCATGAAGATAGCGGATGAATACTTCGGGGGTGTGAGTGTATGGTTTAAGACCTCAAAGACGATGATAGAAGAAGGACTCAGGAGGCTCCAGCTCCTCAAGGAGGATGCAAACAAGCTCGCAGCCTCGAACCTCCACGAGCTCCTCAGGTGCTGGGAGAACTATCACAGGGTTATCACTGCAGAGGCCCATGCAAGGTCGATCCTCTTCAGGGAGGAGTCCAGGTATCCTGGATACTACTACAGGGCTGATAAAGACTTCATCGATGATGACAGCTGGAAGTGCTTCACAATCGCAAAATATGATGCAGAAAACGATAAGTGGGAGCTCTCCAAGAGGCCGTATGTGCAGATATTTGCATAGCTGATATATTCTGGGGGAGGGGATCCCTCCCCCAGAATATATCTTGTCGGTCCATGGGCTGGAGATGCAATTGTCATTCTGAGCATCGCAATGGGTCGAGACCCTTCGCCTTGCTCAGGGTGGCAACATTAATCCGTAAAAAGTGTCAGTGAAGGTGCAAGTGGAAAGACAGAAGAGAGGAGACAGATAGTCTGTTTTCTTCAAGTCTGTTTTTTCACCGACACGAATGACGGGTCACAGTTCAAGGGTCGAGGGTCACGGGTTAAGGAGGATTAAGATGGCAGACAATAAGGTGGTTCTAATCATAGGTGGCGGGATGGGAGGTCTCACAGCAGCGGTTGAAGCGGCTGAGGCAGGGCTTGAGGCGGTTATCGTCGAGAGGAATCCATATCTCGGCGGCAGGGTTGCACAGCATAACAAATACTTCTGGAAGCTATGTCCCCCGAATTGCGGATTGGAGATAAATTTCAAGAGGATAAAAAACAACGGGAATGTGAGGTTTTATACCCTTGCAAAGGTGGAGGATATCAGAGGAGAGGAAGGGGATTTCGATGTTACGGTTAAGGTCAGCCCGAGATATGTGAATGAGAGGTGTGTTGGCTGCGATGCCTGTGCCCAGGCATGCCCCTCCTTCAGAAACAATGAATTCAATTTTGGTATGGATAAAACAAAGGCAGCCTATATCCCATTTGAACAGGCATTCCCCTTTCAGTATGTGATAGATGAAAGCGCCTGCGCACCTGACTGCAAAAGGCCATGTATCGAGGCCTGTAAATATAATGCCATTGACTTTAGCATGAAGGAAGAGACGGTGAACATTAAGGCAGGTGCAGTCGTATTGGCAACAGGCTGGAACCTCTATGATGTTAGTAAGATAGACAACCTCGGTTTTGGCACGGTAAGGAATGTGATAACGAACATGATGATGGAGAGGCTTTCCGCGCCTAACGGGCCTACGAAAGGGAAGATAGTGAGACCCTCTGATGGAAAAGAGGTAAAGAATATAGCCTTTGTCCAGTGCGCGGGATCGAGGGATGAAAACCATCTGCCATACTGCTCTTACATATGCTGCCTTGCCTCATTAAAGCAGGCCATGTATGTGAGGGAGCAATATCCTGACTCAAAGGCGCAGATATTTTATATAGACCTCAGGACCCCTGGACTTTACGAGAACAGATTTTTGAATAAGGTAAAGGAAGACCCTAACATAACACTCACAAAAGGGAAGGTTGCAAAGATAACAGAGGACACCCTGACAGGGGATGTTATTGTCGAGGTTGAGGATGTCTTTGCGGCTGCCCGGAAGAAGGCAAGATTCGATATGGTTGTGCTTGCAGCGGGAATGGAACCATCCATGAGAGGTCTGAAGATGAGAGGCATCAGTATTACACCAGAGGGTTTTGTTGATACATCGGCCGTGAAAAAGGGGATGTTTGCGGTAGGGACCACAAAGAGCCCTGTCGATGTTGCAAGGTCAGTTCAGGATGCAACAGCTGCGGTGTTAAAGAGCATCCAGAGTGTGAGGAGGTAGGGATGGAAAAGAGATTCGGCGTTTACATCTGCAAGGGCTGTGGCATAGGAGATGCCATTGATATAGAGAGGCTTTCTAATGTCGCAACAAAGGATATGAAGGTCCCCCTCTGCAGGACGCATGACATACTCTGCAGCCCTGAAGGTGTCCAGATCATCAAGGATGATATATCAAGGGAAGGAGTAAACACGATAATAATTGCTGCATGCTCTTTCCGTGTTAAATACGATGTCTTTGATTTTCCCGGAACTATAACAGAGAGGGTGAATATAAGGGAGTTTGTTGCATGGTGCCAGCCTCCAAAGACGGATGATACACAGAGCCTGGCATCGGATTACCTCGTGATGGGCATCATAAGGACGCAGAAGGGCGATCTTCCTGAGCCGAATGTTCTCGAAAACCTCCAGAGCACAATACTCGTTGTCGGGGGCGGTATAGCAGGGATGACCGCTGCTATTGAGGCAGCAAATGCTGGTTATGAAGTCGTGCTTGTGGAAAAGGAGCCGCAGCTTGGAGGCTTTGCGAATAAATTATACAAGAAGATACCAACAGGCTATGCATTTATGGAACCGCTCATTGTTGATGTGGATATCGAAAAGACGATAAAAGAGGTCGAGGGCCATCCGAGAATAAAGGTGTATAAATCAGCGAAGATAGAAAGGACAGAAGGGCAGCCAGGCCTGTATGATGTGACTATTTCGAGGAACGGCTCTTCGGAGACACTGAAGATAGGGGCCATTGTCCTTGCCACGGGCTGGAAGCCGTATGATGCTGCAAAACTCGGTTACCTCGGATATGGTAAGTTCAAGGATGTCGTTACCGGCATAGAATTCGAGGAGATAGCACGGAAGGGGAATGGCAGGATCTTTAGACCTTCAGATGGAAGGGAGGCAACGAAGGTTGCCTTCATCCTCTGTGCCGGGCAAAGGAACCCCGAACATCTCCCCTATTGCTCATCCATGTGCTGTGCATCTTCTCTGAAGCAGGCGAGATATGTGAGGGGGAATCCTGATGCGACCGCAATGATATTTTATATAGACATAAGGACACCCGGAAGGCTTGAGGCGTATTACAGAGAGGCCCAGAACGACCCCGGAATTATGCTCACAAAGGCTGATGTAAAGGGTGTCTCGGATGCTGGAAACGGCAATCTCTATATAGAGGCAGAAAACTCTCTTTTAGGAGAGAAGGTGAAGGTGGAGGCCGACCTTGTTGTCCTTGCAACAGGTATGGTTCCTACAACCCTTGAGCCACAGGTGTATCTCGACAGGCTCACTCAGGAGGCGGCAAAGGGTGATGAGGCAAGAAAGGCATATCTGGAGTCGACCCCGAAACCTGAATTCATACTTAACCTCAGCTACAGGCAGGGGCCTGAGATACCATCCCTTGAGGGTGCATATGGATTTGCCGATTCAAACTTTATATGCTTTCAGTATGAGACGAGGAGAACAGGCATTTATGCGGCTGGCAGCGTTCACCAGCCTATGAATATGGCAGAGGCCCAGGAGGACGGGGCTGGTGCTGCGTTCAAGGCGATACAGTGTATCGACCATGTTTCAAGGGGTGTTGCAGTCCATCCGAGGGCATGGGACATCACATTCCCTGACCCACTACTTATAAGATGCACTGCCTGCAAGCGCTGCACTGAGGAATGCCCCTTTGGTGCTATTGATGAGGATGAGAAGGGCATCCCGTACTATAAGATCAACAGGTGCAGGCGCTGCGGGACATGTATGGGTGCTTGCCCTGAGAGGATCGTCTCCTTCAAGGACTATAGTGTGGATATCATAGGGTCTATGATCAAGTCCGTAGAGTCAGAGGAGGAGGAGTTCAGGATAATAGCCCTCGCCTGCGAAAATGACGCCTATCCTGCCCTCGATACGGCCTGCATTAATCGCAAGCAGATCGACCCGAGCGTGAGGATAATTCCCTTGAGATGTCTTGGGGGTATGAACCTCGTCTGGGTTGCTGATGCCCTTTCAAAGGGAATTGACGGCATGCTTCTTCTGGGCTGTAAGTTTGGCGAGAACTACCAGTGCCACTTTGTAAAGGGAAGCGAGCTTGCAAATTACAGGTTCGGCAAGGTTGGCGAGACACTTAATAAGCTCCAGCTTGAGGCAGAGAGGGTTCAGATGATGCAGGTCTCGATCTCTGATTATGATAAGCTGCCTGACATGATAAACGAGTTTGTTGGGAAGGTCAAGGAGATAGGGCCTAATCCATTTAAGGGATTCTGAACAGAGTGCAGAAGTGCGATAGAGCGGTAGATTTTATTCCGTGACCCGTGCCAGTGATCCGTAAACCGTTAACGAACATCGGGTCACGGAGGGCGGAACACGGAAAATAGGAGGTATAAATGGCCGAGCAGATTGTAAGTCCTGATCTTGGTTTTGTGAAGGGTGTTATAGCCGCGGGGGGGGATTCATTAAAGAGGTGTTTTCAGTGTGCCACGTGCTCTGTTGTATGTAATGTCACGCCTGATAGCAGACCCTTTCCGAGGAAGGAGATGATCTATGCACAGTGGGGGCTGAGGGATAGGCTGATAAGCAGCCCTGATGTATGGCTTTGCCATAACTGTAATGACTGCACAAAGTACTGCCCCAGAGGGGCAAGACCAGGGGATGTGCTATCAACTGTGAGGCAGAAGTTTATCGAGGACAATTCGATCCCGAGGGTCATGGGAAGGATAGTTACCCAGCCAGGGATGACGCTCCTTGCGCTGGCAATACCCTTTATAATCTTCCTGTCCGTCTTAGGATTGACAGGCCACCTCCGCATCCCTGAGGGGAGGATAGTTTATTCCAAGTTCTTCCCTATTCCCTATATAGAGATCATCTTTATCTCTGCGGTCGGTCTGGCCGGTATAGCCTATCTCGGCAGCATGGTCCGCTTCTGGAATAGCATGAAAAAGATCAACGGGAAAGCCTATTCAAAGGGGTTTGTCCCAGCCTTCTTTGAGGCGCTCATTGAGTTTCTTAAACACTCAAGATTTGCAAAGTGCGGGCCGAACGCAG
Source organism: Nitrospirota bacterium (assembly GCA_037441365.1). Classification (GTDB taxonomy): domain Bacteria; phylum Nitrospirota; class Thermodesulfovibrionia; order Thermodesulfovibrionales; family UBA9159; genus JBBISG01. The sequence continues at coordinate 45,042 of JBBISG010000011.1, forward strand.
ACCGCAGGATAGCGCATATGCTCGTGTTTTACGCCTTTACAGGTCTATTTATAACGACGCTCTGGGTCACTTATTATTACTATGTCCCGAAGATAGATACCCCCATTAAGCTGTCAGATCCATTGAAGTGGCTTGCAAATATAAGTGCTGTAGCCCTTCTCGCTGGTTCTTTGATGATAATCTCTAACAGGATGAAGGACAAGGGCTTTGTATCAAAGACCTCATCCTTTGACTGGACATTTATAGTCATAATACTTATGCTCGGGATCACTGGTTTTCTCACTGAGCTCATAAGGCTTGCAGGGATAGCGGCACTGGCATATCCCATGTACTTTGTCCATCTGCTCTTTGTCTTCTATACCATTGTGTATTTCCCATATTCAAAGCTCGCACATATGGGTTACAGGACCCTTGCAATTACATATTCCAAGATGACTGAAAGGGATATAGAGATTTGAGGAAAGAAGGTTTTAGCTTTTACGCGGGGAAAAATCAATCATTAAAGGAGGAGGAAAGTAAATGAGCGGAACAATTCTCTTTGCCTTTGTCTGTGGTGTCCTTGGGGTCATCTATTCCCTCTGGACAGCAGCATGGGTGGTAAAGCAGGACGCTGGAACAGAGCGGATGAGACAGATCTCTGATGCTATCAGGGAAGGGGCAACGGCCTTTTTAAGGCGTGAATACAGGACTGTTGCAGTGGTTGGTGCAGTGCTCTTTGTGCTTCTGACCTTTCTCGGTATATGGACGGCAGTTGGATTTGCTATAGGTGCTATAGGCTCAGCCCTTGCAGGCTACATAGGCATGATGGTCACCGTAAGGTCCAATGTGAGGACCACGCAGGCAGCTACAAAGGGACTTCAGGCTGCCCTCGGCCTTGCCTTTAGAGGCGGTTCGGTAACAGGGATAATGGTTGTCGGACTCGGGATTATCGGAATTGCGGGCTATTACCTTATTGTCAAGTCTGTGGCGGGGGAAGAGGCATTCCACGCCCTTATAGGACTGGGCTTTGGATGTTCATTGATGAGTGTCTTTGCCCGTATTGCTGGCGGTATCTATACAAAGGCCGCTGATGTGGGTGCTGACCTTGTCGGCAAGGTTGAGGCAGGCATACCCGAGGATGACCCGCGCAACCCCGCGGTCATTGCCGACAACGTTGGTGACAATGTTGGTGACTGTGCAGGCATGGCAGCAGATCTTTATGAGACCTATACAGTCACACTCGTTGCAGCCATGCTCCTTGCAAAGACCGTCTTCGGGCCGCAGAGCCCATGGGTTGAGTTCCCTCTCCTGATCGGGGGCATCTCAATCATAGCCTCTGTCATAGGCACATATTTTGTGAGGCTCGGAAAGAGCCAGTACATAATGGGAGCCCTCTACAAAGGGCTCGCAGCTGCCGGGATACTGGCAGCGATTGTCTTTTACTTTGTCTCAGGCAGGTTTATAGCCGGGCTCACAGGCAAGGATGCAGAGGTGTTTACTGCTGGTGGGGTCTTCATGACCGCTGTGATAGGTCTGGCGCTAACAGGGCTTATTGTTATGATCACAGAATACTTCACATCAAAGAGTTTCGCCCCTGTCAAGCACATCGCGGCAGCAAGCCAGACAGGTCACGGCACTAATGTTATCGCGGGGCTTGCGGTGAGCATGAAGTCAACAGGGCTGCCTGTGTTAGTAATATCAGGTGCGATCCTCTGGGCCTATGCCTTAGGTGGCGGATTCGCCGGGAACCTTGGAGGGGGGCTCTTTGCGATAGCACTCTCGGCCGTCTCAATGCTTTCAATGACAGGGATAGTCGTCTCTATCGATTCCTACGGACCCATTACTGATAATGCTGGTGGCATTGCCGAGATGGCAGAACTCCCAGAAAGTGTAAGGGCTGTTACCGACCCCCTTGATGCTGTGGGTAACACAACAAAGGCGGTCACAAAGGGATACGCAATAGGTTCAGCAGGTCTTGCAGCCCTCGTCCTTTTTGCTGAGTATTCGAGATCATTTGGTGAGGCACTGGCCTTTGACCTCTCTAACCCAAAGGTCCTTGTCGGGCTTTTTATAGGCGGTCTCCTGCCGTACTACTTCGGATCACTTCTCATGGAGGCCGTGGGGAAGGCTGCAGGAGGGGTTGTGGAAGAGGTGAGGAGACAGTTCAGGGAGATCCCTGGGATCATGGAGGGCAAGGCAAAGCCTGAGTATGGGACCTGTGTTGATATTGTCACAAAGGGTGCGATCAGGCAGATGATGCTGCCAGCCCTCATCCCTGTTGCAGCGCCGATATTGGTAGGATTCCTTATCGGCAGGGAGGCCCTCGGTGGCGTTCTCATCGGAAGCATTATTACAGGTCTCTTCCAGGCGATAGCAATGACGAGCGGTGGCGGAGCCTGGGATAATGCAAAGAAGTTTATCGAAGATGGTGCGTATGGAGGAAAGAAATCGGATGCGCATAAGGCAGCTGTGACAGGTGATACAGTTGGCGATCCCTATAAAGATACAGCAGGTCCTGCAATTAACCCGATGATAAAGGTCATCAACATCGTTGCACTCCTCATTGTACCGTTGATAAAATAGTAGGTGTCAGGGGCTGGCCCAAAAGTGTCAGCCCCTTTTATTTAGTAGAAATTTGTTGAGTTCATGTATGTGACTTACTTTCACATACACCTTCACTTGCACCAAGGTCGGCAGCGGCTAAATGTTGAGCTCCTTTTTCAGCCACTCTTTGATCTCATCCGTGATTGTATACATCCCATAGACAGGCCTTTCCACAGGATTATCAATTGCCCGCTTGATAAGTTCGGGAGGAATTTCGTCGATCCTTCCCACTGTTGATTCAATATCACTTCTGCCCACCTTCATGAGTATAAGGGCAGGCGGCTCGCACTGAGTCTCGATATAGAACATGTAACCCACAATCTCTTTTAGTCTCTCCACGTCCTCAGGTCTTGACTTGAACCGCGGCTCCATCAATATCCTTGGAGTGACGTCCCACTTGATTGCCGATAGTATGTCTGGTGCACTCTTTATATCGGAAAGACCGAGCATCCCGGTTATGCCCTTTTGCATGTGTCTGACCTCCTATCGTGACAATTACATGGTGCTTCCATCATCACCGGGGGGTGCCCTCGCACTCCATTGACATCCTGCCCGGGGGCCTTTCCTCACGGCATCAGGGTCATATCCAGCTCGAATTTGCCTCTGCACTTACAGAGCAGGCAGCTATGGCCATAGAATACGCTAGGATCCTATCAGTTTAGGCGTTCCCTGCAATACCTTCCCTGTATTCAGAGATGCCGAATTCTGCTACCTCCCTGAGCATGCTCTCCTTTGCATCCATTATGCGGGTCAGAGAGACGCTCAGCTTTACGGCAAGCTCTTTCAAAGGCATACCCATAGAGAAATGCATCTCAGCAATCAGGACTTTGAGGGCATCATCGATGATAGCCTCCCTCATCTTTTCATCATCCGGGGCGATGATGGAACATGCCTGGTCAAATGATAACCCCTGCCCTACGGCAGATGTGATCTTCCTTACAGAATCTATATACATCCTGTTTGCAGAAGACTCTATGTCCGTCTCTTTTTCTTCCATGTTTCCTCCTTTCAGGTTTTACTATTTTAGCATTTTTTAATAGAATATATTTGTGATGGAGACAGGATGAGCAGGAGGGTTGTGTGCGCAGGCACATTCGATCATTTACACCCCGGGCATATCAGCTTTCTGAAACAGGCAAAGTCCCTTGGCGATGAGCTGGTCGTGATAGTAGCGCGGGATGAAAACGTCAAGAGGATAAAAGGCATCAGGCCTGAGCATGATGAGAGGTGCCGAAGGCTGGGCGTGGAAGACACAGGGATACCAGACAGGGTTGTCCTCGGTCACCAGGATAGAGACCTGTTTGCTATCCTTCGTGAACTGTCGCCTGACATAGTAGCCCTTGGGTATGACCAGCGGGTGTCTGAGGAGGAGATAAAGGCCTGTTTACCAGAATGCGAGGTAGTCCGTTTGAGACCCTTTCATCCTGAGAAGTTTAAATCCTCTTTTTACAGGGACAACTCATAACGGCTGACCTATTCAGAGATCTGTTTCAGGTTCTCGCAGGCAAATCTATTCCCCTTATCGCAGGCTTTTTTAAAGTCAGACGATGCCTTTCTCACATAGGCAACGCCTCGGGAAAAGTAGGCGTCGATGAAACCCGGCTCCAGGGCAATGGCCTTGTTGTAGTCATCGATGGCTGCATCATATTTCCCTTTCTTTGCATAGGCGATACCGCGGTTGTGATAGGCAGCAGCAAAGTCGGGTTTAATAGAAACGGCCATTGTCTCGTCTTCGATGGCATTGTCATATCGCCCTTTTTTATAATAGGCAAGGCCGCGGAGGTTGTATATCTCGGCATTATCAGGATATGAATCTATGACCCGGGTGTAATCCGCAATGGCCTCATCGTACTGTCCGTTTCTGTAGTAAGCCTGGCCCCGGTTGTAGTATGCCTCGATAAAATTCGGGTTTATCGAAATGACCTCTGTATAGTCCTTGATGGCCTTTTCAGGCTGGCCTTCATTAAAGAAGGCATTGCCTCTGTCAAAGTAATACTGAGCATCGGCCCCTTCAGTTATGTGGGGGTGACCGATGATGACCAGAAAAGATACTAAAATTATACCCCTAAATCTTTTCATTATTCGCTCCTTTTAGATAAAAGTCTTGCCGTTATCTCATCCACTAACCTGTCACGGTTATCAACCTTCACCGTGATGACTTCAACATCGCTGCGTGCCTTCAGTGCATCCGGGAAATCGAATCTCGACCGCATGATTGTGGCCAGTACAAAGGCAGTTGAATCTAAAGCCTTAACAACAAGTTCCCTGAATCGCCGCGACTTTAGTTCCATGTAGCCAATCTCGTCTATTATAACTATGCCGCCCATTTTTATGGCATCCTCAAGGGCTGTCAGGGCAATGGCCTCAAACGACTCCATGTCTATGCCGTACTTTCCAAGCCTGTGGCGGCTTTCAAGTCCAACCTCTGCAAGCCGTCCTGCCCGGCCATTCAGGGTCTGAATAGCAAAACCTATGCGCATGCCATCACGGGATATTTCTGAGGTATAAAACCCACCGATCTTTTTACAACCAGCACTGCGGAGCCTTTCGGCTATTCGCTGTATAATGGTAGATTTACCAACCCGCGGGCGGCCTGTGAGGAGAATGTTTTTCCTCATCATCCCTGATTGCTAAGATTATTATATCTCCTTCGGCCTATTTTTCTCATTATAAAAAGATATTTAAAACCTCTAAGGTAAAAATTAAACTCCCTTGCCCTTTTATGCCATAGACCTGTATTAGATGTTTGATTTCGCCTTACAACACAAATAACATCTATCGGCTGAAAATATTTAGAAAGCATATCATAGACTTTAAATCCAACAGGTATATACCCAGTCTTTTTTCTCCAATGGTCACCAATAAGCCAAGCCATGTATTTATCTGGTCTCAAAATTTTATGTATTTCTTTGGCTACTTTCTCTAATTCTTTAAAAAATTTCTCATCTGTGCAAGGAATCTTGCCTATACACTTTGGATGGTCAGAGTAGTTAATATTATCTGAATAAGTGGAATCTATAAAAACAAAATCCACAGTGTTGCTGTTTAACGGTATTTTCCTTGCATCATTTTGAATAATGTTTAATTCTTTCTCTAATCCATTCCCAGTCTGGATTGTAGTGACTAAAAAATGATTTAAAATTATCCTTAAGCCATTCGTAATAATCATCCTCAGTATATTTACAGAATGTCTCAACAAGATCTTTTTGGGCAATATCTTTTGGAAGAGTGATTCCAGCCTTTTTAAGTTTCTCTTCCAAAAATTCTTTTACAACTTCTCTGTCCAGCATCTTTAAGCCTCCAATGGATTAAATATTAATTTATTATCTCTGCTTACTGAATATGTGTAACAGCTAATAGAATATAAGCCTTTAACATCCTCAATGTGTTTTTTTAATTCATTTTTCATTTCTGTTTGATTTCCAAAATCTCTTCCGATTAATATTCCTTTTATCATTCTGTGTTTAGCACCAGGGATTAAACGTCCAGTCCATTCTATATATCTTATTAATTGATCAACAAAAAATGGATCAATAATTCCCTTTTTTAGTTCAAAGACGGTAGCATTTATTGCCAACCACATATCCAATACCTTCTTTTTATAAAGACAGACAATATCGATTGCCCCTCCTGCAATATAGGTGCTAACTTGGTTTAGAATATCATAGGTATAGTTTTCATTTAACCCATTTTCAAACCCTGAAAGGTTGTGAATTATTTTAGGATTTCTCAACAAATATGCTTCTAAATATGACTCCATTACAAATTCTTTTACTCTATTTCCAGAAAATTTTAATAAATCAACCTCTTTTTCAGGAAGATTATATCCTTTATATTCTTTAGTATATCTTTCGCTTTTAGGGTTTGCTTGTAATAAAGCCTGAAGTAGCAGTATTCCTTCTTCATCTAATAAAGTAATAACCGCTTTATCAATTAATGCTGAGCTATCAATTACAGTTTTTATTTTCCCTTCTTCTTTCAAATCCCAAAATATTTGTATTGGTATCGGTTTTAGACAAGTATGTTCCTTCAAATATTCAAATTTTATTCTATAAGGATATTTATCTTTTCCCGTCTGCCTTTCATCTTCTGCCCATACAATCTTATCGTTATAAAATAATTCGCTTATTACCTCAAAGGGTCCATGAATAAAGCCTGAGGTTCTTAAACCCGCTCTATGTGCTGTATAGTAAAATACAATATCTCCTTTCCAAATATTTGCTAATTGATTTAAGTTTCTTTCGCTTACACCAAATAAACCGTATTCTTCACTTATCGAAAAATATTTTGGAGAATTCAACAAATGAAATTTACGCCGCATAGCTATATCCGATCCTTATTGTTAATAAGTTAGAATTTTTAGTGCTTAAACAACTACAGTTAATATCAGTGTTTTTTACCCTTGTAATTAATTCAGAAATATAATTAATATCAGTTCCGCTTGCCCTGTATCCTCTACTTATCGCACAGGCGATTGTTGTTCCGCTTCCCATAAAAAGGTCATTTACATGAGCATCCCTAACGTCAACAAGATACTCATCCATAAGCTTTTCAACAAGCTGAGGGATAAATTTAGCAGGATAGCGATGGTAACAATGGGTGAGCTTAGATGTATCACTGGGCTTGTATCCTGCAAATGACCACTGTTTATCAATCGCCACAGACCTAAAAATATCAATAATTTCTTCTGGTGAGTAGAATTTTTCTAAAGGTCGTCTATGATGCGATGCTACAGTTGCCATGTGCATTTCCCTGCATTCCTATTACTTTGTATTAATTATATCTTAAATTGTGCTTTTAAGGCGCTTTTTTGTAATCGCTTCCCATCCAAGTTCCAGTGCCTTAATGCCTCCTTTTGTTTGTAACTTATTTAAATCCCAAATCCAGCGATAAACGCTGTATGAGCGATTATAACTGATGTTGAAGGTGGAAAAGAAGGGTATTTTGTCATGACGATGGCCAATTCGATCAGAAATTACTTTGGGGAAGCCGATATTGAGCTTACTATGCCTTCCTTTGCGGCTGAAAACAGCAAAAATGGGCGCACCTGTCCCTTGTTTTATGCCG
>JBBISG010000012.1:0-51644 GCA_037441365.1 Nitrospirota bacterium
TTGATTGACAGGGGGGCATCTGACCTCCATATAACAACAGGAACTCCGCCACGTCTGAGGATCGATGGCAAGCTCGTGCCTCTTGACCATCCACCGCTTGCACCCTCTGACACAAAGGCCCTCTGTTATAGCATACTCACAGACGCCCAGAAGCACAAGTTTGAAGAGAGCAATGAACTCGACCTCTCATTCGGCATAAAGGGTCTCAGCAGATTCAGGGCAAACATATTCATGCAGAGGGGAGCAGTTGCAGGGGCCTTCAGGACCATACCGTTCCATATAAGGACATTTCAGGAGCTTGGATTGCCTGAGATCGTCAATGAGCTTGTAAAGAAACCGAGGGGGCTTATTGTTGTTACAGGCCCGACAGGATGCGGTAAATCCACCACACTCGCAGCCATGGTTGACAGGATCAATAATGAGAGGTATGACCATATAATAACTGTTGAGGACCCCATTGAGTACCTTCATGGTCACAACAAATGCCTCATTAATCAGAGGGAGGTGAACGCTGATACGATGTCATTCAAGGCAGCCCTTAAATATGTGCTAAGGCAGGACCCTGATGTTGTGTTGATAGGCGAGATGCGTGACCTCGAGACGATAGAGGCAGCATTGACCATCTCTGAAACAGGCCACCTCACCCTTGCAACACTCCACACAAACTCTGCTGTCCAGACCATAAACAGGATTATCGATGTCTTTCCTTCCCATCAACAGGAACAGGTGAGGGTGCAGTTGTCCTTTGTCCTTGAGGGGATACTCTCACAGCAACTGCTTCCCAAGAAGTCCGGACATGGCAGGGTCCTGGCTGTGGAGATACTTGTCCCGAATCCTGCCATAAGAAACCTTATAAGGGAAGACAAGGTTCATCAGATATACTCAATAATGCAGACAGGTCAGGCTATATCAGGGATGCAGACGATGAACCAGTCCCTCTTTGATCTCTACACAAGGGGATTGATCTCTTATGAAGAGGCCGTGGGCCGTTCACAGGTGCCTGAGGAATTGATAACTATGATCCAGAGGGCAACAGCCACTTCAAAAAGGAGGGCATAAAAGATGGCATCGACATTTCAATGGTCAGGGCGGACATTGAGGGGCACTGTAGAGTCTGGCGAGATGGTCGCATCATCGAGAGAGGATGTTATTGCCCAGCTCAGGAGGAAGAATATAACAGCCACAGTCGTCACGGAAAAGGCTCCAAAGGCAAGATTCGCTCTGAGAGGCAGGGTCAAGGATAAGGACATTGTTGTATTCACAAGACAGTTTGCGACCATGATAGATGCAGGATTACCCCTTGTCCAGGGTCTCGAGATCCTTTCCTCGCAGGTAGAAAACAAGACGCTGGCAAGGACATTGAATACGGTTAAGACAGATGTTGAAGGCGGCTCTACATATGCAGATGCCCTGAAGAAACATCCGAGGATATTCTCTGAGCTTTACTGCAATATGGTTGCAGCAGGTGAGGCAGGGGGAATACTGGACACAATACTGAACAGGCTTGCTGTTTATATAGAAAAGGCGATGAAGCTTAAGAGGAAGGTCAGGGGTGCCATGATCTACCCTGCTGTTGTCACCACCATCGCTATCTTGGTGGTTGCAGTGATAATGATCGTTGTGGTCCCTACCTTTGCAAAGATGTTTGCACAGCTTGGCGGAACCCTTCCCCTGCCAACGCGAATAGTTATCAGTATAAGCAACTTCCTGGGCGGCATAGGAGGCTTGATGGTCCTGGCTGATAATAGGTTTTTCTTTGTATTTGTCATCCAGCTAAGGAGGACAGAGAAGGGGAAAAAGGCAGTAGATGCCATCTTATTAAAACTGCCCATCCTCGGTATCATCCTGAACAAGGTTGCTGTTGCAAAATTCACCCGAACACTCGGAACCCTTGTCAGCAGCGGGGTGCCAATCCTGGATGGTCTGGAGATCACTGCCAAGACTTCAGGAAACAAGGTGGTGGAACATGCGGTGATGGATGTGAGGAAGGCAGTGGCAGAAGGCAAGACCCTTGCAGAGCCGCTTTCAAAGGCAAGGGTCTTTCCTCCGATGGTGACCCATATGATAGCAGTGGGGGAGTCCACAGGTGCGCTGGATGCCATGCTCGGCAAGATAGCGGATTTCTATGACGATGAGGTAGACTCTGCTGTTTCGAATCTCACTGCCATGATGGAACCCATGCTCATGGTATTTCTCGGAACGACAGTCGGTTTTATAGTCATATCGATGTATCTCCCCATATTCAAGCTGATCACGCTCATCAAGTGATGAATGACCCTGCCCTTTTAAAGAGATTAAAGGCCCTGATAATCTTCAGGGCCTTTTTTGTCACACTCCTTCTCGGGACATTCCTCGTTTTCAACATAGGATATTATAGATTCCTTTATCCTGAGACGATACTGTATCTCATAATATCCCTTTATATCCTCTCTATTATTTATGCCCTCCTGCTCAATCGGATAAAGAATCTCGCTGCCTTTGCATATCTGCAGCTAACGATAGATGCAGCCTCAGCGGTCTCTCTCATAATGCTCACAGGGGGTATAGAGAGCTGGTTTTCCCCTGTAATGCTCCTGACTGTAATAGCCTCTGTAGTAACCATAGACAAAAAGGCAGGTTATATTACAGCCACTGTATGCGGCATCCTCTATGGCTTGATGATAGACCTCCAGTATTACAGGGTTATTCCTGTTGCCTATGATTTTTCAGTAAGGGAGAAGGACTTCCTTTACAATATCTTTTCCCATATCTCTGCCCTGTATCTCACGGCCTATCTTATAGGATACCTTTCATCACGGCTTGAGAAGACATCGAGGAGCCTTGAAGAAAGGGATTCTAACCTGAGGGACCTTGCCCTCTTCAATAGGGAGTTAATTGAGGGCCTTCCCAGTGGATTACTGACCACAGACCCATCTGGCAGGATATTGATATTCAACAGGGCCGCAGAATCCATAACAGGAGTGAAACGTTCAGAGGCCGTTGCCCAGAATATCAGCGAGCTGTTCCCTTTCCTCAGGCATCCTATAGAGACGGAAAGGGCAGAAGGTAGGATCAGTCGTAATGGCAGTACAAGGATCATAGGTCTTACGGTCTCAGGGTTAGTAGACAGCAGGGGACAGAAGACAGGTTATATCTGTGTTTTCCAGGATATCACTCAGCTAAAGAATCTTGAGGCTGAACTGAAGCATAAAGAGACCCTGGCAGCCATAGGCGAACTGTCTGCAAATATGGCCCATGAGATAAGAAACCCCCTCGCCTCTTTAAAGGGATCCATCGAGATGCTCAAGGAAGATGTGCTTACCAGAGAGCATAGAGAAAGACTCATGAATATAGCCATCAGCGAGATGGATAGATTAAACAGGATAATAACGGATTTTCTTACCTATTCGAGGCCGAAGCCTCCTGAGTTCAGCAGGTTTGATCTTCACCGCATGCTTGACGAGACCGTTGAGCTTATCAAGAATGCAATTGTGAACGCAAACAGCATATCTATAAAGAGGAATTTTCATGGTCCCTGCGAGATTGTTGCTGACCCCCAGAAGTTGCGCCAGGTCGTCCTGAACCTCAGCATCAATGCCATAGAGTCAATGCCTGATGGCGGAGAATTGACAATAGCAACGAAGGTGCAGAAGGATGCAGTGGCGATAACTATAAAGGATTCGGGGATCGGAATTCCACCAGAAAATCTTAAGGAGATTTTTTATCCCTTCTTTACAACCAAGGCTAAAGGCACAGGCCTCGGCCTTTCTATCGCATACAGGATTGTTGAGGAACACAATGGCAGGATATCTGTCAGCAGTTTACCAGGGCACGGCACAACATTTGAGGTTATAATACCTGCAGCAGCAACCTCGGGTGATCTGGCCGAAGGCAGGAGGACATGGAAGGGGTAAATAGCAAGATACTGGTTGTAGAGGATGAGAAGAATATGAGGGAGGTGCTGAAGATACTTCTCGAGGGGGAGGGGTATGATGTCTCCTGCGCCATGGACGGCTCTGAAGGACTTGCCTGGCTTGACAGGGAGATTTTTGATCTCGTAATAACAGACATAAAGATGCCGGGTGTTGACGGTTTTGAGATGCTTAAGAGGGCTCAGGAGTTGTCTCCAGAGACACTTGTGATAATGATAACTGCCTTTGGCACAACAGAATCCGCTATAGAGGCCATGAAATTAGGTGCATATGATTATATCCACAAGCCGTTCAAGATCGATGAGATAAGGCTTGTAGTCAAGAAGGCCCTTGAGAAGCGCAGATTGAGGGGAGAGGTCTCGATACTTAGGGAGAGGATCAAGACAACCTATGAGCTTGGCAATATCTTTTATAAAAGTCCAAAGATGCAGGAGCTTCTCAGGATACTGCCGAGGATAGCACAGAGCAATTCTAATGTCCTTATAGCAGGCGAGAGCGGGACCGGCAAGGAATATGTCGCCACGGCTATCCATAATCTCAGCCACAGGAAGGAAAGGAATCTCGTCACAATAAACTGCGCAACATTCCCTGAAGGCCTCCTTGAGAGCGAGCTCTTCGGCCATATGAAGGGTGCATTTACAGGTGCTGTCTATAACAAGCAGGGGCTTTTTGAGATAGCTGATGGGGGGACCATTTTCCTTGATGAGATAGGCGAGATGCCTGTAAACCTCCAGTCGAAGCTCCTCAGGGTCATTGAAAACGGGACCTTCAGGAGGGTCGGTGGGACCGCTGATTTGAGGGTTGATGTCAGGATTGTTGCAGCGACGAATAAAAACCTGCTTGATGAAATTGCTGCGGGCCGATTTCGGGAGGATTTATACTACAGGTTGAATGTCATCCCCATTTATATCCCGCCCTTGAGGGAAAGAAAAGAGGATATACCACTGCTTGTTGAACACTTTATGGATAAACTTTCACCGGTGAAGAGGCGGCTGTCCCCTGATGCCCTGAATCTCCTGATGTCTTATCCATGGAAGGGTAATGTAAGGGAGCTTGAGAATGTTGTTGAGAGGGTTCTCCTCATGACCGATAAGGAGGAGATAACCGCTTCAGATATTCCCCTGCAGACAGAGGTCGCACACGGCATAAAGGGGCTGCCCGAGATGACCAGAGATGGGATAGACCTTGACGGATTGGTCGAGACTGTAGAGAGGCGCTATCTCCTCGATGCCCTAAGGCTTGCTAATGGCGTAAAGACAGAAGCGGCGAGGCTGCTGAATCTCTCCTTCAGGTCATTCAGGCACAGACTGCAGAAGTACGGGATAAGGTAGTTTAAACTATCCTTTCAGGATGCGTATATACATTGAATCGCTTGCCCCTTATAAATCCGACAATGGTGACACCCCTTTTGTCGGCGATCTCCACAGCAAGGTTTGTTGGCGCTGTTCTTGAGGCGAGCACCGGGATGCCCCATCTCGAGCATTTTGATGATATCTCTGATGAGACCCTCCCGCTGGCAAGCATGACCTTGCCTGAAAACGGGATGTTTTCGAGCAGGGCATAACCGATTACCTTATCAACGGCATTATGCCTTCCGATGTCCTCTGCGAAGCAGAGTATAGATGTACCATCAGAAAGGGCTGCGCTGTGGATACAGCCTGTGAGTTTATACAGCTCTGATTTTACCTGGAAAAGGCTGAAGATATTCCTAAGGTCTTCTTTATCTATGGTGAATGTATCTCCAATGGGGCTTAAATCCATGCCCTTTTCGAAGGTGACGCCACCAATGCAACCCGATGTGACGATCTTTCCCTCTGTGGAGGCCTCTCCCTCTGCCGGTATGTCCACATATATATCATCCCCGTACTCTATGCTCATCCGCTCCGCACACCAACTTCCCCTGATTATCCCCTCTGTCATCATAAGGCCGACAACAAGCTCCCTCACCATGTGAGGTGTGCAGTAGAGGCTTAAAATCTCTTTACCATTTACGGCTACCCTTAACTTTTTTTCAAGGGCAATAAGGTCCTCTATGCATTCGAAAGACCCATCCACATGTTTATAGATCCTTCTCTTTATAGCCCTCTCCACAAGATAATTATAAATACCTATGCCGCTTATAGTCAAATTCTTATTGAATCTGTCTGGAGATATTGATATACTTATTAAAAATAATGGAAGGTTATAACTTTCTCGGAATTAGATTCCCTGAAATATGGAAAGGATTTTAACAGCCATTCTTCTTCTTATCGCCATATCTGTAGCCTACGGGAGTGAAACCGGCGCTAAAGGAGATATAACCCATCTCAAGAAAGGCAAGGAACTTTTAGACAGCGGGGAATATGGCGAGGCATTAGAGAGCCTCAAGGCTGCATATAAAGATATACCTGCCATCGGCGACTACACACTCTTCTTTATGTCTCAGGCGTATAACAAGCTGGAGAGGTTCGATGAGTCCAATCACTATATTGATGAGCTCTTACGCATCTATCCTGCTTCTCCGCTCAGGAAGAGGGCAAGGGCATTACAGATTAAAAACCTCCTTTCAATCTGCACTGAGGGGGGGGTGTGTGAAGCTGCCATCAAGTCTATCGAGCAGTATGTTACAGATTATCCCGAGGACGAAGGCATGTCTTTATTATTCGGGAGGCTCTTGAAGAGAAAGGGTGATGCAGAAAGGGCCAGGGAGGTCTTCAGGAGGATATATACAGGTAGCAGTCCATATTCTGAATTGGCCTATCGAGAGCTCGAGCCCTCTGACATAACATCAGAGGATATGCTCGCAAGGGCATCAAATCTGATAAAGACCATGCAGTATAAGAGTGCTGAAGACCTCCTCAGGAAAGCCATCCCTGCGGCTGGTGGTCAGTTAAGAAAGGAGATGCAGAGGAAGCTTGGCCTAACCCTCTTCAGGCAGAAAAGGTACAGGGATGCCTCTGATGCCTTTTCTAAGGCAGGGGATATATACAGCAGTGCAAGGGCCCTCTACAGGGCAGGGGACCTTGATTCTTTTAATGATGCTGTCTCCCGCCTGGTCTCTATGGATGACAGAAGGGCAGGTGCACTTTTAATTGCCTATGCGTCAAAGAAGCGGAGGGATGGCTCTATAGAGGAGGCGCTGGAGATTTACAACGATGTCAGACAGCAATACCCATCACATCTGGAGGATGCATTATGGGGCATTGCATGGGCATACTATAGAAGTGGACAGTGCCAGAAGGCATCGGGCGTGCTGAAGGAGCTTGCTGACAAATACCCGAATCCAAAGTATTCCTACTGGATACAGAGGTGTATAGGACATGAGGCCGGGCCATCACCCTTCAGGGTTCAACAGAGGGTTAAGGATTTTTATAGTCTTCTTTCGGAGTTAGGTATGGACAATACGGGTCGGGCATCTGTCCGTCCTGCCTCGGGCAGATCATGGACCCCGGAACAGATGGAGGTGAAGCGTTCTGGCGGCCTGCCCCCCTCAGAGGTTCTCATCCCGTTAGACAGGTTCAACATACTCATGGAACTCGGGATGAAGGATGATGCGATTGCTGAGATGATGCACGTAGCAAACATGTATACAAAACCTGATGTTATAAGGTTTGTGAGCCATAAGTTGCATGAGGTTGGGGCGTATAAGAGGTCTATCAACCTTGCATTAAAGTTCCCACCGGATATGGAGACCTATTATATCCTGTATCCTGTGGCTTACTGGTCGGCAGTGAAGGATGCGGCTGACCGCTACAGGCTCGACCCGTTTATTATATTATCAATAATCAGGGAGGAGAGTCGTTTCGACCCTGATGCGCATTCTACTGCGGGTGCCCTGGGGTTGATGCAGATAATGCCGGCGACCGCATACAATCTTGAAAGGAAGATCGGTTTTAGCATCCCTGAAAAGGCCAGGATACATGACATAAAGGTGAATATAACACTCGGTGCATACTATCTGAGTTCCCTGTTGAAGGAGTTCGGTTCAATACCCATGGCCCTGGCGGCCTATAATGCAGGTGAGGATAATGTCAGGGAATGGATTAAAAAGGGCAATTATAAATCCCTCGATGAATTTATAGAGGACATACCATTTGAAGAGACCAGGAATTATGTTAAACGGGTGTTAATGACATATGCGGTATATCTGGACATGGGCCGCAAACAGTAAAAAGGGATTTAGCATCGAGAAACAGAGGGTAAGGGGATGGTAAATATGGGGAGGACCCTTTTTGAGTCCCTAATAGGTGAAAAGGAGGATAAACCATTGGACAGGCTTAAGGACCTCGATGAAAAGATCGCCAGTGCGATAAGCAAGGTGAAGGCATTAAAAGAGGAAAAGATACTGCTGGAGCAAAGGGTCAGGGAGCTGGAGGCACAGCTCAAAGAGAAGAATCAGGAGATCGAGAGGCTTTCTTCGGAAAAATTTGCTATTAAAGGGCAGATAGAAGACCTCCTGAACGAGCTCGAGACAATAGAGCTTGGATAAGATGAGGGATGACCTATGGGTTCGGTAGAGGTTTATATCCTCGGTCAGAGGTATACCATAAAGGGCGATGCACCTGAGAAATATATTCAACAGCTTGCTGCCTATGTAAGCGATAAGATAAAAGAGGTCTATGACAATTCACCCAATATCACTCCTGTAAAGGCATCAATACTGGCCGCCATCAATATCGCTGATGAGCTTTACAGGGTCAAGGCCGAGCAGGAGGCCATCTCAAAGAGTATAGAAGAAAAGACAGAGTTGCTGACACGATTGTTTGAGTAGCCCTCTTTTCTTTACAGGTTTGGGTTTGTGTGACATCTTGCAAAAACCATTCTCTTTTATTGTATAATTTAAAATGGCCTATGTAATAGCCTTTGCAGGAAAGGGTGGAACGGGAAAGACAAGCCTTGCAGGGCTGACCGTTAAGTATCTCGTGCATAGAAAGAGAGGCCCTGTCCTTGCTGTGGATGCTGACAGCAATTCGTGCCTCAATGAGGCACTCGGTGTTTCCGTCCATGCCACAATAGGAGGACTCAGAGAGGAGTCCCTTGAGGCGATAAGGGGCGGTGGTGACAGGCCTGGCGGCATGTCCATGGAGCAGCTCTTCGATTATCAGGTCCAGCAGTCCCTGATCGAGGCAGAGGGTTTTGACCTCATGGTGATGGGAAGGCCGGAGGGGCCTGGTTGTTATTGCGCAGCAAACAATATCATAAGAAAATATACCGATAAACTATCAGAAACCTACCCCTATGTCGTGATAGACAATGAGGCTGGCATGGAGCATTTAAGCAGAAGGACGACTCATAAGGTTGATCTGCTGGTAATTGTAAGCGACCCGACTGTTAAGGGAATTCAGACAGCCCGACGAATAAATGGACTGGTGGATGAGCTGCACCTTGATATCGACAGGCGTGTCCTGATCATAAACAGGGTTGTTGGACAGGAGGGAGGGGAGCTTAAAAGATTGGCCGAGGGTTTTGGTCTTTATGTGGCAGGTCTTGTGCCGCAGGATGAGATGATATTCGAGTTTGACCTTGAGGGAAAACCTATCTATGAACTCTTAGAAGATGCAAGGTCTGTGCAAACCGTGTTTGAGATACTCCGTGCATTACAGATACCGTAAAGGTCGATAGGTTTGCGAACATCGAGTTGAAGGGTATAATGAAACATACCTGCGATGCTTGCCCAAAATGCCATCTCAGGAGGTATAGGACGTCCTGCCATTGTTGCCTTTATGGGTTTATAAAATAAACAAATAAACTACCCCTTTACTTGGTATTAAATTTTATGTTACTGTTTAAAACCTGTCTCTGTCGGTTTCTGATAGTGGATTCTGTTTTAAAGTGATAGTGAAAGGAGAAGGGATGCTGATAATAGGTGAAAAGTTGAGCATTATAGCCAAAAGGGTGAGAGAGGCCATGATGAAGAGGGACAAGTCCCCGATACAGGAGATCGCTACTGCCCAGTGGCGAGCAGGTGCCGGCATGATTGACGCCAATATAGGACCGGCTGAAGACGGCGGAGAGGAATTGATGCAGTGGATGGTTACGACTATCCAGGAGGTGGTTCCGCTGCCTATCTGTCTTGATACAACGAATTATAATGCCATCGAGGCAGGGCTGAAGGTCCACAACAATGAATGGGGCAGACCGCTGATCAATTCCACATCCAATGACCCTGAAAGATTCTCGATGCTCGAGCTTGCGGCAAAGTATAATTCACAGATAATAGGCCTGACAGTTGGAAAGGGAGGACTTCCTGCTGATGCAGAGGAGAGGTCAGCCATAGCAGCAGAGATAATGGCAAGGGCGATGGAGTATGGGGTTTCACTCGAAGACCTTTATCTTGACCCTCTTGTTTTACAGATAGCCACTTCCCAGGACCATGCATTTAAGGTTATCAAGGCCATCAAGATGTTCCAGGAACTGAACGATCCCCCCATGAAGACAGTTGTCGGCCTGAGCAACATCTCGAATGGCTGCCCAAAGGCCATAAGGCCGATCTTGAATAAACACTATCTCGCATTGTTGATGTATGAGGGATTGACCGCAGCGATCGCCGATCCACATGAGGTGATAGAGACAGCAAAGACGATAGATGTGATAATGGGCAGGACCCTTTATGCCCATTCATATTTAGAAATGTGAAAAGGCCGTGATGGGTAATGAGTAGTGGGTATGAGTGAATAATTTTTCCAATCCATCACGCACTACAGATTACAGATTACGGAGGTAAAATATGGCCTTTGTTGCACCAAAGGAGACCTATTCGGGCAGGGTATTTGAGGTTGCTATAGGCGTCGATAAGACCGCTGTCTTTGGTGGAGAAAATGTCCTTCCCTTCCATTCTTTTGAGGGTAATGTTCCGCATAAACCACTGATAGCATATGAGATACAGGATGTCCCGCCTGATGATTGGCCAGAGACGGTAAGGAATGTTTTCAGCAGTGTTTCTAGTGACCCTGCGGTATGGGCAAAATATTGCCAGGATGAACTTGGGGCCAGGGCAGTAGCACTAAGACTTATAGGCACCCATCCGGATAGGGAAAACAGGTCACCCGAAGACGCTGCAAGGAGTGTGAGTGATGTCCTTTCTGCTATAAATGTACCTTTGATAATACTCGGCAGTAATCATATGGAGAAGGACGCTTCAGTGCTTGTGGCAGCATCTGAGGCCGCAAAGGACAGGAATTGCATCATCGGTAAAGCCCAGGAGGGAAACTATAAGACCATAGCAGCAGCAGCGCTTGCAAACAATCATAAGCTTATAGCCATGTCAGAGCTCGATATAAACCTCTCAAAACAGCTCAATATCCTGATAACACAGATGGGTTTTGATAAAGAAAGGCTGATAACAGACCCCATGTGTTCTGCCCTCGGATATGGGCTTGAGTATACCTATTCTGTTATGGAGAGGATAAGACTTGCAGCCCTTACGCAGAATGATGCAATTATGCAGCCTCCAATGGTTGCTGATGTCGGCATGTATGTATGGAAGATAAAGGAGACACAGGCGACCGAGGCTGAGCTTCCACAGTGGGGATCCCTACCAGAAAGGGGTATTGCATGGGAGGCTGTCACGGCGGTTTCATTATTATTGGCCGGCGCAGAGCTTTTGATCATGAGGCACCCTGAGGCAGTAAAGGCAGTAGATAGATTTGTAGATGAACAAATTTGATATGGGATGAAAACCAGTAGTGCCCAAAATAAGAGATTCTTCACTTTGTTTATCAGATGAAGAGGACAAAGATCCCGATTAATATTTACGACTCCGGAGGTTAAGATGGCTTTAACAGGCGTTGAGATATTCAAGCTCTTACCTAAAACAAACTGCAAGAAATGCGGGTATCCCACATGCCTTGCGTTTGCAATGAAGTTGGCCCAGAGGCAGGCATCCCTTGATGCCTGTCCTGATGTTTCAGAGGATGCGAAGAGGATTTTAGGCGAGGCGGCGGCACCGCCGGTGAAACCTATCACACTGGGTATCGGTGAGAAGGCTGTCAGGATGGGGGAGGAGACCGTCCTTTTCAGGCATGAAAAAAAGTTTGTAAATCCCTGCGTCTTTGCAGTAGAGATAAAGGATACGATGTCTGAAGACGAGATAAATAGGATAGTTGCCGATGTGCTCGATTCCGAGATAGAAAGGGTAGGGCAGAAACTGAGGGTTGATGCCATACTTGTGAATAATGCATCCGGTGATACAGAAAGATTCGGGGATGTGGTGAAGGCAGTTGCATCAAAGGCGCCTGGGGTCCCACTGATCATCTCGACAAATAATCCACCGTCAGCGGAGGTTGCCCTCAAGGCAGTTGCTGACAGGCGGCCGCTCCTTTACGGGGCCAATGAATCCAATGCAGAGGCAATGGCGAATGTGGCAAATGGCTTTAAAGTCCCTCTCGGTGTGACGGCAAACGGACTTGATGCCCTCGCAGCCCTCACAGAAAAGATTAAGGGTCTCGGTGTTGAGGACATGGTTATTGATTCAGGTGCGAGGAGCGCAAAGGAGATACTCCAGAACAATACCCTGATAAGAAGGGCTGCCGTTAAGAAAAATTTTAAGCCTCTCGGCTATCCTGTGCTCACCTTTGCAAACAGGGATGACGGTTTCTTAGAACTCATGATGGCCGCACTTGGAGTGGCAAAATATTCCTCCATAGTGGTGCTGAGCAGCGTCGAGAAATGGAAGAATCTCGTGCTGTTCACATTGAGGCAGAATCTTTATACCGACCCGCAGGTTCCAATGCAGGTAGAGCAGAAGATATACAGGATAGGAGAGCCTTCGGCAGAATCTCCCCTCCTCATCACGACTAATTTTTCCCTCACATACTTCATAGTCTCGGGCGAGGTCGAAAACAGCAAGGTTCCGAGCAGGCTCGCTGTAATGGATTGTGAAGGGCTTTCTGTGCTAACGGCATGGGCAGCAGGGAAATTTACGGCCTCGAGGATTGCACAGTTTATAAAGGACAGCGGGGTCGAGGACGAGGTGAAGCACAGGGAGCTCATAATCCCGGGCTATGTGGCCATCCTGAGCGGTGCCATAGAGGATAAGCTTGAAGGGTGGAAGGTTACTGTAGGTCCGAGAGAGGCTAATGGTCTGCCTGCATTTTTGCGGTCCAGGGTAGCATAGGATATAAAAGGGGTTTATTTAAGGATTACTAAAAATGTCTTGACAATACAGGCGGGATTTTATAAAGTAAAAACTATAGAAATTATCTTTATGACGACAAAAAGTTCAGGAGGTAGAGATGTCGAGGATAATAGCCTCAGCAGCCATAAGGGGATCGCATAATCTTGTCAAGCAGGCTGATGAGATGCTCGAAAAGGCGATTGCCGAAAGGGGTAAGGATTTTACATTTGAGTTTCCTGATACAGCATATTTCCTTCCTATGGTCTATGCCATAACCGGATTTCCTGTGAAGACCCTCGGTGACATGAGGGTAGCCCTCGGATTTGCAA
The DNA here is from genome assembly GCA_037441365.1 of Nitrospirota bacterium. GTDB lineage: Bacteria > Nitrospirota > Thermodesulfovibrionia > Thermodesulfovibrionales > UBA9159 > JBBISG01. The sequence goes on from JBBISG010000012.1 coordinate 13,335, forward strand.
AGGAATTATTGCACGATGAACCCGAAGAGAGCGTTTATAAGCCCTATCTTGGAGAGGCCCTCGATTCAGGTATGGCGACCCTTTTTGCGGAAGAGGTCATCATGGCCATCCGCTATATAAACGGCCTTGAGCCCTATAAAGACCCTGAGACAGGTCTCGTTTACAACGGTTTTATAACAGACACCATACAGAGGAATCTCGGGATTCAACTCGTTGACGGCACAATGCCTGGTTTTGCCGCTATCATTGGTGCTGCACCCAATGAAGACATAGCACTCAATATAATAAGGGAGCTTCAGGAGAAGAATATCCTCATATTCCTTTCCGGTCAGTCAAATGGTGATAGCGTCACAAGACAGCTTCAGAGAAGGGGTGTCGGGCTCGGCTGGGAGACGAGGATAGTCCCGCTCGGCCCTGATACAGAACATACGATCTATGCCCTGGACTGGTCTATAAGGGCGGCCCTGATCTTCGGGAATGTTAAACCAGGGGATTATAAGAGGCAGCTTAAATATACAAAGGAGAGGGTCTTTGCCTTTGCCATGGTCCTCGGTGAGCTGGACGATATAAAGTGGTCGACAGGCGCAGGTGCCATAAACATGGGCTACCCTGCAATATGTGATACAATGCAACCGGTCATCCATCCCACGGGTGTATGCACCTATGAAGAGGTAGACAGGGAGCTCGACCACAGCAGGATTGTCCAGAAGGCGATAGAGGTGAGGGGACTCAAGATTACAGTCGAGAAGCCTCCTATTCCTGTTGCTTATGGTCCTGCGTTTGAGGGTGAGAGGATCAGGAAGGAGGATACCTTTATAGAGTTTGGAGGTCAGAGAACGCCTGCCTTTGAATGGGTGCGGATGAAGGACCTCGAAGAAATAGAGGATAACAAGGTCATCATTATCGGTAATAACTGGCATGAGAGGTATGAAAAGGGTGGGCAGATGCCTCTTGGTATAGTAATCGATGTTGCAGGCAGGAAGATGCAGAAGGACTTCGAGTCTGTCATAGAGAGGAAGGTTCACCACAATATAAATGAGGCCCAGGGACTCTGGCACATGGGACAGAGGGACATAAACTGGATAAGGATAAGTCATAATGCAAAGAAGGAAGGCATAACACTTGAGCATATAGGGATTATCCAGGCCACCATGACACACCACAGGTTCAAGAGCATTGTTGATAAGGTGCAGGTCACTATCTATACGGATGAGGAAGACGTTATAAAGGTCAGAGAAGAGGCAAGGGCATCATACAGGGAGCGCGACCAGAGGCTCGGCACGATGAATGACGAATCAGTAGAGACATTCTATTCCTGTCTCCTCTGCCAGTCCTTTGCACCGAGTCATGTCTGTGTAATCACGCCTGAAAGGCTCGGCCTGTGCGGTGCCTATAACTGGCTTGATGGAAAGGCGGCATATGAGATAGACCCGACAGGTGGGAATCAGCCTGTCCCGAAGGGCTCGTTGATAGATGCGAGATACGGCAGGTATACAGGGGTTGATGAATACCTCAAAAAGGCTTCTGGGGGTGCAATCGAGACATTGAATCTATATACGATAATGGAAAACCCGATGACATCCTGTGGATGTTTCGAATGTATTGTGGCAATTATTCCTGAGGCGAATGGTGTTATGATCGTTCAGCGGGGCCATACAGGGATGACACCAATAGGGATGAAGTTTTCTACCCTCGCTGGGACAGTTGGCGGGGGGGTGCAGACCCCAGGGTTTATGGGTATCGGGGTCAATTTTATTAGCAGTAAGAAGTTCCTGTACGGGGATGGAGGTCTGAAGAGGATTGTCTGGATGACAAAGGCATTGAAGGAGAGGGTTCGGGAGTCATTCAACCAAAGGGCTGTAGAAGAAGGGGTTCCTGACCTGCTCGATAAGATAGCTGATGAGACCATATGCGAGGATTCAGAGAAACTCCTCGAATACAGATCGGAAGAGCACCATCCAGCACTGGAGATGGAGCCGATGATCTGAAGACCGTGAAAGTGATGCATTAGTATGCATATAATGCATTACGAAGCTATGGAGGTAAGACGATGGATAAGTTGAAGAGTGCAAATAAGGCTGCAGAGGAGATAATAGAGTGGGGGGAAGCACATAGACTGGAGACATGCTTTGAGAGGGCTGAGAGGGTTAAACCATGTCCCATCGGTGCCTCTGGAGCCTGCTGTAAGGTCTGTCATATGGGACCGTGCAGACTTGTAGGGGCAAATGCTGAGGAAGATGCGAGGGGCATATGCGGAGCGACACTTCCGACGGTTGTGGCAAGAAATCTGGTGAGGATGATTGCAGCCGGCACAGCAGCCCACAGCGACCATGCAAGGGATCTTGCATTCACCTTGCTTGCGGTTGCTAACAGTGAGACAAAGGACTTTCAGATAAAGGATGTTAGAAAACTTTACAGGATTGCAGGAATACTCGATGTGGAGTTTGAGGGGAGGCCTGTAAATGATGTGGCACGTGATGTGGCGCTGAAATTTATTGAAGACTTTGGCCGTCAGAGGGGAGAGCTCAATTATCTGAGAAGGGCGCCAAAAAAGACACAGGAGAGGTGGAAGAAATGGGGGATTGCGCCCCGTGGCATCGACAGAGAGGTTGGCGAGGCAATGCACTGCACAAGTATTGGTGTTGACCATGACCCTGATCATCTGCTAACCCATGCCCTGAGGACCGCCCTTGCAGATGGCTGGGGGGGATGTATGATAGCTACAGACATAACGGACATCCTCTTTGGCACCCCATGGCCTGTAAAGGCAGAGGCGAGCTTCGGGATATTTAAAGAGGACGAGGTGAATCTGGTTGTCCATGGACATGAGCCCACCCTTGCTGAGATGATAGTGGATGTGACAACCGAGCCCGAGATCCTTGCCTATGCTCGGTCAAAGGGTGCTAAGGGTATAAATCTTGGCGGTATGTGCTGCACTGCAAACGAGCTGCTTATGAGGCACGGAATACCGACTGCCGGTGGTTTTACAAATCAAGAACTAGGGATCATGACAGGACTCGTGGAGGCAATTGTGGTTGATGTCCAGTGCATAATGCCAGCAATCACAGAACTCTCAAGGAGATTTCATACAAAGGTTATAACCACATCAGACAGGGCGAAGATTCCGGGTGCGACTCATATAGAGTATGACGAACACAGGGCGAGAGAGATAGCGAGGGAGATAGTGATGATTGCCATTGACAACTTCCCGAACAGGAAGACAGAGGGCAGCCATATAACACAGAAATATCCTGTTATTGCTGGCTTTTCTCACGAATACATAGAATACATGCAGGGCGGCAGATGGAGGGCATCCTTCAGACCTCTGAATGACGCTATTATGGCAGGGAGGATTCGAGGGGTTGTTGGACTCGCCGGTTGCGATAACCCGAGGGTTCCATCTACCGGGGTTCACAGGTTTTTGGCATCGGAACTGATCAAGAACGATGTGCTTATTGTCTCATCTGGCTGCGGCTCTGCAGCCTGTGGAACTGCAGGGTTCCTAACCCCCGAGATGATGGATCAGGCAGGGCCTGGACTTCGAGAGGTCTGCGAGGCGATAGGGATACCCCCGATACTCCATGTGGGCGCCTGCGTTGACAATTCAAGGATACTGACAATCCTGAGTGCCATGGCCGAAGAAGGCGGTCTTTCTGATGAAATAGGAGGGATGCCTGGTGTGGGTATAGCACCTGAGTGGATGGCGGAGAAGGCAATCGCCATTGGTGCTTATTTTGCAGCATCAGGTGTGCCTGTAATAATGGGCGGAGAGTCCCCTCTCAGTGCAAGCAAGGAGGTAGAGAGGATAATGACAGAGGTCTGGTGGGAGAGATTCAAGGGACCCATGCACTTTGAACCTGACCCTGAAAGGATGTTGACGCTGGCGCTTGAATATATCGACAGGGCGAGGGTTGCTTTGAAACTTAGAAAATACGAGCCAGGGAGATTTGGAACAGAGCGTGTGCTTATGGATATGGCTGCAAGGCGTGAATTGGAGAAGGCGGCAAAGCCGCATATAGGGATTTATTAGGGACGGGAGGTTGGATGAAGATAGAAGATCTCGACGTGGATGAACAGATCGGGCGGGTAAGCCGTGTGCTCTCAGAGCACGACAGGAAGAAGGGCATATTGATACCGACCCTCCACAGGGTCCAGGAGGAACACGGCTATCTCCCCGAGGATATCTTGAGGTCGCTGTCAAAGAGGCTCGATCTGCCCCTTGCAGAGATCTACAGTGTTGCAAGTTTCTACAAACAGTTCCACTTTATACCGAGGGGTAAGAAGGTTGTGAGGGTCTGCACCGGGACTGCCTGCCATGTGAGGGGTGCGCAGAAGGTGCTCGATAGGCTGCAGGAGGAGTTCCAGATAAAAGAGGGAGAGACTACGCCTGACCTTTCACTGACACTCGAGACCGTGGGCTGTGTCGGCTGCTGCGGCCTTGCCCCTGTTGCGGTTGTTAATGAAGAGGTCATTGGTGAGATTGGGCCAAGGAAACTCCGGGAATTGATCAGGGAGATCAAGACAGGGGTTACCGTGAAATCAGAAGATATCTTAGAGTAAGGCAGGATTGATGATGGAAAGACTCGGAAACATAGAGGATTTGAGAAAACTCAGGCTTAACCTGAAGGAGGAGACCTTCAGACCTGACAGGCATAGGATAAAGGTATGCACCGGAACTGCCTGTGTTGCCTCTGGTTCACGAAAGGTGGTTGATGAGTTCGAGAGGGCAGGTACAAAGGGTTATGACCTTGAGATAGTGAAGACAGGGTGCCAGGGATTATGCCAGAAGGGCCCTGTAATGAAGGTAGAGCCGGAGGGATACTTCTATCAGAAGGTTAAGGGCAGCGATGTCTCTGATATTGTTTCGACTACTTTATCGATCGGTAAACCTGTCAGATCCCTTCTTTTTAGGGAATCTGTAATCGATGAGCCCTATGAGTTCATGGATACGCTTCCCTTCTATAAAAAGCAGGTTCGTGTAGCACTGAGAAACAATGGCAGGATAGATCCAAATAACATTTACCATTATATTGCTGTTGGTGGTTACAGGGCACTCGAAAAGGCCCTTTCGACCATGACGCCTGACGAGGTGCTCGAAGTGGTGAAACGAGCCAATCTGAGGGGCAGGGGTGGCGCAGGCTTCCCTGCTGGAAAGAAGTGGGAACATTGTAAGAAGGCCCCCGGCAGGATAAAGTTTGTTATAGCAAACGGCGACGAGGGTGACCCCGGAGCATTCATGGACAGATCGATCATGGAGGGAGACCCGCACAGCCTCATTGAGGGTATGCTTATCTGTGCATACGCTATAGATGCTGAATATGGTTTCATATATGTTCGTCACGAATATCCGCTTGCGGTTAAAAATCTGAGGATAGCGCTTAGACAGGCAGAAGAGCTCGGCCTGCTTGGAGACAACATCCTTGGCACAGGTGTAAATTTCTATCTTGATGTGAGGGAGGGTGCAGGGGCCTTTGTTTGTGGAGAATCCACTGCCCTCGTGGCATCGATAGAAGGTGACAGGGGATTCCCGAGGCCGAGGCCTCCGAGGCTGTCAGAGCCTGGAGGCGGCGTCTGGGGATACCCGAGCAATCTCAATAATATCGAGACCTATGCATGCGTCCCGCCAATAATAGAGAACGGCCCTGATTGGTTTCTGAGCATAGGGACGAAGAACTCCCCCGGCACGAAGGTCTTTGCTCTGACAGGCAAGGTTAAGAATACAGGGCTTGTCGAGGTGCCGATGGGAATAACCCTCAGGGAGATAATATTCGACATAGGTGGCGGGATTATCGGGGATAAGGCATTCAAGGCTGTCCAGACAGGCGGCCCTTCAGGGGGCTGTATACCTGCGAGCCTCCTTGACCTGCCTGTTGACTTCGATTCCCTTACAGAGGCTGGCTCAATGATGGGCTCAGGGGGGATGGTTGTCATGGACGAAGACACCTGCATGGTAGATGTGGCCAAGTACTTTTTATCCTTCTGCCAGTCTGAGTCATGCGGTAAATGTCCACCTTGCAGGGTCGGGACATACCAGATGCTCCAGATACTTGAGAGGATTACCTCTGGCAAGGGAGAGCCAGGCGATATAGAACGGCTTGAAAGGATGTGCAAAAATATACAGAAAGGCTCGCTCTGCGGGCTCGGCCAGGGTGCACCGAATCCAGTTCTCTCGACTATAAGATACTTCAGGGAGGAATACGAGGAACATGTTTATGAGCATTACTGTCGTGCAAAGGTCTGCAGGGGACTCGGAGTGTTCAGGATAGAGCATAGCGAGTGCTTCCTCTGCGGCTTGTGTAAACAGGCATGTGCCTACGATGCTGTAAAGGAGACGAGGGACAGCTATTTCATAGACCAGGACTACTGCACGAAATGCAAGGCGTGCTATCTGGCGTGTCCGATCAATGCAGTAAAGATAGAAAGGCAGCCGAGGAAAGAACAGATAGGAAGCAGGGAAGTGCAAAAGTAAGGATTCAGGTTTCAAATCATGGATCACGGGTTATACATTTAGATGGAGGCTATGTGGCAGAAGAAAAAGAGAAAAAGGTTGAGGAGATAAAGAGAGAGGCTGAGCAAAAGAGATGCCCTGTCAATAGGGCACTTTATTATATGGATGAATTCTTAACCGGCCCTATGTGCGGAAGGTGCATGCCCTGCTCCTTCGGAAGCTATGAGGCATTGGTGAGGCTCAAAAACATAGTTGAGGGAAGGGGGACTGAGGCCGACCTCGTGATGCTCAGGCGGATTGTGGATGAGATGCTCGAAGGGTCTTTGTGTAAGAAGGGAAAGGATACGGCTAAGTTTGTCCTCGACTGGATGGCGACCGATGTCTTCAGGGAACATATCAATGGCAGATGTCCTGAAAGGGAGTGTGCTGCATTTATACAATACAGGATAATCCCTGAAAAATGCGTGATGTGCGGGCTCTGCAAAGAGGTGTGCAGATACAGTGCCATCATAGGGGAGAAGAGGGTATCTCATCTTTCCGGCTACCTCCCCTTTGAGATAAGGCAGAAAAGGTGCACAAAGTGCGGTGACTGCGTGCCTGTATGTCCGACAGGGGCGATCATAGTTGTAAATATTAAAAATGAGGAATTAGTAAAGGCTGAATAATTTTTTGCTTAAAAGTGGACCGGTATAATGTGAGGACGGTTAACCGGTAGAAGATATATTCTGGCATACGTTAATAATAAGATCATTAGCAAACTTAAGGAGGTATAGATGGCAGGTATGGTGAATATTAAGATAGACGGAAAAGAGGTGAAGGTTCAAGAAGGCATGAATCTCATAGATGCTGCTGAATCAGTAGGCATCCATATCCCAAATCTGTGTTATCTGAAGGGCATGAAGGGGATCGGTGCCTGCAGGATGTGTCTTGTAGAGGTCGAAGGCATGAAGGCCCCTATGACCGCATGCACAATGAAGACAAAGGAAGGGATGAGCATACTCACAAACACAGAGCGCGTTCAGGAGGTGAGGAGATTTGTCATAGATCTCATCGTTTCGATGCATCCACTGGACTGTATGACCTGCACAAAGGCAGGGCAGTGCAACCTCCAGAATTATGCCTATGACTTTGAGATACAGGAATCGACATTCTCGAGAAAGAAGTTTGGTTTTGGCATAGATGACAGGAATCCCTTTATAAAGCTCGACCCTGATTATTGCATACTCTGCGGGAGATGCGTGAGGATATGCAGATACCAGGGGACCAGCATCCTCGAATTTATGGGAAGGGGGGTTGGTTCAAAGGTGACCACGGCAAACGGCATGCCCCTCCATGAATCGGGCTGTACATTCTGCGGAAGCTGCATAGATGTATGCCCTGTGAATGCGATCCTTGAGGCTGACAGGTGGAGGAAGGGCAGGGAGTGGGACTATGACCATGTAAGATCGGCCTGCCTCCTTTGCGGGGATGCCTGCTATATTAAGGTCAGCACAAAGAATGGTGAGGTAAGGAAGATAAATGCGGACGTCCTCGAGGACCCTCAGACAAGATATATCTGTGCATATGGAAGATTTGGTTTTGACTGTATCAGCGCAGATACGAGGGTTACATCGCCCATGAAGAGGACAGATGGCGAGCTTGTGGAGATCACATGGGAGGATGCCCTCGATATCCTCGCAGAAAAACTCAGGGATTCAGGAAGGGAGGCAGGGTTTATAAGCACAGGCGGGATTCTTAACGAGGACGCATTGACGCTAAAGAGATTTGCCGCCGAGGTTGTTGGAACAGAAAACCTCGACACAACGGTGAGCCTCTATGCAGATAGTGAATCCCTGCTCTCAGGTGGTGCTGACATTGGGTCATCGGACCTGATAATGCTCGTCGGGTTCAACCCGAGCCAGTGGAACAGGGTATTTCCAGCGACAGATGCCATTATAAGGAAGAGGGTCAGTGATGGCGCAAGGCTCATAGTGGTAAACTCAGGGGACACAAGGATTTCAGAGGTCGCAACCATTAACCTCCGTGGTGATGAGGCCTCTATACTATCATCCGTGGCAAAGGCATTGATATCGAGGGGTTTTAAGGCTGTGAAGGCCATGGAGGACGCAGTAAAAGGATCTGAGATCTCCGAGGAGATCGAGAGTGCCTCAGCCATGTTTGCAGAGGCAAAGAACCCGATAATCCTTTCATCACCATCACTGTATAGTGCATCAGCCAATATAGCCATGCTGAAGGGCGTTGCTGTTTCTGTTCCTGTAGAGAGCAATGCAAAGGGTGTAATACTCATGGGGCTTGCGTCGCAGGGTAAGACATATAGAGAGATGGCCCGTGGTGGAATAAAACTCCTCTATGCAATCGGTGAGGTCCCATTGACGGATAGGCCTCAGGTTGACTTCCTCGTGGTGCAGAATTCTCATCTTACAGGGCTTGCAAGGCAGGCCGATCTTGTGCTTCCATCAGCGGCCTATCTCGAGGTTGACGGGACCATTGTGGATTATCTCGGCAGACTGAGGCATGTCTGTAAGGCGATCGAGCCTGCTGGTGAGGCGATGTCTCACAGGGAGATATTTGCTGCTGCTGCAAAGGCAATGGGCACTGAGATAAGGGTTGCAAAATTGGCTGATGTAAAAAGGAATACAAAGATAAAGGTGAAGCCTGAATTCAGACCCTTTGAAAAGAGACAGGACCTTGATGTCTTACCTGAAGATATGATCAGATCTATCAATGCCTCTGTTATCAATGGTTCGAGACTGCTCTGGCTCATGGAGATCGAGAAGATGGCACCCGGTGCGGTAGCCGTATAGGCTCTTCCCATTATAAATACTGGAGGGGGTCGGCATTGCCTCGACCCCTTTTTTATCCTTGAGGTAGTAAAATAAACCATGGGACTCACAGCAGAAAAACGACTCAGATTGAGCCTTGCAGTAACAGTCCTTATACTGCTTGCAGAGGTTGTCGGCGGGATACTGAGTAACAGCCTCGCACTGTTGGGTGATGCAGGGCATAATTTGACGGATGTCTTTGCACTCGGTCTGAGTCTGATAGCAGCAAGGATAAGCAGAAGGCCCTCTGACTACAGGGCAACTTACGGTTATCAGAGGGTCGGCCTCCTCGCTGCTGTGATAAATGGAGTGGGTCTTTTAATAATCGCTGTATTTGTATTTTTTGAGTCGTATAAAAGATTCGTGTCCCCCCCTCAGATAGATACCCTGTTGATGTTGACAATCGCAGTCATAGGTCTGATAGGGAATGTTGCAGCGGCACTGATTATAGGCAGGGGGCATGCTGATCTGAATATTAGGAGTGCGTGGCTGCATCTGCTGGGCGATGCCCTGTCTTCTATCGGGGTGATTATATCAGGCGTGATTATACATTTCACTGGCTGGTTATATGCAGACCCAATAGCTGGTGCCATTATCGGGATCGGCATAGTTGCGGGCGGCACGGGTGTGGTAAGAGAGGCTACCTCTATCTTTCTCGAGATGACGCCGAGGGATGTTGATGTTGAAGGGATCGCAAGGATGATCTCTGAGGTGCCCGGGGTGATGGGCATTCATGACCTCCATATCTGGTCGCTGGCGCATAGAAGAATAGCCTTCTCAGCCCATATCTGGGTGCACGACCAGAAATTGAGCGAGGTCGAAGTGGTGAGGAAAAGGATAGAGGATATGCTCAGAGGGATGGGGATAGGCCATATCCTGATCCAGTTTGAATGCGCTGAATGCGAAACAACAGGGCTTTACTGTCAGGTGCAGAGCGAGGGAGGCGGGGCCGGCCAATACCATTAAACAGGGCAGAGGAATCGGTTCGCTCTTTTTTGTGTCTGATTCTGCCTCGGGGATTGTAAACTATTTTGCCTTCAGGACTTTCTGTTATACTCTTATATGTCTGTAATCAGAGTCGAAAACCTCATCAAGCGATTTGGCCATATAACTGCTGTCGATGATATCTCCTTTAAGGTAGAGGAGGGAACAATCTTTGGCTTCCTCGGTCCTAATGGTGCGGGAAAGACGACCACCATAAACATCCTCTGCACATTGCTTGCACCAACCTCTGGCAGGGCATTTATCAACGGTTATGATTGCACAAGGGAGTCCTCAGAGGTCAGGAGGTCCATAGGCATAGTCTTTCAGGATACAACCCTCGACAGGGACCTGACCGCATACGAGAATCTGATGTTCCATGCGTATCTTTATAGTGTGAAGAAGGATGTCATGAAACAGCGGATAGAGGATGCACTCCATTTTGTTGGTCTCTATGACAGGAGGGATGACCTTGTCAAGCGGTTTTCAGGAGGCATGAAGAGGAGGCTTGAGGTTGCGAGGGGGTTAATCCACAGGCCGAAGGTGCTCTTTCTCGATGAGCCGACATTGGGTCTGGATCCTCAATCGAGGATGAATCTCTGGGAGTTTATTGTGGATCTGCCGAGGAAGCACAATGTTACCGTCTTTATGACGACCCACTATATGGAAGAGGCAGAGGTCTGCGACAGGATAGCAATAATTGACAGCGGGAAGATCATCACGATGGGGACTCCTGATGAACTCAAGAAAACCGTTGGCGGAGATGTCATCTATATCAGGACAACGGATAATAAAAGGGCAAGGGCTGAGATCGAGAGATTGTTCCATGTCGTTGTTTCTGAAAAGGATAATGAATTATTCCTGACCTCTTTAAAGGGCGACACATGTATACCTGAGATCATAAGGACCATCGGAGAGACGGTTCTCTCTGTGAGGCTCCAGCGGCCAACCCTGAATGATGTCTTTTTGAGGATGACAGGGAAGGAGATCAGGGGTGAGGATGTGTCAGACAGCGATACCATAAGGGAGGCGGTTCGCTCCTACAGGAGGAAGTTTGATAGAGTTTAATGCCATCTATGTGATAGTCGTCAGGGAGCTCAAGAAGTTTGTGAGGGAAAGGAGCAGGTTCATCTCTGCCATTGCAAGACCACTCATCTGGCTCTTTCTTATCGGCTCAGGCATGTCTGGGCTTGTCTCTCCATGGATGGGTGTATCCTATATGCAATTTATATTTCCAGGTATTATAGGCATGACAATACTTTTCAGCTCTATATTTTCATCCATATCGATCATATGGGACAAGGAATTCGGTTTCATGAAGGAGATACTCGTTGCACCTGTATCGAGGGTTTCAATAGTGACGGGTAAGGCCCTGAGCGGGACGGTCATCTCTTCGATTCAGGCGGCCGTAATTTTTGCATTATTCCCACTGCTCGGCATCAGGATAGGTCTTCAGGCGGCATTAGAGGTCATTACCATCTGTGTCCTTCTGTCGTTCTGCATGTCTTCACTTGGCATTGTCATTGCCACATTTTATGAGAGTTTCGAGAGCTTCAGCGTCATCATGAACTTCATCGTGATGCCTATGTTTTTCCTGTCAGGTGCGATGTATCCGGTGAAGATGCTCCCTGAGATTTTAAGGGTAGTAACAGTGCTGAATCCCTTTACATACGGCATAGACGCTTTAAAACACGCAGTCCTCGGGGATGCGGCTGTATCCGATTTTTCCATATCTCTGGACATGGGCGTTCTGATAGCTGCATCGATTATCTTTATTGTTACTGCTGGAGGTATGTTTGAAAGGAAAAAGTAGACGGCCCTGCCAGCCCTGATAATAAACCCCGATTCAAGAGCGTATCGCCTTCAACCTGCAGGGTCATAGCCTCCCTGACCTTATGATCGATATGACAAGCCATATGCCGAGGAGGAAGGCCAATCCGAAGGCTATGAAACCAAGGACGGACATACCCAGGATCTTAGGGCCAACGCCGGTTGCATGCATGATAGCAGAACTTATAAGTATAGCGCTTATGATCATGGCAAAGGCGAGCCTGTTGCTTGCCCTGTCCATGTCCTTTATAAACTCCGGGAGATTAACATGATACATCTTTATCTGAATATCATCCTTCAATATCTTCTTTATTACCTGTTTCATCTGTCTTGGGAAAAGAAATGCAAAGTCGGTGATCTCCAGGACATTTTTCCTTGCCTTCTCGTAAAGCCTTGAAGGGCTGACCCTTTTTCTGATAATCTTTGAAGCATACGGCTCTGAGGCTGCAATAAAATCGAATTCAGGGTCGAGCTGTCGCCCGATGTTATCCAGTATGAGCATCGCCTTGTCGATCAGTAAAAGCTCTGAGGGTATCCTCAGATTGTGCTTTATTGCGAGGTGTGTGATTGTGTCCAGATACTGTGCGAGATTGATCTCGCGTAGGGTCAGTCCATAAAGCGGTTCGAGGATATCCACAAGGTCTGTCTTGAACTCGCGTTTGAATGATTCAAGGTCTATATGTTCGGGCACAATACCGAGCTCCACATACTGATCGATCAGTCTGTCGAAATCCTTCTCAAGCAGGGCGATGAATGTGTTTGCCATCGTCTCCTTTAATTCATCGGAGACCCTTCCGACAATGCCAAAATCGAGAAATGCTATTACACCTGAAGGCATAACAAAGATATTCCCCGGATGTGGATCTGCATGGAAAAAGCCATCCTCAAGTATCTGTTTGAAATATACATCCATACCTACCCTGGCAAGTCTTTTTCTATCGATCCCCATCTTATCTATAGCAGTTATGTCATCGATCCTGACGCCACTGATCCTTTCCATTGTAAGGACCTTCTCGGTGACGAGGTCCGGGTATACCTCGGGGAAATAAACCTCGGGATGATTTTCGAAGTTCCTCCTGAACTTATTACAGCTCCTTGCCTCTTCGACAAAGTCCAGCTCCTTTCTTACAGTCCTTGAGAACTCCTCGACAATGCCGAGGGGATTAAAGAATCTGCTCTCTGGAAGATACTTATCGAGAAGCTTCGCAATGTAGGTTAAGATGCTTATATCGGTTTCTATCTGCTCCCTTATATCAGGCCTCTGTATCTTTACTACCACATCAGAACCATCAAGAAGGGTTGCCCTGTGCACCTGGGCTATTGATGCGGCTGCAATCGGGGTCTCGTCGAAATGGCTGAAGATCCTGTTCACTGGCAGTTTGAGCTCTTCTTCTATCGTCTTTAAGGCTTCATTAACCGGGAAAGGAGGGACTTCATCCTGGAGTTTCTTAAATTCATTAGCAAAACGGACAGTTATCAGATCAGGCCGTGATGAAAGTATCTGGGCGAGTTTTATAAAGGTGGGGCCGAGCTCGGCAAATGCCATCCTCAGTCTTTCAGGGACGGATGGACCCTTTACATCAGGCCATATGCCGAATGACTTCAGCCGCTTTTTAAAAGGTATATACCTTCCGAGGTGTACCTGGTCTATTAGTTTTCCGAAGCCGTACCTGATAAATACATTTATTATCTGCTGGAGCCTTCGGGCAGACTTATAAGTGCGCGTCAGCCTGTATATATCCACAAACTATTCCTCTTCTGGTCCTTCCTCCTTACCGCCTTCGAGCCTCTTTACCCGTGCAGACAATGCACTGACCTTCTTGTTCAGCCTCTCTATATCGTCCTTTGTAGGGAGATTCATCTTATCCATCGTCTTTGTGATTATGTCAGAGAGGCTTTTGGTGAGGTCCTGAGAGGTTCTGTCGGCTTTCTCCGTCCATTCCTTAACGAGCTTTGCCCCCTCAGATTCGCTCAATTCCCCCTTCTTCACGAGGTCGTCGATGAACTCCTTCACCTTCTCCTGAACCCCGAAACCTGCCAGCAATGCCCTCCTCACTACATCAAAGAATGTCATAACACACCTCCTGATCTGATATGATTACCTCTTACTCGTTACCTGTGACTGTCTTTTGACTATATCGTATACCGACTCTAATGCCCTGTCCAGTCTGTCAAGGTTGCTCGTCCCCCCCTGAGCCATTTCTGCCTTTCCACCGCCTTTGCCTCCTGCCGCTGAAGCCACCTCCTTAAGCATTTCGCCTGCATTGAACCTTTCAGTTAAATCCCTTGTGACCATTGCGAGCATTGATGCCCGGCCGTTTTTCGCTGATGCCAGGAATATAACCCCTGAACCTATCCTGTCCCTTATGTTATCAGCAAGGACCCTCAGGTCTTTCTGTTCAAGGCCGTCGACCCTGTAGGAAATTACTGCTGTCCCGTTTATGTTTCTTGCATGTTTCAGTATCGCAGATGAGTCCTTTGCAGCGGCCCTGTCCTTTATCGACTCCATTTCCTTCTCAAGCGCCCTCATGTCAGAAATGAGTTTTTCTATTCTGGCATAAGCCCTGTCTGTCCTCAACAGTTCAGTTATCCTTCTGAGCTCTACATCTCTATCCCTGAGATAATCGAAGGCTACCTTCCCTGTGAACGCCTCTATTCTCCTTATGCCCGATGCCACGCTTCCTTCAGAGAGCACGACAAACAGTCCTATCTCACCTGTTGCCTTGCAATGGGTCCCGCCGCAGAGTTCTGAGCTGAAACCAGGGATACTCACAACACGGACTGTCTCGCCGTATCGTTCTCCGAACAGCGCTGTTGCCCCTGATGCTATGGCTGTCTTTATGTCCATGATCGATGTCACCACAGGAAGGTTTTCTAATATCTTCTCATTCACCGTATCCTCAATGGTGCGTATCTCTGCCTCATCGAGACCTGAGAAATGGGTAAAATCAAAACGGAGCCTTTGAGGTGTGACGAGCGAGCCTGCCTGCTTTACATGATCGCCGATGACGGACCTCAGAGATGCCTGAAGCAGATGGGTGGCAGTATGGTTTCTCATGGTCGCCTTTCTTTTTTCGATATCTACCCTGCATTTTACCCTGTCCCATACATGGAGCCTTCCTTTTCTTATTCTGGCGATATGGGAATGAAGGGCATCGAGAGGTTTTTTTGTATCGATAACAGATATACGGAGGTCCTCTCTAACCATCTCTCCAACATCGCCGACCTGTCCGCCTGATTCGCCGTAAAATGGTGTTTTGTCGAGAAAGAGCTCAACCTCATCACCCTCGGACGCCTCCCTTATCACCTTCCCATTCTTCAGGATCGCCTTTATGAGAGATTCTGATTCGAGGCTATCGTAGCCTATAAATTCTGTTTTCCCTACCTCAGCGATCAGTTCCCTGTAGATGGATGCCACGGCCTCATCCTCTCCGACCCATGAGGCCCTCGCCCTTTCCCTCTGTGTCTCCATTGCCTGATGAAAACCGTCTTCATCGATTAATAGATCGTTGTCTATTGCGATATCCCGCGCAAGGTCCAGGGGGAAGCCGTATGTGTCATAGAGTTTAAATAGTTCTCCGCCCGGGATAACTTTCTGCCGCTGACTCTTCAATGATGCTATCAGGTCATCCATTATCCTCATGCCGAGATCGAGCGTCTTTGCAAAGCGCTCTTCTTCCACCATCAGGATCTTGGAGGTCCTCTCTTTTTCCTCCAAGAGCTCAGGATAGACATCTGCCATGGCATCTGCCACGGAATCGAGCAGCCGGAAGAGGATGGGTTTTTCTATCCCGAGGCGTCGGGCGTGTCTTGATGCCCTCCTGATAATCCTCCTCAGGACATAACCCCTGCCTTCGTTTGAGGGCATCAAACCCTCTGACAGCAGAAATGCTATCCCCCTGATGTGGTCTGCGATAACCCTTATAGAGGTATCTGTTGCAGCGTCTTTGCCGTAGCCGACGCCGGTATAGTGTGTTATGGCTGATATGATCGGCGAGAAGATGTCTGAATCAAAATTGTTAAACTTTCCCTGCATAACAGCCGTTATCCTTTCAAGCCCCATGCCTGTGTCGATGCTCGGTCGTGGAAGGGGCGTAAGGTTTCCTGCCTCATTGCGATTATATTGCATGAACACGAGGTTCCAGATCTCGAGGAACCTGTCGCAGTCACATCCGACAGAGCATTCAGGCCTTCCACATCCGACCCCCTGACCCTGGTCAATTATTATCTCTGAGCATGGACCACACGGACCTGTATCTCCCATCTGCCAGAAGTTGTCCTTTGCCCCCAACCTGACTATCCGATTCTCTAACATCCCTGTGAGCTCTTTCCATAGCCCTGCTGCCTCATCGTCTTCCTCGAACACAGAAACGAGGAGCCTTTCTTTCGGAAGCTTGAGCCATTCGGTGAGGAACTCCCATGCAAAGAGTATGGCATCCCTTTTAAAGTAATCACCAAAAGAGAAGTTGCCGAGCATCTCGAAGAATGTGTGGTGCCTTGCTGTATGGCCTACGTTTTCAAGGTCGCTGTGCTTGCCGCCTGCCCTCAGACACTTCTGGCAGGATGCAGCCCTCTTATAGGGCCTTATCTCCTGTCCGAGAAAGGTAGATTTGAACTGCACCATCCCGGCATTTGTGAAGAGAAGGGTAGGGTCATGCCTCGGTATGAGGGGTGAGCTCTTAACTATCTCGTGGCCTCTGGACCTAAAATAATCGAGGAATGCCTTTCTGATCTCGCTGCTCTTCATTGCTCCTCTTGTTTCTGTGGCTTTTTGGGTTCAGGGATGATATAGGAGAGTTTATCATCTATAAACAGGAGCCTTTTTTCTTCATATACCCCGAATAATTTCGTGTATATCCATTCCTCCCTTGCCTTCCCGTCCAGCGGCTCGAGGATCGTTGTTCTGTCCGGGGCTCCCCATGCGTACCTCACCTGCTGTTTCGTCATACCTGTGGAGATCTCACCCTTCATGATGAGTTCCTGGATGTTTTGAGGATAACCCTTTATCTCGTCATAGGTGTAACGCACCCTCTCCGAGGCGCAGCCGATAAGGAATAATATTGAGATTGCAAATGCAAATAAGGATAATTCAATCCGCTTCATCTCTGTCTCCTTTCAGGTGAAAAGATTTTATTACCTCCTGTATGGTACCCCTCAGAAACCCCCTCCTTAAAAGCATCCCCTCAAGTCTTCTTATGGCAGCATTATCATCGGACTTCATTCTCCTCAGTCTTCTTTCTACAAGCCTCTTCGCTACCTCAGGCTCATCGAACCCTGCCAGAGCCTCATCGATCAGGGCAGGCGGGATTCCTCTCTCCTTGAGGAGCATCCTTGTTGCAGGCAGGCTCAGATATTTCGACTCCTCGGCGTATCTCCTGATAGAAACGGCGAGCCTCCTGTCATCTAAATAACCGTCTGACCTGAGACCGCTGATGGCCCTGTTGATGGAATCTTCGTCAAAGCCCTTCATCCTCAGCCTTTCGCTCAGTTCCTTTTCACTCCTTCCCCTGTAGCTCAACAGCCTGTAAGCATACCGCAGAACCTGCTCCAGAGAATCATCCCTTCTCATCTTGAGAATCTTTCGATATCCATCCCTGATTGCTTTTGCTCAAAGGGTTCTTCATAGGTGAGGTCACTGGTTGAGCGAACGCCCTTTACCCTGAGGACGAAGTCATCAGGGTTTGACGCCCACCTTAATGCCTCCTCATAAGTGATCAGGCCTGCCTTGAAGAGGTCGAAAAGGGACTGGTCAAAGGTCTGCATGCCGTAGTGTATCTTGCCCTGTGCTATTACGTCGGGGATGAGCTTTGTCTTGTCAGGGTCGAGTATACAGTCCTTAATTGTTGCTGTTGCAACAAGCACCTCAACAGCAGGCACCCTGCCTTTGCCGTCCGCCTTTGGCATCAGTCTCATCGAGATTATGCCCTTTATCACGGATGAAAGCTGCATTCTCACCTGCTTATGCTGATAGGGCGGGAAGACCGCTATCACCCTGTTAATGGTCTCTGCGGCATCAATTGTATGGAGGGTGCTGAAGACGAGATGTCCGGTCTCTGCCGCAACGAGCGCTGTCTGTATCGTCTCGAAATCACGCATCTCACCAACGAGTATCACATCAGGGTCCTGCCTGAGCGCTGACCTCAGCGCCTTACTGAATGACTCGGTATCGCTGCCTACCTCCCTCTGGTTTATGATACTCATCTTGTCCCTGTGCAGATACTCTATAGGGTCTTCTATGGTTATGACATTGCATGTCCTGTTCATATTGATATAATCGATCATGGCTGCGAGGGTTGTGGACTTGCCGCTTCCTGTTGTCCCTGTGACAAGGACAAGACCCCTCGGTTCGAGGGCTATCTTCTTCAGCACATCCGGGAGGTTTAGCTCTTCTATGGTTGGAATCCTCATAGGGATGACCCTGAAGACGATGCCGATTGTACCTCTCTGTATGAAGATATTGCATCTGAATCTGCCAAGCCCAGGGACGCTGTAGGCGAGGTCGAGCTCATTTCTCTTTTTGAATATCTCTCTCTGACTTGGACTCATCACCGTATAGGCTATTTTCATTGCATCCTGCTGCGAGACCTTTCCCTCAGAGCTGAGCGGTGTGAGCTCTCCTGCAATGCGGAGTATAGGATTCGAGCCGACCTTGATGTGCAGATCCGATGCCTCATTTGCTATGGCCGTCTTGAGAAGCTCATTTATTTCCATGACTATCTCCTCATGTTAAAGTGTTCCAGTATCCTTTGCTGAACGGTCTCTGCAGCCTCGGGGTTATTCTTCAGAAACTCCTTTGCATTCTCTCTTCCCTGACCGATCCTGTTTCCATTAAGGCTGTACCAGGCGCCTGATTTTTCGATTATACCGTTTTCAACACCGAGGTCGAGTATCTCTCCAGGTCGAGATATACCCTCATTAAAGTATATATCAAACTCTGCCTGTTTAAAAGGCGGGGCAACCTTGTTCTTTACGACCTTGACCCTCACCCTCCCACCTATGGTGTCCTGGTTCTCCTTTATGTTTTCGATCCTCCTTATATCGAGTCTCATTGAAGAATAGAACTTCAACGCTGTTCCGCCCGTAGTCGTTTCCGGGTTGCCGAACATCACGCCTATCTTCATCCTTATCTGGTTGATGAATATCACAGTGGTCAGGGATTTTGATATGGCTGCAGTCAATTTTCTAAGGGCCTGGCTCATAAGCCTTGCCTGAAGC
Source organism: Nitrospirota bacterium (assembly GCA_037441365.1). Taxonomy (GTDB): domain Bacteria; phylum Nitrospirota; class Thermodesulfovibrionia; order Thermodesulfovibrionales; family UBA9159; genus JBBISG01. The sequence continues at coordinate 32,631 of JBBISG010000012.1, forward strand.
CCCGGGAGGGAATCCCCCATCTCACCCTCTATCTCTGCCTTCGGGACAAGGGCAGCTACTGAATCGATAACTATAATGTCGACTGCCCCGCTCCTGACAAGGGCCTCAGCGACCTCGAGGGCCTGCTCTCCTGTGTCGGGTTGGGAGACGAGGAGGTCTTCAATCTTCACACCGAGCCTTTTTGCATAGTTTATATCGAGGGCGTGTTCTGCATCAATGAATGCAGCCACCCCTCCTGCCTTCTGTGCCTCTGCAATGGCATGAAGGGCGAGGGTTGTTTTACCAGACGATTCAGGGCCGTAGATCTCTATAACCCTGCCTCTCGGATACCCCCCGATCCCTGTGGCAATGTCGAGGGTAAGGGAACCTGTTGGTATTACTTGGATGCCTTCAGCGACCCCTGCTTCGCCAAGCTTCATGATTGCACCCTTGCCAAAACTCCGCTCGATCTGTGAGATAGCCATCTCGAGCGCCTTTATCTTGTCCTTGTTGGTCATTGTTTTTCCTCCTTATAGGCAGTCATTCTTCTTCGAGTTTAAACTCAGCCATAACTGTATACTGAGCCCCTGAGGGTCTCAGGTCACTCCTCATCAATGAAAACCTGTCTATCCTTATATTACCAAATTCCCTGTCCTTTAGTGTCCTGACCGCACTAAGAAGGGAATCCTTTCCCTTTAGTGTCCTTACCCTCCCGATGGTGAGGTGCGGAGAAAACGGTCTCTCTTCTTTTTTAAAGCCAAGGTCCCTCATAGAATTTTCAATAGCCCCCTTGAGTCTTACGAGGTCCTCAGAATCGAAGAGGTCTATCCAGATCACCCTCGGCCTTTTCTCGTCCGGGAATACGCCGACACCGCATAGCCTGACATCAAAGGACTTACAGCAGGCAGATGCCTCTGATAGTTTTTCTTCTATATCCTGCAGCAGGCCCTCAGAGGTCTCCCCCAGGAATTTCAGGGTTATATGCAGATTCTCTGTAGAAACCCATCTGACATCCCACTCACCCTTCCTCAGTCCTGCAGTGGATTCGCTGATCTCTCTTTTCAGGGTGTCCTGGAGGTTTATGGCGATGAAGCATCTTATGCCCATGTCTGTGTCCTGTTCATACTTACACCTTTACCAGTTCACCCAAGGTGCCTCCATGCCTGTAAGAGCAGGTTTGTATAAAGCCCTGCGATTATATCGTCTGTCATAATACCTATCCCCCCTGAAAGGATCCTTTCTATCCCTCTTATGGGTGGTGGTTTTAGTATATCGAAAAATCTGAACAAAAGGAAGGCTGCGGTGAGATAGGGAAGCACTGGTGGGAGAAGGAGAATTGAAAGGGCATAGCCTGCAAACTCGTCTATCACAATCTGCCCGGGGTCTTTCTTGTTGAAGAGTTTCTCTGCCCGGTGTGAGGCGATGCCTCCGATGATGATGGTGGACAGCAGCAGAATGATATGACCCATCAAGGATAGTTTTATGAATACAAAGAACATCATTGCCGCAGCCGTGCCGAATGTCCCAGGTGCGATGGGCAAATAGCCTACGAAACAGACGGTTGCAAGGAATTTCGATAAAGAGTTCAATTTTAATAACGGCTGTTATCCCTGGACTATCCTGTAGCTGAAGTTTATCCTTGCTGAGCCTTCCATGGTGGCCTTTACAGAGCAGTATTTTTCCATTGAAAGGTCGATGGCCCTCTTTACCGCCTCATCAGAAAGGTCGCGTCCTGTCAGAACGAATTCTATATCTATGTTAGTGAATCTCTTGGGATAGTTCTCTGCCTTTTCGCCTTTTACATTGATCTCAAGCCCTCTGAGGTCCTGCCTTTTCTTCTTCAGTATGGATGCCACATCCATGCCAGAGCAGCCGCCCAGCCCGATAAGGAGAAGTTCCATAGGCCGGAGTCCTGTATTATTTCCCCCGCTTTCAGGGTCGCCATCCATCACGATTGCATGGCCTGATGATGCCTCACCAACGAACTGAAGTCCATCAACATATTTTACCTTTGCCTGCGTCATAGTTTATACCTCCTAAAGTTGAAAGTTTCAAAGTTAAGGACTTTCAACTTTTCACTTTTGACTTTTAATTTTGCTATAATGATCACGGATGTGTCAATTGAAGCCTCTGTACCGCTGTTGCCCTCCCTGATTTATCATCAACCTCTAAGACCACTGCGGAGAATATACCGCTTCCCCTTGCCGTCTCGAATTTCCTCGGCATCTGCAGCAGAAACCTCTCTATTATTTGTTCCTTCTCTATCCCTATGACAGAGACAGCAGGACCTGTCATCCCTATATCTGTTATATAGGCTGTGCCGCCGGGCAGTATCTTTTCGTCTGCTGTCTGGACATGGGTGTGGGTGCCTATCACAGCGGTTACCTTTCCATCCACAAAATAGCCGAATGCTATCTTTTCTGATGTGGCCTCTGCATGGAAATCAACGATAATGATACTGGTTTCACGACTCAGCCGCTCGATCTCGGCAATACCAACCCTGAATGGGCAGTCGATGTCTGACATAAATACCCTGCCAGAGACATTGACCACTGCGATCCTTTTCCCGCTCGGATGGCTATAGAGGATGCTCCCATAACCCGGGACCCCTGGTGGATAGTTCACCGGTCTTATTATCCGATTCTCTTTTGCAATATAGGGGATGGACTCTTTTTTGTCCCATATGTGATTGCCGCTTGTGATAACATGGACGCCGCAGCCGAATATCTCGGCTGCTACGGTTTCTGTTATGCCGAAACCGCCGGCAGCATTTTCGCCATTGGCTATAACAAAGTCGATCTTAAATCTGTTAATGACCGAAGGCAGGAGCGCCTTTACTGTATTTCTGCCGACCTTGCCGACGATGTCGCCTATGAACAGGATCTTCACCTTGCATACTCCACATACCTTGACTCTCTGATAACCGTGACCTTTATCTGGCCCGGATATGTCATCTCAGACTCAATCTTTTTTGAAAGATCTCTGGAGAGCATGTATGCCATATCGTCTGTGACATCCTCGGGTTTAACAATTATCCTCACCTCTCTGCCGGCCTGGATGGCGTAGCATTTTTCGACCCCGCTGTACGACATGGCCATCTCTTCTAATTTCTCGAGACGCTTCAGATAGTTTTCGATACTCTCCCTTCTGACTCCAGGCCTCGCAGCAGACAGGGCATCGGCAGCAGCCACGAGGGCCGCCTCGACTGTTAATGGTTCCCCGTCACCATGGTGAACGAGTATGGCATTAATGACCTTGTTGTTCTCGCCATGCCTCTTTGCGATATTTGCGCCTATCTCCTGATGGGTGCCTTCAACCTCATGGTCAATAGCCTTTCCTATGTCATGGAGGAGTCCACCTCTCTTTGCAAGCCTCACATCTACACCAAGCTCTGCTGCCATTATTCCGGCAAGGTATGCTACTTCCCTCGAATGCTGTAGCATATTCTGACCATAGGATGTCCTGTATTTCAGCCTTCCTATGGTCTTTATCAACTCTGGATGTATCCCAGAAAGACCGAGGTCAAAAACGGCCCTTTCTCCTTCCTCTTTTATTGTGGCATCTACCTCTTTCTTGACCTTATCCACTACCTCCTCTATCCTCGGTGGGTGTATTCTACCATCGGCTATCAGCCTTTCGAGCGAGATGCGGGCTATCTCCCTTCTTACCGGGTCAAAGGCAGATAGCGTCACAAGCTCAGGGGTGTCGTCAACGATAAGGTCAACGCCTGTTGCAGCCTCCAGCGCACGGATATTACGTCCCTCCCTCCCGATGATCCTTCCCTTCATCTCATCATTCGGGAGGCTTACGGCTGTTACAGTTGCATCGGCAACATAGTCACTCGCATACCTCTGTATAGCAAGGCTCATGATCTCCTTCGCCTTTTTCTCTGCAAGCTCCCGCGCCTCGTCCTCTATCCTCTTTGAGAGCCTTGCTGCCTCGAATCGCGTCTCTTCTTCGACCCTTCTGAGGAGCTCCTGTCTGGCATCTTCGGCACTAAGTCCTGAGAGCCTTTCCAGGACAGCGGTCTGCTCCTTTATTATCTGGTTGTAGTGGTTTTCCTTCTCCTGGAGCGCCCTTTCCCTTGAGCTATAATCCCTTTCCCTTTTGTTCAGGTCATGCTCTCTCTTTTCTACCTGGTCGAGCCTTCTTTCGAGTGCCTCCTCTTTCTGTCTCAGTCTTCTGTCGAGCTGATTGAACTCATTGCGCCTTTCCCTTAACTCCTTTTCTGCCTCTGATTTGGCCTGATATACAAGGTCCTTAGCCTCAATTGCGGCTTCCTTTTTTATAGCATCAGCCGCCCTTTTTGCCTCTGTCAGGATGCTCTCTCTTTCCTTTTCGAGAGCTATGCGCCGGACTCTTGTCTTACGTTTGTATATGAGGCTTAAGAGAATACCGAGTGTGATGCCTGTTGAGATTGCGATGAGAAGATACAAGGTATCAATCATCTGAATATTAACCCCCTTTCATTTTCGAGGGTAACACGGGTTAGCACCTGACCTTCACCCCCAAAAATCATTCGATTTTTTGGGGGACCCCATCTGTGTGAGGATATCAGGGGAGTACTGGTGTGTTTAAGCAGATTGTGGATGGAGAAGGATTAATCTTCTCCATAATTTGGCAACTGTAATCCACGATTCTTAAGGTATCACAAGAGATCCAAACCGTTTGATTATTTTGAGAACCCCAGGATAGATAGTTACCAGACCCCTTTATTTTTCTATCTGTATTCCTCACGAGATGTGTCCCCATGTCTCGACAGGCCCTGTAGAATATCCCGAGCCTGCCGGGGTACTATAGACCCGCATTAAAAACCCGCCCTGCCGTGTAAGTGAAGAATTAGATCCGCCTATAAAATAGGTGGGTGTCTTGAAGGGTACATCAGGCTTCCGAGGATGCTCGGCATGCACACCGTACTCCTTACTTAGACTCCCAAAAGATCTAATTTGCCGGATCAACTTTTTTCACCTATCACGAACAGGGCAGGCAAGCTACCCTCTAAAATCTATGCTTACTTATTTATAACAGAAAAGGGTGTATTTTAGCAAGGTCATTCATGGATCCGTGAACAGGGAATGGACAGCGGAACACGGGCCACGGAACACGGACAACGGGAGGGCACCCGGTGCGGAGTGCCCCTCCCTACAATCCTGTTCGAGAATCTTTGCTATGGGCGTTTTTTAACCGGGGGCGTTTTCTGTTGAGCAGCTTTAAGAGACCCTCCCTGTTAACATCGAAGCCTCCAACACGGGTCTCAACAATAATTCCCTCTTTCTTCAGCCTCGCCATAGTCCTTGAGACAACCTCCCTGACGGTCCCTGTCATTGATGCGATGTCCTGATGTGTTGCTATAAGAGCGACTCTATTGTCTTGAGATGGCCTCTCCTCTGTTAATCTCAACAGGGTCAGAATAACCCTCTGTTCGATATCCCTGAAGGCGAGGTCTTCCACAAGGTCCGATAGGTGCCTTATCCTTGCACAGAGGCCGGAGATGATCTTCAATCCCATCTCGCCGACGCTCTGGCTGAGCAGCCGCTTGAAGTCGGCTGAGGGGATCTCTATTAAGGTTGAATCCTCTAAAGACAGCGCATTAACAGAGTAACCGTCAGCAAGGAAAATAGGTGTGCAGCAGAAGTAGTCACCATGCCGCATAATCTTGAACACAATCTCTCTGCCTTCGTCAGAGGTCTTGTAAAGCTTCACCGACCCTGTCAGCACGATGAAGAAAAATCTGGCACAGTCTAACTCCTCGAATATGACCTCGTTCCTGCTGAATCTCCTCAGCCTTGCTGCCTGCTCAATAATGGTGAGGTCTTCATCCCTCAAGCCCGAAAGACATGGCAGGACACGGAGGTTATCGGCTATTTCAGAGATATGATTCATCTGCTATTAAGATAGAATTTTAACACGGCTTATGTCAATCCAAATCAGAACAGCAGGGCAGCAGTATTTATTCTGCTCTGTGCGATTGTCCTTGAAAAATCCCTCGGGATCTGTTATTAAAGATGTATGGCCGGCCCTGAGGTCACCGTTGATAAAGACTACCTCGATGTGATACAGAAGAAGGTCGAGGACCTGAAGGTCCTTATAGAGGTATCAGCGATAATATCCTCGACCCTTGACTTTAATGCCCTTATGTCCCTCGTTATGAAAAAGGCAAAGGCCGTGATGGATGCAGAGGCATGCTCTATTCTCCTTTATAACAGGGATACAAACAGGCTCGAATTCGACCTTGCCCTGTGCGGCGAGGAGGCCGTATCGGACATCCTGAAAAGAAAGGTCACCCTCGAGATGGGCCAGGGAATCGCAGGATGGGTTGCGGAGAATAAGACGCCGCTGCTCATAAAGGATGCTAAGACAGACAGCCGATTCTATCCAGAGGCTGACAGACTGACAGGCTTTACGACAAAGAGCCTGATCGCTGTTCCCCTTTCAGGCAGAAGGGGGCTTATCGGCGTGGCTGAGATAATCAACCCGAGGAATAAGGATTCCTTCAGCGATTACGATGTTGAGATATTTCAGACACTCTGCAGACAGGTCGCCATCGCAATTGAGAATGCGAGATTTCACAAGGAGTCTGTCGAAAGGGAGAGGCTGAGGCAGGAGATCGAGATTGCGGCAACGCTGCAGAGGAGCTTCCTTCCTGAATCACCTGTATTTAAAAAAGGCAACCTGACGGTCTCGGCGGTGAATATCACGGCTACAAAAGTTGGAGGCGACATCTACGACTTCATCGAGCCTGTCGAAAACAGGGTAGGCATCTTTGTGGGTGATGTATGTGGCAAGGGTATATCCGCTGCCCTTTACATGGCAAAGATAATCAGCGACTTCAGGTATATTGCACACATGAAAGGGTCTCCAGAGGAGGTTATGGGACGGTTAAATTCCATACTGTCGAGCTCGCCGAGGGGGATGTTCCTCACCGCAGTTTACATTATATCCGATGCGAATACAGGAGAGATTGAGATCTCAGCAGCAGGGCATCCGCCGCCCCTCTATCTTACAAAAGGGGAGGTGAGGGTTATGGATGTGCCGTCAGGCCCACCGCTCGGGGTCATGAGCTATAAATACCCTGCATCTGCCATCACACTCCAGGGGGGCGACAGGCTCATCCTGTTGACCGATGGCGTCTTTGAGGCAAGGAACACGGAAGGTCAGAGGATCGGATTTGATAGGATTGTCGAATTTATAAAGAAAAATAGAGGGGAGGCGCAGCTTGTCAAGATGGTCATCGACTATGTTGATGATTTTTCAAGGGGCACTGAAAGGGCGGATGACCTGACGATGGTCGAGATGAGGTGGGGATCGGAGTCTGGATGAAGGATATGGCAGTTATCAGGGTTCAATCCCATCCGAGGTATCTCTCGGTGGTCAGGGCAGTAACAGGCAGGATGGGTGAGTTATGCGGGATGTCTGCTTCTGCGATAGAGGATGTCAAACTCGCTGTGGATGAGGCATGTTCGAATGTTATAAGGCATGCCTATGGCGGGGACACAGCCAGGAGCATTACTGTGAGGTTCCGGACCTCTCAAGGGTGTTTTGAGGTCATCATCGAGGACAATGGCCTTAAGGCACACCCTGAGCTTATAGCTGGCAGGAGTCTCGATGAGGTCAGGCCTGGGGGCCTCGGCATCCATCTGATCAGAAGGGCGTTCGATACCTTTGCCTTTGACGACAGCAGAAAAAGGGGCAACAGGCTCAGGCTGATCAGGCATCTGGGGTAGGGAGATGGAGATCGAGATAACAGACTATAAGGGTATCAAGGTTATCGCACCTTCAGGTGACATAGATATGTATTCCTCCCCTGCACTGAGGGAGGCGCTGATATATCTCATAAAGAAACGGGTTACACCACTGCTCATAGACTTCAGGGGCGTCTCTTATATCGACAGCTCGGGAATCGCAACCTTTGTGGAGGGACTTAAGGCTATGATGGCCTATGGAGGGAGGCTGAAATTAACCGGCATCTCCGAGGGCATTATGGAGATATTCAGTTTCTCGAAACTCGACAGGGTGTTCGAGATCTACAGGACCATCGATGATGCAATCAATAGGTGAAAATATATCAGGCATTATCGGCAGGAAGATGACAGGGCTGCTCAGGGACCTGCATGATGCCTCAACCCTTATAAATCATACATTTTACTGGACATTCATCTCCCCATTCAAGGGCAAGAGGATAAGGCTCGGGGCGAGCATATCGGAGATGGTGAAGGTAGGATATAATTCCGTCCCTATCGTAAGCATCATCTCGCTCTTTGTCGGGATAATCCTCGCCCTGCAGTCGGCCTACCAGCTTAAGAGATTCGGCGCCATGATATATGTTGCGAACCTTGTTGGCGTCTCCATAACGAGGGAGCTCGGCCCGATAATCACAGCGATAATAGTATCAGGAAGGAGCGGCTCTGCCTTTGCTGCTGAGATAGGCTCGATGAAGGCTGCCGAGGAGATTGATGCCCTCATAAGTATGGGGATAAACCCCATCAGGTTCCTCGTAACCCCAAAGCTCATTGCGATGATGGTCATGCTTCCTGCCCTTACAGTCCTTTCTGATTTTGTTGGCATCATGGGTGGTTTTCTCCTATCCACAACCCTGCTTGAGATTCACCCTTACAACTATTTTCAACAGACCATAAACGCACTGCTAATAAAGGATATCGTTACAGGGCTCACAAAGGCATGGGCATTCGGCATAGTAATAACAATAGTCGGTGTGTATCATGGGTTCAGGGTGACAGGCGGCGCAGAAGAGGTAGGGCGGCGGACAACCGCATCGGTCGTCTCATCCATCTTTCTGGTGATCGTCTTTGACCTCTTCTTCACGACACTGTTTTATTATTTCACATAGGCGTTATCCGTTATGCATGATCCGTGAGAGGGAAACGGACAGCGGACAACGGGAACATGAAAACGGACAAATGGAAGCAGCGATAGATGTAAAGGGACTTGTGACCTATTACGGCGACAGGGAGATACTCAGGGATATATCCCTGTCGATACCCCGTGGAAAGACTACGGTAATACTCGGGGGGAGCGGATGCGGGAAGAGCACCCTGCTTAAACACCTCATCGGGCTGTTGAGACCAACAAGGGGAAGCATCCTCATAAACGGCAAGGATATAACCCGTATGGAGGAGGAGGAATTGAACGAGGTTCGCAAGAGGATGGGGGTTCTGTTTCAGGGTGCTGCGCTGCTCAATTCTATCACGGTTGCAGACAATGTCGCCCTTCCCATAAGGGAGCATACAAAGCTGAAGGAGCCAACAATCCAGATCATGGTCAGGATGAAGCTCGATCTCGTCGGCCTATCAGGTTTTGAAAAGCTCTACCCATCGCAGCTTTCAGGTGGCATGAAGAAAAGGGCAGGCATTGCAAGGGCGATAGCCCTCGACCCTGATCTGCTCTTCTTTGACGAACCATCTGCTGGCCTCGACCCTGTGACCGCAGCAGGTCTCGATGAGCTTATAATAAAGCTCAAGGATGTGTTCAAGATGACTATTGTTGTGGTGACCCATGAACTGCAGAGTGTATTTACGATTGCCGATTATGTTATTATGCTCGACCTGGGCAGGGTGATATTCTCTGGCACGCTCGATGAGCTGAGGGCATCTGATAACCCGCGGATAAGGATGTTTCTCGAAAGGAGGCCAGAGGAGGAGACATATTCACCAGAGGACTATTTCAGGGTGATTGCGGGCGATTGATATGGAGGGAGATTGGCCTATTTAAAGGAAGAGATCAAGGCAGGCATAATCATAATCACCTCTCTTGTGGTCCTGAGCGGCTTTATAGTCCTGATTGGCGGGACCCGCTATTTTGAGAAGCTCGACAGATACTATGTCAGGGTCATGAATGCAGCAGGCCTCGAGGTTGGTGCACAGGTCAGGCTCGGTGGGGTAAGGGTTGGAAGGGTCTTGAGTATCAGGGCTCCTGGCCTCCCTGGCGAGCCAGTCACGATTGAGATCGGCATAAAGAGGGGGACTGTTCTCTATAAAGGCACGCAGGCGCTTATAACACAGGTCGGCTTTGTTGGTGATGTATACCTCCTCCTGTCAGTGGAGAGGACGACCAGGGAGAGGTTCAGTGTCGGAGACACCATCCCGTCAGAGGAGCAAGTCCAGTTCACGAGGCTCATGGTGAGGCTTGATGAGATATCGAAGTCTGTTGATAGTTTGATCAGGGATATAAACAGGATATTCAGCCAGAAGAATATAAGAGAGATAGAGAAGGTGATAGAAAACACGAATAAGGCAGTGGTATCAGGCTCATCGAATCTTGATAAGGTCGCCTCTGCGCTGAAGGGAACAACCGATAAACTTGAACTCGTCCTGAATGAGATAGAGGGGGTTGTGAAGGACAATAAAGGAGAGATAACACTGCTGATAAAGAAGGCGAGGGAAGACATGGACAGGGCAGGAGAGATGATCAGGGCATTTGAAGTGACCGCAAAGACGGTGAATAAGACATCTAAATCTGTTGACAGGGCCATTGACCTGCAGTCGCAGAATCTCGACAATCTCCTTAACGCGATGACAAGGACTACAGAGGATCTGCAGGATCTTCTTCAGGAGATAAAGGCCAAACCATGGAGTGTGATATACAGGGAAGGAAGTGGAGGGGAGGAGTAGATGCGGAGGCGGCTTATAGTATTTCTATCCATCCTTCTTTTCTTTGCGGCCTGCAATATGCCGGGGACGCGGATATACAGCCTCCATTTACCCAATTCCCCTATCCCTTTGCAAAGAGGGGGCGATGGTGGATTTGTGGATGATGCATCCCTTGTCATAATCGTTAACTCCGCGCGTTATCTTGCACAGCCATACATAGCATACAGGAGTTCACCATATCAGCTTGAGATATCGAGGTATTCGAGATGGGATGCATCACCCCGCGAGACATTGAGTGAGGTATTCAAGGACGCCATGTCTTCAGCAGGGATATTTAAAGAGGTCAGGGTCTTTAGAAACAGTGTCCCTGACGGCTCTTATGCGCTCAGGATAAACCTCAAGGGGTTTGAGAGGTTGGATGAAGGGGATGATTCCTTCGGCTATCTTGTATTTGATGTTATCCTCACTACCCCTGAGGGCAAGAAGATATACCAGCGTACAATCTCAAAAAGGGTAAGACTCGATGGACGGGACTTTCTCGGCCTTGCAAGGGGTCTGAGCAGTGCCCTATCAGGGGGTGTGGATGAGGTGAGGAGCGGCATATACAGCATTTTGAGCCGTGAACCGTGAAATCGGGGTGTCAGAAGACAGACTTTCTGTGCTCTGTATGTCTGTTTGTCTGTAATATCTGTCCTGAGCGACCGTGGGGGGCACTTTACTTCACACGGGGTTTATCCTTTAATATCCCCCAGAAGAGCAGAGAGACCACATAGGTCAGCACCGAGAAAACTATGAAGATGACGGCCGATATGATAACAGAAAATGAGAAGGACATCTCGTATTCTGATGAGGCGATGCGATACTGCCATCCATTCCTTATCCCGTTGATGAGGAATGCCATAACCGCTCCAACAAAGGCATAGAAAAGTGCAGCCCCTGAAATCTGTATATATCTTACGACCCTTTCTTCCTTCAATTCATCCTCCTATATCCTTTCGATGGCCTCTACAATATCAATCCTCGATACTATACCTGAAAGCCTGCCTTCTTTATCCACTATGATTATCCTCTTTATCTTCCTCTCCCTGAATATCTCCATGAGCTCGGTAATAGGCGTCAGTTCCTCTGCTGTTACAGCAGGGGAGGTCATTATCTCTCCTGCTGTGTTCCCCTGCCTCTCTATCTCGCTTCTCGGCTCGGGCAGGATAATGTTGCCGAGTCTCTCGACAAGGGTGAGCTCATGCCTTATCTCCCTGAAGATGACATCAGACTCAGAGACAACTCCTAAAACCCTGTTATATTTATCAACCACAGGGACACCGCTTATCCTGTGAGAGGCAAGCAGCCTGCCTATCTCGCTCACACTGGTTTCAGGTGTAACAGCTATAACATCTCTGGTCATTATGTCCCGGGCAAGCACCTCCATGCCTGGCAGATACTCTCTCACCCTTTCCTTTATCTCTTTTATGCCCCTCTCCCTTGACTCCCTCACCTCCCATATCGAGACTATGGGAAATAACTTTGTGAATGCCATGTAAAGAAGTGTAAACAGGGCAAAACAGCCCGCCATCAACGACCACTCAACCCATGTTGGGAAGTATGTTCCCCTTTCATACGGGAGCCTCGGGTTTGCAAGACTGGGAACAACGATTACAAACCTTTCAAGCCACATGCCTGCTGTTATCGAGATGGATGCTGCAACCATCCCTGAGATGGTCCTCGTCCTTTTATTCACCAGAAATATTGAAGGGATAACAAAACATGTCATAACCATCAGCCAGAAGAATGGCGCATATCTGCCTGTGAACTTCGAGTAAAATACCTTCATGTGAACCGGCTCAGCGCCGTAAAAGGTCGTCAGGTATTCATTGAGCGTGAAATAAAGCCACAGGCATGCCATCACAAAGAGCAGTATCCCGAGGTTCTTGAAATGCACAGGCCTCAGATACTCCTCAAGATGGTATACCCTTCTTATTATCGCCATGATTATTATGATGGCAGCGATACCCGAGAATATTGCACCAACAACGAAGTATGGGCCAAATATTGCGCTGTGCCACATGGGCTGCGTCGTCATTGCAAAGACATATGAGACTACGGTATGAACAGATACAGCGATGGGTATAACGAGTATTGCCATGATGGCGATGGCCCTCTGTAGTATCCTCTGCTGTCCATCCGTTCCTCTCCATCCGAGGGAAAGCACATTATAGATGAACCTTCTCGGCCCGTTCATCCTATCCCTCAAGAGTGCTATGTCAGGGATGAGGGGCAGATATAAATATAGTGTGCTTGCGGTTAAATAGGTTGTAATGCTCACGAGGTCCCAGACAAGGGGTGAGTGGAATCTCCCGTATTTTACTATATTCAAAACCCTGTCAGGCCTGCCGAGGTCCATCAGGATGTTCATACCCCCGATGCCGAGGACCAGCACTGTTATAACCTCGGCAGACCTTGTTATGGACTTTCTCCATTCAGCGTTTGTGATTCTGAGGATTGCGGAGATGAGGGTTCCAGCATGACTTATGCCGATGAAGAACACGAAGTTTGTTATATAGAACCCCCAGAAGACAGGCCTGTTCAGGCCTGTGACACCAAGCCCGCTTCTGAGCTGTGATATATAGGCATAAAATGCCCAGAGCACAACTATGCCCAGGATGGCTGCAGATATATAAAATCTTCTGCCTGTCTTTTCCATAGGCCTGAATAGTATATCTTCCCTTTCCATCCTATTGTCCCTCTGAAAGGTAATAAACCTTCGGCTCTGTGCCGAGCTCTTCGAGGAGCCTGAAGGCCCTCGGACTTTTTATTAGCTCAGAGACTGTGCTGTGCGGGTCCTCCATATCGCCAAAGAACATGGCACCGCTCGGGCATGTCTGGACGCATGCAGGTGTGTAATCACCCTCCCGCATCTGCCTTCCCTCTGCCCTTGCCTTTTCCCTCGCCTTCTGGAGCCTGTGCGAGCAGAAGGTGCATTTCTCCACAACCCCTGCAGGCCTTACAGACACATCAGGGTTGAGATGATTTCTCATCTCAGCAGGCCATTCAGGTTTATGCCAATTAAAATATCTGACCGTATAGGGGCATGCGGCAGTGCAGTATCTGCAGCCGATGCACCTTGCATATACCTGAGCAACTATCCCCTCGGGTCCCATCATCGTCGCCCTGACAGGGCAGACCTTTGTACATGGGGGATTTTCGCAGTGCATGCACGGCCTCGGCAGCAGTCTCATCCTCACATCAGGATACTGTCCTGAGGTGAATGGGATTATCTCCATCCACTGGATTACACGCTGCCTTTCGGTTTCATCAGGGCTGCCCGGGGGGATATTGTTCTCTGCCTTACAGGCAACGACACACGCCTGGCAGGCCGTGCACTTATCAAGGTCTATAACCATTCCCCATTTTGACATCTCCACCCCCTACGCCTTATAGACCTTTACCCTCGTATAATCAAAAAGGGTATTGCCTGATACAGGGTCTGTCTCTCCAGCAAGGATCCTCAGGGGATTAATACCTACACCCTTATTCCATCTGCCTTCTCCAGCCTCACCCAGTCCTGATGGCACTGCCACAACCGCAGGATGGATTCCTGGATATAGCCTTGCCTTAAGCCTTATCCTCCCGACAGGGGATTCAACCCAGACCATGTCTCCTGAGTTTATGCCCTGTCTTTTTGCTGTAGCCGGATTGATCTCCACCCATGTGTTCCACATCTCTGGCACCTCAGGCGCGAATGACTCCTTGAGCCACGGCTGGTTGAAGTCTATGATCCCTGCTGAGGAAAGGGGCCTGTATGTGTGAAGATGAAGGGCGTATCCTCCTCCTGACTGTCCCGATGCAGAGTGGTGCGAGACGCCACCGGTGCCCTTTAGTAGATCGGCACGGAAATTAAACACCCCTGCATGGACCCGGGATAAAGGGATCACAAACCCTCCCCCTGCCTGAACGGCCTTGATAAATCCATCAAAGGACTGAGGCAATGCACCTTCGCCGAACACATATCCCTTTCCGGCACCGTGGATCTGTCTGAGCCTGTCAAACAGGACATCCTCAAAGGTCTTATAGCTGCCTACTGCCGCCCCTGCCTCTTTTGCAATTCTTAATATCACATCGCCTGTGTGCATGGTCCTGTAGAGGGGTTTTATAACAGGCTGCATAAATCCATTTATCACACCATTGGCGGTCGGAACATCCACGATCTCCGAGCTCTCAAGATATGTATTGTCAGGCAGTACCATATCTGCCATCCCTGTGGTCTCATCCATGAAGGATGAAAAACTCACTATAAAGGGGATGCCCTTCAATGCCTCATACATATCTCCCGGGTTCGGCATGTTGAAGAGGAAGTTACTCTTATATATCAAAAGGGCATTTGTTTTATAGGACCCTTTTCTCAGCCATTCAGAGATGGGCTCGATCGATGCCTGTTCATAATCCGGGTAGTATATCCCCCCCTTTTTATTGATGCTTCCTGCAAGGGCGTTGAGGCAGTGTATGGCGATCTGATCAGATGTCATAAGGCTGCCGCTTATCGCAATGGACGGTCTGTTATGGGCGAACTCCCTCGCGATATTCACGATAAGGTCCTCTGAAACACCTGTCGTCTTCGATACGGCAGATGGGGTGTAGTCCCTGACCGCAATGTCCACGAATCTATCAAAACCTGTGGTATATCGGGATATAAAGTCTCTATCAAAGAGGCCTTCCTTTATAATCACACTGGCGATGCTCAGTGCGATTTCACCTTCTGTTCCTGGCAGAGCAGGAATCCATCTATCCGACTTAATTCCTGTAACAGAGAGGCGTGGACCTATGTGTATCAGTTTACCCCTGTTTCTACCCTTCCCCCTTCTGAAATCACCGTATTCCCTCAGTGTCTGACAGGACGACTCAAGCAGTGGAGCGCCGAAGCTCAGTATGAAGCTGCAATTCGATATATCATACAATGGTCTCTGTTTGATACCCTGTGTAAGGTAAATGGCCTCAAAAGGTGCGAGCTTAGTCCTGTCAGAGGCCAGTATATAATTGGGTGAATCCAGCGACCCCATAAACCTGCCGAGAAGACCCTGCATCAATCCATTTTCAACACCGCTGATTAATGAGATGGTGTGTACCTCTCCCTTCTGCCTTATCCCTCTCAATACTGCAGCAACCTCACCTACAGCCTCATCCCAGCTTATCTCCTTCCATCTGCCATCACCCCGGGCACCGATCCTCCTCAAGGGAGACCTTATCCTGTCAGGGTCATACAACACCTGCAGACCTGC
The DNA here is from genome assembly GCA_037441365.1 of Nitrospirota bacterium. GTDB lineage: Bacteria > Nitrospirota > Thermodesulfovibrionia > Thermodesulfovibrionales > UBA9159 > JBBISG01. Next base: position 48,487 of record JBBISG010000012.1, read on the forward strand.
CTGCCCTCTTGCACAGAGGGTGCCCTTATTCACAGGATGCACAGGATTGCCCTCTATCTTTACCACCCTTCCATCAATAACCCGAACGAGCATACCGCAGCCATCCGGACACTGCCCGCATACAGAGGGTATCCATTTATCGATGCCCTCTGGTGGGACAGGCCCCCCTCTTTTATCCATAAACCCAGAGAGCTTTGTGCAGCCTGTAGCGGCTGCGAGTGTCCCGATCCCGGCAACCTTAATAAAGTCCCTTCTGCTTAAAGACATCGCCCCCTCTTTCTACTTATGACAATACACGCAGTCTGTCTTTGCCCTTTTCTTTTCATGACATTTAATACAATCCCCCATCTTCAGGTTTATCAACGGCGCTTCTGGAGGCACCTGCATCTCGGCAATATTTCCATGGCAGCCCTTGCAGTCCAGCCCTGCTATACCCACATGCCTTCTGTGTGAGAAATAGACATGCTGGGGCAAACGTGTAAGTCTGATCCAGTGCACCTCCATCCCCTTCCTTCTAAATTCCCTTATCTTTTCCTCCTCTGCTGTCTTCGTAATCGGTGCCTCATGACATCCAAGACATGTCTCTATCTTCGGAAGCCCTGCAATCTGATGCTCCCTGACATGAATATGGCAGGTATTGCACTCGACCCCCATATCCACATGCCTTTTGTGGTTAAAATTGATCGGCTGCTTATTAGTGCCCTCGCAGCCAGAGATAAAGATAACTATAAATATTGCGACTACAAATACCTTCATTGCATCATCCAGTCATGGTCTCTAAAGCCTTTTAGGTAGGCTGTGGCACCGCCTGCAGTTCTCATCAGGGCCGAGCGGAAAGGCCACACTACCGTGACACTTGCCATTCAACCTGTAATAAAGATCCTCCCTGAATATACCCATTTTTACAGCATTATCAAGTCCCTTATTGGTTGCCGCCATAATTCTCACATTAACGATCAACAGCCAGATAAAGGCACAGCTGGCCTTTCCCGTTGAATCCGAATTCCACCTTCTCCCTCATGAGCAGAGAGGCTGTGTATGCCAGCTCATCCAGTTTGTCTCTCAGTGTATCTGCACTCCTGTCATCGCCTATGTCATAAAGTTCGAGGATATCTATAATGTCATCCACATCACCTGTGTTATAGCATTCAAGGACAACCTTCGTCGCATCCCCCTGAAGACCCTTTTCAATCCGTGATCTGGCAATATCTATCTGATGCCTTAATCTCTCCATGCATAGCCCGTATATCTTTACACCCGATGTTATGTCCATAGATTAACAAATTAGCAACACTCATGCCAGAGCACAGACAAACAGACAACAGAGCACAGACAGTCTGTCTTCTGAAAGTCTGGCTACTTGACTTTGTTTCGTGTGAAACATATAATGAAACATAATGAAACAAACTGCTGAACACGGAGGTAACAATGGAGACATTACCTTCAAATAGACATACAGAGCACAGACAAACAGACATACAGAGCACAGACAGTCTGTCTTCTTCACTCGGCTCTGCCATATTCTTTCTTACCGATGAAAGGGGGAACATCCTTTCAGCAAGTGAAAAGGCAAGGGAGATATGTGGATTAACCACAGGACCATCTGAATTTAATAGTGTCTGTGCGCCAAAGGGTTTCTGCCCGCGGGATTATCCGCCTAAGGATATAGCAATAACTACCGGGGCCCTGAAGACATCAGGAGGCAGGGTAGCAGGCACATTTATCTATTATCCTGTTAAGGATGAGGACGGCAGGGTAGTGGGCGGTATATGGAACTTTATCAAAGGCATTGATCGGTGTAATAACTCCAGAGAACTATCATGGACAACAGAAAACAAGACGATGTCAATGACCCTGCAGAGGGCCCTCCTTGCTGCAAATAAGGACGTCCCGATAACAATCCTCGGAGAGACAGGCACAGGCAAGACAGAACTTGCGAGATTTATCCATCAACATGGCCCGCACAGCGGAGGGCCATTCATCCACATAAATTGTTCAGCCATTCCTGAAACGCTCTTTGAATCAGAATTATTCGGTTATGAAAGGGGGGCATTCACGGGTGCAAGTGCAGAGAAGATGGGATATATAGCCCTTGCTGATAATGGAACACTTTTTCTTGATGAGATCTCGAGCCTGCCCATTAACTGCCAATCAAAACTCCTCACCTTTTTAGATACAAGGAAATACAGACCGCTCGGCGCTGCTAAGGAGCGGACAAGCCGTGTGCGGATTATTTCGTCCTCCAATAAACCGCTCTGGGAGATGACAAAGACAGGCGAATTCAGGCTCGACCTCTTTTTCAGGATATCAGTGGTAAGGCTCTTTGTCCCGCCATTAAGGGAAAGGAAAGAGGACATTCCATGCCTTGTTACCAGTTTTCTTAAGGGGAAGAAAAATATAAGCCCTGCTGCTATGAAATTACTCCTATCCCATCACTGGTATGGAAATATCAGAGAGCTCTTCTCTGTTCTGGAAAGTGCCCTCGTCTGTGCGGCTGATGATGATACCATTTTGCCTGAACACCTCTGCCTCGACTATGAGATGGAGGGGCCCCTAAATCATACGCCTTTAGATGAAAGAAGTAAGATACTGCATGCCCTCGAGTCATCAAGCAGCAGGGATATCGCCGCACAGATGCTCGGTCTCAGCCGCTCAACCCTCTGGAGGAAGATGAAGAAATACGGGATAGAGACCGTTTAACTGATGATCTACGGCAGATTCTTTTTTTTAATCTCCATAACAGCCCTGTTTCTCTCGCAGACCCCCTTCGGGATGATAAAGGTTTCAGGGTAGCCTGAAAAGAGATCGCCATTATCGCTGATCTGTTTCTGGTTGTTTTCAGATGACCTTGATGGCAACAGGAAATCATGTTCATTGCACAGGGCATCCGCTGAACCATTGCCTGTCGTTATCCCACTATTACAATCCTCAGCACAATTGCCTGCAACAGGGGTAAAGCTCAAGAAGAATGCAGAGACCAGAAAAAGAATGGAAAGCCTGCTCATCATTTTAATATCATAACACAGGAGTCAGACCTTGTACCAAAAAAAAACAGGGTGGCCTGGCCACCCTGTTTTTTTCCGGCTGTATATCCCTTAGCAGATATTAAAGCCTCTCATGATATTCCTTTTCTCCGAGTTTCGGTAGATCGGAAGAGC
>JBBISG010000013.1:0-46606 GCA_037441365.1 Nitrospirota bacterium
ATGTTTTAGGAAAAGGATTGCCTTTATGGAAGAAAAAGAAATAATGACGGTTAAACAGGTTTCAGAGTATTTACAGATGGACGAACACACCGTCTATAAACTTGCACGCAAAGGTCTTATCCCTTCCCTCAAAATCGCTGGTCAGTGGCGGTTTCATTGATATTACCGCAATCTTTTCAAAACAGCCTTTTGGATAACTGAAAATCTATCTTTTACCCCAAAATCTTTATACAAACTTTCTGTCAAAGACCCTTCAGGATAATTTGTCTTTTCTTGTATCGCCATAAGTTCTGTAACAACAAGTAGAAATTCCACTGTGAATTCTCCAACTCTATCTAAGTCTTTGAATGGCTCAATATGTTCTGCTTTGAAAAACTGAAGGCTTGGAGGAAATGAATTTACAGGTTTTATCTGATTAAGCATTGTTAAGATATGCTCCTTCAACTTTAATGTTAAGGATGGATTATGAGCATGCTTGACATACATCTCAACAATCAAATGCACATGGGCGGGTGTGCGTTCACGTTTATTTGGTTCTCTAAATTTTACAATGAAATCATAAGGAGATTCTGGTTTGCTGCCGCGATAAACCCCGATTTGAACATTTGCTTTGGTTGTATAAACAAGATCATCCTCCTGTAGACGCCTGACTTTCCATATTTTATAAGACGATTCCAAATAGTAATAGATCGTTTTTAATAAGCTTAATAGTTTCGTCATTTTTTCACCTCGTACACAAGCAGATATTGATGAGTTATCTTTAGGTACTCTCCTGAATACTGAGTTTTTGAATTTCTTCCTTCTTGGGTAACAACTACTATTTCCTTAAGCCATAAATTATCATAGGTCAATATATCTACTACTCTTTTAGCAAGGGGTTCTATGTATCCATCTATTCTTATATCTTGTGTTTGAATTACCAAAAATCCATTTTTGCTTATGATAGGTAAGCTTTGACCTACAATTTTTTCTATTTCCTTTAAGTAATATTCAATGTTTGAACGAGAAGGATTGTTATTCAAAAATGGTGACTTGATAAAAAACAATCCCATACTTTTTTGTTTCTCTCTTAAAGTTGTCTTTACTTCCTTCTTAGCATAGGAAACAAAAAAGACAGTTGAATATCCGTCTCCATTGGAATATCTATCAATTACATTCTTGTTTAAATGTTCTTCAAAATCTTTTGCCGGCAATATCCATACTGTTGTGGTTTCAAGTTCATCCAATCTTCTCTTAACCGGTGGCTTCTCTATCATAGGAATAACCAAGCCATAATCTACCTCTCTTTCTCTTATACTTAAAGGAGCAGAGACTATAGGTTTTTCAAAAATTGGGAGATACTCATGAGCCAAAAGAAGAAAGTTGTATTTTATACTATTAACATACCAGAATCCTGTAGTTTTGCAGTTATGTTGCCGTTTGATAACAAGTTCTCTCAATCTAAATCCTGCATCTAAATAAACATTTATAAGTTTGAATCCTAAGGGAATTACATGTTTTTTCCTTCGGGTATCGCCAATTAAAATAGCACACTGTCTTCCCGGTTTCAGCACTCTAAAACTTTCCTTAGCAACCCTTACCATTTCTTTTAAGAAATCATCTATATCAAAAAATGACAGATCACCAGTTTTAGAGTCAGTGTAATGAATTATATTTGCATAGGGAGGATGGGCACATATTAGATCTATGGAGTTGTCTTGCAAGAACGACAAATCTCTTGCATCACCGACTAACAATTCTGGTTCATAAATTTGAGGATGAATTTTCTCAATTATAAATGTTAGATGTTGTGGCTCTATATTAAAGTTTACATTTTTCTTTGCCAGTTCTATGGCTTTATCGTTAATATCAAAGGCTACACATCTTCTTCCTAAAAGTTTACATTCTACAGCGGTTGTTCCAGCACCACAGAAGTAATCCAAAACTAACTCACCAGGCTTTGAATACTTTAAAATCACATTTCTTGGGATATAAGGGGACCAATTGCCTCTATACTCTCCACTATGAGTTGCCCATGCGCCTCTTTGTTTAAAACTCCAGACCGTGGTTTGTTCTTCCTTAAAATCTTTTGGATGAAGTGTTCTTATTTTCTTTGAAACTTTTAAGGCGCTAATATTAAGCCCGTGCGACCGAGTAATAAGCCGTTCAATATATCTAAATGTAACTCCATATTTCTGACCAATTTCTAAGTCAGGGGTTCCTCTTGCTTTTTCTTGCAAGATTGCCTCTTGAAGCTCTTTTTCAGTTTTGAAATTTAATTTCTCATTATCCATTAAATTGCCCTCTTACCATAATTACTTTACCTTGTCTTTCTTCTTTAGTGATGACTTTATGTTTTGTGTTACTCTTTCTAAAGATTCCTCGCTTATCCATTTATCTATTACATCTTTTTTAAACCGCCACTGACCAGCGATTTTGAGGGAAGGGATAAGACCTTTGCGGGCAAGTTTATAGACGGTGTGTTCGTCCATTTGTAAATACTCTGAAACCTGTTTAACCGTCATTATTTCTTTTTCATTCATAAAGGCAATCCTTTTCCTAAAACATAATTTTTCATAAAATCTGACTATAATATACAAAAAAATACAATGGTTGTCAAGGGAAATTTTGATAAAAAGGAAATCTTTATAGGGTGGTGGGTGGGAATAGATAGCAAACTCTGCCGATGGAATTGGCAGAGGGAAACTGCCACGCTGACCTGTCCGCCGAAGCATTAGCGTAGGTGGAAAGTATGGCAGGATATTAAGGGAGCAGTGCGAGGACGCAAGTTGTGTCCGAGCCTGCGACCATGATGTTATTTCTTTAAGTTTCTTTCTTTTGATTGATGAATGGAATTTGGTAAAATTATCGGAACGGTTCGCAGTGATTTTGATAGCGGAGCCAGCAATCATACTACAAACTGGAATATTGGAAGAAGGGCACCCCAAAAAGTCAAAGACTTTTTGGGGACCCCGGTGCGGATGGGAAAACTGCTTAGCAGTTTTCCCCTCAACTCCATCCCTAAAACCTGCTCCTGACGTGTTCAGGAATCTAAAATCTAAATTTTCATAATTCGTTGAATAATAAAGATTTATTTGAATGCTTCACAGGAATTGAATTCAACTTCAGCCTGATTGTCTGTGCTTACTCGGGTATATATGGCATTTCATATCTTTAGTCCCTCTTTATAAAGCAGTGTGATAATGCCATCCACTGATGTCCAAGGAAGTCTATCGACATCTTAGAGCGACAGAGCAACTATCGTTTCTCTAACCGGTGCTATAATAAAGGTGCTCTATTTGCAGCAGAGGTAAGTTTGAATCCGGTTCAACATCAGAGCGCGCAAGAAAATCGCTTAAGTTTGCCCCTGGCAGCGAGATAAGAGAATGGGCGGATGGTTTTCCTGCACGAGCCTGTTGCACAAACCCACAGTTTATAGAAACATGATAAAATAGAGGGAATAAATGGGTGTGTAAAAACATAGGGGGTGAAATAGTGCGATAGTTAAATTATGGAAGAAATTATTCATTATAAAAACAGTCGCGCTGTCGCTTTATAAACTACCGCTTTATCAAAGACGTGGACTATGAGGGGCAACAGATGAAGAGATATATCCTTGCAATAACAGGCGCCAGTGGCCCGGTATTCGGGATCAGGCTCCTTCAATGCCTGATCAAAGAGGCTGACGTCCATCTGATAATATCCTCTCAAGCCTTTTCTATAATCAGACATGAGACAGGGATGGATTGGACAGGTAAGACAGATGCAGAGATCGAAAAAAGGATTATGGGATACCTTGCCAGAGATGGAAGGCAGGGATTTTCTCGATCCCTCCATTACCACAACGAAGGCGATCTGACCTCTGCACTCTCAAGCGGCTCATTCATAACAGATGGAATGCTTGTTGTTCCCTGTTCAATGAAGACACTTTCAGGCATTGCCAACGGCTATGCAAACGGCCTCATAGAAAGGGCAGCAGACGTGACCATAAAAGAGGGCAGGCCCCTGCTCATTTCTCCGAGGGAGATGCCCTTCAATGCGATACATCTGGAGAATATGCTGAAGCTTGCCAGGCTTGGTGTAAAGATAGCGCCACCAGTGCCTGCCTTCTATCACAAACCAGAGGACATTGATGATATCGTGGATTTTGTGGTCGGAAAGATACTTGATTCTTTTAAGATAAAACATGACATCTACAGGAGGTGGAGGGGCGGTGGCGAAATTAAAGATGCAGGACGAAGGGTTAGGAATTAGATTATCATTGCTTGGCGCAATCCATCTCTGCTGTCTCATTCTGAGCCCGGCCCTGTCTGTCTCGATGGAGCTTCCGGAAGTCCATGTATCAGTATCCTTTGATATGCAACAGGGATTGATGCATGGTATCTCGAGGGTCGTCTTTCATGAAGATTGGGAGGGCCTGATCCATTATGGCTCACTGAGAATAAGGTCTCTGAGGCTCGATGGTAAGCCTGTAGGGCATGCGTCCGAAGGTGGGGACATCAAGGTAAGGACAAAGAAGGGAAGTGTTTTTGAGGTGCAGTACGAGTGCAGTTCTGAAGGTGGGTCCGGCGATGCATGTATCATTAGTAATGAGGGCGTATTCCTCACAGGTAGATGGTATCCGTCTGTAGAGGGGCTGGCCTATTACAGAGTCGAGGCCCTTGTTCCCCCTGAATTCACTGCTGTCTCAGAGGCAGAGGATATAAAGGTCGATAAAGATATCAATGGAAACCGCTTTTTCTTTAAATTTCCTCATCCCCTCGACGGCATAAACCTCATAGCCGGCAGGTTCAATGTCAAGAAAGAGGATTTCAGAGGAATTGAATTATACACCTATTTCTTTCCTGAGGATGCATACCTTGCTGACACATATCTGGAATATACAAAGAGGTACCTTGAGCTCTATGAGGGTATTACTGGGAAGTTCCCTTATAAGAGGTTTTCTGTGGTGGAAAATTTTCTACCGACGGGATACTCAATGCCAACCTTCACGCTCCTCGGAAGGGATGTGGTCAGACTTCCCTTTATAGTCAGGACATCACTCGGGCATGAGATTCTCCACCAGTGGCTGGGAAATCTTGTCTTTGTTGACTATGGAAGGGGCAACTGGGCAGAGGGATTGACCACATATCTCTCAGATCACCTCTACGAAGAAAGGGAGGGCAGGGGGTGGCAGTATAGAAAGCAGATGCTCATCGATTATGAGAGTTATGTGAGTCCTGATAAGGATTTTCCACTCAGGGATTTCAAGGGGCGTGTAGACCCTGCATCGAGGGCTATAGGTTATGGGAAATCAGCTATGGTCTTTCATATGCTCAGGAGGTTCTTGGGTGATGAGGTATTTTACGGCTCACTGAGGAGGCTTATTGATGAGAGGAGATTTCAGAGGGTCTCATGGGATGACATAAGGGACATCTTTGCTGTTGCCTCCGGGAGGGAATTGGGATGGTTTTTTGTGCAGTGGTTAAATGAAAAGGGGTTTCCCGTAATAGAGATTAAGAACATCAAGGTAAGACCAAAGGGTCTTCAGAATGTTGTGGCCTTTGATATAGAACAAAAGGGTAGGCCGTATACCCTGGATATGCCTGTTTCTGTCCAGACCGATAGGGGCAGGATAAGGCAGGTACTGAGGATAAGCGATAAGAGGCAGGGCTTTGAGATACTCACTGACGGAAATCCCTTAAGGCTCATCTTCGATGAAGACTATGACATTTTCAGGGGATTGTCCATTGATGAGACACCGCCTGTGATTGCAAGGCTTCTTGGTGATGACAGGCGATTGCTGGTTCTTCCATCAGGGGATGCCGGGGTGTACTCTGGACTGATAGAATACCTCAAAAGGGAAGGCTATGAGGTTAGTGGGGTCCCCAAAAAGTCTTCGACTTTTTGGGGTAACAGTAGTGGTCAGGGAGGTGTGAGGGATGAAGATATAAAAAGGTCCTCTCTGCTTATACTCGGATATAAGAACCCTCTTATAAAGAGGCTGTTCGGCAGGATAGATGAGACGCTCATTCAGCACGAGGCGGGTTTTGTGTTAATGGCAAAGAAGAATCCCATGAATCCCTCGAAGGTGGTTGTCATTGCCCATTCTGATTCGATGGACGAGACAGAGGCATCATTAAGGAAGATATCCCATTATGGTAAGTATAGCATGATTGCATTTAAAGGGGGGAAGAACATTGCAAAGAGGATTGACGATAGCCAAAGGGGGTGGGGCATGTCTGTCAGGGGGGCTGTGATCGGATTTGAGCCCGCCAAGGCCGTGAAGCTGGATGAGATAATAGAAAGGGTTTCAGATAAGAAGATAATTTATATAGGCGAACAGCATGACAGATACGAGCAGCATATGGTTCAACTCGAGATAATAAAGGGGCTCTTCAGGAGGAACCCAAAGATAGCCATAGGCATGGAGATGTTTCAGAGATCATCCCAGAAGGCGCTTGATGATTACATAGGCGGCAGGATAGATGAGAGGGGGTTTCTGAAGTCCTCGGGGTATTTTAAGACATGGGGTTTCGATTATAACCTCTACAGGGACATATTGAGGTTTGCAAGGGATGAGGGGATACCTGTGGTTGCCCTGAACATAAGGAGGGAGGTCGTGAGCAAGGTATCGAGGAATGGGATTGACTCCCTCACAGGGGATGAGAAAAAAGAATTGCCTGACAGCATGGACATGTCTGACGAGGGGTATAAAAAGAGACTGCGAGAGGTCTTTGAGAGGCACGAGGCTACGGGGGGAAAGGACTTCGATAATTTTTACCAGTCCCAGATCATATGGGATGAAATAATGGCGCAATCCATAGATGAATACTTGAAAAAGAACCCTGAGTGCCAGATGGTTGTGATAGCAGGAGGGGGTCATTTATCATTTGGTTCCGGGATTCCAAAGAGGACATTCAGGAGGAATGGCTTTGATTATGCGATAATCCTGAATGATGTCTCCATAGACAATGCAATAGCCGACTTTGTACTCTTCCCCGGTAGTGTGGAAATGACACAATCGCCAAGACTGATGGCCATGCTTAAAGAGGAGGGTGGAAGGATAATAATAGAAGGATTCCCTCAACAGAGTGTCTCAGAGAAGGCAGGTCTCAGAAGGGGAGATATTATAATCTCTATGGATGACTCGAGGGTCAATAGCATTGAGGATATAAAGATATCCCTCCTTTATAAAAGAAAGGGGGATGTCATTAAGGTGAGGGTTCTGAGGAAGAGGTTCCTATTTGGTGAGAAGGAGATGGAGTTTGATGTAACGCTCTAAGACCTCTATGGCCCTGCCCACCGCTCCTGCCTTCTCATTGTATAAGGCCCTTGCCTTTTCGCCCATATGCTTTCTCTTTTCAGGGGACTGCAGGAGGGCCTTAATGGTATCATACAACCCCTGAGAGTCGGTCTTTATAGCACCATCCATTCTGTAGAAGTCCTCCATGAAAGTGAAGTTCTCCATATGGGGTCCGCACAGTATCGGTTTTCCCCAGAAGGCCGGCTCAAGGGGATTATGCCCTCCATGCTCGATGAAACTCCCACCGATAATCGCCACATCAGCAGCACCGTAGACGGATGCAAGCTCTCCGATTGCATCGAGGAGGACTACGATGCCAGATAGCTGACAGTTCATGGTTAGTAGCGGTAAGGGCGAATGGCCGTTGGCCCCTACAATGTCTAATCCTGACCTCTTTAAATACCGAAATCCTCTGCCCTTTATAGCTTCCTCAACCTCTCTGAACCTCTCAGGGTGTCTCGGTGCTATGATGAGATTGAGTCCTGGAAAGTCTATTCTGAGGCTCTCAAAAACAGACAGTATCAGTTCTTCTTCACCCTCATGGGTGCTTCCTGCCAGTATCACAGGCCCTTTCAGCAATCCAGTCCATTCGGGTATTTTCTCTGATGGTCGTGTGTCGAATTTAAAATTCCCGATCACCTCTACATTATCTTTGTCAGCTCCCAACTCTACAATTCTATCCGCATAGGTGCTATCCTGCATGCCGAATAAATCGACACACCTTACAATACCCTTCATGAAGAATCCTATCTTCCTGTAGCCATCAAATGACCTCTCGGAGAGCCTACCATTCAGGACTAATATCGGTATTTTTTGCTTCCTGAGAAACCTGAAGATATTCGGCCACAACTCTGTCTCGATGGTAATAAAGATGGCGGGTCTCATCCTTCTGAGTGATCTTCTGACGGAAAGTGGAAGGTCGAATGGGAGGTAGATTATATCAGCGGTCCCCGACAGCCTTTCAATGGCGACCCTCTGGCCTGTATCTGTTATTGTGGATAAGACAATACGAACCGATGGATATCTGGTCCTCAGTTCCTTTATTAATGGCGTGGCAGATATGACCTCGCCTACTGAGACTGCATGAACCCATATCGGCCTGGAGGCATGGATGTGCAGGCTTAGAAATCCAAACTTTTCTCTCAGCCATTTGCGCCTCAGACCTCCTGGTCTCTTCAAATATTCAAAAGGCAGCAGGATGAGCATTACAATAAAATACAGCAAACTGTAGATGAAGAACATCTGATATTATAACCGGGTTTTGCAGAAAGAAGGGCTTTCTCCTTCCATGAGTTTCTTCCATCTCCTGAGTTTTTCCTCAGAGACGAAATAACTTACAAACTTGTTGGCCTCTTCAAGCCAGGTTAGTTTCTCCTCTTCGTAAAGCATACGGTTACCTGAATTGTTCGCTCATTAACTGTTCTGCCGTCGAGTCATCAAACTGGAGATTATACAGTCTTCTGTATATGCCATCAGATGCCATCAACTCTTTGTGCGACCCCGACTCTACAATCCTCCCCCTGTCGAGCACTATTATCCTGTTCGCCCTTTTGACTGTTGACAGCCTGTGGGCAATAACAAAGGTCGTTCTGTCCTTCATGAGATTCTCCATGGCCCTCTGAACCATCATCTCCGAGGCGGTATCAAGCGATGATGTAGCCTCATCGAGGATGAGTATGGGAGGATTTTTCAGTATTGCCCTTGCTATGGAAAGCCTCTGCTTCTGCCCTCCTGAAAGGCGCACTCCTCTTTCACCTATGACAGTATCATAGCCGTCTGGGAGTTCAAGTATAAAGTCGTGCGCATAGGCCCCCTTTGCTGCATTGATTACGTCTTCATCCGATGCATCAGGTCTGCCGTATGCGATATTTGCCCTGACAGTGTCGTTAAAGAGTATTATGTCCTGGCTCACTATACCGATGAGAGAGCGGAGTGAGCCGAGTGTTACCTTCGAGATATCAATACCGTCTATAAGTATCCTTCCATCAATGGGTCTATAGAATCCAGGTATGAGGTCAACGAATGTGGTCTTGCCAGCACCGCTTCTGCCAACAAGGGCAACTACCTCGCCCTTTCTGACTCTCAAATTGATGTTTTCAAGGGCATCCTCATCGGTCCCCTCGTATCTGAAGGAGACATTGTCAAAGACGATCTCATCGTAGAATCCCTTCAGGGTGGTGCTGCCTTCGGTTTCCTTTTCCTCAATTAGAAGCCTCTCAACCCTCTCAAGCGGTGCCCTGACCTGCTGTAATGAATTGGTGGCAGCGGCAAGGCGCTTTGCAGGGGTGTAGACCATGAAGATCGCAGCGAGGAAAGAGAAGAAGTCACCTGCTGTGATTACGCCCCTGAGTACAAGGTTGCCGCCATAGAGGAGGACAAAGGCGATGCCAATGCCGCCAACAAACTCCATAAGAAGGGATGTGGCCTCTATGATCCTTGTAGAGCGCATCAGTTCCCTGTAAAAGTCCTGGTTCTTCTTCCTGAACCTGTCTATCTCATCACCTTCACGGCAGAAGGACTTTATTATCTTGTTGCCTGAAAATCCCTCGGCAAGCATCTCTGTGAGGGTCGCTATCTTTTCCTGAGTCCTCTCGCTCACTGCCTTGAGCCTTCTGCCGAGCCTTGATACAAGATAAAAGGCAGCAGGCATGACAACAATGGAGATCAATGTGAGGTCCCAGCGTCTTAGCATTGCAATGCTTATAAGGACTATGACGGTTGCACTCTCCACAAAGAGGTCTTTAACGGTATATGCGAGCAATCCCTGGACAGCACCTGCATCATTCACCACCCTTGAGATCATGGTGCCTGTAGAGTCCCTGTGGATAAAACTCATCGGGAGGTAGAGCATATGATTATACAGTCTGTTCCGCATCTCCCTTACCAGCTTGGCACCTATTGACCTCATGAGATAGGATTGGAAGAATGAAAAGACCCCTTTCCCCAAGAAGGCAGCCATTACGGCCAGACTCAGGGGGATGAGGTATACGGCATCCCTTTTTACGAATACATTGTCTACCGCAGGTTTTGCGAGCCACGCCAGAGAGCCATTAAATCCCGACACAGCGATGCTGCATAGCCCTGCAAGCAGTAAACGCCCCCAGTGCGGCCTTACAAGCTCAAGTATCTTTTTAAGGCCCTCCATCATCGCCATCCAGCCATCTCCCCGATCATCTCTGACACCCTCAGGGAGGGGTGCCGACCTGAGAAGACCCTCTCGATCTCCCTGAAGGCAGAGACCATAGCTATCCTGTAATTATCATCATACATGATCCTTTTTAATTCTGTCATGATATCCGCTGCATTTGCCCTGTTCTGGATGAGTTCATGAACCACCTCTTTACCGCTGATTATATTTACAAGGGAGATATGTTTTATGTCGAGGAGCAGCCTTCCAAGGAGGTATGTGATTGGCGAGAGCTTATAGACAACAACAATGGGTATTCCGAGCAGCGCTGCCTGGAGCGTTGCAGTGCCAGATGCGATGACAGCCATGTCGGACGAGGCAAGGCACGCCACGGCATCGTCCTTTACAGCCACCCCTTCATCCCTGAGGGCATTGATGTATGTCGTGAATCTCTCTGCATCAACATCAGGCGCAAGGGGCATGACAAAGCGATAATCCTGAGATTCCTTTTTGAAGAGCCTCACAAGGTCAAGGAATACAGGGAGGAGGCCCTTGATCTCATGCGGTCTGCTTCCAGGCAGCAGGGAGATGACAGGGCCTCTATCATCCTGCAACCTGCAGCCCGAATCCTCTACTGTTACCCCAAAAAGTCGAAGACTTTTTGGGGACCCCTTTGCTATCTCTGATCTATACCGCTCTATCTCCTCCATTACAGGATGACCCACAAATTCGCAGGCAACCCCTGCCCTTTTGTATATCTCCTCCTCAAATGGCAGTATTACAGCCACCCTGTCGGCGATCTCCTTCATGGTCATTGCCCTTCCCTTCCGCCATGCCCATACCTGAGGACTCACATAATAAAGCACCTTCAGCCCCCTTGTCTTTGCTATCCTTGCCAGCCTGAAATTAAAGTCAGGATAATCTATTAAAACAAGGACATCAGGGGAGATCCTGACCAACGCCTCTGATACCCTTTTAAAGGATTCACGAATCCTTCCAAGTGAGGATGCAAGCTCGGTAAGCCCGAAGGCGCTGGATATGCCCGCCAGCATCTCCACACCTGCCTCCTGCATTCTTCTACCACCCATGCCAAGCAGCCTCACTTCAGGCCAGAGATCTCTGAGTGCGCCAGCAAGGAGAGAGCCGTACAGCTCGCCTGAACTCTCACCTGCAATTATCATGACAGTCTTCATGAAAGCGCCTCCTTTATTATCTCTGCAATCCTCTCTATCACCGCATCTTCAATCTCGGGATAAATAGGCAATGAGAGGACCTCCCTTGATGCCCTTTCAGCGTGGGGGAAATCCCCTTCCTTATGGCCCAGAAAGCTCAGGGCCCTTTGAAGATGAAGCGGCTGTGGATAGTAGACCACAGAGGATATGCCCGCTTCTACTAAGCCTTTCTGGATCTGATCCCTCTTTTTTGACATGATCGTGTATTGATTGTAAACGTGATATGCACCATTCCTTTCAGAGGGACATTTAACGAGCCCTGATAAAAGGGAGCTATACAGCGAAGCCTTCTGCCTTCTCTTCCTGTTATATTCCTCTATTCGCTTCAGTTTGATGAGGAGTATCCCGGCCTGCAGCTCATCAAGCCTGCTGTTAAATCCCACTGTGTCGTGGATATACGACCCCCGTGAGCCGTGGTTTCTCAGGACCCTGATTAAATCAGAAAGCTTACTGTCATTTACGGTTATCATCCCTCCATCGCCATAGGCTCCGAGGTTCTTGCTCGGATAGAAGCTGAAGCAGCCTGCATCTCCAAGACCCCCGACCCGCCTTCCTCTAATATTTGCACCAAATGCCTGTGCACAGTCCTCTATCACATAAAGACCGTATTTCTTTGCAATACTGCTGATCGCATCCATATCAGAGGGATGACCAAAGAGATGGACAGGCAGGATGGCCTTTGTCCTGCTGGTAATCCTTTCCTCTATTCTGCTGCAGTCGATGTTAAAGGTTTCCAGTTCTATGTCAACGAAGACAGGTGTTGCCCCTGTATAGATAATGGCCTCTGCTGT
This sequence comes from Nitrospirota bacterium, assembly GCA_037441365.1. Taxonomy (GTDB): domain Bacteria; phylum Nitrospirota; class Thermodesulfovibrionia; order Thermodesulfovibrionales; family UBA9159; genus JBBISG01. The sequence goes on from JBBISG010000013.1 coordinate 12,415, forward strand.
GGCAAAGAATGTGAATGGTGTGGTAATGACCTCATCACCGTCGCCTATATCAAGTGCCTCTAATGAGAGATGGAGGGCATCCGTCCCTGATGCAACGCCTATGACCCCAGAAACGCCTATGTATGCTGCAATCATCTTCTCGAACTCATGGACCTTCGGCCCGAGGATATAATGTGAGCTCTCAAGGACCTCTGCCACCATTCCGAAGACCTCATCCTTTATCTCTGCAAACTGTCTCCTTAGATCCACCATCGGTATCATCAACAGATCACCCTATACCAGCGGGATCAATACCGGGGTCCCCAAAAAGTCGAAGACTTTTTGGGGTGCCCTTGTTCACCGCAGGCCTTTCTTTTTATTATTGAACTTATCTCCAGCGCCACCCTCAGCGCATCTCTCCCCTCAATTCCTGAAACCCTCGGTCTCTCCCTGCTGACAGCACATCTGATGAAGTCTTTCAACTCCTCCCTTAGAGGCTCCCTGTATTCGGGTTCGATTATCTCAATCTTCCCTGGATTTGCGTTTGAATGGAGTTCGGCCCTGCAGGTCTGATAATCGAGATCTATATATGAGTTTTTCTGAAATACCCGCAGTCTTCTCTGCCTTTCCTGCGCTATGCGGCTTGCCCTCAGGGATGCTACGACACCGTTTTCGAACTCGATCCATGCCACGGCCTCATCTATCCCGTCTGTTATATGTGAGAAACCGGTTGCCCTTATGACCGCTATTGGTGAAGGGACAAGGCTCAGTATTATATCAATGTCGTGGATCATGAGATCAAGGGTGACATCCACATCAACCGACCTGCCTTGAAAGGGTGATAACCTTATTGTCTCAAAGGATATCGGTTCATCGATCATTTTTGATACCGCTATAACACCAGGGTTATACCTTTCTAAATGCCCCACCTGGAGTATGCGCTGCATCCTTTCTGCCTCGTTGATGAGGTCATCTGCCTGGGCCACGGTTGCTGTCATGGGTTTCTCCACGAGTATATCCTTTCTTTTCCTTAAACAATCGAGGGCTATCCCGAAATGGTAAGTCGTTGGGACCGCAATGCTCAAAGCATCAACATCCATAAGAAGACCCATGTAATCATAACAGGCCCTGGCGCCATATTTCAGCGCTATATCATTTGCCCTCTGCCTGTCTGTGTCTGCTACGGCGACGAGCTCAACACCAGGGAGTTCAGAATAGATCCTCGCATGGTGCTGCCCTAGCGAACCAACACCAATAACAGCAACCCTTAATGGCATAAGAATCCCCCCTTAAATAAAATCAATGCAGCTTGCTATGATCTGGGCTGCGAGACCCTTGCATCTATGTCAATAATATCTTATCTGAAAGTCCTTCAGGTCGCCCTGATAGCCTTCCCATTCGACATCGATGTTATTGACCTTTGCACCAGGAGGGCCTGAGAGGCACTCCTTGATCGCCTTTTCTATGTCCTGCCTTTTGCCCTCGAAGACAGCCTCTACCCTTCCGTCTGGAAGATTCCTTACCCATCCCCTGAGCCCTATATAATGGGCAACATCCCTTGTGAATGCCCTGTAAAAGACGCCCTGAACCCTCCCGCTTATTAAGAGTCGCGCCCTTGCCAATAGTTGCATAAAAGGATTATACCAAAAATCAGATCATTCACCAAGATATGACCTCTTGACCTGTTCATTTCTGAGGAGTTCGTCTCCAGTGCCCTGGATTATCACCCTGCCTCCCTCCAGCACATAACCCCTGTTTGAGAGGCGTAGGGCTGCGTGGGCATTCTGCTCAACGAGGAGGATCGTTACACCGTTATGGTTTATCTCCCTTATTATCCTGAAGATCTTGCTGACGGCGATGGGCGCAAGGCCCAGGGATGGCTCGTCGAGGAGGAGCATCATTGGGTCAGACATCAGGGCCCTTGCAATGGCTAACATCTGCTGTTCGCCTCCGCTCAATGTGCCTCCACGCTGTTTTTCCCTTTCCCTGAGAACAGGGAACAGCTCAAAGACTTTTTCCATGCGCTCTGTGATGCCCCTTTTGTTCGGCCTCGGCCTGCCTGGCAGGGGTAAACCACTGACAATCGAGTATGCGCCGATCTCGATATTCTCCCTTACTGTCATACGGGAGAATATCCTTCTGCCTTCAGGGACGTGGCTTATTCCCATGCCCACTATCCTGTATGGCGGGAGGTGGTCTATCCTTTTGCCTTCAAAGTAAATCTCACCTGTCCTCGGCGTAAGGATGCCTGAGACGGTCATGAGTGTGGTGGATTTACCAGCCCCATTGCTGCCGATCAGACAGACGATCTCGCCCCTGTTTACCTCTATGTCTATCCCCTTCAATGCCTCAATGGGGCCGTAGAATGTATGGATACCCCTGAGCTTAAGCAAATGCCTCCCTCCCGAGATACGCCTCGATGACGAGGGGGTCATTCCTTATCGCATCTGGCGGCCCTTCTGCTATCTTTACCCCATGGTCAAGGACGATGATCGCCTCTGAAATCCCCATCACAACCCTCATGTCATGTTCTATGAGGACAATCGTCTTGCCGAGCCGCTGGAGTCTCTTTATAATCTCCATCACATTGGATGTCTCCTGCGGATTCATTCCTGCAGTCGGCTCATCGAGGAGCAATATGGTCGGTTCTGTTGCGAGGGCTCGTGCTATCTCAAGCCTCCTCTGGTCGCCGTATGGTAGATTAAAAGATGGCATATCCGAGAGACCTTCAAGGCCCACGAGCTCGAGATACTCAACGGCCTTCTCTCTGACATCCCTCTCTTCTGCAAGGAAGTCGCTGTCCCTGACAATAGCATCAATAATGCCTGACCTCGTCTTCAGATGCTGCGCTACCATGACATTTTCAAGGACGGTCATCTCCTTAAACAGCCTGATATTCTGGAATGTCCGTGCTATTCCGAGCCCTGCAATGGTGTGTGGTGGGAGGCCTGTCACATCTCTGCCAGATAGGTAGACCGTCCCCTTTGTCGGTCTTGTCAGGCCTGTGAGGCAATTGAAAAGTGTGGTCTTGCCTGCCCCATTCGGCCCTATTATGCTCACAATCGAGCCTTCCCTCAGCCTGAAACTCACCTCCTCAACGGCCCTTATTCCTTCAAAGTGTTTTGTTAAATCCCTCACATCCAGGATATACATCTACCCTTCACCCCTCATCCTGCCGAAGAGGCCCTGCGGCCTGAATATCATCATGATGATCAGCCCTGCACCGAGGGCAAGGAGTCTGTATGATTGAACCCCCCTCAAGACCTCTGGAAGTACAACAAGGATCAGTGCGCCTATTATCACGCCCGGTATGCTACCGAGCCCGCCGAGTATCACCATGCAGAGGATCAGGACAGACTCTATGAATGTAAAACTCTCGGGGGATACGAACTGCATCTTGGCAGAAAAAAGGGCGCCGCCAAGCCCGGCCCAGAATGAACCGAATGCAAAGGCGTATAACTTGTATCTCATCGTGTTTATGCCTATCGAGGATGCGCCTATCTCATCCTCCCTTATTGCTATCCATGCCCTCCCTATTCTGGATGAGCGCACACGATTGACTATCGTGTATGTGATAATAACTGCGGCAAGGGTTATGTAGTAATATCTATTGAGACTGCCGAGGGATAGGCCAAAGATATATGGGGGTGAAATCCCTGCTATGCCGTTTGGGCCGCCTGTGAGTGAATCCCAGTTGTTCAGTATCAGGTGGACTATCTCACCAAAGCCGAGCGTCACTATGGCGAGGTAGTCACCCCTCAGCCTGAGGGCTGGCACAGCGAGGATGAAACCAGAGATGGTCGTTAGCCCGAGGCAGAAAGGCAGGGCCTGCCAGAAGCCGAAACCCAGTCTCACATTAAGGAGTGCATATGTGTAAGCACCTATCGCATAAAAGGCTGCAAAGCCGAGATGCAGAAGACCCGTAAAACCTACCACCACATTCAGGCCGAGGGCGAGTATTATATATATCCCCGTTAATATGGCAACATCCACAAAGTAATCCTTTACAAAGAAAGGGAAGGCTATGAGGATCAGGAGCAATGTGTAACGACAGATGGCTGTAGAGTAGTCGGGCATCTTTATCTTCCGTATCTTACCGATTAGTTCAAGCCCTTTATCCCTCAATGGTCTGGCAAGGTCCCGCAGATAATTAAGGAGTGCATGTGAGGCTGAAATCATAAGAAAAAGGATCGCTGCAGCCTCAGGGCCCTTGAAGGGAAGAAAGAGCATGGAAAACCACATGGCAATCAATATCCCCTTAAGAAATGAGGAGCGGATAACGGGTGAGGGGATTTTCATACCTTTTCCTCTGTGCCCTTGCCAAATATCCCTGATGGCTTTATCAGGAGAACAATAATGAGAACCACAAAGGCATAGGCATCTTTGTATTCGCTGGATATGTAAGCAGCACCCATGCTCTCTAAGAGACCGAGGAATATTCCTCCAAACATTGCGCCCGGGATGCTACCTATGCCGCCAAACACAGCAGCGGTGAATGCTTTGATCCCTGCTATGTATCCTATGTAATAGTTCACAAGACCGTAATACATGGCTATCATTATCCCTGCAACAGCCGCCAGGCCAGAGCCGATGAGAAAGGTCAGGGATATAACATGATCTATGTTGATGCCTACAAGGGATGCCATTACCCTGTCCTGGGCAACTGCACGCATGGCCTTTCCCATCCTCGTCCTTGTGACAAAGATGTGGAGGGAAGACATTAAAAGGCATGATAGGGCTATGATGGATACCTGAAGGTATGTAAGCCTTGCGCCCAGAAGGCCAAATCCTGATGCCTCGAATAGATGCGGGAAGACCTTGTCTGTAGCCCCCTGTGTCAGCATTACATAGTTCTGGAGGAATATGGACATGCCTATGGCGCTTATCAATGGACTGAGCCGGGGCGCCTTTCTCAACGGCCTGTAGGCTATCCTCTCCACGGTGAGGCCGTATGCAGAGCAGAACACCACGGAAAGGATGGATGTGAGTATGAGTGAGAGGGTGAGGCTGTAAGATGTCAGTCCGGCAGCTGTAAAAAAGGCAAACAGGATGATCCCGAGATAGGCACCGAGCATGTAGATCTCACCGTGGGCAAAATTTATCAGCTCAAGTATCCCATAGACCATGGTATAGCCGAGGGCGATCAGGGCATAGACACCTCCTACTGTGAGGCCGTTGATTAACTGTTGAAAGAACATCGGCAGGCTCAGAGCGGTGCAGTCTTTCTCAGGTGCATATCCTCGTTTAAAGGGTCATCGGTTTCGGATGTAACGGTCTTATCCTTCCCGCTGACCTTTGCCCTGTATAATGCCTTATCTGCACTCTTTATCAGCGACCTGGCATCCCTTCCATCCATGGGGAATGTTGCAACGCCGACACTCACTGTTATCCTCTCATGTGGGAAGTTCTTCCAGTTTAAAGGCATGAGGTTCCTTATATTCTTTCTCACCCTCTCAGCAACTCCAAATGCCTCCTCCCTCCCTGTCTGAGGCATGATGATCGAGAACTCCTCACCCCCGAACCGCGCTATTATATCGATAGACCTGAGGGAATCCCTCGATATATTGGCTATGGCCTTTAAGACCTCATCCCCTGCAAGATGCCCCTCTGTATCATTGAACAGCTTGAAGTCATCAATATCAAAAATGGCCAGAGAAAATACAGACTCATAGCGGGTTGCACGCAGAAGCTCCTCGAAGAGGCGGTCATCGAAATACCTCCTGTTGAACAACCCTGTGAGGGAGTCTGTGATTGAAAGGGTTCTCATCTCCTCTGATATTTTATAATAATGGGCCCCCCTGATGGCTATGGAGGCATAGGACGCAAAGTACTGAAGAAAGGTCATGTCTGCCTCGGAGAAGACCTCGCCGCTGACCTTATCAGAAAGGTTGAGCACGCCTATTGTTTCATCCCCTATCCTCAGGGGTATACTTACGAAGGAGCCTGTCCTGTAGTTGGGTCGTTTCCTGGCGGAGAGGTCCCTTTCAATATCAGAGATTATTAGCGGGCTGCCGTCCTTATACACTTTGCCAGCAATCCCCTCGCCGGCCCTTATCCTGATGTTCCTTGCGATCCATTTATTCATCCCCTTAACAGCCCTGACAAGGAGCTCTCCTCTCTCCTCGCCCGGCAGCATAAGGGATGCCTTTTCTGCGTTCGTCAGTCTCGAGGCGATCTCGACAATGGATTCATAGAGGGCATCGGGGTCCTTGAATGCAGGGCCGAGGTTTATGGCAGCGAGGTTTATGGCAGTCAGGTCCCTGATATTTTTGGAATACATCCTCTGAAGGCTGATGGTCCTTAATACGCAACCTGCGAGGCTGCAGAGTTTTGATATGCTGTCGATAGCATCCCTTGAGAACTGGGAATTGAATATCCCGAGAAGCCCGAAGGTCTCATCCTTCAGGGAGATCGGGAATAGGTAGAGGGATGTTATCTCATCTGGATAACCGAATCTGAGCAGATCTATCGCCTCTGTGCAGATGACAGGTCTGTGATTCTTGATTGCATCCATTATTGCGGCATTATCAGCCTTTAAAATGTTCATCTCCACCTGCCTTTTAAACCTGCCTGTGGTGAGCACAGGGATAAATTTATCGAGGGTCTGTGTCATTATTGAAACAGTATCCCCGCCAAAGAGGAATATGATCGTATCAGAAATAAGGGTATATATCTTGTCTTCGGTCATATCCTGCTCGATCTCGGACAGGAGGTCAACGATAGTCCTCAGCCTCCTGTATCTCTCCATGTTCAGATTCTTTTCGTAGTGTTCCCTCAAGGAGAGATTGAATAATCGATGGACATTTCCGCATATCTCGGAGATGCCCCTGAGGTCAATAAATACCATCCCCTTTGTTAGAGACCTCACTTCTTGCACTGAAAGGCCGTAGCCTGGACCCCTCTGGAGCAAAAACTCCTCTATCTCCTTCGCCGATGTGTAGAGAGAACTCCCTACCATGACAAGACTTATATCACCTGTCTGTGCCGGGATAAAGCACTGATACTGGTTCATAGGGCCCTTGAATAAGGAGGCCCCCCTTCTGAGAATCGCCTTCTCTATGGAGTCTCTCGCAAATCTCTCATATTCCTCCCTTAGAGCGGCTGATGATGCGGCCATCTTTATTATCGGGTCATCGGATATGAAAGGGACAAGCAAGTGGCCTGTTCCGTCATATACCGAGAAGTCGAGTCTTGTCAGGCCTGCCACACAGTCCCTCATCTCGATTATAGTGCCTATATCTATTAACTTCTGCCACATGTTTAAGGCCTCCAGAACTCCTCGAATCTCCCGTTCCTGGTGATCCAGACCACATAGGGTGCCACTGTTACATCACCCTTTTCATCAAACCTTATCTTTCCCAGCGCCCCTGAAAATTCCATTGAGTGGAGTTTCTCTATGACCTTTTTACCATCTGGTGTCCCGGCCTCTCTAATGGCTGTAAGGAGGATATTTGTTGCATCATAGGCGTATATAGAATACGGGCCTATCTCACCGAATCTCTTCTCATAGCTGTCTATAAATCTCTTTGCAGTCTGGGCCTTTTTTGGATCAGGGCTGAAGGTGAGATAGGTCCCCTCGGCAGCCCTTGCCCCTGCAATCTCGATAAACTTCGGGTCTATAGTGCCGTCACCGCTCATGAATGGGATGTTAATGCCGAGCTCCTTCGCCTGTTTCACAAGCAGCCCTGCCTCAGGGTATACGCCCCCGAAATAGATGATCTCTGGTTTTTTCTCTTTTATCGCAGTCAGGACTGTCTTAAAGTCCTTATCCCCCTGAATAATGCCTCCGTAATAGACAACCTCAACCCTGCCATGGACGAACCTTTTAAACTCATCGGCAAGACCCTGACCATAGGTCGTCTTATCGTGCAATATAGCGACTCTCTTGAGCCTTAACTGGTTGATAACAAAGTCAGCAGCAATCCTGCCCTGCTGGTCGTCCCTTCCGCAAACCCTGAAGACACCCCTGTAGCCCTTTTCTGTAAGCTGGGGGTTTGTGGATGCAGGTGTTATCATGGGGATGCCTGCACGATTATAGACATCCGATGCCGGTATGGAGCAGCTTGAGTTGAAATGGCCTATTATGCCCGCAGCACCATCATTTACCAGCTTATTAGCCACAGACACTGCCTGCTTTGGGTCGTGTTGGTCGTCAGCTATGAGTGTAATGATCCTCTTGCCAAGGACCCCACCCTTTTCATTCCATTCCTCTACGGCAAGGGTTACGCCGTTTTTGAAGTCCGTGCCCATCTTTGCCTGATCCCCTGTCATCGGTCCGGCCACACCTATCCTGATCACATCTTCCTTCTTCTGGCAGACGACCTGCAATAGAGCCAGAACCATCGCTACAAAGAGGGTTATCCATGCCTTTTTCATTAGTGCCCTCCTTTACTCTTTAATATCTCCTTTACCTTTTCGGAAAGCTTGAGCGGTGTTGTTGTCATCTTGGGCAGATAATCCCTTGCCCCCAGGGCTATGGCCTTCTGTATATCCGCAGGGACGCTCCTTGCCGAAAGGACTATGACAGGGATACCCTTCAATTCTGAATTCAATTGCATGAGCTGGAGTATCTTGAAGCCGTCTATCCCCTCCATCCAGAGGTCAAGGATGACCAGATCAGGGTTGGTCTCCCTGAGATACCTTAATGCCTCCACCCCGTTTGATGCCTCTATGACGGTGAAGCCTTCCATATTGAGCTTGTTCCTGTATATAGCCCTCGACTGTGGGCTGTCATCCACAAGGAGTATCTTTCTGCCAACCTTGAGTTTTGAGACATCCTCTGCCTGCTCTATAAATTTTTTTATGAGGGTAAAGCCCTCAGGGGAGAGATTTATGAACTTCACACCGATCCCTATGCCTGGCTCAGAATGCTGAACAATGGCCTTTACCTTGATAGGATGGTCGTTGATCTCTAATTTTATGTCGACAATGGCTCCTTCCAAAAACTCTCCCTGCGTACTGATGTACATACCACCTTCGCTGATGTCGAGGGCATGGGCTATGACAGCCTCGTTGATTATTACATCCCTCTGTATAAGAACCCTTCTTTTGTCTCGCTCCTCTGGAGGCAGTTTCATGACTGACCTCTCCCCTTGAGGACCCTCATAAAAGACTCAACATTGTTAGCAATATCGCCTTTCAGGATGGCGGATGCAACAGCCACCCTATCAGCACCAGAATTGAGGACCGACAGGAGGTTGCTGATGGATATCCCTCCTATAGCCACTACGGGTATACATACGGACCACCTTACCTTTTTTAGCATATCCAGCCCCTTTGGTCTTCCTGCGTCCTTTGTAATTGTATGAAATACAGGGCCCCAGCCAATGTAGTCAGCACCACCCCTGTCGGCCTCTATTGCCTCCTCGATAGAATGGGTCGATATGCCTATTATCCTGTTGCCCATGATCCTCTTTGCCTCTTTTAATGGCAGGTCCTCCTGTCCAAGGTGTACACCATCTGCCTCTACTGCAAGGGCGATGTCAGCATGGTCATTGACAATCAGTTTCGCTCCAGATCCACCTGTTAACTCCCTGAGTTTCAAGGCCTTTCTGTATATCTCCCTTCGGGACTTCCCCTTCGCCCTGTATTGAAGCCATCTCACACCTGCCCCTAAGGCGGTCGCGGCTATATCCTCGGCGGGTAGACCGCAGACCTCCTCATCTACAATAAGATAGAGTATGTCTTCCACAGGGTGAATCAGGCTACAGGTGTCCATTCTTTTTCGTCTGTTACTGATGTGTTATTGATCTTATCCACAAATGCTGTATTAAACTCCCCCCTGATGAAGTCCTGATGATTAAAGACCTTTTTGTGGAATGGGATGGTGGTCTTTACACCCTCGATTATAAACTCATCCAGCGCCCTTTTCATCCTCGCAATGGCCTCCTCTCTGCTTTTATCATGCACAATAAGCTTTGCAATCAGGGAATCATACTGGGAGGGAACGACCCAGCCGCTGTATGCTGCTGAGTCGACCCTCACACCCGGCCCGCCTGGTTGGTAGAAAAGGGTTATCCTCCCTGGCGAGGGGATGAACCTCTCGGGGTCCTCGGCATTTATCCTGCATTCGATCGAATGACCTATAGGCTTTATATTGCTCTGCCTGTATTGCAGCGGATTGCCTGATGAGAGCTTTATCTGTTCTTTTATGATATCTATGCCTGTTACTGCCTCGGTTACAGGATGCTCAACCTGAACCCTCGTATTTATCTCCATGAAATAGATACCCCCGCCAGGTTCAACAATGAACTCTACCGTCCCGATGTTTTTATATTTTATAGCCTTTGCGGCCCTCACAGCCAGATCGCCTATCTTCTTCCTGAATTTGTCTGTAGAGATCGGCGATGGGGATTCTTCGATCAGTTTCTGGTGCCTCCTCTGGATAGAACAATCACGTTCGCCGAGGTGGATGACATTACCTTTGGAGTCGGCCATTATCTGAACCTCCACATGCCTCATCTCTGGTATATACTTCTCTACATAGAGCTCACCATTACCAAAGGCAGTGAGCGCCTCTCTCTGGGCCAGATAGAACGCCTGTTCAAGGTCCTTCTCATCATTCACAATCCTCATACCCTTGCCACCGCCGCCTGCAGATGCCTTGAGGATGATAGGGAACCCTATCTTCCTTGCCACCTTAAGAACCATATCCTCAGATGCAACAGGCCCGTCGCTGCCAGGGACAACAGGCACGCCCTTGCGCTTCATTATCTGCCTCGCCCTCGCCTTGTCCCCCCCGATCCTGATGTTTTCAGAAGAGGGTCCTATGAAGGTTATCCCTGATGTCAGGCATGCCTCGGCAAAATGGGGATTCTCTGCGAGGAAGCCGTAGCCGGGGTGTATCGCCTCTGAATCTGTTATCTCAGCAGCGCTCAGTATCCCCGGTATATTGAGGTAACTCTGGGAGGAGTTTGCAGGGCCGATGCATACCGCCTCATCAGCGAGCCTGACATGCATAGAGTCCTTTTCTATATCTGAATATACTGCCACGGTCTTTATGCCCAGCTCCCTGCAGGCGCGGATAATCCGTACCGCTATCTCACCCCTGTTCGCTATAAGGATCTTTTTAAAGAGTTTCATTCCTGAGCGACCTTTTTGCCTTCAACCTGTCGGCTCGATCAAAAAAAGAGGCTCCCCGTATTCAACTGGTTGTCCGTTTTCAACCAGTACCCTCACAACAATCCCATCCACTTCGCTCTCTATCTCATTCATCAGCTTCATGGCCTCTATGATGCACACTATCTGCCCCTTTTTTACCTCAGAGCCAACATCAACAAAAGGGGGTGCATCAGGAGAGGATGACCTGTAAAAGGTGCCGACAATAGGGGACGTTATGGTAACGAGCCTCTGGACCCCCTCTTCGGCCTCTTTTGTCCTTTCAACGGTCACCGACGGTTTTGGTTGCATCTCAACAGGGAGCATCCTCTCACGCCTGATCTTCACCTTTGTCCCATCCTTTTCGACCTGGAGTTCTGTTATATCAGTATCCTTAAGAAGGGATATGAGTTCCTTTAGGTCATCGAGTTCCATTATTTTACCCTCTCTATATATTCTGATGTCCTTGTATCTATCCTGATGAGGTCGCCTTCATTGATGTGGAAGGGGACCCTTACAACCGCACCTGTCTCTAATGTTGCAGGTTTGCTGCCCCCTGATGCTGTATCGCCCTTAAAACCTGGCTCTGTCTGCGTCACCATAAGCTCGACAAATGTCGGTAGCTCAACGGAGATTGGAGTCCCGCGATAGAACAGGACCTTTACAACCATGTTTTCCTTCAGGAATCTCCTTGCCTCTCCAAGCTGGGATGTGGATAAGGGCACCTGCTCGAAGGTGTCGGTGTCCATGAAGTAGTGGAGATCGGCCTCTGCATAGAGATACTGCATCTCTTTCTCCTCGAGCTGTGGAGGGCTGAATTTCTCGCCTGATCTGAAGGTTTCCTCGAGCACACTGCCTGTTCTGAGGCTCCTGAGCTTGGTCCTTACTATCGCACCGCCTCTACCCATCTTTACATGCTGAAAATCTACGATCTCAAAGGGCTCTCCTTTGTGTTCTATCTTTGCGCCTTTTCTGAATTCATTTGTCGATATCAAACTATACCTCCTATATAATCTCCAATCTTCTCGGTAGTTTCGTTAATACCTCAGCCCTGCCATGTTTCACCAGAACCATATCCTCTATCCTCACCCCTCCAACCCCGGGTATGTATATGCCAGGCTCTACTGTAAAGACCATGTTCTCCCTTATGGTCTCCCCTTTTTTCCATGTTATGGAGGGTGATTCATGGACCTCAAGGCCGATACCATGCCCTGTCCCATGGCCGAAGAATTTATCATAACCTCTATCTTTTATAACATCCCTTGCCCTCTTGTCGATCTCACGGCTGTTGATGTCAGGCATGACTGATACAGATGCCTCTCTGTTTGCCTTTAAGACAGTCTCATATATCTCCCTTTTCAGTGAGACATCTCCCTTAATGCCGCCTTTTATAAGAAATGTCCTCGTCATATCCGAATAATAACCCCCTGCCTCGCCGCCCCAGTCTATGATAACGAGGTCTCCGGGGGAGAGCCTCTTGTTACCTGCCTGTGCATGGGGCATAGATGAGTTTGCACCTGCTGCAACTATTATATCAAAAGGCAGGCGATTGCATCCTCTTTTTTTAAGCCTTTCCTCAAGCATCAGGGCTATTTCTCTTTCTCCCCTTCCCTGCCTTATAAAGGGCTTTACATCGAGGAATGCGGCCTCTGCACGCCTTACGGCCTCCCTGATAAGTGCTACCTCCTCTGGATCTTTCAAGACCCTCATCCCCTCCACAGTCCCCTTCAGGGGCTTCAGCCTTATTCCGACCCTGGATAAACCAGCGAATAACTCGTAGGATATGGATGATTCAAAGCCGAGACACCTTATATTGAGGTCTCTGACGAGTCCCTTTATAGTCTTTAGCCTGTTGCCCTTCTCTATAACGATGTCCCAGACAATTCCCCCGACAGAACCGGCCTTCAGTTCCTTTTCGGCCTCTTCCCTGTATCTAAAGTCTGTTACGAAGATATTCCTTTTCTCGGTCAGAAGGACGAAGCAGGATGAGCCCCTGAAACCTGTAAGATACCTAACATTGGTGATATTTGTTACAAGAAATCCATCGACCCCACGTCTGCCGAGGGACGCCTTTAATCTCTTAAGACGCAACAGGAGATAATCTGCTATGGCCTTACCCCGTTGACAGGATATTCTTTGCAGCCATCAGGGCGAGGAGATAGCTGTCTGCACCAAAACCGCTGATCTGCCCCACCGATACCTCTGCTGTATAGGACCTTCTCCTGAACTCCTCTCTCCTGTGTATGTTTGAGAGATGGACCTCTATGGCAGGTTTTCCTACAGCCGAGATTGCATCACGGATCGCTATGCTGGTATGGGTATAGGCTGCAGGGTTTATTATAAGGGCATCATAATCAGCCCTGTGTATTGCCTCTATGATCTCTGCCTCACTGTTTGACTGCACTATGGAGAGATCGATGCCGAGCTCGGCAGCCCTTGTCCTTATCTTACCGTTAATATCAGCAAGGGTGAGGGTCCCGTATATCTCGGTCTCCCTCCTGCCGAGCATGTTCAGATTCGGACCATGAATAATTAAGACCTTCAGAACTCTCCCTCTATCTTCGGGATGACTGTCTTTAGCACAAACCTGCCCTTTCCGTAGTTGCCCTCGGGTCTTATTACGAGGGCTAAATAATAGGCGGGGTTTATCTGACGCATGATGATTCCGCACTTCTCCGATATAATGGAAAACTCCCTCGCCTCACCAAGGCCGAGATTTGTTGCTGCAAGATTTATGTCCCTGATCATTGCCGATGCCTCTGCGCCGAGGTCCTCGAGATTCAGCATCTTCTGGGCGGTATAACCTTCAACAGGGATGCCGTCAGTGCCGATTATCATCGCTGAAACCGCACCGTCAACCCTCTCAACTGCCTCTTTGAGAACCTCAGAAAAGCTCATATACGCATCTCAGGGTCAGGAACCCTGCTGGAATCTCTGTCTGATCCCATTGAGGAATGCCTCCAAGCGTTCAATCAATACAGCCTCGTCCTTACCGATCAGCTTCAGAAATGCCTTCAGCTCGGCTATCCTCTGGAGGAGATGTCTGTTGTCAGGGCTCTCCTCAAGCATCTTTCTGTATGACTCCATGGCCCTGTAATAGTCACCTCTAACAATTAATGAATCGGCAGATGATGGATCAATATCACCCCAGAAGGGCTCATTCCCTGCCGATGTTCCTGCAGCGAAGACATCTTCAATAACAGACCCCTCATGCAGATCAAGGACCTGTCCTTCCTGGATTTCGAAGGTCTCTTCAGGCTTTTGCTCCGCCCCCCCTGTCTCATATGGATAATCCCCGAATTCCTCAATAGCATTCTCAGGGGCTTGTGCGGGTTCCTCGATCGTCTTCTCCAGTCCGATATCTCTGCCCTCGATGGCATCGAGACATATCCTTGCCTCCTCATCGAAGGGGTTCAGTCTTATGATCTCCCTGTATTGTGCTGCGGCATTTTCTGCCTCCCCCAACTCTCTGTATATGTCGGCGAGTTTTCTGTGTGCAAAGAGGTTGTCAGGAATCGCACTGACGACCTTCTCAAATTCATCCCTGGCCTCGTTTATCATATTCTTTTCTAAGTAGATCTTTCCCAGTGCGACCCTCGCACTCGTATATCCAGGATGGCGTTCAAGCCCCCTCAGGAGCACGGAGATCGCCTCATCAAGCATCCCTGATTTTCTGCACTCCTCGGCGAGAGGGAGAAAGAGTCTTGAATTCGGGTCCTTCTCAACCCTCATCCTGAGTTTTTCTATATCTTCAAATGCCATAGATATTAGAATTTTATCAAAAAATCAGGAAAAGTCAAGGAAATAAATTTGCAACCCTGTCAAGAAGTAGATCAGCTACCTCATCCTTTGACATCAGGGGGAATGAGATCTCTCCATTTCTTTCTATTATCGTAACCCTGTTTGTGTCCACGTCAAAGCCTGAATCGGCTGATGCCACGTTATTAAAGACGATGATATCAGCACCCTTCTTTAAAAGCTTTCCCCTTGCCCTGCCGGGATCATCTGCGGTCTCTGCAGCAAAGCCTACCAGTATAGGCCTCTGTTTCATTGCCCCTATCTCTGAGAGGATGTCTGGTGCCTTTATCAGTCTCAATGTCAGTCCGTCGTCTGACTTCTCGATCTTTGCGCTGCTCCTCTCTGCAGGTGTGAAATCGGCCGCAGCAGCAGCCATTATAACAGCACTGCAATCAGCCATGTTTCTGATGACGGCATCCCTCATATCGATGGTCGTCTCCACCCGTATAAGATAAGCCCCTGATGGCGGCCTGATAGGGGAGGGGCCGCTTATAAGTACAACCTCTGCACCCCTTTTGATTGCTGCCCCGGCTATGGCGTATCCCATCTTTCCCGATGACCTGTTGGAGATGAATCTCACTGGGTCGAGATATTCCCGTGTTGGGCCTGCTGTGACGAGTATCTTTTTACCCATCAGGTCTTTTTTGCTTAGGGCCGATATTATAGCCTCCAGTATCTCCTGTACATCGGCCATCTTCCCGACAGCATCCTCTCCACAGGCGAGGTCTCCCCTAACAGGGCCGACCTTTATGACACCCCTTGATAATAGGCTCTGGAGGTTTCTCTGCAGTACAGGATTTTCATACATCCTCCAGTTCATGGCAGGGGCGACAATCACCTTGCCCCTGAAGGCCAGCAGGCAGGTGCTGAGCATATCATCCGCAATCCCGTTTGCGAATTTGCCGATGATATTCGCTGTGGCAGGTGCTATGACCATGAGCTCAGCCTCAGAGGTGAGCGATATGTGGGACATCGGCTCCTTGAATGTGTCTGTATAGACATTGTTTCTGGATACTATCTCAAAGGTGAGGGGTGATATAAATTTCGTCGAGGCCTCTGTCATTATCACCCTCATTTCAGCGCCGGCCTCGGTGAGTCTTCGTGTAAGATCAGCTGCCTTGTAAGCAGCGATGCTTCCTGTTACTCCCAGGAGTATCTTTTTATTCTTCAGCACCACTTAGTACCCCAAAAATCAAAAGATTTTTTGGGGACCCCGTCCTATCTGCCCTGTGAGGCACCAAGACGCTGAGACCCTATTCCTCCTCTGTCTTTTCCTGGAAGAGGTCTTCTAATGCCCTTTTCTCTTCTGTCTCTTTCTCGTGCAGATACACCTTCAGGTCCTTCTCCAGTTCTGAAAGGTCTTCAGGGGCTTCTCGCCTCCTTTCCTCAAGGAGCTTTCTGTAATCAAACTTCTTTGCCTCCTCTGTTGCCCTCCTGGCCTCCTCGCCCACAAGAAACTCGAGGGTGCCGCTTATGGCCTCCTCAATGGCGATGGTGGTCACCTTCTTTGCCTTTGTCTGGACCTTTGGTTTTGCCCCCATGGAAAGTTCCCTTGCCCGCTGTGTTGCAATGGCCACGAGCCTGTATTTCCCGTCTATCTTTCTTCTGTCTGGCTCTACAGGCAGTGAAATAATGTCCATACTCCCTCCTAAATATTGATATTGAATGTCCTTTTCACCCATTCTGGGTCGAGGCTGTCTGTCCTTACCCTTTCTGCCATTACTACGGCCTTGAGCTCCAGCAGTGCCTCATCAAAGTCATTATTTACTATAACATAATCATAACTTTTATACTCCCTGATCTCCTCTGTAGCCCTCTTCATCCTCAGCTCTATCTCCTCTGGTGAATTGCTCATCCTCCTCTCCAATCGCTCCCTCAGAGCGGTCATAGAAGGAGGCAGTATGAATATATAAATCCCTTCTCTGTAGTTATTCCGCATCTGTTTTGCCCCCTGCGTATCGATGTCGAGGATGACATCTATACCTTCATCCCTCATCTCCTCTAATCGGCCTTTTGGCGTGCCGTATAGATGGCCGTGAACCATTGCCCATTCGACAAATTCGCCAGCCTCTACCATCTTCCTGAACTCATCCTCATCCACAAAGGTATAATCCCTCCCGTTGACTTCATCCCTGCGTGGGGGGCGTGTTGTATAAGAGACAGAATGCCTGATATTAGGTGTCTGGCAGGTGAGCCTCTGGCATAGGGTCGTCTTTCCAGCCCCTGAAGGCGCTGAGACTACAAAGAGATTTCCCCTATGCTTCCTCATCCTCTGTCGTCTCTATTTGAGGCCTCTGGGGTCCTTCTACTTCTTTCTCAGAGAACCTCTGTGTTATGGTCTCGGCCTGGAGTGCGCTTAATATCACATGATCACTGTCCATTATTATGATTGAGCGTGTCCGCCTTCCCTCTGTGGCATCTATGAGCTTTCCCCTCTTCCTGGCCTCATCCCTCAGACGCTTCATCGGAGATGAACCAGGTGTCACAACGGCTATAACCCGAGAGGCCGAAACCACATTTCCAAAACCTATGTTCACAAGCGTAGGGCCTAAGTCCCCTCTCCTCATCGTCCCTCCTGAATTACTGTATATTCTGAGCCTGCTCCCTCAGCTTCTCAATCTCCGCCTTCATCTCTATTGCAATGCTCGATACCCTGAAGTCATCAGCCTTGGATGCTATGGTGTTGACCTCCCGGTTCAGTTCCTGGAGGATAAACTCCATCTTCCTCCCCATTGTATCACCATTGGAGAGAATTTTCTTCATCTGCGTGATATGCGAGCTGATCCTCGTAATCTCCTCTGTAATATCAATCCTCTCTGCCATTATTGCGGCCTCCTCGAGCACCCTGTCTCTGTCATACCTGCCTTCGCCAAGGATGGCATTGAGCCTCTCCGTGAACCTCTGCCTCGCTGCATTAGCAACATCAGAGCAGAGCATCTCGAGCTGATCCTTAAGCCCTTTCAGAGCCTCTAATCTCGAGGCTATATCCAGTGCAATCGCCTCTCCCTCTTTGAGCCTCATCCTTAGAAGTCGGGACATGGCCTCATCAAAGGCAGTATAAAGGGATTCTGCATCGCATTCGACCCCCTCAGAGATGATGAGTTCGCTGAATC
Source organism: Nitrospirota bacterium (assembly GCA_037441365.1). Taxonomy (GTDB): domain Bacteria; phylum Nitrospirota; class Thermodesulfovibrionia; order Thermodesulfovibrionales; family UBA9159; genus JBBISG01. Next base: position 30,402 of record JBBISG010000013.1, read on the forward strand.
GGGATATGGTCTCTATCCCTATTTCTCCGGGTAATGATAGCTCTTCCTTTAATGCAGTCAGGGCAGTGTGTATCGCCCTCGCTGCATTCCTGTTAACCCTGACCCTGATATTTTCCTCTCCAGATGCGGATACCAGGACATCAAACCTCCCCCTGAAGAACCTCTCCTTCAGCATGCCTCTCATCTTCATCTCGTGCTGGAGGAGGTTCTGGGGCATCTTTATCGATATGTCCATGAACCTGTGATTCACAGAACGTATCTCAACCCTGAAGGCACCACTTTCAGCGGAACCGAAACCTGTCATGCTCTGTATCAAGGCGTGTTCCCCGAACCCCCAGACTCAATGGCCTCCTTTATCCTGCCAAGCCACAATCTGAGGTTTCTTCTGAGGTTATTCTTTATCTCTTCGATCCTTTTGTCCTTTTCCCTGTCAACAAAGCTTGCCGTATCAAGGCTTATTATGCCCTGCAGCACCTTCAGCCACAGGGGTCTTTTATCGTCCTCTACAGGATAAATGACATCTACAGGAATAACAAATTCCTCATCATGGGTCAATAATGTGCCGTTTGGCGTCTCTCTCAATGTCAGTGTGAGCCTCAGTCGCCCCTTTGTATCACGCGTCACGATCCTCCTGCCCTCTACAAACTCCAGCACCTCGCTTTCATACTCGCTCCTCTTACCGCCGCTCAACAATACAACTCGGAATCTTGTCCCGACACCCACATCGCCCCCGGTTAGTTTTTTGAAACTGAGCAGCGTGTAAGAAGGGCTGAGCCTCATACGGCCCTCTATGTTTTTGATAAATGCAAAGACCTTTTCGACCGGAGTGTTTATCTCTATGGACTCTGTAACCCTGTGCATGTCTCCTTTATCCTCTCGCTCCATCTTTTTGCCTTATCCATGACCTCTGCCTCGTCGCCATTCTGCAGCCTGCCGTTGTTAATAACAATCGTGCCTCCAACGACCACGGTCTCGACATCAGATGCCCTTGCCGAGTAGGCGATGTGGGAGTAAATGTCATACATCGGTGTAAGATGTGGTTTTTCGAGGTTTATTACAACAAGGTCTGCGGCCTTCCCTCTTTCAAGGCTCCCCGTGACATCACCCAGACCCAGAACCTCAGCGCCCCATCTCGTAGCCATGAGGAGGACCCTTCTTGAGTCAAGGGCTGTTGGGTCCCCTGATGCAGCCTTATGGAGTTTTGCTGCAGTCGACATCTCACTCAGTATATCCAGGTCATTGTTGCTTGCAGCGCCGTCAGTCCCGAATGTTACCCTTATGCCTGAGCTGAGCATCTTTTTAACCGGTGCTATTCCTGAGGCTAACTTCAGGTTGCTCTCTACGCAGTGAGAGACGCCAACACCCCTCTCTGCCAGTATCTCTATCTCTTCGTCGTCGAGATGGACACAATGGGCAGCAATGACCCTTCTCGACAGGAAACCGAGGTTATCGAGATATTTAACAGGCCTTTCCCTGTATCTTGCCTTTATCTCTTCGACCTCCCAATCCGTCTCTGAGATGTGGATGTGAATGGGCGTATTGTATTTATCAGCAACCCTCGTCGCCCTTTTTAATGTATCAGGGCCGCAGGTGTAAAGGGCGTGGGGTGCTATGCAGGGTGTTATGAGGTCATCACCCATATAATCCTTGATGAATGCCTCAGCCCTTTCAAAATACTCATCAATCGTCTTTGCAGCCGTTGTGGGGAAGTCAAGGATGCCCGCGCCGAGGACTGCTCTCATGCCCATCCTCTTTGTGGGGATTGCTGCAGCATCTTCAAAGAAATACATGTCGTTGTATGTCGTTATCCCGGCCTTCAGCATCTCGAGACAGGCGAGCTCAACGGCGTCAGAGATGAACTCAGGGCTCAGCCATTTTGATTCAGCAGGCCATATGTGATTTTCGAGCCACTCCTTCAGTGGAAGGTCATCGGCAAGACCCCTGAAATAGACCATCGCTGCGTGGGTGTGGGTGTTGATCAGCCCGGGGATTACGACCCTTTTCCCCCCTCCTATTATACTACCAGCTTCGTAATCCTGAGCGACTTCTTTGTATAGCCCTATATCTGTTATCTTCCCATCATTAATGACAACCGCACCATCGTTGATGAATGTTAGTTTTTCGTCCATTTGAAGGACATATTCGGCATGGACGATGAGATCGGCCCTCTTCTTTATAGTCATAGTGCGTTAGATAGCGAATGTCTGTAATTGCCCATCCCCATTCATGTCACGGTTTTATGCAATGAGCCTCTCTGCTATCTGGACTGCATTGAGGGCCGCACCCTTTCTGAGGTTATCCGCCACTATCCACATATTAAGGCCCTTCTCTATCGACTCATCCTCCCTGATGCGTCCCACATAGGTCTCGTCCTTTCCTGCCACATCTACTGCCAGAGGGTATATGTTCCTCTCAGGGGCGTCATAAACAACCACCCCCGGGGCTACAGAGAGTATTGCCCTCGCCTCATTGGCCGTGAGTTTTCTTTCTGTCTCGATGTTGACGCTCTCTGAGTGCCCCCTGAAGACCGGCACACGGACCGTCGTTGCAGTCACCCGTATAGAGTCATCTCCCATTATTTTTTTCGTCTCATTAACCATTTTCATCTCTTCTTTTGTATAGCCGTTTTCGAGGAATTTGTCTATATGCGGGAGACAGTTAAAGGCTATCTGGTGAGGATAGATATTGCACCTTACCTCCCTGAAGTTCAGGATGTCTGTTGTCTGCTGGAGGAGCTCATCCATTGCCTTCTTGCCTGTGCCGGAGACGGACTGGAATGTGGTGACAACAACCCTCCTGATCCTTGCAGCATCATGGATAGGCTTCAACACAACAACCATCTGTATCGTCGAGCAGTTCGGGTTTGCGATTATACCCCTGTGCCGCCTGATGTCATCAGGATTGACCTCTGGTACAACAAGTGGAACATCCGGGTCCATCCTCCACTGGCTTGAGTTATCAATAACAACACAGCCCGATCTGGCGGCAATGGGCGCCCATATCCTTGATCTCTCAGCGCCAGCAGAAAAGAGTGCGATATCTATCCCCTTGAATGAATCATCCTTCAGAACCTCGACAGGTATCTCATCTCCTTTAAATTCGAGCTTAACACCTTCTGAACGTTCAGAGGCAAAGAGCCTTAATTCCCTGACAGGGAAATCCCTCTGTTCGAGGGTGGTGATCATCTCGTTTCCCACAGCGCCTGTGGCTCCAACAACAGCGACGATGTACCCTTCTTTCCTTTTTAACATCACCTTACCCTTTATCTAAGTTTACTCTAAAATTATCTCGGATATATACCTTGCAACTAAATCTCCAACCTCAGTAGTGGTATACCCCATCCTCCCTGCAGCGAGACTCTTGAGATGCCTACCTGTGACCTCCATCACAGCCCTTTCAATGAGCCTTCCTGCCTCATCCTCTCCGAGGTGTTCAAGCATCATACCTCCGGCACATATGGCAGCGAGGGGATTTATGATATTCTGTCCCTTATACTTTGGCGCTGAGCCACCTATCGGCTCGAACATCGATACGCCCTGCGGATTGATGTTCCCTCCGGCAGCTATGCCCATCCCGCCCTGAATCATGGCACCGAGGTCAGTAATTATATCTCCAAACATGTTGTCCGTGACTATGACATCGAACCACTCAGGGTTCTTCACAAACCACATGGTGATTGCATCCACATGGGCATAGCTGACCTTAATATCAGGGTATTCCTTTGCAACATCATAGAATGTCCTCTCCCACAGATCAAAGGCAAAGGTGAGGACATTTGTCTTTCCGCAGAGCGTGAGTTTTTTTGCCCTGTTCCTCTTCCTGCAGTACTCAAAGGCATAGCGGATGCACCGCTCAACACCCTTCCTTGTGTTTATGGATTCCTGTATCGCTACCTCATCAGGTGTCCCCTTCTTGAGAACGCCCCCTGCACCGGCATAAAGGCCCTCTGTATTTTCCCTCACAACAACAAAGTCTATGTGTTCAGGCCCTTTGTCTTTTAATGGGCAGTCAACGCCAGGGTAAAGCTTTACAGGTCTGAGGTTGATATACTGGTCAAGCTCAAACCTCAGTCTCAGGAGTATCCCCTTTTCGAGTATGCCGGGCTTAACATCGGGGTGTCCGATGGCACCGAGGTATATGGCATCGTATCCTCTAAGCTCATCCACCGCCCCTTCTGGGAGTGTCTCGCCGGTTCTTAGATATCTGTCACCGCCAAAGTCGTAACAATTGAAGTCTAGCCTGAAACCGAATCTCCTTGAGGCAGCATCGAGGACCTTCACCCCTTCTGCTATTACCTCTGGACCTGTGCCATCACCGGGGATGACTGCTATCCTGTAATTCCTGGACATTAATCATTCCCCATTCTTTGCATTTGGGTCTTTAATCTCTTTTTTGTCCATTCGATCAATCCGCCCGCCCTTATCAGCTCCTGCATAAATGGAGGGATCGGCTTAACGTTATACTGCCCACCACTCGTCAGGTTTTTGATTATTCCCCTGTCAGCATCAATCTCTACAATGTCGCCTTCCTGTATGTTTTTCGGTGCCTCTTCTGATTCGAATATCGGGAGGCCAATGTTAAAGGAATTTCTGTAAAAGATCCTTGCAAAGCTCTTTGCAATAACCGCCTTTATCCCGGCAGCCCTGATCGCGATTGGTGCATGCTCCCTTGATGAACCGCATCCAAAGTTCTTCCCTGCAACGATGATATCGCCCTCCTTAACCTTATTGGGAAAATCCATGTCAGCACCCTCCATGACATGTCTTGCAAGCTCTCCGGGGTCAGATGTATTCAGATACCGTGCAGGGATGATAGCATCTGTATCGATGTTATCACCGAATCTCCATACCCTGCCTTTTATAATCATGAGTACCTCCGACTGATAAATGAAAGATATTATATACCTTACTGCGGTCTAAAATCTACATCAGCTTCACAAGCAGATGCGTCTAAAGTTCAGGCTTATACGGTATAATAAAACAGTGATGGCTCTGACAAAGACGAAGGTAATAATGCTCATTTCCCTCTCTATCCTTTTTGGGGCAGTGGGGGGATTTTTATACTGGAACCTCTCGGACCTCCCTGCGACCAGGTCTCTCGAGGAATACCGGCCTGTTGAGTCGTCGCTGGTGTACTCATCTGACGGGAAGCTCCTCGCGGAATTTTACATAGAGAGAAGGACATTCATACCTCACTACAGGATACCTGACCATATTAAAAGGGCATTTATAGCCATTGAGGATGCGAGGTTTTACAGCCATCCAGGGGTTGACCTCATCGGCATAATAAGGGCACTCTACCATGACATCACTACCCGGAGCATCACACAGGGTGGAAGCACCATAACACAGCAGCTCGCAAAGATGCTCTTTCTAAGGCCTGAAAGGAGCATAAAGAGGAAATTAAAAGAGGCGGCCCTCTCCATCCAGATAGAGAAACGGTACACAAAGGACGAGATACTCGGTCTTTACCTTAATCAGGCATATTTTGGCACAAGGGCATACGGAATAGAGGCAGCATCCCAGACATACTTTGGTAAATCAGTCAATGAACTGAGCATTGCAGAGGCGGCCCTGCTGGCATCCCTGCCGAAGGCGCCATCCCTTTATTCACCATTTAAGAATCCAGAAAGGGCAAAGGAGAGGAGGTCTACAGTCTTAAGACAGATGCTAAATCACAGATTCATATCAAGGGCAGAGTATGAGAGTGCTGAGAAAGAACCGCTTCCAGAGATTCCTCATTTCAGGAAATACGAGGCGCCGTATTTTATCGAGGCATTGAGGCATGAGTTTGAGGCAAGATACAACAACGAACTCTATACATCAGGTTACAGGATTTATTCCACCATCGATTACAGGATGCAAAAGGCAGCAGAGGAGGCAGTAACAAACGGAATCGCCTCTGTAGAAAAACGGGTTAAGAAGGGGGTTCAGGCTGCATTGGTGGCGATGGATATAAGGACAGGCAGCGTAAAGGCTATGGTTGGGGGGTCTGACTTCTGGGAAAACCAGTTTAATCGTGCAACGCAGGCATTGAGGCAGCCTGGTTCTGCCTTTAAACCATTTGTTTATCTGACAGCAATAGAAAGCGGCATGACGGCCGGGGATGTGATCCTCGATGCCCCCATCTCGTTTAAGGGTGCCAGGCATGGACAGCTCTGGACACCAAAAAACTATGACGGCGAATATCACGGGATAGTGACACTGAAAACAGCCCTCGCAAAATCTCTGAATGCTGCAACCGTGAGGCTTGCTGACCGGGTAGGGGTCGACAGCATCATAGAAACCGCACAGAGGCTCGGGATAAGGAGTAAGCTCCAGCCCTATCTGCCAATTGCCCTTGGGGCATCGGATGTCACCTTAATGGACATGGTATCGGCTTATGGGACCTTTGCCACCGGGAAATATGTAAAACCAGTGCTTTATGAGAGGGTCCTGAACAGGGAAGGCATCCCCGTTGAGGAGACAAGGCCAGAGACTGCAGAGGTAATATCACAGAAAGCGGCAGAAGAGATGAGGTTACTGCTTCGGGCGGTTGTTGAGGAAGGGACGGCTCAAAGGGCAAGGGAGCTTAAAAAGACACTTTATGGGAAGACAGGCACGACCAATGAGTATACTGATGCATGGTTTATCGGTTTTGATGACAGGCTCATAGTCGGCGTATGGGTTGGGAGGGATGACCATAAGCCCATAGGGGCGAAGGAGACGGGTGCGAGGGCTGCACTTCCGATATGGATAGAGTTCATGAAAAAAGCGCCTCCACAAACTGGACAGGGTCAAAATCCCTGAGGTCATCGATGGCCTCGCCGACTCCTATGAGTTTTACAGGTATCCCAAGCTCCTTTTTAATAGCAAAGACGATTCCACCCCTTGCGGTGCCATCGAGTTTAGTGAGGGCAATCCCGGTAACACCGATCGCACTCATGAACATCTCTGCCTGTCTCAAGGCATTCTGGCCTGTTGTGGCATCTACAACGAGTAGCACTTCATGCGGAGCGCCTGGCATTGCCTTTTCAATGGCCCTTTTTATCTTTTTTAGCTCTTCCATCAGGGGGCTCTTTGTGTGGAGCCTTCCGGCAGTGTCAATGATTACAGCATCGATATTTCTGGCCTTTGATGCCTCTATGGCATCAAAGGCGACTGCTGCAGGGTCAGCTCCGCTCTGGTGCTTCACGATCTGAGCACCCGTCCTCTTTGCCCATATCTCAAGCTGTTCAGTCGCTGCAGCCCTGAATGTATCAGCCGCTGCAAGCAGGACCGTCCTGCCCTCAGAGGTAAGTCTGCCTGACAGCTTCCCGATAGTAGTAGTCTTTCCAACGCCATTTACGCCCACTGCGAGGATCACAAAGGGCCTTCTTTCAGGTATGGCAAGGGGCCGGGGCTCGCCAAGGATTGCCGCCATCTCTGCCTTGAGATACTGCTTGATATTGTCAAGGTCTCTTATCTCGCCCCTGCTTGCCTTATCTCTCAGAAAATCCACAATCTCTGCTGTTGCCTTTATGCCGATGTCAGATGTAATGAGTATTTCCTCAAGCTCCTCGATCGTCTCGTTGTCGATCTTCCTGCCTGTGAAGATAGACTCTACCTTTTCTATCAGGCCCTTTCTTGTCTTTGTCAGGCCTTCCTTAAGCCTGTCAAAAAAACTCATATCACTACTAACATCCCAAAAAATCTTCGATTTTTTGGGAACCCCCTTTCTGTCGAGCCCTCAACAAGTTGAGGGCTCAGATCTCTCAAACGGCGAAGGCGTTAAGATGTGAACAGGACAAGAGACATTGGGGTGGGCGAGGGGACTCGAACCCCCAACACCTGGAGCCACAGTCCAGTGCTCTGACCATTGAGCTACGCCCACCAGATTGAGGGACGGAGTCCCTCAACCCCCTAAAAGGGGGTCCCCAAAAAATCGAAGATTTTTTGGGGTATTAGTACAGTATAACATTTTTAAATTATTGGGTTTTAAAGGGGCTTTGCCCCTTTAAGTCCTGGCGCGCCTGAAGGGATTCGAACCCCTGACCCACTGCTTAGAAGGCAGTTGCTCTATCCAGCTGAGCTACAGGCGCACTATATAATAGCGCAGAAGCAAAGTTCGTGATTCGTGTCCGTTCTCCGTTATCCGTTTATGGAACACGGACAACGGAATTCACTTTCACTTTTTAATCCGAGACCGGGGTCCCCAAAAAGTCGAAGACTTTTTGGGGTGCCCTTCTTCCGCTATTTTATGGTCGGGGCGAGAGGATTTGAACCTCCGACCCCCTGCTCCCAAGGCAGGTGCGCTGAGCCAGGCTGCGCTACGCCCCGAATTTTATTAAGGTAATTGATTAATAATGCAAAAGTCAAATTTCAAAGCCGGTGAGGGGAGTCGAACCCCTGACCAGCTGATTACGAATCAGCTGCTCTGCCTCTGAGCTACACCGGCGCTATAAATAGTTTACATGCTTTTTCTGGCAAACCTCAATAAGCAGGTCAGATGCTGCCTGCAATAAGCACAAATGCATAGAGCAGATAAAGCCCACCGCAGAGGAGCATCGTGACAGGGGAGAGGCGCTTCCTGAACAATAACTCTCCTAACACGATTAATGCCGATGCAATCGCAAGGATTGCAGAAAATAGGGCCATGCCTGTGAGTTTCCAATCCGTGAACAATAAACCGACAGAGACGGGGAAGGTGGACTGAAACACCATGGCGCCTGTTATATTGCCTATAGCAAGGGTATCCCTTCCCTTCCATGTCCATGTGATGCTGTTAAACTTTTCAGGGAGTTCGGTAGCGATGGGTGCAAGCATCAGGGCAAAAAGGAGGGGGTTCATCCCGAATGCCACAGAGACATGTTCGAGGCTCTCCACGAATGTATGTGCCCCTGTTATCATGACTGACATGGCGCCGATAACCTGCAATATTATAAGGGTGGTGTTCGGGGTATGCGCCCCTGTCAATCTCAATGCCCTGAAAAGCCTTAGAAGATACATCTCCTCCGAATGCTCGATATCAGCGCTTTCACCTTTGAATGTCCTGTATGCATAGAGCATGTATCCTGCAACGAGTATTATAGCTATGAGCATAGAAAATGACCTTCCAACAAGTATAGGCATCAGCACGGCGATGGAATACATGGGCAGAAAGAAGATGAGGTCCCTCCTGGTTGAATGGGCCTCAACATTGATCTCAAACCCCCGCCTCTTTTTTATATGGGATACCAATACAGTTATGCCAACGAGGAAGAAGGCAAGTGTTGAAAGCATGAAGGGTGCGCCGAGTATGGCCCCGACCCCTATATCCTTTGCTGCCTCCCCGCCATAAAAGAATATCGCAACTATGGGGAGGATGGTCTCAGGCAGTGCAGTCCCAACTGCCGCGAGGATACTTCCTACGGCTGCCTGAGAAAGAGAAAGTCTCCTGCCAAGGGTCTCTATGCCATTTGTGAAGCCTTCGGCAGCAATGAGTATCATCAGCAGTCCGATTATGAGAAAGACCAACTCGCCAAACATCAATGTATCACAAGGACAGGGCAGGGTGATGATTTTATAACGGCATCGGTAACACTCCCGATAATCATCCCCTTTATGAGACCGAGACCCCTGGCGCCCATAACTATCATGTCAATGTTACTCTCCGATGAGAATGAGGTTATCATTTTATAAGGCTCTCCTTCTTCTATTATGCCTGCCTTTCCAATGCCAGCACCGCTTAGAACCTTACTGAGGCTGTCCTTTGCCTGTGCCATCATCTCATGCCTTGCCCTCTCCTTGTCCTTCCACCCTGCCATTGCCTTGTCGATGATATGACCAGGAAAGACATGCATCACCTCTAACTCTGATGAAAAGGTATCGCTTATCTCCCTTGCTATCTCTAATGCCCTTCGAGAGCCCTCAGAAAAGTCGGTTGGGCAGAGGATTCTCCTGATCCTTACGGAACCGATCCTCGCAGATTCTGCCCTTTCTCCCCTGACAACAAGCATCGGCATCTCCAGCCCCTTTATGAGCCTCTCTGAGCTGCTCCTCCTTATTGTATGATGTCTGAAGCCGAGCACAAGCATATCTGCCCTTATTTTCTCTATTGCCGTTTCAAATGATTCATGAAGCCTTCCGACCATGACCTCTGTCTCTGTCTTAACTCCATATCCCATCAACCTTTCTTCATACTGCCTCAATCTATCTTTTGCGGCCCTTTTTTCTTCCTCTATATATGGGGTGAGATAGGCAGGTGGGGTCACGATGTAATCCAGCACGCAAAGTATGTTTAAAGATGCACGCATGCTGTTAGCAAAGAACGACGCATAGGCAAGGACCCTTTCTGTGTCAGGTCCGAGGTCCACACCGACAAGGATTCGATCTGCCTTCATTATTCAGGGATGAATCTGCCTTCGAATTTTTTCATCAACTGGGGCATGGTCGTATATTCGAGGTCGTCGAGCCCAAGCCTGTGGGGTTCAAATGGGCCGTGGTATCTCAGGTAATTTGCTATCTCGTTTGCCTTCTTTCTTGCATCGTCAAAGGCGGGGTCATCAAACATATCCCTCGGTCCTATGAGTTTGCCGCCGCATAACTGAAAACCTGCTGCAATAACCCTCGGAGGGCCATCGAATCTCGATGGATTTGCCTCGTAAAATGGCACAGGCATCAATGGCCCGTGATGGGAGCCGCGCATCCAGCCCTCAACAATATGGGAAAAGGCAAAGGGCTCGAGGACCTCGCCCACTGCAGGCAGCCCTGACTGACACCTGACGATCAGGACAGGGTCGTCCTTGCCAACATAGCGGCCTGCTATCAGGCTGAGCTTCTGTGTGGATGCCGCTGCCACTATCTCTCCGTCCTTTCTATAGACATTCTTTATCATGAATCTCCTCATCGCCCCGATAAACATCAAAAGGTCGTATATCTCCTCAGGTGCAGAGAAGACTATCTTTTTATGCTCGTATACATCGATAACCTCGAATCTGAATCCCTCATGCATTGTTGGGTCTATCACAAGACCTGCTGTGTTGAACGGGTCTGCAAATATCTTGTAGAGTGGAAGGTTCCATGCCCCAGGAGATGTCTTGTCAGCCATAAAGATTATGACAGGCTCACTCTTCCTTTCTTCAAACTCCATCTCGGCAATGCCAGGCCCCATACCCTTTACGGTGCCGGAAAAGGTGTCCTTCAAGAGGTCCTGTCCGGCCCCGTAGAGCTTTAAGTCCTTTGCCACATCTGTGCAGGAAACAAAGGTATCCCAGGCCAGCTTATGGACCCTTTCGCTATCTACCCCGTGTTTGTGGGTCATGATGAGCTCAAGGTCGTCGCCGCACCTTGTGACATGATAATCGATGAGCGTCCCTTTTTCTGCAGCGTTGGACAGTCTGTCTTCTGCAGTCTTCATAAGATCAGGATGAAGACTCGAATGGCCAACATAACCACCAACATCTGCCTTGATTACACTGAGTGTGATCTTACCAGACATCGTATCCTCCTTGTCCCTATCCCCACCGTCATTCTGAGCGAAGTGAAGAATCTCAAAAACAGACCCTTACTTCATTCAGGTTGACACTCATGAGGTTTTAGAATACTGCAAACCCTGATCAGGGCGGTTATTTCCTCAGCTCCTTCCCAAGCCTCCTTTCGATCGACCTCACCTTTTCCTCGATCCTGTTCGGTTTGTCCTTTCTATCGTCTATGGATATTATGGTCATTGTCCTTTCGCCTGCCATCATCACCCTGTTGTGGCATTCCTTTATGAGTCTCATCACGTCGTCCCATTCACCTTCGATAACCGTTCCCATGGGGTTGATCTTATAAGGCAACCCGCTTGCATCCACAATCTTCAATACCTCGGCGAGCTGATCGCCGATGCTACTACCGACGCCGATCGGTATGATGCTGAATTCCGCAAGCATAAAACCTCCTTTCTGCCCCTCAAGGGTCTGTTGATTATTATAATGGCTGCTTACAAAGTAAGGATAGCAAAAAAATGATCAAAAAAAAAGGGGACAGCCTTCACGTCCCCGATTGGATAGATAAAAATAAATTAAGTTATCTCACCGCATCCTTCAGCGCCTTGCCTGATGTAAACTTTGGCGTCTTTGCAGCAGGAATGGTTATCACCTCACCTGTCCTCGGATTACGCCCCTTCCTCGATTTTCTCTTGATTACTGAGAAGGTTCCAAAACCAACAAGTGTCACCTTCTGGCCCTTTTTCAATGATGCCTTGATGGCGTTCAGTGTCGAATCTAACGCCTTGGCGGCATCTGCCTTGCTGAGACCTGCGCTTGCAGCCACCTTGTCGATGAGTTCTGCCTTTGTCATCTAATTCCCCCCTTTCTTTTTTGGAATTCCTTGCTGAGATAAACAATATCAAGAAGAAATCCTTTTGTCAAGCCAAAAATTTTGGGGGTTGCTTAGAAAAAATCATACCAGATTTATCGGGGATGGCAGTGAAGGGTGCCGGTGTCAGAAAGAGATGATAGATGCCCTGTACTTGGATTTTACTGCTGTTGTATGTTATTTTTAGGGTAATGCTCAGGCAGCTAAGGATCAGGGACTTTGCTATAATAGATGACCTTACCGTAAGTTTTGAGCATGGCCTCAATGTCCTAACGGGCGAGACCGGCGCTGGCAAGTCTATAATCGTAGATGCGCTTGGCCTTGCACTCGGGGAGAGGGCACAGACAGATATGGTAAGGGCAGGAAGGAACGAGACCGTGGTAGAGGCATTCTTTGATATATCTGTCCATCCAGTCCTCGAAAGGCTCGGTATTGCCGCTAATGACGGTATAATCCTCAGAAGGAATCTCTCATCATCGGGGAAGAGCAGGGCCTATGTAAACGACACCATGGTGAATGTCCAGACCCTTTTTGAGATTGGCAGGTCGCTTGTGGATATTCATGGCCAGCACGAGCACCAGAGCCTCCTTTCTGCAGAGAATCAGAGGACTGTACTCGATGCCTATGGGAAACTCCTGAATGAAAGGTCTGAGCTTGAGAGACTATTTTATGAGGCAAAATCCATCAGGGATGAGCTGTCCGCACTCAGAACGAATATGAAAGATAAGGAGCAGAGGATAGACCTTCTCAGGTTCCAGATAAACGAGATTGAGGCGGCATCGCTGAAGGCTGGAGAGAAGGAGGCATTAATGGGGGAGAGGGCGATACTTTCCAATCTCGCAAGGCTCAATGAGCTCACAACCGCTGTTTACTCCCTCCTTTATGCCGAAGATGGTTCGCTGTCTGAGAAGCTCTCGGCAGCCATAACAATGTTGAGGGAGGTTTCGGCAATAGACCAGGGCATTGCAGATGTCCTCAATCTTCTGGAATCAGCCTCACCCCTGATCGAGGATGCGGCCGTCTCTCTAAGGCGATACAGAGATAGATATGACCTTGACCCCAGGAGGCTTGACGCAATAGATGACAGGCTTGACCTTATTAAGAGGCTCGAAAGGAAATATGGCGATGGCATAAAGGGGATCCTGGGGTACAGGGATGCGGCCTTGATGGAGCTTCAGGGGCTTACGCTTTCAGAGGAGAGGCTAAGGGATCTGGAGGGCTCTCTCGCTGATAAAGAGAAGATGCTCTATGAGCAGGCTGCTAAATTATCAGACATGAGAAAGAGGGTTTCGGGGATGATAGAGGAGGCGGTGAAGGCTTCCCTGAAGGAGCTGTCAATGGAGAAGGCAGAATTCAGGATAGATATAAAACCTGTACCTGTATCATCAACAGGGATGGACGAGGTCCAGTTCCTTTTTTCTGCAAACGTCGGAGAGCCGCCAAGACCCCTCAACAGGGCTGCATCAGGTGGTGAACTTTCAAGGATTATGCTTGCCCTCAAGGGAATACTTGCAGAGGTGGACAGGATTCCTGTTCTGATCTTCGACGAGGTGGATGCTGGCATTGGAGGCAGGACTGCGGAAGGTGTTGGCTTGAGATTGAAGGAGATCGCAAAGAGGCATCAGGTCTTATGCATTACCCATCTTCCCCAGATTGCGGCCATGGCTGATCGGCATATCATGGTAGAAAAGGTTAGAAGGACAGGCGGCGTTCATATCAGGGTAAAGGGTCTTTCTGCAAAGGAACGGGAAGAGGAGATAGCGAGGATGCTCAGCGGCAAGATAACAGATATCTCTGTCAGGCATGCGAGGGAACTACTTTCGAGGACAGCATGAAAGGCAAGATAACCATAGACAGGGAACTATGTAAGGGATGCAAATACTGTGTGCTTGCATGTCCAATGGGTGTAATAATAATTGATGATAGTTTCAACAGCGGTGGATATTTCCCTGCAAAGGCTGAATACATGGGGAAATGCACAGGATGTGCATTATGCGCCCAGATGTGTCCCGAGATTGCCATAGAGGTATGGAGACAGGAGACTTGACAACTACCACGCAATTTTTTATACTTTCGCTGGCCTTTGCCCATTTCCCCATAAGGGGAAAGATTCCTCAAATGGGTAGCGTGGTGAAGAGGGCACCCCGGTAACGATTATATTTATGATTACATAAAGGGTCTTGCACTGCTATATGGTATCAAAATTGCTAAGACTCTTCAGGTATGCCATGTCGTGGGGACAGACAATTCAGGGAGAAAGGGGGTGAAAGAGATGAAGGTTTTTACCATTCTACTGGCTGTGGCAATTGCAGTAGTCTTTATCAGCAGCGCGATAGCGGTCCCTCCAGGGAAGACTGTCGAGTGGGAGCCTAAGGGCGCCCCTGGCAAGGCGATATTCGATGGAAAGATCCATGCTGATAAGGGCCTGAAGTGCAATGACTGCCATACAAAGATATTCCAGATGAAGAAGGGAACAGCCAAGATGAAGATGGCAGACATCAATGCAGGCAAGTTCTGCGGGGAGTGCCACAATGGGACAAGGGCATTTAAAACAAGCGACCCTGCAAACTGTGCAAAGTGCCACAAGAAGTAATCCTTAAATAGTAAAAAGGCCCGAGATTCGGGCCTTTTTACTATTTAGTTGTCGGGTGTTTATACTCAAGTTGTTGGGTGTTTATACTCAAACATAGGTCAGCCAGGAGTCGTAATCCCTGTTTTTCCCCTTGACGATATCAAAGAAGATGGACTGTATTTTTCTGGTAATCTTTCCTGGTCTTCCCTCGCCAATGACCCTTCCGTCGACCTCTCTTATGGGTGTGACCTCCGCTGCTGTCCCTGAGAAGAATGCCTCATCTGCTATATACAGCTCATCCCTTGTGAATCTCTCCTCAACGACCTTGATCCCCTCATTGTGGGCGATTTCTATAATACTGTCCCTTGTGATGCCTTCAAGTATAGACGTCAGGGGCGTTGTCTTCAGCACCTCCTCCCTTACAATGAAGATATTCTCTCCACTGCCTTCCGAAACATAACCTTCTGTATCGAGTAGCAGGGCCTCGTCATATCCGCATGATATGGCCTCTTTCTTGGCGAGCTGTGAGTTGACATAATAGCCGCACACCTTACCCCTCGTCATACTGGAGTTGACATGGTTCCTTATAAAGGACGATACCTTTATCCTTATCCCATTAGCTATTCCCTCTTCACCGAGATAGGTCCCCCACGGCCATACTGCGATAGAGACCCTGATGGGATTGTCCTTTGGATATAGACCCATCGCCCCATATCCGATATAGACGAGGGGTCTTATGTAGCATTCCCTTATCCTGTTTACCTCGACTGTCCTGACTATGGCGTCCTCTATCTCCTTCTGTGTAAATGGTATCTTCATCAGGAATATATGGGCAGAGCTGAACAGCCTTCTAACATGTTCTTTAAGCCTGAATATGGCAGGTCCCCTTTCTGTCTCGTAGCACCTGATGCCCTCGAAGACACCGAGGCCGTAGTGCAACGAATGGGTCAGGACGTGCACCATTGCATTGTCCCAGTCCACGAACTCTCCATCCATCCATATCTTTTCTGTCTTCTGGATCATAGTGATATATTTATAACAGTATATCCCATAATTGTCAACTTGACGAATTACCTCATCAAAAGGGCTTGTTGCATAAATCCACTTTTTGTCACCCTGAGCGAAGCGAAGGGTCTCATTTACTGGTCTTCACTGCGTTCAGAATCTGGGTCTGTTACAATGTAACGTATTGACTTTCCTTTGTGGACCGTTTACTATATTACCATAAATAAAACCCCTGACTGCGAGCGTTCTCGCTCAGGCAGGATGAAAATGGTGCTATATTAAAAGTGTAAATGAAAGTAAAAATACACATACACTTGCACGTAATACACACC
>JBBISG010000014.1:0-44147 GCA_037441365.1 Nitrospirota bacterium
CACGAGCAGTAGAGCAGTAGAGCAGTAGAGCAGTAGTTTTTTACTGGAGATTAAAACTTAAAGTAGAGCAGTAGAGCAGTAGAGCAGTAGTTTTTTAACTGATCCTGCGTATCTTTCTCTCATAGCCCCTCGGTGTAATCATATAGTCATTCCATGTAAAGGTCTGAGAGTTTCCGATTATCACTGTTGTCTGCATATCAATCAATTCAACGGGCATATCCCCGAGGGTTGTGATGCTCACCACTTCATTCTTTCTCATGGCAGACTTTACTATTCCAACAGGTGTATCAGGACTTCTGTATCTTAAAAATATCTCCCTTGCCCTTTTTATGTGCTCGGGTCTTCCCTTGCTTCTGGGATTATAAAGGATTGTCACAAAATCAGCCTTTGCTACTGCCTCGAGCCTACTTTCTATCAACTGCCAATCAGTCAATCTATCTGAGAGGCTTATTACAGCAAAGTCATGCATGAGGGGTGCTCCAAGCCTTGATGCACAGGCATTGAGGGCAGAAATCCCCGGGATCACCTTAACACAAATAGGCAAATTGGTGAGGGGGTGAAGGGGCGAAGAGGTGAATGGGTAAAGGGATCCGCTTTCATCACCGGTGCCCTGTTTCGCTTTTAGTACCTCAAGGACGAGTCCTGCCATACCGTAGATCCCAGGATCACCACCGCTAATAACTGAGACTGTCCTTCCACTCAAGGCAAGTTCTACTGCCTTCTCAGCCCTCTCAATCTCCTGTGTCATCCCTGTTGAGATCACCTCTTTGTCTTTAACTAAATCCTTTATCAGGTCAAGATAAGTCCCGTATCCCACTATCACATCAGAGGTCATCAGGACCTCCCTTGCATAAGGCGTAATGTGCTCTATGCCTCCAGGACCTGTGCCGACAATATAAATCTTGGGCTGAAGGGCACTCATGTGCTGGGGTCCCCAAAAAGGGGTCCCCAAGAAGTCGAAGACTTTTTGGGGTAACAGTGTCGAAGACTTTTTGGGGTAACAGTGGGGTTTCTCTGCCACAGCAACTGTAACATTACCTATCTTCTGCTTTGGAATAAGAAGGCCTTCTGCACCAGAGGCAAGGAGTGCTGCTGGTTCAGAAACAGCCCTAGCGCCTGTTGCCTTTAATACAGCCTCTGAGCCAGCTATGCCACTAACACCGTTGAGTTCCTCAGGACTGAAACCGACAATATTGAAACCGTATCTTTTTGCAAAATCAACAATGCCCTTCTCCCTTGCCTTTAAATCAATGGTTGCTATTGAGTGGATTGATTTAAACGAAAGGCCATATTTATTGAAAACCTTCTTTACCGCATCCTCTATCTCATCTGCACCTGTGCCGCTGTTACAACCAATGCCAAGAATCAGGGCACCGGTCAACGGTCTTAGATAAAAGGCGTGAAATTGGGTGGAAAGCCTGTTTGTAATTATCACCTCAGCCTCTGAAGGCTCCCTAACAGGTAAAAGGTCATCCGGTAACTCACAGCTTATATTGCTATCTACATAAACTTTCAAAGAGCCTTTGTTAATCAACCTCGTCATAACAGCAGGCAGGCTTGACCAATCTTCTATGACAAGACCATTCTTTTCTGCCCAGAGGTCAATTGGAGTATGATTATTGATATCTGATGATGTGGTAATCACAGCCTCGGCGCCGAGATACTCGGCAACCTTCTTTGTGAGTTCATTTGCACCTCCAAGGTGTCCGCTGAGGAGGCTTATGACGAATCTGCCCTTTTCATCAAGCACAACAACAGCAGGGTCTGTTTTCTTGTCCTTTATAAGTGGTGCAATGGTTCTCACCACAATACCTGTTGCCATTATAAATATAAGGTTCTTTGCCTCATGCCATATATCAGAAATATCGGTGAAGGGGTGAAGGGGCGAAGAGACATCTCTGAATTTCAGGACCTGCGCATCAGGAAATATTTCCTTGAGCCTCGCTGCAATGGCCTCACCACTATGGGTTATGTAAAGGATAAATGTCCTCATGATGATTTATTTTATCCCCGCGCCTATAATTTGTTCAAGCAAAGCAAACTAACGAATCCGTGATCCGTAATCCGTGAACCGTAAAGGCCACGGGAACGGAACACAGGGCACCCCGGTAAGGTGTTAAGTGCTTATTTTGGACAAAAATAGGCTATAATTAACGGTGAATTCTTCCAAAATCAATCTAAAATCACTATCAAAACAGGAATTAGAATCCTTTGTAGAGAGATTGGGCCTGCCTTCTTACAGGGCCAAACAGCTTTTGCACTGGATGTACATAAAATATGCTCAATCAATCGAAGAGATCACGGAATTTTCTAAGGACTTGAGGAAAAGACTTTCAGGAATCGCCTATATCAGCAGATCTCTCCTCATCAAAAGGCAGGTCTCAATTGATGGCACAGAGAAGTTCCTCTTCGGCCTTGAAGACGGCGAGGGCGTCGAGAGTGTCCTCATCCCTGAGCCTGACCGCCTGACCCTCTGCATATCATCGCAGGTTGGCTGCGCCATGGGTTGCATGTTCTGTCTGACAGGGAAGCTCGGGCTGAGAAGGAATCTGAAGGCATATGAGATTGTTGACCAGGTGATTGCAGCAGGCAGGATTATACTGCCACGGAGGATCACAAATGTAGTGCTTATGGGAATGGGCGAGCCTCTGGCAAACTTCGATGAGGTAGTTGATGCGTTGTGGAGAATGACAGAAATAATGAAGCTCTCAAAAAGAAGGATAACACTCTCCACCGCTGGTATTGCGCCGAAGATAATCGAACTTGGTGAAAAGGCACCCCACGTCAATCTCGCAGTATCTTTGAATGCAACGACCGATGAGATCAGAGACAGGATCATGCCTGTCAATAAGAGATACCCGCTGAAGGTTCTTCTAAATGCATGCAGAAGGTTCCCCCTTGAGCCGAGGAGGAGGATTACCTTCGAATATGTGATGCTCGATGGGATAAATGATTCTATTGACGATGCAAAAAGGCTGATAAAGCTCCTTAGGGGCATTCCCTGCAAGGTGAATCTGATACCCTTCAATCCCTTCGAGGGGTGTAGGGCACCCCAAAAAGTCAAAGACTTTTTGGGGACCCCGGTTATGTTCAGCCGCCCATCTGATGACAGGATTAGCAGGTTTCAGGAGGTCTTACTGGATGGCAAACTGACAGCACTCATCAGGAAAAGCAGGGGGCAGGATATACTCGCTGCGTGCGGACAGCTTAAGACAGGTTATGGTTAGGAGCTTATAAAGCTGCTTACGAGCTTTATAAGCTCCTGGGTCTGGATCGGTTTCGCGAGATAGGCATTTGCACCTATGGCCATGGCCCTGTCCCTGTCCTCTTTTGCGCCCTCTGTCGTAATGATTATCACAGGTATACCCCTGTATGACGGATTGCTTTTCACAAGGCTAACAAGCTTCAGCCCGTCCATAACGGGCATATTGATATCTGCAAGTATGAGGTCTATCTTTTCAGACGAGAGTTTCTTGAGGGCATCAACACCGTCTGTGGCCTCTATGACCCTTGCATTGGCTACCCTCTTCATGGCAAATGCTATCAACTGTCTCATGGTTGGTGAATCTTCTACCACAAGGATGTTTGGCATCTTACCTCCTGCTCTTCGGCTTCTCTCTCAGGAGATCGAGAAAGCCCTGTAAAGTGGTCAACCTTCTCTCAGACTGACAATAGAGCCTTGCAGAGAATATGGCCGTTGCAGCATGTCCTGCAAGGAGATTAAAAAGCTCATAGTCAACATTTGTAAAACTGCTCTTCTGCACAAGCAGAGAGAATATGGCAATAACACCTATAACATGTTCCTTTATCTTCAGAGGGATGCAGACTATCGGTGATAAGCTGGTCACATCACCGCTGCCTGTATCTGCCGCAAAGTAGCTTTCCCCCTCTTTCACAACAGCACCGATAATCCCCTCCCCGACCCTGACCTTTGGGACCATATCGATGGATACACCCTCTGCAGCAACAGGGACGATCTCATTTGTCTTGTCATCTATGAGGAGTATAACAAAGGTCTCTGCACCGATCAGGTTTATCACGATCTCTAAAACGATCCTGAGCACCTCATTAAAATCCAGCGTCGAATGTAGCTGATAGCTTGCAACATACAGGTTGGCAAGGGCGTTGTTTTCCTCCTCCACCTCAACATACTTCGATGCAAAGTCCTTGTTCTCCTCCTCGACCTGCCTGTATCTCTCCCTCAGGGAGTTCATCTCTTCTTCGAGGTCTCTTATGCGTTCCTCGTAAAACTTTATCCTTGCCTCATCAGCAGAGCGGTCTATCGCATCCTCTAACTGGGCTATCCTGAATCTCAACTTCTCATTCTCCTTCAGAAGTTCCTTTGTAAACTCCTCTCCCTTCCTAAACATCTGGAGGAATTCTTCAGCCTTCTTAACTATACCTAACTCCTTCTCCATATCTCAATTCCTTTTTTTCATTACAGTCCTCGTTATCTCTCCTGGTATCTCATCAAGGGGTAAGACCTTATCAATGACCCCTGTTCTTATCGCCTCTTTCGGCATACCAAAGACCACAGCAGTCGAATCCGACTCAGCTATAGTATAACCACCTTTCTTTTTTATTTCCACTATCCCGTCTCTACCGTCATTTCCCATACCTGTCAGGACTACCCCCATGCTCATCGGTCCAAAGTGTTCTGCTGTAGAGGACATCATCAGGTCTACAGATGGTGTATATCTGTCACTGTCTGTGGGGTTTCTGAGGGCAATCCTTATGCCATCACCCTCTCTCTTCAGTGCCAGGTGATAGCCGCCTGGACATACGAGCGCCTTCCCCCTTTCTACGCAATCACCATCAGCAGCCTCCTTAACCCTGATCCTCGAAAGTCTGTTAAGCCTCTCTGCAAAGGAGTCAGTAAAGCCCTTCGGCATGTGCTGGCTTATGAGGATGGCAGCAGGAAAGTTAGACGGAAGCCTCGTCAGTATCACCTGCAGTGCAGCAGGCCCCCCTGTTGATGCGCCTATTGCAACAACCTCAATATCCGAGGTTTGCTGACCCGCGGCGACCTCAGCACTGGCACCCTCCTTTGCCTCTACCGCATCTTCCATAGCAGAGGGCTCGGCGATGAGGCATCTGCTAATATCGAGCCTGTCCATCCTGAGCTCTCTTATCCCCTTCACCTTTTCGAGGAGGTCATTCTTTATACTGTATAGCTCTACAGATGCCCTCTTCGTCGGTTTTGCTATAAAATCGACCGCACCAAATTCAAGGGCCCTGAAAACTGTCCTCGAATCAGAATGGGAGCTGACCATTATTACAGGCGTCGGCCTTTCCTTCATGAGCCACCTGAGAAAACTGAATCCATCCATCTCAGGCATCTCGAAATCGAGTGTGATTATATCAGGCTTCAGCTTGATGGTCTTTGCCATGGCCTCAATGCCGTTAGAGGCTATACCAATGACCTCGACATCACTGTCGGTCTCGAGCATGCCCTTTATGGTCTGCCTGCTATAAGCAGAATCGTCCACTATAAGAACCCTGATCTTATCTGGCATTCGTTTATACTCCTTTGATTACTGGTTTCTGGTATACCATGTCATTGTTGAGGTGCTTCAGGGCAAAGGACGTCGAGATATTCATGAGGGACTCTGCATGGCCGAGCAGAAGATAGCCTCCATCCACAAGCCTGTCATGAAAGTTGTCAACCACTCTTTTCCTTGCCTGATGGTCAAAGTATATCAAAACGTTCCTGCAGAATATCACATCCATGAGGCCAATGAGCTTAATCCTCACGGGGTCCAGCAGATTCAGATAACTGAAGCTAACGAGGCCCCTGACATCATCGGAGATGACAAATAAATCATCCTCCAGTCTCTTAAAATACTTGTTAATGAAATACTGATCCGTGCACCTGACGGAATTCTTCCTGTATACCCCACGCCTGGCGGCCGTGAGGACCCTCTGATTTATGTCACTGCCGAGTATATCTATCTCCCACCCATGCAAATTGCCATACTCCAGGATAAGCATCGCTATTGTGTAAGGCTCCTCACCAGTCGAACATCCTGCCGACCATATCCGTATCTTCTTCCTGTCCCTATTTGCATCCCTGAGCTCGGGGAGTATCTCATCGCTAAAGGCCCTCAGCTGGTTTTGCTCCCTAAAAAAATAGGTCTCATTCACAGTCAGGAGGTCTATTATCGATGTCATCTCATCTTCCCTCCTCCTGTCATAAAGGAGAAACCTGTAGTAATCCCTGAAGTCATTGAGGTGGTGCATCTTCAATCTCCTCGACAGCCTCTTCTCTAAGAGGAATCTCGAGCTGTCGTCAAAGAATATGCCGCAGTAGTCCCTTATCAGGTCCCTGAGAAGTCTGAATACATCCTCGGCAAGGGGTATAGGTTCATCTTTATCAAACATTAAGATAATTCCTTTGGGAAACCCGTTCCTCAGGTTATAAAAGGGCAAAGCCCCTTTATGGCCCTTCTGACAATAGGGTCGTCCTCGGTGTCGTAGAGCCTTTCGATCTCGGTTTTCACGACTTCTGCGTCCACCCTGCTGAGGGCCTCGACAGCCGCTATCCTCGTAGCCCAGTCAGGATCATTCAGATATGGCAGGATTGTCTCCTCGACCCCATCAAAGTGCGAGAGAGACCTTATTGCGGTCCGTCTTATTTCAGTATCACCTGAAGAAAGAAGGGTTCTCACCAGTGCTTCCCTGGCCTCATCGCCCCCGAGTCTACTTAGAGACTCGATGGCCGCAATCGCCACAAAGCCATTGCTGTCTGAGAGCATATCTATAAGATGTCTCGCTGCCCTTCTGTCACCAAGCATACCGAGTGCCCTGACCGCTGCAACCCTGACTGTATCATCAGGATCATTAAGAAGAAAAGTAAGCGGCTCCAGTGTTCTGTCCCCTCCTGTGCGGCCGAGACTAATGGCCGCTGAGGCCCTTATATCAGGGCTTTCATCTATCAGTGCAGAGATGATATACCTGACAGACTCATCGGTCTTGATGGAGGATAGGGCCTTGATAACTGCCTGTCTGACAGTGACATCCTCATCCTTCAGGGCAAATCCGAGGGCCGGTACGGCAATATCCGCACCTATACTGCCGAGGACTATGGCAGAATTTCTCCTGAGTGCAGGGTTTCTGTCCTTCAGATAACCGATGATCTCGCCGACATCAAGGTATTGTCCGAGATTGCTGAGGGCCTGAACAGCCGCCTCCTGCACATCCGCATACGGGTCGGAGAGGAGTTTCATTATCGGTCTTACAGCCTTTCTGTCACCTATAGCAGATAGTCCCAGCGCAGCGAGTGCCCTTATATGGCCGTCACCATCAGAGAGCATCCCTTCAAATATAGGGTAATAAAGCGGCGAGGCCACGCTAACAGCAACCTCTATTATAAAGCGCCTCTGGTTCTGGTTATCCACCGTGAAGAGGGGTATGAGGGTTTCGGGCCTGTTCCGCCCAATAAATATGAATGCCCGCCTCACATCCTCTGCAAGGTTTTCATCCACAGAAAGCTCAAGGAGATGGCCGATAGCACTCTCATCCTGCATCAATCCGAGAAGGAGTATAGCAGCACCCCTCACATCCGCTTTTTTGCTCCATGCATGGGATATGAGTCTATTTATGATGTCAGGGCCGCAGAGCCTTCGGAGCAGGTCGCATATGGCCTCTGATGAGACCCCGTTCCGATAGAACATCTCTACAGCCCTCAAGGCATCTTCCTGTATCGTCTTTGATGGATCCATGAGAAATGAAACCACACGGCCTAATGTCTCAGGCGCTGATAGTCGGCCCAGTGCATTGATCACAGGCCCCCTCAGTGCCTTAACAGAAAGGGCGTTAATAAGCGCAGGGATTGCCCTTTTATCGCCTATCCTCCCCAGGGCATCGGCTGCAGGAAAGGCCGTCCAGAGATCACCACCCTCAAGTATCTCGATCAGTGCATCCACCACCGACGGTTCGCCCATCTGCCCTAAATGTTCAACTGCTGATGCCCTCACGTTTTCATCATCGTCTTTCAGTGCCCTCAGCAGCAGAGGAAGTGCCTTTCTGTCCTTCACTTCACCGATTATATCTATAATGAATTTCCTCGAATCCCTGTCAGGGGTGTCAAATGCATCCATCAGGAATGGTGTGGCCCTTTTCCCTAATCTTCTGAGGGCCTCTATGGCCGAGTTCCTTGCACCTGCATTTTCTTCAAGATAGAGAAGCCCTATAAGGCCAGTGATATATTGTTCAAGCGGATGCTCCTCAATGAGGATCTCTGAGGCAGTCTTTCTGACCCTCCAGCTACTGTCCTGCATGGCGCTGATAAGTAGTGGGATGGCGGTTTCAGAGGGTTCCCCCCTCAGGCCTTCGATGGCCTTCCTCCTCAGCTCTATGTCTTCGTCATTGAGATGCCTTCTCATCTGTATACCTTACCTCTCGGGTTACCTCCTCAATCTGTATCTTTTCTTCTGATGTCAGCAATGCCTCTGTATTCAGGAGTATGATTATCCTGCCGCCCTTTTTGCCAAGACCCCTGAGATACTCTGTTTTTAACCCCCTGAAGATGCTCGGGGGCTCGATTATTTCATCCGGCTGGAGATCAATTATCTCCTTCACACCATCAACGAGGAATCCTATCTTTTCTCTGCCAGAACGGACAACTATGACGCGCTCCTTGCCTGGCTTAGGATCAATACCAAAGCGCCTTCTGAGGTCTATCAGGGCAATGACATCCCCCCTGACATTTACGACCCCTGACAGAAAAGAGGGCAACTGCGGCAGGAGATAGACCCTCTGTGTCTTGAGTATCTCTATGACCCTTTCGACCTCTATCCCAAAATCCTCTTCTCCTGCATATACGACTGCTACCTTCATTATCTCGTTTTAAAGACCTCCATCTCCCTTTTTAGAAGTTCGATCTCATCCCTGAGTGTGTTAAGGGAAAGGGCCACCTCCTCCATATCCTTTATGGTCGAAATGCCTTCATTCCTCATCTGCTCAACCGCTGCCACGATGCCTTCATTGACCTTCATCTGGTTGCGGGCAGACTGGTTTATCTGGGATACCATCTCTGATGTAACTTCGATGTTTCTCGAGATGAGATTCGTGCCTGATGCATGTTCCTCTGTTCCCCTCTTCACAATCTCCGCAACCTCCTTCACATCGCTGATGCTGTCAAGCATATGGCTCGAACCCTTCCTCTGCTCCTCTGTTGCCTTTGCCATATCCTCGATCATCCTTCTTATATTCTCCATAGATTGTGTTATCCGCCTCAGGCCTTCTGCCTGTTCCTCTGTTGCCTTCTCTATCACAGCAGCCATCTGGGCAGACCTCTGTGCAGCCTCGAGGGTCCCGCCAATGGCCTCGCCTGCCTGGTATATCAGGTCCTTGCCTTTTTCAACCTTGCCGACCCCTGACTTTATGGCATTTACAGCCTCGTAGATGTCCTCCTCTATCGCCCTGACTATACTTGCTATGTCCTTTGCTGATGACGACGTTCTATCTGAAAGTGACCTTATCTCATCAGCAACAACGGAAAAGCTCTTGCCATATTCCCCTGCCTGCGCTGCCAGTATCGCCGCATTAAGGCTCAGGAGGTTTGTCTTCTCTGTCACCTCCTTTATCACAGAGAGAACCTTCTCTATACCCTTTGACCTTTCCTCAAGCCGTGTTATTATCTCGGCCGAGTGGTTGACCTCATCCACTATCTTCTCCATGGCATCAATGGCGTCTGCCACTACCAGTGTCCCGCGGTCCGTGAGGAGCCCTCTAACCACAGAGGCGAGCTCTGCAGACTTCTTCGTATTGTCCCGCACTGCGTTCAGAGACGCACTTATCTCCTCCACTGATGATGATGTATCTTCCACTGCACGGGATACCTCATTGGCACTTTCTGCTATGACCTTTGCTGTCTGGGACATCTCGGCAATCATTGCATAGGAATCCTCGGATGACTTAAACAGCCTGACCGTGCTTGAAGCTATCTCCTCTGCAGTAGCCTTCATCTCGAGCAGGGAGGAGACATTCTCTGAAGAAATGCCCGAGAGCTTATCGGTATTGTCTGCGATCACCCTCTGGGAATCATTGGCGACCTTTATGTTGGAGATGAGATCGTCCATGGATCTGGCCTGTCTCCGTGCGGCCTCATTCAGGTTTTTGAGCGTCACTGTCAGCTGCTCTATCGCCATCGCCACATTGCCCGATATAGAGTTGAACCGTGAAATGCTTGAAGATAGCCGTTCTATGAGGAATCGGAGACCCCTTGCAATGCTCCCCATCTCATTGTTGCCCAGATCAGGCACGTCCACCTTCAGGTCCCCTACTGTTACACTGGAAAGTGCCTTATTTATCCTTCCCACCGGGATGCCAACCTTCCGCTGAAAAAATTTTGCTATAGCAAACACTATGAGAAGAAAGGTTATAGACTGCATAACAGGTGGTATTATGAGGAACCGCTTCATGACCTCATTCACCTGCCGGCCGCTGTATATGATCTCAACACTGCCGGAGGTTTCACCGTCGGCCCTTACAAGGACATTTGCTGCATTGACAGCCGGGGTATAAAACATGGAAAATGGATTTATACCACCGTCCTCTCTACTTCTGATCTGGGCTGTCTTAGCAGCCACGGTCTTGCCTTCCCTGTCGGTAATCTTTATAGACAGGATATTCCCGCTCTTTACGAGCGAACTCAGGAACAGATCAAGCTGCCTGCTGTCGTGCCCCATTGCCGCTATCTCGCCGATATACCTGCCGGTTGCCGTTACCTCATCCCTGAGCCTTTCTTCGAGATAGCCCTTCTGATAAAGGAGCAGCCATGTGTAAAGTATGCCCTGACCTATAACAAGGATCAGGAGTATCATCACTGTAAGGTTTGTCACAAGGGTATTTCTGAGCCTTATCATCTCCGCACCGCCCTCAGATCAACCCTAACTTAGACATCTTTGCCCTGACACCATCATAGTCCATGTCGTCTGCCTCGACAAAGCCTGTGTAGTTTTTATCTATAGACTTAAGTATAGCAGCACCCTCAGCGGTCGAGTCATTCAGCGAGATAAGGGCCGTCTTTATAATAGACAGGTCCACCTCATCGAGGGAGCTGTTATAACAGATATTGAACTCAGGTATGTCATCTGAGAACTGAAGGAGCCGTAGTCCCTGATCCTTAAACTTATAGGCGGTTGACTCCATCACACCTCCTGCATCGAAGTCGCCCTTCAGCACTGCGGTGGCGACATCATCGTGATGCCCCAGATAGTTATAATATTCAAGGTCGCTGATATCTATCCCTGCGTCCTTTAGCATAGAGCGGGGGATTATATGGCTTGATGTGGATCTGGCATCGCCAAAGGCAAATCTCCTGCCCTTCAGCCCTTCAACCGATTTTATATCCGAATCGGCCCTTGTGATTATCACAGAGTGGTGGTAGGGCTTGCCTTCCCTCAGTGCCTTTACAAGCACCTTTACGCCATACTTCCTGTGAGCCTCGATATAGGTCGATGGCGTCATATAGCAGAGCTGTGTAACCTTCTGACCTATATCATTTATGGCACCCTCAAAATCTACCGCCACCTTGAGTTCCACTGTCCTGCCCAGTTTCCTTGTGAGATAGTCGGCGAGGGGAGTGAATTTCTTGAACATCACTGCAGGGGACTCAAGCGGCACAACCCCGAACCTCAAGACAGCCCCATTTTCCTCAGAAAACCTGAATCGCTCTATCTCTGTTTTAAGTAGTTCAGAGTCCTGATGCAATTCCCTCAGGGCATTGCTCACCCTGAATGCCAGTTTGCGATTTTCAGCGGGGATACCCTTCACGCCGTCAACGATGTTCGATATATGCCTTGAGCCTATCTTGTGTTCAGAGAGGGACCTCGATATCTGCTGGCTCCTCTCAGATACAAGCTCTATTGCCTGCGAGATCTGACGGCTGCTGACCGTCTGTTCCTCCATCGACTTGTTAACCTGCCGGGATATATCTCTCATCTTTTCTGTTGCCTTGATAATCAGGAGGATACCCTTTGACTCCTCTGCTGTGGCCTTTGCGATCTGGTCTGTCATGTTTCTCACACGCTCCATAGCCTCCGAAACGAGCCTTGCAGCCTTTGACTGCTCTGCTGTGGAGCGCTCTATCGAGAGGGACATCTCGGAGGACCTCTTTGAAGTCTCCAGAATCTTCCGGAGCGCATCCCCTGCATCCCTGGCCAGTTTGAACCCATCCTCCACTGAACTCAAACCCTTCTGCATGGCCTGGGCAGCATTCCTGACCTCCTGCTGCACCGACTGGATAAGGGAGGCTATCTCCTGAGTGGAGAGGGCAGTCCTTTCCGCAAGGTCCTTGATCTCGTCTGCAACCACAGAGAATCCCTTTCCATGCTCTCCGGCCTGGGCCGCCAGTATCGCTGCATTCAGGGCAAGAAGCGTGGTCTGGTCGGTGACCTCATCAATGACGGTCAATATCTTCCCTATCTCCTCCGACCTCACACCGAGCCTCTTTATAAAGTCTGCGGTGTTCACAACCTCTGATTTTATATTCTCCATACCGGATATGGTCTTCTCTATAGAGGCCATCCCTATAGTGGCTGCATCACTGGTGACCTTTTCAGATAACCTCGCTGATTCCTGGGCATTAAGCTCGACCTCCTTGATCGCAGATGTTATCTCTGAGATGGCTGAAAGGGTCTCTTCTGATGCAGCTGCCAGCTCCTCAGCGCTTGAGGCCACCTGTTTTATTGTTGCAGAGAGTTCCTCTATAGAGGACGCCGTAGATTCCACTGCCTGGGACAGTTCATGGATGTTTTCATTGACATTACCGATGCTCGATGCCATCTGTTCCATCGAGGCAGAGGTCTCCTCCATCGAGGCAGCGAGACCCTCTGTGTTGTCAGCTATCTCGGTGGCAGCTGCATTGAGCTCTTCTATCGAATTCGATATGTTGATTATGGCCTCTGCCTCAACCTCTGCACCGCTGACGACATTCCTCGATTCCCTCTCGACATCCTCAGACACCTTCGAGATCCTCCCTGATAGCTCCTTAATCCTCTGAAATACACCGCCGACAGACCTGAAAGACTCCTTTAATAACCTGCTTAACCGCCCTATCTCGTCCTCGCTTTTAATATCCATATCGAATGAGAGGTCTCCTTCT
This sequence comes from Nitrospirota bacterium, assembly GCA_037441365.1. GTDB lineage: Bacteria > Nitrospirota > Thermodesulfovibrionia > Thermodesulfovibrionales > UBA9159 > JBBISG01. The sequence goes on from JBBISG010000014.1 coordinate 13,109, forward strand.
GAGACCCTCGATGCAGCAGTCTCGATGGACTTTATGGGCGATACTACCATCTTCCTCAACATGACCCAGAGCAGTAAGGCAAAACAGAGAGAGCCTATTATGGTTGCAATGATCACAATAGTTATGGGCCTCATGGCACGCTCAAATACCTTCTCAACAGACATGGAGACCCTTACTGCACCACGAAGCGGATCCTCAGCACCGTGACACTTCTGACACGCAGGCTTGTTCCTGAGCGGCATATATAATGTAAGCCGCCTGCCATCCTTTCTCAGCAGGTATTCCCTGCCTGTTTTTAATTCCCTGAGCACATCAGATTCTGTGGCTGGAGAGCTGCTATCGAATGCCTCCCTGCCTTCCCGATTAAGAACCGTTATTTTCTCTATCCCCGGCATCCCCTTCAGGCTTTTAATCAGCTCCTTTGTGAGGTCTGCCTTTCCAGCGAGCATGGTGTTCTCTATGTTCATCAGGATGATATTTGCTGTAGATTCGCTCACCTCTTCCGAGACATAATAGACGGTCGACCTCTGTATAGAGACGGCCATAAACCCTGCAGCAATAGCTCCAAGTAGAAGAACCGATGTCACTATTGCCAGCACTTTAAATTCAAGCGTCTTTTTCATAATGCCTCCAGAACCTCTTCGGTCTTTATTATCGAAACAAATCTACCATTGACGGCGGCAACACCATCGATGAACCTCATCTCGGCCTCGGGCAGATGGGCAGGTGTCTCTACTATTGTCGAGGCCGGCGGTCTTATGACATTGATGACCCTGTCTATCAGGACACCGAGGGGCCCTCTGGTGCCCTTGAGTATCAGTATCTTCTGCCGTCTCTCATCGTCACATTCTCCCCTGAGAGACAGCATTGCCTTCAGGTCAATCACAGGGATTATCTTCCCCCTGAGGGATGTGATGCCAATAAGGTACGGCCTTGACCTCGGTATCCTTGTTATCCTCTGGGGTTTTATTATCTCCTGTACCTCATCAACTCTGAAGGCGTATTCTTCTTTTGTGAGTCTAAATGTGAGAAGCTCAACGATGGGGTTGACAGGCTCACCGATACCCTGTGATTCCCTTGAAATATCTTGCCGTGGCTCAGGGGCCTCAGGGGTAGCTCTATCCGAGACATCGGACCGGGGTCCCCAAAAAGTCTCTGACTTTTTGGGGTGCCCTTCTCCCCCACCCTCTGCTTCGGGTCGAGGTCTTGCTGTGCCCTGCAATTCCTGATTATCCCTGACCTTCTTCCTGATCTTTGCGATATCCATTAAGACCTATCTCCTTTGCGGCAGAGTGAACGATAAACTCATCTATCATCACTGCTTCCCTCGAGAATCCCTCAAGGAGGGACATACTCGCAAGGCTGTTTATCACCCTCGGTATGCCCCGTGAATATTGATAAATGCAGTGAATCGCATTATCTGTAAACAGAGGGGCATCTCTGCCGCCAACCCTGACTCTGTATTCGATATACCCCTTTATCTCGTCTTCACCTATAGTCCCGAGGTGATAAAAAAGTCCTATCCTCTGTCTGAGGGCAGAGAGGGACCTCAGCTCTAACTTTTTTCTCAGCTCAGGCTGGCCAACAAGGATAAGGCTCAGGAGGTTTGTGTCATCCATCTGAAAGTTTGTCAAAAGCCTGATCTCCTCGAAGGTCTCTTTGTAGGGAATGAGATGGGCCTCATCTATTATAATGACAGGGGTTATGCCTGAACTATAGTCTTCATACAGTTTAGAATGAATTGCATCAATGATCTCATTTTTACAATTTAATCCAGGCGGTTCGTGGGGAAAACCCCTGCCGCCGGCGCTGTCGCATTCGAGCCTCCTGTAGATTGTCTTTACAAATTCCATTGACGTGAGCCTCGGGTTCAAGACCGTGACCACCCTGTGCCTGTTGTCGAGCACGTCCATCAGTGCCCTCGTGAGAGTTGTCTTTCCAGAACCTATCTCTCCTGTCAGAACGACTATTTCCCTTTCTTCTACTGCATATTGAAGCCTCGCGAGGGCCTCTTCGTGGGTTTTAGACATAAAGAGGAATCTCGGATCAGGCGTCTTACTGAAGGGTCTTGTCATGAATCCATAGAAGCCCTCATACATGAGAAATTGCCCTCTGTCGGGATATTGAATCCTCTATGATAGACTCGATATCTATCACCAGGATCACCTCGTGTCTGTCTATCTCAGCAGCACCTGCAAAGCCGCGAAGCCCTCTTAGATAATTTCCCAGCGATTTAATGACTATCTCATGCTGCCCTATAAGCTCATCAACAAGAAGACCGAGTCTTCTGTCGCCATAGCCGACCACCACGGCAAAGGACCTTTCAGACGTATCTCTTTCAAGCTCAAAGACCCTCGCTATATCCACAATTGGCAGCATCTCACCCCTGAGATTATAGACATCCCTGCCCTCAATGCTCTGGAGGTCTCTGTGCTGCAGAGCGAGGGTTTCAGACATGGAGGTCAGGGGGATGGCAAACCTCTCCTGCCCTACCCTTGCGATGAGGGCCTTCAATATGGCAAGGGTGACCGGCGTAGTGAGGATAAATGTAGTCCCCTTCCCTTTCTCTGTGACCACATCGACAAAGCCTCCAAGGCTTGACAGCTTCTCCTTCACCACATCCATCCCGACACCCCTTCCTGAGACCTCACTCACAGCCGACTTCGTGCTAAACCCAGGCATGAATATGAGATCGAGTACCTGGCGCTCATCCACATCAGCGTCAGGCATAAGGAGACCCCTTTCTATGGCCTTTTCCCTCACCCTTTCGAGGTCTATCCCGGCCCCATCGTCTTTCACCTCTATAACCACATGGTTTCCCTTCTGGAATGCCCTGAACACTATTGTTCCTGCCTCCCGTTTCCCTGCACCCCTTCTCTCCACGGGGGTCTCTATGCCGTGGTCTATGGCATTACGCACAATGTGCATAAGGGGGTCCACTATCTCCTCGGCAAGGTATTTGTCTATCTCGGTATCCTCGCCGTAGACAACGACCTCTATCTGTTTGCCTGTCTCCCTCGAATACCTCCTTATAACCTGGTTGAGTCTCGACAATATCTGACCTATCGGTACCATCCTGATCTCGAGGATCTGTTCCTGCAGCTCGGCAAGCCTCTTTCTGAGGGTCTGGGAGATCTTGAAGATATCTGAAACGAGGGGGGTATGTCCGTAGGCATCCGATATCTCAGATGCTATCCTGCTTGTCGCCCCCCTTGCGAGGTTGAGCTCGCTAATGGTATTCAGAATCCTGTCGAGTTTGTCTATATCGACCCTTACAGACGTGGTTGTGCCCTTGAGAGGGGCCTCATGAGCTACAGCAGTAACCACGGCAGTAGCCTTTGGTCTTCGCTCTATGATCTCTTCGCAGTCGATATTCAATGTCTGTCTGAGCTCATCAACGGGTTTTGAACTCCCGAAGAGCAGATTAAACCCTATGGAATCAGGGGGTAGATCAGCAGACGTGGGGAGGGTAGAGATCAGCTCACCCTGAGATCTTATGAGTCCTGCTAAGTCATTGAGTGACCTGTCAAAGTCTGAAAGATCAAATACCGCCCTGGCAAGATAGATTCCCCTGCCCTCTTTTATATTCGTCTTCAGCCTGTGCTCCTCATATTCTGAGAGGACCCTCATAATAGAGTCATCGATACGGCCCAGGAGGGCTTCGTCCATTGATGCCCCTCCTCTATCCCTCACAGACGACCTGAATGACTCCATCGCCCTGATGTATTCTGACATCTCATGGGGTCTGTCATTATCGATGTCGTCCATGGCCTTTTTGAGTGCATCCATGTTGGACAGCAGAAATCTAACGACCTCTTCTGATATATCGATTCTTCCGAGCCTTATGTCATCAAGCAGGGTCTCAAATGCATGGCTAAAGTCAGCTATTCCTTTGAAACCAAAGAGTCCCGAGATCCCTTTTATCGTATGGATGGTGCGAAACAGGGCGTTTATCGTGTCAGGATTAACACCTGTGCTGCAGGTTTCCTGGACATCTATTAAGAGCCTTTCTGCCTCTTCTATAAGCTCCTCTGCCTCTGCAACAAAATCCCTTTTGGAAGACTTCATGGGTTAAGAACTCGGGCTATCACTTCCTGCAGTTCATCTGCCTTAAAGGGCTTGGTCACATAGGCGCTTGCGCCCAGGGCCAAACCCCGTGCCTTATCCTCGCTGCCTCTCTCAGTGGTTACTATCACCATTGGTATGTGGTTATAACTCGGGTTGTTCTTGACAAAGCTGATGAGCTCAAGACCATTTATATCTGGCATGTTTATGTCTGTAATGATGAGATCGAATCGGCTCTGGGGAAGCAATTTAAGCGCCTCGAAGCCTGTGGCTGCCTCGACAGTATAAATGTCCTCCCCCATATCCTCTATTACAGCCCTTATGAGGGCCCTTGTGCTTGCAGAATCCTCAACAACGAGAACCGACCGCATACTAAATTTTATCAGATAGGGAGAGAAAAATCATCATGGTTTTATCCCCACTGTTACCCCACTGTTACCCCAAAAAGTCTTCGACTTTTTAGGGACCCCCTTTCTGGATCTCCTCGAGCCTCTTCTGAAGAAGCGATTTCTCCAGAGCCATACCAGCCTGATTGATGAATATCTCGAGCCCCTCTGTCTCCGGAATAGCCTCCTGAGTGGAGGCGTTGTCGCAATAAAGGAGGGCAACAACCCTGCCCTCAGCGATGATCGGGAAAATTGCCGCCCCCGAGGGCCATTCACCGCCAAGCTCTTTTATCAAGAATTCGGTAACGGCGTCCCTTTGTAATCTACCCTTAAAGGGCTGTCTGTTCTCTATTATCACCTTAAGAAAGGGGCTCTCTGCAAATGGCAGGATGGTCTCCCTTATCTTTTCATCAGCCCTTTCGACCTCCAGCCCGAACTGACCCAGGCCTGTAATCTCCCTGTCCCCAACAAGAAACAACACACCCCTCTGGAACATGTCACTCGCAAACCTGAGGATCAACAGGGTTATCTCTGAAGGGGAATCTGGAAACCTCAATTCCTGGGTAAGCGCCTTGAGCGCTGATATGTCTTTTCTCTCTGCGGCTGGTGGCTGGACTGTTAGATCCTCCTCCCAGAATTCGCCTTCTGGTGAGATGCCCTCCCCCAGATATTCCCTGTGCATCTCCTCGTCATGCACCCTTGCTCCTTCCATCAGGAGATATTCTGCGCTTATGCCCTTTGAGACCTCCCAGCCTGTATCGCTGACCTCGGTTCTTTCGCTCACATCTATGTTGTCAAGCTCGAATCGGAACTCCCCGTTGTTCATCAGAAGAAGGTGATACACGACCTTCTCGATCCTCTTCTTTGCAACCCTGTCAAGCACGTCCCTATTGTTGAAGCCGAACTCGAATATTATCTCTGCGATGGACTTCTTGGGCAGACTTCTTTTTATCTTGAGGGCAATGTCAAGTATGTCCTTGCTAACAATATTGTTCTTTACGAGATCACTTCCTATGTCGCCTTCGATCATATCCGTCTCGGCCCTCATGATTAATCCGTTCTTGAATACAATGAAGGCATTCCCCTTATCGCCGTGTATCGAGAGGGTGCCTGTCTTCTTCCCGATGCTCAGTATCTGGAAGATATCTGAAAGTGCAAGGTCTTCAAGTCTTCCAACAAGGCTCATATATAAATACCTTAAAACACCCCCCTGTCAAGCGTTCTATACTGTACAGCCTCAGAGACATGGTAGCTGCGGATATCCTCTGAACCCTCAAGGTCTGCAATGGTCCTCGAGACCTTCAATATCCTCATATATGCCCTTGCACTCAGGTTGAGCCTCTGCATGGCTGTATCGAGGAGGTTGTGGGCATCCCCTGCCAACCTGCAGTATTTCTTTATGTGCCTCGTCTTCATCTGTCCATTACAGTATATCCTGTCTCCCTTAAATCTCTGGAGCTGCATATCCCTTGCCTTGACGACCCTCTCCCTTATGGTCTCCGATTTTTCGCCTGTGTGTTCTGTTGAGAGCTCTTTATAGGGAACTGCAGGGACATCTATGTGTATGTCTATCCTATCAAGCAAGGGTCCCGAGACACGTCTCCTGTACCGATGTATCTGCCCTGGTGTGCATGTGCACTGATGTCTCGGATCGCCGAGATAGCCGCACGGACATGGGTTCATAGCGCTGATGAGCATGAATGAGGCAGGATAGGTGATTGAAGCAACCGCCCTCGATACAGTCACCTCGCCATTTTCGATGGGCTGCCTCAAGACCTCAAGGACATTTCTCTTGAACTCGGGGAGTTCATCCAGGAATAATACCCCGTTATGGGCAAGGGAGACCTCTCCAGGCCTGGGGGTCTGTCCGCCTCCGATAAGGGCAACATCAGAGATTGTATGATGGGGGGAGCGGAACGGCCTCACTGCGAGCAGTGGCTGTCCATCCCTTAGAATTCCAGCAACGCTGTGAATCCTCGTCGTCTCGAGTGCCTCATCAAAGGTCATCCTTGGGAGTATTGTCGGAAGTCTCTTTGAGAGCATGGTTTTACCAGAGCCTGGAGGCCCGATCATTAAGACATTGTGACCGCCTGCTGCTGCTACTTCAAGTGCCCTCTTCGCATGCTCCTGCCCTTTTACCTCGGAGAAGTCTTCTTCATAAGCAGAATTGTCCTGCATCGCCTTGTCGACGTCTATATCAAAGGGCAGTCTTCGTGTATTCCCGATTAGAAAATCTATTACATCAGGAAGGCTCTCCAGACCGAAGACATTTGCGCTGCTTACGACCGCTGCCTCAGGGGCATTCACATATGGAAGGATCAAGCCTTTCAGCCCCATCTCCTTTGTCAGGAGTGCCATAGAGAGGGCACCACGTATCGGCTTTATCCGACCATCGAGGGAGAGTTCACCTGTGAAGAGATAGCCGTTGAGGAGGCCTGGGTCAATGATACCCTCAGAAGCGATAATGCCCAGAGCTATGGGAAGGTCAAAGGAGGAACCTTCTTTCTTTAGGTCAGCAGGCGCAAGATTAACGGTTATCTGTTTCAACGGGAAGTTGAAGCCTATGTTCTTAAGTGCTGCCCTCACCCTGTCCCGGCTCTCCTTTACAGCAGCATCGGGCAGTCCGACCATAGAGAAGTGGGGCAATCCACGGGCGGTTATGTCAACTTCGACCTCGACAGGATGGGCATCTATCCCGATGACAGAGGCACTCAGGATCTTCGAGAGCATGGATAAATTATATTTTTAATGGGGAACAAAAAGCAACTGCCCTGACAGCCATGCCTTTTGTGACCCCCCTTTTTAAGACAGCGTAAGTTAATCAAAAAAAAAATGATTTAAATCATATTTTAGCCAGTGCATCGATAAGGGAGCCGATATCCTTATCGGAATGCTGAGCTGTCACAGTTATCCTCAACCGTGGCTCTTTTACAGTTGGCGGTCTTATGGCAGGCGCACAGATACCCCTTTCATATAAATGTCTCGAAAGATTCAGTGCATCCTCGATGCCACCGATCTTGAGGGGAATTATCGGGCTTTCACTCCCACCCGCATCATAGCCTATCTCTCTGAGAGCACAAACAAGACTATCACGGTTCCTCCATAGTCTTCCAACTAAATCAGGCTTATCCTCTATCAGTTCTATCGCCTTCAGGGAGGCAGCGGCCATGCATGCAGGGATTGCAGTAGAGAACATGAAACTCCTCGCAGTGTTGATGGCCCATTCAATGACATCACGGCTGCCTGCAACGAAGGCGCCGAAAGAACCGAGGGCCTTCGAGAATGTCCCCATCTGTATAATCCATGGCTCAGGCTTGATACCAAAATGGGCAAGGGCGCCCTTCCCGTCCCCCAGGACACCTGTCCCATGGGCGTCATCAAGATAGAGGATGATAGGGGTTGGACCTCCTATGGGCGTGGTTACCTCTCCCTTACAGGAGTTCAGGGTTAAACAGAGGTCATATATCTCCTTTAAGGGTGCTATATCGCCGTCCATACTGAAGACTGTGTCGGTCACTATGATAAATCTTCCCTTACCGGATCGGTGGTGGAGTTCACCTTTAATAAGCCCTTCAAGGTGTTCTATATCCCTGTGCCTGTATATCAGGGTTTTTGCCCTGCTGAGTCTGCACCCATCAATAATGCTTGCATGATTGAGCTCATCGCTGAATATCACATCCCCATCTCCTGCTATAGAAGGGATCATCCCTGCGTTTGCAGCATAACCTGAATTAAAGATAAGAGATGCCTCTGTGGATTTAAATCTTGCTGTCCTTTCCTCAAGCACGGCGTGGATTGTCGAGCCGCCACTGAGGAGGCGTGAGGCACCGCTGCCGAATCCGAATTCATCCGTTGCCTCCAGTGCTGCCTTTATAATCTCAGGATGGCCGGCAAGGCCGAGGTAGTCGTTGGAGGCGAAGTTTATAAATTCCCTTCCACCTATACGTATCCTCGAACCAGGCCGGGATTCACGGTCCATTACGACCCGATAGAGATTGTCCTTTTTCAGGCGTTCAAGCTCGCGGAAAAACATCGGATTATCTTAGCATAGTTCATTAAAAATTTTAATTTATCGTTATGCTACCTTTATAATATGGGTTAGATTGGCTATCTTCAAGGCTTTATCAGATTCGGATCATTCCTTTACAGTATGATTAGCTTCTTGACAAGTATTTTAAGCCTGTGATAATCTCCAAAGGCTTGGATAGTGAGAGGGGAAAGGGCTGAAATGTTAGAACTGAACAGATGGTTTTTTGTCTTGCTCTTGAATTTCCTTGTCCTGCTTTATTTACTCAATATAATCCTCTTTAAACCACTTCTCAGGGTCTTCAGGGACAGGGAGGATTCTGTAAATGGCTCCCTCAGTGCAGCAAAGGATATGGATAGAAAAAGGGAGGCTGCCATATCAGAGATGAGCCGTGAGCTGAGGGATGCGAGGAACAGGGCAAAGGAGATATACGAGGAGAGGAGAAAAGAGGGGCTGGAGAGGCAGAAGGAGATAATCGAGGCCGCCAGCAGGGAGGCATACGACCTTATAGAGAAGGCGAGGAGAGAGTTAAGGCTTGAGGCTGAAAAGGCAAGGCAGAGATTGCGCACTGATGTAGACAGACTCTCAGATGAGATTGTGAGGAAATTGATAGGGGCGTGAAAACAGTCAGAAGTCAGCAAAATCTCTTTATTCCCCCTTTAATAACGGAGGATAAGGGGGGATTTGAAAAGGGGGAACGTGGAATGATTATCACGTCACCTGTTCTTGTATCTTGTATTTTGCTTTTTGCATTCGCCCCTCCTCTCTTTGCCGCAGAAGGGGCTGCTCATGGCGCTGAGTGGAAGGAGTGGCTCTGGAAGATACTCAATTTTGCGATCCTGGTATTCATCCTTGTAAGGTTTATCGGCAAACCCCTCAGAGGTTTTTTGAAGCGAAGGACAGAATTAATAGAGAAGACCCTTGCAGAGGCCAGAGAGGCTAAAGAGCTTGCTCAAAAAGCCCTCGCAGAGGTTGAAGAGAGATTGAAGCTCAAGGACAGGGAGGTGGAGGATATAATAACCCAGTCGAGACGGTCTGCGGAGATAGAGCAGGAACGTCTGATACAGCAGGGCGAGCAGATGAGAGAGAAGATCCTCGAACAGGCCAAAAACAGCATCGACTACGAGCTTAGGCTTGCGAAGGAGGCGATCAAGACAGAGGCCGTAGAGATTGCCCTTGGGCTTGCTGAGAAGAAACTGAAGGAGAGACTCACAAAAGAGGAGCAGATGAGGTTGATAGAACAGGGTCTCGCAAAGATAGAGGGCAGGAATTGAGACCCAGGCAGGCAGTGAAGAGATACGCAAAGATGTTTTTCAACACGGTTGGCATCGAGGCTATGCCTGGTGCGGTTGATGAGCTGTCAATGATCAGCGAGATTATGTCAAGGAGCAGGGAATTCAGGGGTCTCCTCGAAAACCCCCTCTTTAAGAGGGATGATAGAGAAGCGGTGATGAAAAGGCTTTCGGAAAGGCTCCGACTCTCTGAGGAGACAGTCAGGCTTATTGTATATCTCTCCGAGCAGGGGATGATTACTGCCCTTCCTGAATTAATAAATGCAGTCACAGCTATCTATCTCGACAAGAAAAAGAGGGCGAGGGCCCTCATAAAGACCCCGATTGATATTAACATGAGATACGATGAAAGATTCAGGGCGACCCTGAAGAGTCTTACAGGCAGGGATGTGGATATAGAGTATGTTGTTGACCAATCCCTCATCGGGGGGGTGCTGATAAGGGTTGGGAGCACACTGTATGATAGCAGCATAAAAGGCCAGTTAGGGCTGTTAAAGGATGAACTCGTAAAGGGGTGATTTTATGGAGATCAAGGTAGAGGAAATAAGCGAGCTTCTGAGGAGGCAGATAACAGACTTCGAAAAGAGGGTGGATGTCAGTGAGATAGGGACGGTCATATCCGTAGGTGACGGCATAGCAAGGGTCTACGGCCTCGAAAATTGCATGGCATCCGAGCTTCTGGAATTCCCAAACGGTATATACGGCATGGCGCTTAACCTCGAAGAAGACATGGTCGGAGCGGTTCTCTTTGGCGAGGACACGCTTGTCAAGGAAGGCGATATTGTCAAGCGCACAGGCAGGATTATGTCTGTGCCAGTTGGTGATGCACTGATCGGAAGAGTTGTTAATGCTATAGGTCAGCCGATCGATGGGAAAGGACCCATAAATGCCACTGAAACCAGACTGGTGGATGTGGTGGCTCCAGGGATTGTCGACAGGCAACCTGTCAGGGAACCGCTCCAGACAGGACTTAAGGCCATAGATTCAATGATCCCGATTGGCAGGGGACAGAGGGAACTTATAATAGGCGACAGACAGACAGGAAAGACCGCAATAGCCCTCGATGCTATTATCAACCAGAAGGGCGGGGATGTTATCTGCATCTATGTCGCTGTCGGCCAGAAACGTTCAAATGTTGCCCGTGTTGTAAAGACCCTTGAGGATTTCGGGGCGATGGGACACACAATAGTTGTATCGGCCACTGCGAGCGAACCTGCCCCGCTTCAATTCATTGCCCCTTACACAGGATGCACCTTCGGGGAGTATTTCAGAGACAGCGGAAGGCATGCGTTGATAATATACGATGACCTGAGCAAGCAGGCAGCCGCATACAGACAGCTCTCACTGCTTCTCAGGCGCCCCCCCGGACGTGAGGCATACCCCGGTGATGTTTTTTATCTCCACTCAAGACTGCTTGAAAGGGCTGCAAAACTCTCTGATGAATTGGGCGGTGGTTCGCTTACAGCACTTCCCATAATCGAGACGCAGGCAGGCGATGTCTCCGGATACATACCTACAAACGTCATATCGATCACAGACGGCCAGATATACCTTGAACCAGAACTCTTCTATGCAGGTGTGAGGCCTGCGGTTAATGTCGGTCTATCGGTCAGCCGTGTTGGTGGTGCTGCCCAGACAAAGGCGATGAAACAGGTTGCCGGAACACTGAGGCTTGACCTTGCACAGTTCAGAGAGCTCGCTGCCTTTGCCCAGTTCGGCTCTGACCTTGATAAGGCAACGCTTGCCCAGATAGAGAGGGGAAAGAGGATGGTTGAGCTGCTGAAACAGGACCAGTATGAGCCTCTGCCTGTGGAGGAGCAGGTAATGGTCCTGTTTGCAGGCACCCAGGGTTATCTCGACGACCTCCCTGTTGAGGCCATAGGCAGGTTTGAGAAAGAATTTCTCAGGTTTATAAGAGAAAGAAAGGGAGATCTGAAGGCAGAGTTGAGGGAAAAGAAGATCATTGATGACTCCCTGAAGACAAAGATAACCCAGGCAGTGGAGGAATTCAAAAAAGGGTTCCAGATATAATGTTTGAGAAAATGGAGCAGCACTCCAATACTCCATTACTCCAATCAACAAGAATATGCCAACTTTAAGGGATATAAAGAGAAGAATAAGGGCCGTAAATAACACAAGGCAGATAACAAAGGCCATGAAGATGGTGGCTGCTGCCAAGCTCAGGAAGTCGCAGGTCCGGATGTTTGAGCTAAGACCCTACGCCGAAAAGATGGGTGCAGTGCTGAGAGACCTTGCGAGGGTTTCTGATGCTGAGCTCCATCCCCTCCTTACTGTCAGGCCGAGGAAGACCGTTGAGGTTGTCATCATTACAAGTGACAGGGGCCTCTGCGGTGCCTTTAATTCGAATATCCTGAAGACCGGGGCGAATTATATATCCGATCTCAGGAGGGAGGGCTTTAATGTCTCCATTTGTGCCATCGGCAAGAAGGCATCAGACTATTTCAAAAGGAGACGGATCCCCATGAGACGGACATGGACAGGACTCTCAGGCAGGGCGACATATGCCAGTGCGCAGGAGATTGCGGGTGATATTATGGAGAATTATATCAATGAGACTATCGATGAGGTGGTTCTTGTATATAATGAATTCAGGTCTGTTGTGAGCCAGAAGGTCTCTGTGGTAAGACTCCTTCCCATGTCTGCGGTAGGGGAAGCTGAAGGGGTCGGGTCGATGCCTGATGTTGTACTGTATGAACCGTCGCAGAGGGAGATATTCGAGAGGCTCTTACCAAAGAATGTGGAGATTCAACTATTCAGGGCACTCCTCGAGTCACAGGCATCAGAGGAGGCAGCGAGGATGACCGCGATGGAGAATGCCACAAAGAACGCCAATGAGATGATAGACAGGTTAACGCTGCAGTACAACAAGGCAAGGCAAGCAGCTATCACAAAGGAGCTTATGGATATCGTCGGTGGCGTTGAGGCAATGAAATAAGTGAGAAGATGGAGGTTTATATGAACGAAGGGAGAGTTGTCCAGGTCATTGGAGCGGTTGTGGATGTTGAGTTTGAGGAGAAGCTGCCTGAGATATTGAATGCACTCAAGATTGAACAGCCAGCTGATCCCGCAAGAGGTATCCCTGAGATCAATCTTACCCTCGAGGTCGCTTCTCACCTCGGCGACAACAAGGTCAGGGCAGTGGCTATGTCAACAACAGACGGTGTAGTCAGAGGGATGAGGGTGGTAGACACAGGACGGCCCATAACTGTTCCTGTTGGAGATGGTGTGCTTGGCAGGATAATAAATGTAACAGGCGACCCTTACGATAAGCTCGGTCCGATAGAGACAGAGGAGAGATGGCCTATTCACAGGGAAGCGCCTGAGTTTGTGGAGCAGGAACCGGTAACGCAGGTCTTTGAAACTGGTGTTAAGGTCTTTGACCTCCTCGTTCCCTTTGTTAAGGGCGGGAAGATGGGGATGTTTGGCGGTGCGGGTGTTGGTAAGACGGTCATAATAATGGAGATGATTCATAATATAGCGATGGTTCACGGGGGTGTCTCTGTCTTTGCAGGCGTTGGAGAGCGGACAAGAGAAGGGAATGACCTTTACCTCGAGATGAAGGAATCAGGCGTCCTAAACAAGACTGCACTGATCTACGGCCAGATGAACGAGCCCCCCGGCGCAAGGGCAAGGGTCGCCCTGAGTGCACTGACAGTGGCAGAGTATTTCAGGGATCAGGGTCAGGACGTCCTTATCTTTATAGACAATATATTCAGATATACCCTCGCAGGCTCTGAGGTCTCGGCCCTCCTCGGCAGGATGCCCTCTGCTGTTGGATACCAGCCGACCCTTGCAACAGATATGGGTTTTTTGCAGGAGAGGATCACCACAACCAAAAAGGGTTCGATCACATCCATGCAGGCTATCTATGTCCCCGCTGACGACCTGACAGACCCTGCTGTTGCGACTGCATTCACGCACCTCGATGGGACAGTTGTCCTTTCCAGACAGATCGCTGAACTCGGCATATACCCTGCTGTTGACCCTCTGGATTCAACATCAAGGATACTCGATCCAAAGGTTATCGGTGAGGAGCATTATACAGTTGCAAGGAAGGTCCAGATGATACTGCAGAGGTATAAGGAACTCCAGGATATCATCGCCATCCTCGGCATGGAAGAGCTTTCCGAGGATGATAAGATTGTGGTTGCAAGGGCAAGGAAAATCCAGAGGTTCCTGAGCCAACCCTTCCATGTTGCTGAGGCATTTACAGGGACGCCAGGGAAATATGTCAAGCTCGCCGACACAATAAAGGGGTTCAAGGCTATTGTTGAGGGTCAGTATGACGATATGCCAGAGCAGGCATTCTATATGGTGGGCACCATCGAAGAGGCAGAGGAGAAGGCAAAGAAGCTCGGCTGGAGCAGATAATAAATTTCAAATTTCAAATTAATGATAGGTTATGGAGAATAGATTGGTATTGGAGATAGTTACCCCGCATGGCCTCGTATTCAGCGGTGATGTTGATGAGATTACCGCAGCCGGGACCGATGGTGAGTTTGGTGTGCTTCCAGGGCATGCGCCATTTGTCACAACGCTCAAGATAGGGATGCTCACATACAGAAGGGACAAGGAGGTTGGATATTTTTTTGTGAACACAGGATACGCTGATGTTGGGCCTGAGAGGGTCACCATCCTCGCAGACAGCGCAGAGAGGTCAGAGGATATAGATGTAGAGAGGGCAAAGGCAGCTATGAGACGCGCAGAGGAGAGACTCAAACAGGCTGAGAAGATAGATTTTGCAAGGGCACTGGCTGCGATGGAGAGGGCCACGATAAGGATTCAGGTGGCAGAGAAGAGGACTGCAAGGTAGGGGGCAAGTACCTTTCATTTGATTTTTTGGGGACTTATTTCTCCCGTGTTTTTCTATGTTATAATTCATCATGTCTATCAGGCTTATCATCTTCGACCTCGACGGAACCCTTATAGATTCGAGTGTTGATATAACAAATGCCCTGAATTATGCAATCGCACCCTACGGTCTTAAACACCTCTCCACCGAGGATACCATCAAGATGGTGGGTGAGGGGGTTACACGCCTGATAGAGAGGCTACTTGCCTCTGTCATGGTGCCTGCTGGGGCGTCGGGAATGCCTCAGGGTCTCTCTGAGATCAAGGCCGATGTAACATCGAGATTCCTTGAGTATTACACCGAGCATATCCTCGACAACACAAGGGAATACCCCGGGGTGAAAGAGACCCTCGAAAAACTCGATAACTACAAAAAGGCCGTCATATCAAACAAAAGGGAGTCGCTTTCGAGGATGGTCCTGGATGGTCTCGGACTGTCAAGATTTTTTGACATTATTGTCGGCAGCGACACCACGCCAGAAAAGAAGCCCTCCCCATTGCCAATACTGAAGGTTCTCTCTGACCTCAACATCCGGTCGGCAGATACTGTTATGATTGGTGACAGCAATCTCGACATAGACGCAGGACAGGCCGCCGGTGTTACAACTGTTGCAGTCACATACGGCTACAGACCTATTGAGGTCATAAGCCATGCTGACCATATAATAGACAGGATAATCGATCTGATCCCATTGCTCGAAAAGATCAACAAGGAGTGTCAGTTATCAGTAGGTGAGTCACCAAAGCACAGTGTGCTCATTGAAGGATAGTGAACAAGGAGGGTTCGAATCATGGATTTCGGGATGAAGAACAGGCTATCCAGAATATTCAGGCATGAGACAGGCAGGACCGTCATGCTCGCCATCGACCACGGGTATTTCCAGGGACCAACGACAGGCCTGAGGGACATGAAAAATATCCTGCCCCTCATTCCCTATGCAGACTGTCTGTTTGTGACGAGGGGTACACTCAGAAGGTGTATCGACCCGGCAATTGATGCCTCGGTATGCCTGAGGGTATCAGGCGGCCCGAGCATACTGGGCGAGTTATCGAACGAGGATATCACGACATCTATCGAAGAGGCCGTAAGGCTGAATGCCTCGGCTGTAGGGATGTCTATCTTTGTTGGTGCGAAAAACGAGGACAGGACAATATCAAATCTCGGCAGACTTGTGAATGATGCAGAGAGATACGGGATGCCTGTCCTGGCGGTAACAGCCGTGGGCAAGGAGATGACAAGGGATGCGCGGTACCTCGGACTCGCATGCAGGATCGCAGCAGAGATCGGTGCGCATTTTGTTAAGACTTACTATTGCGATGATTTTCAGAGGGTGGTCGAGGGCTGCCCTGCCCCTGTTGTTATAGCAGGGGGTAAAAAGATACCGGAGATAGATGCACTCCAGATGACAGAGAATGCAATTAAGGCAGGTGCATCAGGTGTTGACATGGGAAGGAATATATTCCAGAGCGATAATCCAATCGGGATGATAAAGGCAGTCAGGGCGATCGTGCATGAGGGTGCCTCTGTCAGGGATGCATTCGAGATATATTCTAGGGGGCACAGGACAGATATTACAGACAAACAGACATACAGAGCACAGACAGAGAATGTCTGAAAGTCTGTCGTCTGAAGGTCTGAAAGTCTGATCAGAAGGGCTCTGAATGAAGGTGGCTGTTTATTATAGCAACGATGATATAAGGATAGAGGAGCGGCCTGTACCCTCAATATCAGATGGCGAGATTCTCGTAAGGATGATGGCATCAGGGATCTGCGGGACTGATGTGATGCAGTGGTACAGGCAGAAAAGGGCCCCTCGGGTCCTTGGCCATGAGATGGCTGGGGAGGTCGTTGGGGTCGGCAGGGGTGTAGAAGGATTCAGAGTGGGTGACAGGGTCTTTGTATCGCACCATGTTCCATGTTACAGGTGCCATTACTGTCTTGACGGTAACTATACAGCATGCGAATCTCTCCACGAGGGAAATTATGACCCTGGCGGATTCTCGGAATATATACGGGTTCCAGAGCCGAATGTAAGATTCGGGACATTCATGCTTCCAGAAGGGATGACTTATGAAGAGGCCACAATGATCGAACCACTGGCATGCGTTATCTTGGGTCAAAGGCAGATAGGGATAAAGGAAGGGCATACCGTCCTTGTAATCGGTGCAGGTGTATCAGGTTTGCTCCACATCCGGATTGCAAAATTAAAGGGCGCTGCTGTCATTGCATCCGATGTTAATGAATACAAATTAAGAAAGGCCATTGAACTTGGCGCTGACCATGTGTTTGATGCAACAGGGCATTATGTAGATAATCTCAGGGATGTAACCAGCGGCTGGCTGCCAGAACGGGTTATTGTATGCGCAGGTGTAAAGCAGGCGGTTGACGATGCTATGTCTTCTGTTGACAGAAAGGGAAGGATACTCTTTTTTGCAGTCCCGGAGGGCTATCTGAATATCCAGGCACTGAGATTCTGGAGGGATGAAATAACCGCAACCTCCTCATATGGTGCAGCCCCTGCGGATCTGAAGGAGGCGATGGAACTGCTCCAGCACAGAACAGTTAATGTCAGGGGGATGATAACGCACAGGATTCCCCTTTCTGACATCCAGAGGGGATTCAGGCTCGCATCAGAGGCAAGAGAGTCCCTGAAGGTCGTAATCGTTCCAGACGAAGCGCTATGAGTTATGCGCATAACGGTTCACACATCACGCATTTTGACATGCCACAGGGGAAAATGATACCTTTTCAATATGGACCCTATTACACATGCCCTGACAGGCGCAACCATAAAACAGCTCGGTTTTAAGAGGAAGGCTGCCCTCGGTGTCCTGCTTTTAGCCTCTACTGCACCTGATTTTGACTACATTACAAGGTTCTGGGGAACGGATTCCTTTCTCAGATACCACAGGGGCATAACCCACGGGATCATCGCACTTGTCGCGGTTCCGATAATAATAGGGCTTTTATTCGGCTTTAAGAGGGGGTTTTTTTACTATTCAGCGATCTCCTTCCTCGGTTATGGCGCCCATCTGCTGATGGACCTCACAAACCAGTATGGCACGAGGGTCCTTGCACCCCTCGACTGGGAACAGTACTCCCTCGACCTTACATTCATAATAGACCCGTATATCACCATCGGACTTCTTCTATGCATAATCCTCGGAAGGGTAAACAGGAAAAGGGCATCTGCCATTGCAGCCCTGACATTGGTATCGATGGCCCTTTATTTCGGAGGCAGATTTTACCTTCATAATAAGACCGAGCGTTTCCTCAGAACAAGGATGGATGCAAACACCTACAAGATGTGCCCCCTGCCGAATGATTTTCTGAGATGGTGGTTTGTTGTGAGGTCAGGGGATGAGATCATGGTCGGTTTTGCCGACCTCTTCACACAACGGATATGCATTCAGGAAAGATATACCATTAATCCCGATGATCCTTTTATAAAACGTTCAAGGAAGGATGGGGTTGTTAAGAACTTCCTTTATTTTGCGAAATATCCCTATGCAGATGTGAAGAAAGAGGGTAGCAGGACGGTGGTTACATGGCGTGAGCTTGCATATTCTTTTATGGCAGGTGACCATTTTCTTGCAAGGGTTGTCTTCGATAGAAATGGAAGGATCATAGAATCAGGGTTCAGATTTTGAGATGAAGGTCTGCGAGATATTTACGAGCATTCAGGGCGAATCGAGCTCAGCAGGCGTGCTCAGCACATTCGTGAGACTGAGCGGATGTAATCTGAGGTGCTCTTACTGTGATACGACCTATGCGTAT
This sequence comes from Nitrospirota bacterium, assembly GCA_037441365.1. Classification (GTDB taxonomy): domain Bacteria; phylum Nitrospirota; class Thermodesulfovibrionia; order Thermodesulfovibrionales; family UBA9159; genus JBBISG01. Next base: position 31,529 of record JBBISG010000014.1, read on the forward strand.
TATGATGGCGCTGAACTCACAGAGGATGAAATAATCAATAAGGTAAAGGCTATAGGTGTTAAGACTGTTGAGATAACAGGCGGTGAGCCATTGCTCCAGGAGGGTGTCCTCCATGTGGTAAAAAGGCTCCTCGATGATGGTTTTAAGGTTTTGATCGAGACGAATGGGAGCATGGACATAAGGGATATCGACAGAAGGGCGATCATTATCCTCGATATAAAGACACCGAACAGCGGTATGTCAGAGAAGATGAAGATGTCCAATCTGGATTATCTCAGCCAGAAAGACGAGGTTAAATTTGTCATCACAAACAGGGAAGATTATGAGTGGGCAAAGGGGGTTGTGTCAGGGCATTCCCTTGTGGACAGATGTAAAGTACTGTTTTCTCCCGCCTTCGGCATGCTGAAACCGCGGGATCTGTCAGAATGGATAATCAGCGACAGAGTTGAGGTGAGACTAAATCTCCAGCTTCACAAATATATTTATGGCCCTGACCGCAGGGGGGTCTGATGTCTTAGATAATTTCTGAATTCATCCTCGAAATTCTCACTCAGTATCCCCCTGCCCATGGTTTCCTTTATCTCATCAAGTCCCCAGAACCTGACCTCATCTATCTCATCACGGTTAAAAAAGAGATCCCCTTCGTATATGCACCAATAGGTGGTGACAAGCTCTGTCTCGTATGGGTTGCTGTGGATATAGGAATACAGGAATCGCAAATCGCATCCTGCAATTCCCAGTTCCTCCTCCATCTCCCTCTTTGCAGAAAATAAGGGGTCTTCAGCAATTCCGACATGGCCGCCAACCGACGTGTCCCATCTGCCAGGGGCAACATCCTTATTTTTTGAACGTTTCTGCAAAAGTAGTTCGCCCTTTTCATTAAATACGAGGACATGGACAACCCTGTGAATCAGGGAGGGATTGCCGTGAATCTCGGATCTCGCCGCAAGGCCGATAACCCTGCCGTCCCTATCGACTATCTCAAGGTACTCATCAGGGTCTTGCATGGTCTCCCTTTTTGATAAACACCTAACTTGTCACCTGAACCCCAGCCTATCATCCTGTTAAAGATGATCTTGCCTTTGAGACCCCTTTTCTCTGCCTTGGGGTAACAGTGAAAAGGGGACCGCGGTATAGTGCAGAAGAACAACATCGCAGCAGTTTCGAGCGGTGAGATGGTGAAACAGAATGGCAAAGGAGGGGCATTTCGATAATGCAGGCCCCATCGGGGCCTGCATTGTTTCTGGCTTAGAGTTTTGTGACGTTTGCTGCCTTTGGGCCCTTCGGGCCATCAACGACTTCAAAACTCACTGCCTGGCCTTCGGACAGAGACTTAAAGCCATTGTCCTGAATGGCAGTGTAGTGAACAAAAACATCTCCGCCGTCTTCTCTGGTGATGAATCCAAAACCCTTGGACTCATTGAACCATTTAACGGTTCCCTTTACCATGCTGCTACACCTCCTTGCTGAAAATTAGAAGATTACGGAACTGTGCATAAAAAGCCGCAAAGCCCAGAGGCCTGTGGCAGTATACAGAAACTTCCGAAACCTCACTCATAGTATTACACAGAATTCCAAAAAGGTCAAGATTTGTGAATAAGGAGGCACAAAGTGATGTTAAAGGTCAGATACGGCCTCTTTAAGGGCCTTCAAAAATGCTGTATTCTCTGCAGGCCTCCCCACAGTCACCCTCAGACACCCCTTTATAATACTGCTCATATCCCTAACAAGGATGCCCTTTTTTAGAAGTGAATTATAAACACCTTCAGGGTCTCTTACCTTAAACAATATGAAGTTTGCCTCTGATGGAAAGGGTTCGATGCCTGACATCGCCCCCATCTCTTTATATATACGCCCCCTTTCTGAGATTATCTTTTTTATATTTGAGTCCAGTCTGCCTTTGTCCTTCAATGCCTCTACGGCTATTGCCTGAGAAATGGAATTCAGATTAAATGGCAGCCTTACCTTATTGACCTCTGAGATTATCTCGGCATCGGCTATCAGAAACCCTACCCTCAGACCTGCTAACCCGACCTTGCTCATCGTCCTCATTATAGCGAGATTCTTGTAATCCCCAAGCAGTGGCAGAAATCCTTTCTTGCTCGAAAATGGCTGATATGCCTCATCAACGATGACTATACCCTTTGTCTTTTCGATTATCCTCATGATTCTATCTACAGAGAAACAGTTCCCCGTGGGATTATTGGGAGAACTCAGGAATATGAGTTTTGGAGACTCTCTCTTAACGGCCTTCAGCATCCTTTCGATCTCGATGTCGAAAGCCCTATCGAGAGGAATCTCTACAGACTGCTCACCGAGGGCCTGTGCAATGATCCCATACATCGAAAAGGTGGGGACTGGATAAAGTACAGGCCCCCCAAAGGTAATGGTGAGGTAATAGATGAGTTCATCAGAACCATTCCCTGTGAGTATGCTATCAGGTGAGACCCCGAATGTCTTTCCCGCAGCCCTTTTGAGCTCCTCTGCCCCGGGGTCTGGATAGCGGTTTGTCTTTACTGCCCTGAGAAGTCTTGCGATCTTCCGACAATCCCACTCCCTCAGGCCGTAAGGGCTTTCATTTGCATCGAGCTTTATTCTGCACGGAACCTCCCTTGCCTCATAGCCGCGGAGGTTACGGATATTGGACTTGACGAGATCCCTTATTCTGTAATTGAACATTATCTGCGGTGAGTGCCGGCCCTTTTACTCTATGCCGTATTCCTTTATCTTCGTCAGGAGCGTCTTGTAGCTTACATCGAGTATCTCTGCTGCCCTGCTCTTGTTGCCTCTTGTCTCGTGCAATGCCTTTTTGATCCTCTGTGTCTCTGCAAGCCTCACGGCCTCTTTTGTTGTATCTTCAAGTGTGCCATTCATCGGGATGCCAGGGCCTGACAGCATCGGGATAGGACTGAGGGAGATGTGTTCGAGGCGGATTGTATTGCCGTCACAGAGGATTACGGCCCTTTCGATCGTATTTTCGAGCTCTCTCACATTTCCCTTCCATGGATAATTGATGAGCATATCCATGACATCCCCCGCGATACCCTTTACCTTCGTCTTCATTTCAGCACAGTATTTATTGATGAAGAAATCAACGAGCAGCGGGATATCCTCTGTCCTTTCCCTCAGAGGCGGAATCCTTATAGGAAAGACGCTGAGCCTGTAATAGAGGTCTTCCCTGAATAACCCTTCTGCAACAGCTCGCTCTATGTCCCTGTTAGTTGCTGCTATGACCCTGACATCCACCTGAATCGCCTTTGTCCCTCCGACCCGTTCTATCTCTCCCTCCTGAACAACCCTCATTATCTTTGCCTGGAGGGAGAGATCCATCTCCCCGATCTCATCCAGGAATACAGTCCCCCTATCAGCCAGCTCAAACTTTCCCGGTTTTCTCGCCTCTGCCCCGGTGAATGCCCCCCTTTCATAACCGAAGAGCTCTGACTCTAAAAGCTCCCTCGGTATGGCAGCACAGTTTATAGGGACGAATGGATGTTCCTTTCTCGGACTCAGGCAGTGGATGGCCCTTGCGAATAATTCCTTACCTGTACCGCTTTCGCCAAGGAGGAGGACTGTCGTCTTTGCCTGAGCGACCTTTTTGACCTTTCCTGCGACCTCCTGTATCTTTTCGCTCCTGCCTATTATCCTTGGCATACCTATCAGGGATGAGAACTCTTCCCTGAGGAGGATGTTCTCTGCAAGCAGCCTCTGGAAGGCGGTCGCCTTTTTTATGATGTGCAGGAGATGGTCTGTGTCAAACGGCTTTGTGATAAAGTCATAGGCACCCTCTTTAATAGCCCTCACAGCCAGATCCACAGAACCATATGCGGTCATCATGATTACAGGCATTGTAGGGTCTTCTTCCTTCGCAGCCATAAGCACATCCATGCCGTCCTTTCCGGGAAGCTTCAGGTCTGTAAGCACAAGGTCTATCTTCTCCTCCTTGAGCCTTCTGATACCCTCTGCCCCATTGCTGGCAATGACAGACTTATAGCCAGCAGCCTCTATGGTCTCTTTCAGCATCTGGGCCATTGACTCCCTGTCTTCAACTATGAGGATTACCTTCATGAAGCGCCCTCTTTATCCCCTTTGCAGCCTGTCTTATCCTGTGTTCATTCTCTACAAGGGCAAACCTGACAAAATCATCACCGCCCTCTCCGAATCCGATCCCGGGGGAAACAGCTACCTTCGCCTCCTTGATGAGAAACTTGCTGAACTCTAAGGAACCCATCCCCTTAAATGGCTCCGGTATCTCTGCCCATACAAACATGGTTGCCTTCGGAGGCTCCAGGTCCCAGCCTGCCTTGCGGAGCCCCTTTATAAGGGCATCCCGTCTCGACTCATAGGTCTCCCTTATCTCCTCAACGCAATCCTGGGGCCCTCTGAGGGCAATGATGCTCGCAATCTGTATGGGCTGGAACATCCCGTAATCAAGGTAACTCTTTATCTTTGTGAGGGCACCAACGAGGTCTCTATTACCGCAGCAGAACCCGACCCTCCAGCCTGCCATGGAGTAACTCTTTGTGAGTGAAAAAAATTCAACACCTATGTCCTTTGCACCATTGACCTGCAGAAAGCTTGGTGCCCTGTATCCATCGAAACAGAGATCAGCGTAAGCAAAATCATGAACGACCATTATGCCGTTTTCCTTTGCAAAATCCACGACCCTTCTGAAGAATCCTATCTCAACACACTCAGTGGTGGGATTATGCGGGAAGTTTATTATGAGCATCTTGGGCTTTGGCCATGATGACTTAAATGCCTTCTCCATCTCTTCAAAAAAATCATGGCCTCTACCGGCCGGGATGTATCTCACCTCAGCGCCCGAAAGTATGGCGCTGTAAGGATGGATCGGGTATGCAGGGGTTGGTGTCAGCACTACATCACCGGGGCCGAGGGTTGCATAAGCGAGATGGCTCAGCCCCTCTTTTGCCCCTATAGTGACAACAACCTCTGTCTCAGGGTCGAGGTCAACACCGTAGCGTCTCTTATACCATTCAGTAATGGCAACCCTGAGCTGTGTTATCCCCCTGGATGCAGAATACCTGTGATTCCTCGGGTTCCTGGCTGCCTCGCAGAGTTTATCCACAATGTGTCCTGGCGTTGGAAGGTCAGGATTGCCCATACCGAGGTCTATGATATCCTCGCCCCTCCGCCTTGCCTCCATCTTGAGCTCGTTTACTATCGAAAAGACATAAGGTGGAAGTCTCTTTATCCTGTCGAACTCCATTTTACACATCTCCTTATCTTTATCTCTCCTAAAGTCTCTCGAAATCTCAATAGTTCTAATATAACAGAATTCGTGGTCTTTTGATAAGGCGTCTTTAAAAGTGATGAGCCATCCAGCCTTGACTTCCATGAGCTTAAATAGTAGTTTATTATAACCGATAGAAATAAAACAGTAAAAAGGTAAAGAAACATAATGCTTGATGCGAGATTTGTGAGAGAGAATCCTGAGAAGGTGATCGAGGCCCTCAAAAAAAGAAACTATGATGTTTCGGTGTTCGACGATTTCCTGAAAAACGAGAAATTACGCAAGGGGATGCGTGAGGCGGTCGACTACCACCGCATGAAATTAAACGAGATTTCTGAAAAGATCGGAGTGATGAAAAGACAGGGAGAGGATGTGTCGCAGCTATTACAAGAGGCAAAAAGCCTTTCGGATACGATAAAGAATCAAGAAACCTATCTGAACGAATATGAAGAGAAGATCAGAAATTCACTACTTGTAATTCCGAACATCCCCCACGAGTCGGTGCCTGCAGGAAAAGACGAAACAGAAAACGTGGTGGTAAGGACATGGGGTAAGCCGAGAGACTTCGACTTTCCGCCGCTCAACCACTGGGATATTGCCGAGATGCACGGACTTATCGACTTTGACAGGGCATCAAAGATTGCAGGCGCAAGGTTCTCTCTCATGAGGGGTGCAGGGGCAAGACTCGAGAGGGCATTAATTAACTTCATGCTCGACATGAATACATCAAAGGGCTATATAGAGGTTTTCCCCCCGATACTCGTAAACCGTGAGAGCATGACAGGGACAGGCCAGCTTCCGAAATTTGAATCTGAATTATTCAGGATAGCAGACCCAGAATTCTACCTCATCCCAACAGCAGAGGTCCCGGTCACCAATATCCACAGAGAGGAGATATTAAAAGAGTCTGACCTGCCTATTTACTATACAGCATATACTCCATGCTTCAGGCGTGAGGCGGGCTCCTACGGAAAGGATACAAGAGGGCTTATAAGGCAGCATCAATTTAACAAGGTTGAGCTTGTCAAGTTCGTCAGGCCGGAGGATTCTTATGATGAATTTGAAAAACTCACAGGGGATGCAGAAGACATTCTCCAGAAGCTCGGCCTGCCTTATAGGGTTGTTGTTCTCTGCACAGGTGATTTAGGTTTTTCAGCAGCAAAGACCTATGACCTCGAGGTCTGGCTTCCGGGGCAGCAGAGATTCAGGGAGATATCATCATGTTCCAATTTTGAGGACTTCCAGGCAAGGAGGGCAAATATCAGGTTCAGGCGTGAAGGGAAAAAGGGCACAGAATTTGTCCATACATTGAACGGCTCCGGCCTTGCAATCGGGAGGACTGTCGTCGCCATACTTGAAAACTGCCAGCAAAAAGACGGAAGCGTTATAATACCAGAGGCACTAAGACCCTATATAGGGATAGAGGTAATAAGATAATGCCATCAATCTTCGATCTGGACATAACGGGCAGGATTGCAAAATTAGGTGGCAATATCTTAGGCGATGCCCATGAGCATTATGTTACTGCGATTTTGATGAGGTTAGGGTTTGATGTTTCAGTATCAAGCATAAGGCCAACTCCTTACGATTTGTTAATTACAGCTTATGCGGATGGACCTGGTTCAGCCGAGCATATCCTTAAAGCACAGGTCAAAACCTGTGATACAAGTGTGAGTTTTACGGCTGGAAGCAGAGGTGGTGTTGATAGAACCTATAAAAGCGGTGTTAAGGTTTATAAATATACCGAGGAGCATAACGATCTTATAGTTGGCGTGAAGAAAACCACTTTAGACCTCTACTTAGTGCCGACAGGGTTTTTAAAGCACTTTAGTAAATCAAAAAGCCTTAATAAACTAGATCCCCTAAAAAATAATTGGGAGATTTTGCTGAATTGGAGAGAGGAGTATTTGGATGAGCTTCTAAAGATAATCCTTTAAACGAGTAGAACTCTTTTAAATCTCAGCAGCGTTAGTCTGATAAGATGAAGTTCACTAATCTTGTTCCGAAAGGTGTAAGAATAAGCTCAGAACCTCCTTTAATTTCCATTGTAATGCAAAGGCTATTCAATCGATTAACAGATTCGTCGACATCCACACTATTCATTTCTGGAAGTAAACCCGGTAGGACAGGTCTCTGAATTCCAAAAAGGTTTTCATTACGAAGTGATTTAATATGTGATTCTAAATGATACGGTTCTTTCTCCATTAGCACGCGCAGAACTCTCAGTTCGTTTAACTGTATATCTTCAAGGCAATTGAGGAACCGCATTCTTTCATCGTAATCTCCATTTTGGGTTTTCAATGCACCAATGAGAAACCTCCTGTATAAACGCCTTTTTTCTTCATTTCGTTCATTTCCTGCTCTTCTTAGAGTATTTTCAAGAAGTTCCTCGAATTCTTCAGTCTGAACATAACGCCCTTCTCCTCTGTTTTGTGAGCTTTAAAATCCTCAATCAAATATTCCAAGATCGCACGAATCCTATCAAACTTTCTGTCGGTAATCACTTTAGCCGCACATTGCTAATCGGGGCTGCTATAGGAACAGGAGCGCCACTAAGAAAGATACCCATGAGAGCACTTTCTCGGTCTTAGGTTCGTCATGTAACTTATCAAGTTGGTTTTGTTCTTTTTCCATGTTTTAAACTGAATGTTGCTTTTCACTTTTAAACATCAAATTTAGGGTCGTCTTACTCAGAATTTTTAATCTCATTTCTCTAACACAATCACCCAATCTGTATTAATCCTCTCCTCACGAGGGACTTTGATGAAGTGTTTGATTATTTCTGATGCAAAATAAAGATGAACCTTGAATCCTACTCGTTCAGCCATCTCCATGAGATATTTCCATGACTCAACCAAATACCCTCTTATTTTATTATTGCCGATAACGATTACGTACTTCCCACCTGGCTTTAGCACACGCCTGACCTCAATAAGATTTTCCTGCATATCAATAAGAAACTTATATAAGATATATGAACGTCTTTGGTCTTTTTCATAAATCTTGGCTAAGAGTTTGTCTGCATCCTTAATACCTATTTTATGGAGGTGTTTATATTCGCTATTACTGACTACTTCTGTTCCGACATGTTGTTTCTTGAGCGAGACTAAAGACCCATTTTCAAGTCCAAGCCAGTATATCTCAAGTTGATGTGTCCTCGGATAGTCAACCGCATTGACATAGGGTGGCGAGGTTATTGCTAAGTGAAAAAAGTTGTCCGGATATTTAATATTCCTTGCATCGTTATCGTCAGGAATATTCGCTTGTATATCGGCAGGACATACTTCTGAGAACATACCCATCTTTGGAACATTTGTATCGATGGTCTTAATAAATTTACTAAGGGCATCACCTTTATTTACCTGTTTATTGAGTTTCTTACGGATAACGGTTCTGGTACAGTTATCATCAGCATTGGAGACAGCCCTTATAATAGAGGAAAAACAGACTAAAAAGAAGTTTCTTATATTAGTTGCCTCGTCTTTTTCAATTCCTGATAACACTTTTCTTTCGATCTCGTAGATTATTTTTTTTAGGAAAGTAAGCTCCTCGATGATATATTTATTAAACCAGTTATCACGATATGGAAATTGAGGAAATTCATTTCCTGAGGGGATGTTTGATTCATATTTTGAGATTCTCTTTTTAAGCCATGTATGAGCCTCCTGTAAGGGTTTTACTCTTAAGGGTGTTACTTTTACCCTAGCAAGGAACTTTGAAAAGGGGTCAACATCGACACCTACAGAGTGTCGGCGGGCTAAAAGACACTCAAGATTCACAGTTGCACTACCAGCAAATGGGTCAAGCACCCAATCACCTTCTTTAGAATATCTATAAATTAACCATCTTGGCAATTCGGGAAAGAATTTTGCAGGGTATTTATGAAGGCCATGAGTCAAAACAGACTGGTCATAACTTATAAAAAGGAATCTGTCTCCATTTTTTACATCTAAGTCAACCGGAATTTCGCCATCGACCTTTATTATTTCCTCGCCAAATTCATTTATTATTTTTGTAACCTTAGGTGGTAATACATCAAGATTAAAAAGAGAAGGCATAAAAACACTGATGATGCTCGAAGGAGGTCTTTTAACAGAAAAGGGAGCTATAGGTTCAGACAGTATCGAGTTATCATCTACAATCCAGTTATTATCTACATAAGAATAACTTTGCATATGTTACCTCCGAAACATTAAAATTGTAATCGTGGCTGGGTTTGTTTAAATCTCCCCTCCTTGAGCCATTCTATCACTTCACTTTTAAAATAACGGTATTCACGCCCTATCCTAACATAGGGGAGGCCATTTTTACGGAGTTTCCAGAGTGTTGTTCGTGACACGCCAAGTAATTCCTGGAGTTCCTGTTCTGTTAATATTTCCTTGTTGACAGTTGTTCTTTCCATTTTCTCTAAATTAACATTTATTAACAAATATAAAGCTAATTAAACAAAATGTCAAGAAAAATTTTTGGATATTTCCCGAATCTCTGGCTCAGGACAAGTCTGAAAGAAGTGAAGAAGTTTGGGAAGCATTAGTAGGTCAGGACAGACCGGTTATCATCTGTAATCCGCGTTTCGTGAGGCGTGCTGTAAACTTTACAGCCGCCTCCTGATATATATATACTATTATTGATCTTGCCCATGAAAAAAGTGATCATTGCAGAAGACGTCAAGGCAATCCTTGAAGCGGATGCTATTCTTTTCGAGGGCGATACCGTAAGGTGCTCGTTCTCCCTTCCCGATTCCATGCATATAACCGCAAACGCTGAGGTTGTGCGAGTTCTCCCAGAAGATACCGAACATGATACCAATTGGTACGCCATTAAATTCACTGACCTCAGCGCCGATGCCATTTCCGCCATTGAGGCGTTTGTCAATAAAGAATGCCAGCACACATAATGTGCGCTATTCAGGCATTTTTCATGCGTTTAAACCTTTTCCTCATTTACCTGTCTAAATAAACAGATGGACGAAGACATAAGGCTGATCGAGAGTTATCTCGCCGGAAGCGAAGATGCCATCGAGGGTCTGGTGATGAAGTATCAGAGACAGATCTATGCCTTTGTTTACAGGATGATAAACGACATGGAGGAGGCAAAGGACTTGACGCAGAAGACATTCATAAATGCAATAAATAGTTTAAGAGGCTTCAGGCAGGAGTCTTCGTTCAAAACATGGTTATTCCAGATAGCGAAGAACCTGAGCCTCAACCACATCAAGCAGAACAGACATGAAGAGGTCGAGGTTGAGGAGTCATTAACAGGAGATCGGTCAGGGGCATTGTCAACGATCATAGAGAGGGAAATTAAGGGACATATAAGAAGGGGGTTGGAGGGGCTGCCTGAAAGACAGAGGCTTGCGGTGATTCTCAGGGTTTATGAGGGCATGAGCTGCAGTGAAACAGCCAGCATAATGGGGTGTTCCGAGGGTGCTGTAAAGGCCCATTATCATAACGGGGTGAAGAGATTAAGGGAGATTTTAAAGGAGAAGGGGTATGAGATTAAGTCATGATGAGATAAGGGAGATGCTCCCTGACTACCAGAGGGGTGCCATCTCGGGAGAGATGAGAGGCCATATCGAGACTCACATAAGGGGGTGTGAGGACTGCAGGGCTGAGTTATCTCTTATTACCGAGATGACCGGGATCATGGTGCCTGACCCCGGAGAGCTTTTCTTTAAGACCCTTCCCAAGAGGGTAAGGACATCAGTTAAAGAACAAGGGGTGAAAGGCCTATCATTGAAGGCGTTGTTATTCAGACCATTGCCTGCTACAGCAACCATTGCAGCCCTGATAATTATCACTGTTTTATTTACCTTTACAAAGAAGAAAGAGACGTCTGAATTCGACCCTTATTTCAAAGACCCCTTCACCGTGGCAGTCCTCGATTATGGTGGTATAACCGAAAAGGACATCCCCTTAATCGAAGAACGAATACCCATAGATGAATTATTCACATATCATGGGAATTCCATGGGATATTCCTATTACAGGGAGTTTGCTTCTTTGAGATCAAAGGAACTGGAGAGCCTCTATGAGGCGCTGAGAAAAGAACAAAAAACAGGTGTCCCCAAAAAATCATAGGAATTTTTGGGGTTCAGTGAGGAGGTTAAGATGAAAAAACATATCTTGGAGGTTCTGTTGTCGGCTTTTATGCTGATTGGCTTTGCCACAGCCGGCATGGCCGAGCCGCCTGATTTTGACAGGCCGCCCACAAGGGAGCAGATGGAAAAGGTGAGGGAGAGGATAGAGACACTAAGGATGTGGAAACTCACAAAGACTCTCGACCTTGATGAAAAGACATCTTCACAACTTTTCCCGTTGCTCAATAAGTATGACAAGAAGAGACTCACCATAGAACAGGCATTGAGAGATGGTATGAGAGACTTGAGGGATGCCTTGAGAAACAGGCGCGAGGGCCAGTTACGGGGCATCCTCGACAGGCTTGAACAGAACCATAAGGAGATGCGGAGGATCAACGATGAAGAATGGGCAGAACTGAAAAGGATCCTGACAACCGAGCAGCAGGCAAAGTTCATTATCTTCAGGCAGGAGTTCGACAGGGAGATCAGAAAGATAATCGCAGAGGCAAGGGAGAGAGGGCGTGAAAGGTTTGGTAAGGAAAGGCGGCCATTACCGCCAGAGAGGTAAAGCGAAAGAGAAGGAAATCTTTTAAAAGGAGGACAGGATGTCTAAGATTGCTTCAATTTTAATGATGGTTGTACTGCTTTCAATAACAACAGGCTGCGTGGCAGAGATCAGAACACCACCGCCACCTGCGAGGGTTGAGGTGCGCCCTGCACCGCCATATCCAGATGCCGTCTGGATAGAGGGCCACTGGGGATACAGAGATGGAGATTGGGTCTGGATAGGGGGTTACTGGGAAAGGAGACCAAGGCCAGGCGCTGTCTGGGTGCCTGGACACTGGAGAGAAACTCCACGGGGATGGAGATGGGTTCCAGGGCACTGGAGATAATCGCTCTGACGCTACTTTTCCTTGTATTATCCTCCTGCGGTGGTGGAGGAAGCTCTTCTCCTGCTGCAGGAGGCAGTGGAGGCAGTACCAAAATTTTCATCAGGGAAGGATGTGACGGATTACAACACTGCCTTTAAGACAGAGACGAAATCAGTCACAGGCGGCCAGGTGAGCATCTCACTTGCAGACAGCCCTGTGTTTGTGGAGGTGTTACAGAGTAACCTCTGATGGTCAATATCTCTATGCCTTCTCTGGATCCCATATAAAAAGGTCGTTGGTTAAGACATTACCATCACCTGATTGAAGACATTTAGGGAAGAAAATTTGTAGATCAACTCCAAGGGCATCAAGGTTAATCACGGGAAAGATTACTATATATTTTGGCACTTTCTTATA
>JBBISG010000015.1:0-42117 GCA_037441365.1 Nitrospirota bacterium
AGAGTTGGTGGAGTGACAATAGGGAGTGTAGATATACTCGTGAGACCGTAGCTTCAGGTGATACCGGCAAGCCAGACGGTTGCCGGTGGTGCCTCATGTGCGGCATCGGGTCAGAGTGCAACATACACAATAATTGGTGGTGTAGCACCTTACAATGTGTCCACAAGCCATCCAACTAATACATCGTTTGCTGCACCGACAGCAGGCGATTCAACTACTGTCTCTACAAGCGGCGGCACATTCACCATAGCATACGATGTGGTTCTTGCAGGTTCTCCCCCTTCAGATACAACAGTAACAATAACTGTTGTAGACGCTGTTGGCACCACCGCGACAGCAGACTTCATGATAGACTGTCCGTAGGGCGTAAATCAGGGTGGTTCATTTCCGGGGCGGGCGAAAGCCCGCCCCTTTTTTGTCTGTCAATCTATTTTAGTGCTATAATGTTGATGTGAAGTTTTCTGAACTGGTAAGATTGTTGGAGGAGAACGGATTCAGGATTGTGAAGGAAAAGGGGTCTATACGGTATTACGGGAAGCCTGAGTGTGACAAATTGATCAGGGTGGATTATCATGGCTCAAAAGAGGTCCCGAAAGGAACGTGTCATGCTATACTGAAAGCGGCAGGCATAAAGAAATAAATCGTTGGAGGAAAGAGATGATAGAATTAGATTACTCTTTAATAATCGAAGCCACTGAGGAGCCAGATTACTTTGGTTTTTATTCTCCTGATCTGGAGGGTTTCTCGGGTATAGGACATTCCATCGAAGATTGTATTTATAAGGCAAAGTGGGGCATGATCGAGCATGTTAACCTACTAAAGGAAAAGGGACTTCCTGTCCCTCCCAAAAATCCTACCCCAAAGATTATTATCCAGAATGAGCAGGAAATGGTAAGTGTTGCTTGAACATCAAGGGACTGCGACCATTAATCCGCACGGGGGCGGGCGAAAGCCCGCCCCTTTTTTTTCATTTCTTACTCCAAATTTGAAATCAAAAAGCAGGATTCGTTGATTTTTAATGTCTGTCGCTGTCTTAGGGCTATTCGAAATTATTGACGCAGGTCTCCCATAAGTTTTATCATAACAGCTATGTTAGAACCCACCAAACAGTTCGAGATAATCAAGAGAGGTGCTGTTGAGATCATCCTCGAAAAGGAGCTTCTGCACAAACTGCGTGATGCGTATCGACAAAAGAGGCCCCTTCTGATCAAGGTCGGCTTTGACCCTACTGCGCCTGATATCCATCTCGGCCATACGGTTCTTCTTGAGAAGATGAGGCAGTTTCAGGAACTTGGCCACAAGGTTGTCTTTCTCATTGGAGATTTCACAGGCATGATAGGTGATCCGACTGGAAGATCAGAGACAAGAAAACCGCTAACCAGAGAGGAGGTATTAAAGAACGCTGAGACATACAAGGAACAGATATTCAAGATACTTGATCCAGCGAAGACGCAGATAAGGTTTAATAGCGAATGGCTTTCGAGGATGGATGTGATGGCGTTTTTAAAGCTCGGTTCAATGCAGACCGTTGCGAGGATGCTCGAAAGGGAAGACTTCAAGAAACGCTTCGAGAGCCAGCAGGATATAACGATACTCGAGTTTTATTATCCATTGTTTCAGGCATATGACTCTGTTTACCTGGGGGCGGATGTAGAGCTTGGCGGCACTGACCAGAGGTTTAATATGCTGATAGGAAGGACGATACAGAGGAAGATGGGTATGGAAGAACAGGTTGTCATTATGATGCCGATCTTAGAGGGGCTCGATGGTATAAACAAGATGTCAAAGAGTCTTGGCAACTATATAGGTATATCAGAGCCGCCCAAGGAGATGTTCGGCAAGCTCATGTCCATCAGCGACGAGCTTATGCTGAGGTATTATGAGCTTCTGAGCCACATCTCCATAGAAGAGCTGGACTGTCTGAGACAGGGTCTTAAGGAAGGAACTGTGCATCCAAGGGCTGCCAAGGAGAGGCTTGCCTTCGAGATTGTAGAGCGTTACTGGGGTAAGGATGCAGCCATAAATGCAAGGGAAGAGTTTGAGCATGTCTTTAAAGAGAAGGGAATTCCAGAGGAGATGCCTGTTTTTGAATACCAGTTGGACGGGGAGGGGGTCTGGATACCGAGAATTATGAAGGCATCGGGTCTTGCGAACAGTACAAGCGAAGCTGTCAGATTGATAAGACAGGGCGGGGTGATGGTGGACAATGTAAAATTAGATGACCCTGACAGAAAACTCCCGGTAGGGAACTACCTTTTTAAGGTCGGAAAGAGGAGGTTTATGGAGGTCAGAATCTGTGAACGGTCTTTATAATCTCCTCCACCATCGCCTCTATGGTTGACTCTTCAGGGATTATATCAACCTTCAGGCCTGCCTTTTCCACAGCCCTTGCTGTAACAGGACCGATAACAGCTATGGTGACTCCTTTCAGGAATTCACAGGCATCGCCTCCAATGATCTCCATAAAATTATTGAATGTTGCTGCACTGGTGAAGGTTGCAATTGTGATACGGCCCTCCCTCAGGAATCTCTTGAGCCTTTTCCCGTGGAGTTCAGATTTCACAGCCCTGTATGCAACAGGGACATCGATAATCCCTCCAAGCCTTCTCACCTCTTCAGGGAATATCTCCCTTGCAACCTCTGCCCGCGGCAGTAAGACCCTTAGACCCTTTAAGGGCTGAGTAGCCTGGTGCCCTGAAGGTTGAAGGGCAAGGCCTTCTAAACCTCTCATTTTCTCAACCTCTTTTATAAATACCTCGATCAACCCCTCTGCACGGAACTCGTCAGGGATGAGGTCAACCCTTATCCCGTATTTTCTTACCTCTGCCGCTGTCTTTTTGCCTATGGCGCATATCTTCAGCCCCTTGAGATCTCTGATGTCCCTGTCAAGCTCGAAAAATCTTTTGAAGAAATATCTCACACCATTTGCACTGGTGAATATCAGCCAGTGATAGGTCTCGACCTTCTCGATGGCTGAATCCATGCCATCGTAACTTTCAGGAGGCGCGATCTCGATTGTGGGAAATTCTATTATCTCAGCACCTAAGTCTTCCAGCGCTTCAAAGCCTTCTGTATGCTGTCTCGTGACAAGTATCCTCTGGCCAAAGAGTGGCTTCTTCTCGTACCACCTGAGCGTGTCCCTCAGCTTAACAACATCGCCAACAACAACAACAGCAGGGGGTTTTATCTCATTATCATTAACCGCAGAGACGACATCCTTCAATGTGCTCACAATGGTCCTCTGATCAGGCCTTGTCCCCCATCTCACGACAGCCACGGGCGTCTCGGGGCTTCTTCCATTATCTATAAGTTTCTGCACAAGCACATCGAGGTTCTTCACAGCCATGAGAATTACGAGGGTGCCTGCGCCTGTTGCGAGCCTTGCCCAGTCTATGGCAGATTCGTCCTTTGTTGCATCCTCATATCCCGGTATTACGGCAAAGGATGATGAATAAAGCCTGTGGGTTAATGGAATCCCTGCATAGGCAGGTGCTGCAATAGCAGAGCTGACACCAGGAACTACCTCGAACTCGATGCCATTTCTTGCCAGGACCTCTGCCTCTTCACCGCCCCTGCCGAAGACAAAGGGGTCGCCTCCTTTGAGCCTGCACACAATCTTTCCTTCTTCTGCCTTTTTTACGAGCAGTTCATTTATCTCATCCTGCGTCATGGTATGGTAGCCGCCGCGTTTGCCTGCATAGATAAATTCGGCATCGTGGTTAATATAATTCAAAACCTGTGCATTGAGATGGAAGTCATAGACAACGACCTCAGCCCTCTGGAGACACCTCATGCCCTTAACTGTGAGAAGCCCTATATCCCCTGGCCCGGCACCGACGAGATAGACCCTGCCTTTAGCTTTATCCATGAAGTTATTTTACCCCGATTCAGCGATAAACGCTATATAACTATTATACCCTATTAAGAATCAGGCCATGGGCGGGAAAAGTCTGTGTTATGGTATAATTGATAGCGCTTAAAGGCTCGGATTGCCGCGCGACTCAGAAAAAGAATCTCTGGAAAGGATGCGAGATGCAGTACGAAGCGGTTATTGGTCTTGAGGTCCATGCGCAGATGCTTACAGACTCAAAGATGTTCTGCGGCTGTTCAGCAAGGTTTGGGGCAGGGCCGAATACACAGACATGCCAGGTATGCATAGGGATGCCAGGCGTTCTTCCAGTAATAAACAGAAGGGCGCTTGAGTTTACAATCAGGACGGGTCTCGCAATGAACTGCAGGATTTCGCCATACAGCAGGTTTGCAAGGAAGAATTACTTTTATCCCGACCTTCCGAAGGGCTATCAGATCAGCCAGTATGAACTCCCGATATGCGAGCGCGGCCATATAGAAGTTATCGTTGACGGTAAAGAGAAGAGAATCGGTATAACGCGAATCCATATAGAGGAGGATGCCGGAAAGAACATCCATGAAGGTAGCGGCAATTACAGCCTTGTCGATCTGAACAGGGCAGGTGTCCCATTGATGGAGATAGTCTCAGAGCCTGATATAAGGTCGCCAAAAGAGGCGTCAGAATACATGAAAAAACTGAGGACCATACTGCGGTATCTCGGCGTCTGTGACGGCAACATGGAGCAGGGCTCTCTGCGCTGCGACGCTAATGTGTCTGTAAGACCGTCTGGCAGCACCGAACTCGGGGTGAAGGTGGAGATGAAAAATATAAACTCCTTTAGATTTGTTGAGAAGGCGCTGGAGTATGAGATCAAGCGCCAGATAGGCATCCTCGAAGAGGGGGGGATGATTATCCAGGAGACACGGCTGTGGGACCCTTCAACGGGCACGACCCAGTCTATGCGAACAAAGGAAGAGGCGCATGACTATAGATACTTCCCTGAGCCCGACCTCGTGCCTGTCATGGTCGATGAAGGCTGGGTCAGGGAGATAGCGGAATCCCTGCCCGAGCTGCCTGACATAAAGAGGAAACGTTTTATATCTGACTATGGATTGCCAGAGTATGATGCTGACCTCTTAACCTCTGAAAGGGCTGTGGCGGAATGGTTTGAGGATGCTGTGAGGCTTGGGGGCAATCCAAAGTCAGTGAGTAACTGGATGATGGGTGAATTAATGAGGCTGCTTAATGAAGACAATAAACAGATGGAAGAATGCCTTATCAGGCCATCACAGCTTTCAGATATGCTCCAGCTCATCGAGGACGGAACCATCAGCGGCAAGATTGCAAAGACCGTCTTTGAGGAGATGTTCAGGACGGGCAGGGATGCAGTGGATATTATCAAAGAGAAGGGTCTCACACAGATAACAGACGTCTCTGCCATCGAGAAGGCCATTGATGATGTAATAGCAAACAACCCGAAGGAGGTTGGAAGGTTCAGGGCAGGTGATGAAAAACTCATCGGCTTCTTTGTGGGTCAGGTGATGAAGCTGACAAAGGGAAAGGCTAATCCTCAGATGGTGAACGAGCTTCTGAGGAAAAAACTATAACAGCACTTATCACAGCCCTGGCTACATTAGAGATAAATTCAAAATTGAGGGTTTCATGCCTATCGTGGTGGGTGTGGTAGTGGGGATTTCTGAACATGGCCGTATCAGTCAGCATCAGTGCAGGGTATCCATAACTCCAGAATGATGCATGGTCGCTGAAGCGGGTCTCAGGGATGATGTATCCTGAAAAAGGTGCCTTGTAGGACACAACAGTAAGCTCAGGGACATATTCGTGAGCGATGCTACAGAATCTTTCCATAAGGTTTCTGGACCTCCTGTTTGCAATTACCCCGAGGAAATCGCCCTTTCTCGGAACAGGCCTTCTTACAAGAAAGGGTACTATCTGGCTTTCCTCCTTACTGTCAACATAACCAACAGACTCCAGGATGAGGACGGCACTGTATCTTCGATTCAGCCTCTTCGCCTCCCTGGCAAAACAATCACTGCCTATCAGAAACCTTATGGTCTGAGGTTGTGGCTCCTCGAGGGTAAAGTTCACGAACTGGATTGTCGGGGCATTGCCGGTCATGCCGCTGCTCAGTATCCTCGCTGTCTCGAGGAGAACCGCCACCCCACTGGCATTGTCATCGGCACCAGGGCTTCCCCACGCAGCATCATAGTGGGCGCCTATAAGAATCCAGTCTTTTTCTTTATTACCCTCAAGTGTGGCTATTATGTTCCTATAGGTTCTCCCATAGAAAGGGACCTCCTGGTCTTCTACCTTGAGATTAAAAGAACGCAGTGTCTCCTCTATAAGGCTGGCCCTATCTTCTAAGGCCCCATAATTGTCCCACGCGTGGCGCAATCCTTCAAGGGCAAGGACATGACCTTTTAGCCTTTCTCTGCTGACCATGGAGATTAAATGCCGAATGTCCTGGGGCATAATGTGATAGAAGGGTTTCACCCTTTATTGTGATATTATAAATCATGATAGAGATTGATGGAAGTCATGGAGAGGGTGGAGGACAGATTCTCAGGACAGCCCTCAGCCTCTCATGCCTCTTTAACAAACCCTTCAGGATATTCAATATCAGGAAAGGGCGGGAGAGACCAGGCCTCATGCCTCAACACCTCACATGCGTCAGGGCCGCACAGCTCCTGACGGATGCGGAGGTAAGGGGTGATTACCACGGCTCGATAGACCTCACATTTTTTCCAAAGGGGGCAAGGGGAGGGGAGTTTTTCTTTGATATCGGCACTGCAGGCTCTACATCGCTGCTTTTACAGACAATCCTCCCATCACTCATATTCTCAAAAGAAAAGACGACGGTTACACTGAAGGGTGGAACCCATGTTCCATTCAGTCCATCCTTTCACTACATCAGAGAGGTATTTTTGCCGACCATAGAAAGGCTGGGGGTAAGGATGGAGCTGACCATCGAGTCCTATGGGTTTTATCCAAAGGGCGGAGGGAAGATCAGGGCCGATGTCTTTCCTTCAGGGAGTATAAAGCCCCTGAATGCCATACTGAGGGGTAGAGTAGTGCGGTTGAGAGGATGCTCAGGGGTCGGGAATCTCCCTCTGACAATAGCAGAAAGGCAGAGAAGGGGCCTCTTAGAAGGGATTCGCTCTATGGCAGCGGACCTTGACTGTCCTGTGGATATAGGGCTTTTAGAGGCACCCAACAGAGGGCAGGGGACATTTGTGTTTCTCTGTGCAGAATCAGAAAATTCTATAGCAGGGTTTACCTCCCTCGGTGAAAGGGGGAAAAGGGCAGAGGCTGTCGGAGAGGATGTAGCAGGAGGGTTTCTCCGATACTACTCTACAGGCGCAGCCTTTGACCCCTATCTTCCGGATCAGATTGTCATATACCTGTCCATGAGCAGCGGCAAATCGGTCTTCAGCACATCATGTATCACCCGGCATCTGGTGACAAACCTGTGGGTGATTGGATTATTCCACAAGTTCGATTACTCCATCGAAGGGGAGGTCGGCAAACCGGGCAGGATAACGATTATGTCTGCACAATCCTGACCTTCATCTCGGTTCCTATCTATTTAACAGATGTCTCTGCAGGCGACCCCGAGAGAATCTGCCAGGGCCCTGTGAACGACCTTCCCGTCATAGGTGTTGAGGGCGCTTCTAATAGCCGCATCCTCCTTTATCGCCCCTTCGATGCCCTTGTTCGCTATGGTCCTTATATACGGCAGTGTTGCATTTGTCAGTGCAAGGGTCGATGTCCTCGGATATGCACCCGGCATATTGGTAACCGCATAATGGATTATGCCACCCACCTCATAAACAGGGTTGTCATGTGTTGTGGGTCTCGATGTCTCCACACACCCGCCCTGATCTATAGATACGTCGACTATTACAGCGCCTTTCTTCATGCCCCTGAGCATATCCCTCTTGATCAGGACTGGTGTCCTCCCGCCCGGGACCAGCACGGCCCCCACGATAATATCTGCATCCTTTATCTCCTCGGTGATATTATGGATTGTGAGAGGCAGTGTCTTCACCCCTGCAATAAACATCTCATCCAGCCTCCGCAATCTCTCACTCCCCCTGTTCATCACGACAGTATCCATCCCGAGGCCGATAGATACACGGGCAGCATTGGTTCCAACAACACCTGCACCGAGTATCAATGTCCTTGCCGGCCTTACCCCAACCACACCTGTAGAAAGGAGACCTGAGCCGCCGTGAATCCTCTGCAGATAGTGGGACCCTATAATAGGAGCCATCCTCCCTGCAATCTCACTCATGGGTGAGAGGAGTGGGAGGGAGCCATCTTTTTCAAGGGTTTCATATCCGAATGCAGCGACCTTCTTATCGAGGAGAAATCCTGTCAGTTCAGGATTTGGCGCAAGATGGAGGTATGTAAAGATAGCCTGGCCCTCCCTGATCAATCCATACTCCGATGGCAGGAGTTCCTTAACCTTAATGATAAGTTCAGCCTTCCTGAACAGGGTCTCTCTATCAACAATGTCAGCATCTGCATTCAGGTATTCATCATCAGAGAAGCCGCTGCCCTCTCCTGCACCCTTTTCTATGAGGATAGTGTGGCCCTCTCTCCTGAGCTCTTCAACACCATGGGGTGTTACACCGACCCTGTATTCCTCCTTCTTTATCTCTTTTGGAATGCCTATTACCATCTATAAAACCTGGCCGATGTCACTAAGAGGGCTGTTCAATTCCCTGCCCTGCTCGATGTATATCTTGCCAGGACCCTTTTTAATCGGGCCGCTGCAGGTGGAGACTTTATATCTTTATCTGCAAATATCTCGCCTGCCCTGACATTTCTGCCATAGAAGGCAGCATTGGCATCATCGTCAATCTGCAGGGCAGCACCTTCAATAGATATCCCTGCAAAGAGCCCGCGGCTCCTTGAATACGAATAGATCTCGGCCTTGAGCTGTATATCGGTTGCAGCCTCGGCCTGTCTTCCCACAGGGCCTGCTGCCACTGCAGCGTCAGCACCGAGGGTAAACTTGCCCTTCATCATATTGTCTATGCCCTTCCTGCTTTTGAAGACCAGAATAATGTCTGTAGACTGGGCACCGATCTGCCATCCCACACTGCCTCCGGTTATAGAGATAAATGATGGGCTGCTCCATCCGCCCTCTTTATTGCGGACGATCACTACGCCTGTGCCGTGCCTCCCACCGATTATGAATCCTGCCTTGATAACGCCCGGGATGATTGCAATGCCATGGGCATTGTTCAGGAGGGCGGGCGGGATACCCTTTTCAGGGATGGACATGACCTGTTCAAATACCTCGATAGCATCGTTTATCTTTGATGTTTCATCTGCAGCCTCTATCAGGGCAGGGCTGGAAAATATTTTGACCGTAGCCGCAATTATCAATAATGCCGATAGTCTTCCCATAACTACCTCCTTTGGCCTGTATAGAATCAGGCTCCATGCCATCGAGTATAAAGAATCTGAATACTTTTATCAATCCCCTGAAAGATAGACACGGGTTGTGATAAAATTGTGCATGGAATTAGAGATACCCCGTTGTGCTGGATAGAGGAAGGGCTTACAGTGAATAGACAATACCAGAGGCTTATTTCAGCAGGTGCAGTCTTTATAGTCACCGTATTCTATCTACTCTACGGGCAGACGACCGATGCTGCCTTCAGGTCATCCGGGGCAAATGTCAGGGTTTCAAGGGTGCACGACGGTGATACAGTGAGCATAATCCTCGGCAGGAAGATGGAGATGGTAAGATTGATCGGCATTGATGCCCCTGAGATGGGCCAGCGACCATGGGGCAAGATGGCAAAGAGACACCTCGAAGGGATACTTGCCGGCTCGGGCTGGACGGTCACCATCGAATTCGATGTGCAGGAGCGGGATAGATATGGCAGGCTCCTCGCATATCTCTGGACGGTTGATGGCAGATTGATAAATTTAGAGATGGTCAGGGACGGCTATGCTGTTGTCTATACCATCCCGCCTGATATAAAACATCTCGACGCCCTGAGAGAAGGCCAGCATTTTGCAAGGGAAAGGAGGTTGGGCATCTGGGGGAAGAAAGGGCTCAGAGAGATGCCAGAGGCTTACAGGAGACAACATCCACGCTAACACTTGCTCGGTTTATAACCCTTTGAGGTAATGTCAGAGAGGATCTCATCGAGGTGCCCCTTTCCCCGCGTCTCTACCGTGAAGATAACCCTCGTCTTTCCAACAGGCAAATCACCTCCAAGCCTGTCATGGACGACATGGAGGATATTTCCCCTCCTTGATGCAATTATTCCTGTCAGGGAATTGAGACCTCCTGGGACATCGTCAACAACCACATCAAAGACCCCTATTCTGCCGCTTGTCACAAGACCTTTATGGATGATTCTGTCAATGAGCGTGAAATCTATATTGCCGCCGCTCACAACGAGGACAACCCTCTTATCTTTAAACCTCTCTTTATTCTCCATCACGGCCGCAAGGGGCACAGCGCCTGCACCCTCCACAACGAGCTTCTTCCTTTCAAGGAAGAGGAGTATCGCCATTGCAATGTCGTCCTCGCCAACAACAACCATATCATCCACATATCTGGTGATGATCTCGAATGCCCTTTCACCAATCCTGCCAATCGCTATTCCGTCGGCGAGTGTGGGCAGGGGCGGCCTTTCCAGTATCTCTTTTTCCCTGAATGATACATAGGCAGATTGCGCGGATTCGGTCTGGATGCCGATAATCCTTGTATCAGGAGAGATCGATTTTACTGCCACAGAGATTCCAGAGATGAGCCCACCCCCACCAACAGGCACAAGCACAAAATCTATGCCACTCATATCCTCCATGATCTCTATGCCGATTGTCCCCTGTCCTGCGATCACCTCGTCATCGTTAAAGGCATGTATGAAGGTATAATCCCTCTGCGATAGGGCATAATCAAGGGCGTCTTTGAAACCCTCTCCATATAGGACTACCTCTGCACCATAGGCCCTTGTCGCCTCCTCCTTTGCGATGGGGGCCGTCAGAGGCATGACTACCGTCGCCTTCATGCCGAGGGTCCCTGCGGCAAAGGCAACACCCTGTGCATGATTGCCCATGGATGCAGCTATCACCCTTGCACCAGCAATATTGATCATCTTGTTAAATGCACCCCTCACCTTGAATGACCCTGTCTTCTGGAGGTTCTCTGCCTTGAGATAGACCTCAGCCCCCGTGAGCCTGCTGAAGGAGCGGGAATAGATCAGCGGCGTCTTGTGAACAAATGGCCTGATATTATGATAGGCCCTGCGGATGTCCTCTACGTCAACCATATGCGATCCCTTTCAGGGCATGCCCCTCAGCCCTGCAGCAGAGGACCCTTCACAGGAATAACATAGTACCCTGGCGATACCCTGTAGGTCTTTAGCATCCATTCGAGTATCGGTCCCTGCTTGAGGGATGAATCCGTCATCAGCTCGATATTTATATCAAGGTCGCTGCCCTTTATATTCCCCCTGAGCCTTGCATAGACACCATTGCCATTGAGGGTGAAGGACTTCAGGTTGATTGTTTCACCGTTAATAACTATCACTCCCCTTATGTCGTGGAATAGGCTTAGCGGCAAAGTGACACCCCTGTAGAATAGATTTTCAAACCTTGCACCTGTAGCCGAGAATTTTGCCTCTCCTTCCTTGTTGCTATACCAGAAATTCCCTGATAGGCTCCCCTCTCCATTAATGCCTATCCGTTTCAGGAATGGTATCCCACCAATCCTTATCCCGTCGCCATAAATCCTTATAAAATTGGCCCTGCCCATTACCCTGAACCGACCACTGACCCTGCCTCCATTCAGGGTGCAGCGGAGGTTTATCACAGGGCTTAACCTCAATAGTGACAGCAGGTCGACATTGGCATCGACATCATTGAAGGTCAAGAGCGGCTCATCACTGTACCCCAAAAAATCTTGCGATACTACTACCCCAGAAAATCGCAGATTTTCTGGGGGCCCCGCTCTGGGGACCCCCTTACCATTGTTGATGTCCCTCCTGTTAAGGGAAACCCTCTCAACCCTGAAACTATAAAACAGTCCCTTTTTAAGACCCTCTGCCCTGAGATAAAGGTCATGCCTGTTTAAAGAATCCTCCATAAGGTCAACGATAAGGCCCTCAGGTACTACAACCAGCCAGATGCCTGAGACAATGAATATAAATGTAACTGCGGCAATGGCGACCTTCTTAAGTAAGATCATTAATGCGTAATCCGTGTTCCGTGTCCCGTTGTCCATTTACGGATCACGGTTTTAAGTATTTCCCGTTTGTCCTTTCGTTCAGGGTCAGAATGACACCTCATTGTCCCCGAAGACCTTTTACCCTTCACCTATTTACCGCTTCACCCTTCTTGACAAACAGTGCAAGCGTCATTGTGACATTCAGGAGTTCAGGATTGTCGAAGGATTTTTTCATCTTTATCCCTTTGACTGAAAGCATCATAGGCGCATTCTCTATCCTGTAAAGCAGATTTACCAGCTCATTCATATCGAGCCTTTCCATCAGTACCTCCGCATCTTCCTCTGTCATCCCACCCCTTATCTCTCTGCTTTCAGCAGTCCTGAGAGACTTCATCTTTTCCTTCATGTTGAGCGATGAGAGTATGCTGTCTATGGCCTGAGCAATCCCCTTTATGTCCCTGACTGCATCCCTCTGCTCGATAACATCTATACGCCCTTTCATGGATTTATACTCCGTGCTCAGGATGGACATCTCCTTGTGCCTTGCCCTTGCTGACTCCAAATCCTTCACTGCTGATTTTTCGAAGATGAAGGCCGGGATGATGAGGGCATAGAGACAGAGAGCTGCTACTCTGACCTTCATATTCATTGCTGCCTGTAACCCTTTGCAACCACTGTAAAGGCTATCCTGCCACCTGCAGACGGCTTTATGTCAGAGACAGAGACGTCAGTAAGATATTCAGAAAGCCCTGTCTTCATCTTGCCTATGCTGTCCATTCCGACTGCATCCCCTTTCATCTTTATCAGGTCTTTATCGAGGCTTATCTCATAGAAGGCGATACCCTGCATCGTCCTCTCAGACAGGTCAAGGAGAAACCGGAGCGGATAAACCCCTATCATAGCGTCACCCCTGTCTTTAATCTCCTTCATGTGAGACCTGAGCTGATAGAGTTCATCTGTTATCCTTTTTTCATTCGGGAAGAGACCTGCGTACATGGCTCTCATCTCCCTTCTTATAGAGGATGCCTCATTCCGTGCCTTAATTGTCCTGAATAGCAGGTCAGAATTGATCGTCAGCGCAAGCAGCACGGCAAGCACTGCCGTGACCCTCAGCTTCTTCTTCGTCTTATCAAGGTCCTTTGTGTAAGCAAAAGGGCCTGTCCTCAGATTTATTGTAGGTGAGGCAATCTCTTCCCTTGCAGCATCAACCCTGTCCTGTCCATGCACACGCGATTGTTCCACAAGTCGCCGGGCAATATCGTCCGCCCCGCCCTCCAGGGCGGCATGCAATTCTATTGATGTCACCACCCGTGGGTCTATATTCAGAGTGCTGAGTCTTGCGAGTACATCCTTGAGTATCCCCCTCTCAATATAAGCAACAAGCACATCAAAGCCATTGTTAGCACCACCGAGGACAATGGTATCAAATACAATGCTATCAGAACCGCCTATTATAAGGTTATCGAGCTCAAAGGGTATGACCTTCTTTAACTTTTCCCTGTCAGAGAAGGGAAACCTGAGGACCCTGAAGTTCATGAGGCTCAACGGAACACTCAGGAAAAAATCTACAGCATCTGCAGACTGCAGTGTTACTGTTTTTTCGAATTCGAATCTTTTGGCGTGTTCATTAAACAGGTGGACAGGCTGCTCTTCTATTACGTTTAATCCATCCTCTATGTCTATGAATCCTATCCGCCTCACTATCAGCTATATCTCCTTCCAGTATTTTACTGATGCCTGGCTGCCCTTTATCTCGACAACAGACTCGATCAGCCGTCTGATCCTGTTTTCTTCAGCCATAACCTTTAAACGGAAGTTGGATGACTTGAAGATGATGTTTGTGGATGTAACGCCAGTCCTTGCTTCGAACTCCCCCTTCTCCTCAAAGGGCTTGAATTCCCTTTCCCGTATGATTCTATCCGCTGTACCCTCCACATTATCGTAAATTGCCATTATAACAGGTTTTGGAGCTGTATTGATATTGATATTGATCAAGTTGGGCTGGCCATAAACGGTCACATACGGCAGAAGTCTTTCATAGGTTTCATAATCGATCCCGTTGATAAACAAAAGCTCATCCGTGCTATCCATGAACGCATTCTTCGCTCCATCTTCAGAATCTCTAACCCTTGGGTCGCTGTCTCTGTCTATCCAATCAGCCACCCTGTCGGCTATATTCTCATTAAGACCTTGATTCTTCAGGAGGTTTCTGAAAACCCTGATTGCGGCCTGATTGTCTACCTGATTCTCATACACAAGGGAATTCAGGTTAAACTTTCCATCTTCGTCTTCAACCTTGATAGAAACACTCCCGCTGAATCCCTCAAGTATATCTTCGACAGGCATCTCGATCCTGCCCGGGTAGGTATATTTAAAAAGATTTTGCATATCGATTAGTGTTTTCACTGTTAGGGTTACCCCTGACCTCGCAACAAAAGAGAGCCTCTGGGAATCCTTCCAGTTATAAAGGCTTGATGTGGCTGTATAAACAGTATAAGAAAATTCAGTAACCATGGCGGTTATGATAACCAGTATCATAAGGGTTAAAACCAGTGCCATACCGTCCTCACGATCCCTTACCACTAATGGATGCGGGGCGCCATTGTTAGTTACCAATAACCTGCTGCTGTCCCTCATAAGGTCTTTTTAATCATCGGCCTTGCAATATCTGTTAACTCATAACGTGTGGTGTCCTTGTGCCCCTGCTGGCCCCCTTCCTGACCGCCCCCTGAAAGGAGTGTGATAGAGACCCTGACCTCGTCGGGTATACCCTTTGATAAATCACTGTCCCACGTCTTTACCCACCTGCCGTTATACCGCACCTCTACTGTGAAAGACCCTACATCCTCCATCAGCTCAACATCCTTTGTTTCCCTGCCAGGGGCGTAGGCAGGGATAATTCTTTTCTTGAGTATCAGTCGGCCTTTGCTGTCATCTACTGTATAGGCTATCTTCGAGACCCCGGGAAGTAAGGGGGAGAAGGCAGTGAAGGACAGATGCGATGCCTGCCTTCCGTAATAATCCCTGTCATCGAGCTTGAATGTGGTGTATGTTTTTCCATTTTCATAAAAGGCGGATTCTATTTCCCTCTTTAGTGTATCCAGAACACCCCTTGCCTCCTGAAGTCTTATGAGGGATCCATGGACAGCATCCACTGACCTGTGGGAAAGGAAGAAGGTGCTGTAAAGGGCAGCTACAACAATGGAGGTTATTGCAAGGGCAACAAGCACCTCTATAAGGGTAAAGCCCGCTGCTATAAACCGTGATGCGTGATCCGTAAGCACTGGTTCGTACCTTAAACGATTCATCTCGTTTTCCGCACAAGTTCAGAGACCCTGATCGCTTCCCTGCCGTTTCTGACAATTACTGATATCTCAGACATTCCGGGAAAAGAAGAATCCCTGACATCGGTTTCATAGGAAAAGTTAGAGTATGGCTCAGGAAAGGAACCTCTGCTTGCACCGAGGCCGTTTTCCATCTCATAGAGCTTCTCCTTGGCAAGGAGTGTGGAGATGGTTATGACCCCGTGCCTTTCAGCAATCCCGAGATGATGGTTCAGGGTGTATATAAGGGTCAAGAGTAAGCCCCCCACAATGGCAAGGCTTATCATCACCTCAATGAAGGTAAAACCTCTTACTGACCCCCTTTCAGAAACCCCGATGTGAAATAGAGCAGTAAAACGGTCCATACCTCACTGCCCTGCCGCACTGCTTTCTATCTTGACCCTCCCGCTCAGGGAGTTAAAGGAGACCGTCAATGAGTTTTTATCATCCCTGATGTAGAGATTTATATTCTCGGATGCGCCAGATGGACCAAAAAATACAACAACCTCTCCTTGAGACACCATCCCCTTAGAGGGTAGCTCAACCCCTGAAATGTCTTTAAACCCCTCTGTCCTGTCTCCATCAGGCCCCTTGTAAATCAACAGCTTACGATTGAAATCTATCTTCATCGAAAACGTCTCCTTTTCTGATATGGCACTATCATTAAGATACCTGATGATGGATGCAATCCTCTCTGCGTCTGACTTTACCCTGCTGCTGCCAATGCCTGTAAAAGAGGGAATGGATACAGCAAGCATCATCGAAATAATAAAGATCACTACCATCAACTCCAGGAGTGTGAACCCCTTACTGAATATCCCAGCTTTTGATATCCGCATTCTTTCCCTCTCCGCCTTCTCTGCCGTCTGCTCCATAACATACAATGTCGAAATCGCCATGCAGGCCCGGTGAGACATAGATATAGGGGTTACCCCATGGGTCAAGAGGTATCTTCTTCTGTTCAAGGTAACCGCCCTCTCTATAGTTCTGGGGGATACGGCCTGTGGTCGGTTTCTCTATAAGGGCCTCGAGCCCCTGCTGTGTATCGGGATAGAAACCATTATCCATTTTGAAGAGTTTGAGGGCAGTCTCGAAATTTCTTATCTGGACCTTAGCCTCTGCAATCCTGGCATCATCCGTCCTGCCGATAATCCTCGGCGCAACGATTGCAGCAAGAAGGCTCAGGATAAAGACAACAACTATGACCTCTAAGAGCGTGAAGCCCCTTGCAGTGAGATATGAGCTGTAAATCGTGAACCGCATCCTATATTTTGCATTTCGCATTTTATTCGCCTCCTCTCATCTGACTATCTGATTCAATTGAAACATTGGCAGCAACACTGTAAGGACGATAAAACCTACCACGAGACCCATAAACAATATAATGGCAGGCTCAAAGACCGATACTGCCCTGTTTATCTTTCTGTCAAATTCTGCCTCGTAGGAATCGGCAGCCCTGTTAAGCGTCTCTGAGAGTCTTCCGCTCCTCTCGCCTGTTGCAACAAGCCTGATGAAAACAGGGGGGAAGCCCTCGAGGGATGAAGAAAGTCCCTGCCCCTCTGCCACCTTTACCTCGGCCTCCAGTACTAACCGCTCAAGCTCTCTATTGCCCATCGACCTTGCCGAAAGCCTGAGCGCCCTCAACATCGGCACCCCTGCATCGAGGAGGGACCCAAGTGTTCTTGAAAATCTGGCATAGTAGAGGCTCTGGACGATATTGCCAGGCAGTTTGAGGATCACCCTATCGAGGAACCGTCTATGCCTCTTTATAAATCTCCTGACAGATACAGAGGCAGCCACAACTGAGGCTATCACTGCCCACCAGTAATTTATAAAGATATTGCTGACAGATATGAGCATGACTGTAATAAGGGGTAACGAACTATGGGAATCCTTATAGACCTTAACTATCTTTGGTATTACAAATGTAAAAAGAAAGGATAAAACTATAAGGCTCACACCTATCATAAGGAGGGGGTATACCATTGATGAGCGGACCCTTGATCTAATTGTATTCTGGCCCTCAAGAAAGTCTGCAAGCCTTGTCAGAACCACGTCAAGATTCCCACCTGTCTCGCCGGCCTGAACCATATTTATATAGAACTCAGGGAAGACCTGATTGAAATCTTCAAGCGCCTTATGCAGGCTTGCACCGCCTGAAACCCGTTCTTTTATTGCTATCATCATCCCTCTGTAAAAACCCCTGACCGATACCCCAAAAAATCCTCGATACTGACCCCCTTTCGGTGATCCCACCTCATTACAAAGGGCCTGGAGTGCCTCTACCAGAGGGACACCAGAGGACAGCAGCAGTGAAAGCTGTCGTGTCATGCCTGGAAGAAAGGACTCATCCAGCCTTTTGAAGATCCCCTTCCTCACCCCCACAGATACCTCGCTCAGGCTGCTCGGCAGGACCCCATCTGCCCTTATCCTGAGCAAGGCATCGTTAATCCCTGATGCCTCGATGGTGCCTGTTACATCTGTGCCGTCCTGCCTGTATCCGCTATACCTGAATACTGGCATAGTCTCTCTGCGTAACCCTCAGGACCTCTTCAAGGGTTGTGTAACCCTTCAAGACCTTATCCAGACCATCAAAATAGAGGGTCTTCATCCCGCTGGCGACAGCATGGTCCTTTATGAGCTGTGAATCCCTTCTGCCTGTGATCAATCCCCTGACCGTGCCATCGGTGCGTAATATCTCAAAGATCCCTGTCCTGCCGAGATAGCCGCTGCCCCTGCATCTATCGCAGCCCCTGCCCCTGTGTAATTGAACCCCAGTCGTATTAAGTGGGGCGTATCCGCTGAAATATGAAATCTCAGCCTCTGTGGGTTTGTAGGGCTCCTTGCAGTAAGGGCATATCTTACGCACAAGCCTCTGGGCAAGGACGGCGACGAGTGATGATGCAATGAGAAATGGTTCCACACCCATATCTATAAGTCTTGTGATTGCAGAGGAGGCATCGTTCGTATGGAGGGTGCTTAAGACGAGGTGCCCTGTGAGCGATGCCTGAACAGCTATCTCTGCTGTCTCGAGGTCCCTGATCTCGCCAACCATTATCACATCGGGATCCTGCCTCAATATGGATCTGAGACCTGATGCAAAGGTGAGACCAATCTTCGGGTTTACCTGTATCTGACCTATACCACGAAGCTGATACTCCACAGGGTCTTCCACTGTTATTATGTTTTTGTCTTCTGTATGTATTCTGTTCAATGCTGCATAAAGTGTTGTCGTCTTTCCGCTCCCTGTCGGCCCTGTAACAAGGACGATACCATTCGATCTTAACAGTAGCTCCTCAAGGTCCCTCTTATCATCTTCATTAAGGCCGAGTTCCGAAAGCCCTATAAGCCCGTGCCTCCTGTCAAGCAGCCTGAGGACTGCCCTCTCGCCGAATGAGGTAGGGACGATAGAGACCCTTATATCAATATCCTTTCCGCCAATGAGGAGCCTTATGCGCCCGTCCTGCGGGAGCCTCTTTTCAGCTATGTCGAGATTGGCCATTACCTTTACCCTGCTGATAAGGGCATCCTGTATGATCTTGGGCGGGGAGAGTACCCTGTGCAGTATCCCGTCTACCCTTATCCTCACATCGAGTTCCTTCTCGTAAGGCTCTATATGGATGTCGCTTGCCCTTTCCTTGATGGCCTGCTGGAAAAGGGCGTTGAGTAGCCTTATGATGGGCGCCTCCTCTGTGAGCTCGAGGATGTCTCTTGGCGATTCGAACTCTGTTGCCACAGATGAGAGGTCTTCACCCGCTATACTTTCCATCACATCCTGTGCCGTGCCGACCTGACCGTAAAACCTGTTGATCGCATCGATCACGACCCCTGACTGCACCTTCAGCGGACAGGGTTTCATCCCGAACCTCTTTGCAAGATCGCGGAGCGCAAAAATGCCATTATCATCAGCAACCAGAGCCACAAGAGAGCCGTTGTCTCTTTTCAGGGGCATGATCAGGTTGTTCCTCGCAAAGGTAAGCGGGACCTCGTTTATAAGGGAAATTTCGACGTCCTCATCTTTTATAGAGCCTGCTGCTTCCATTTCCACAGTTCCCTGTTTTAGTTTCACATGCACTATAGTTCGGTTCTTGTCTGTTGTCTGTCTCTGTCATCTCTTCATTTTAACGATATAGTTCGGTTCTGCATATTGGACCTCTGGCATTGCAGAGAACTCCTTCACGGCATCAAGGACATCCTGCCCCTTCCGCAACCGGATATGGTAGACCCCTATCCCCTCTATGACCTTTATAAGGGACGCCCCCTTACCCTGTATTATCTCAAGCGCCCTCTCACCTGCAATTCCCTCCTTAAACCTGACCAGAAGCTCACCCTCTGCAAACCGCTTCTCAGACATTCCAAACTCCTTCTGCTTGTCCTTTGTTATCTCAGAAAGCCGCTCAGACTCCTTAACCACATGGGGCGTGAGGAATACGAGGAGATTCGTCTTCTTCTTCGAGATGCTCTTATGCTTAAAAAGCCATCCCAGAACAGGGATATCTCCAAGAACAGGTACCTTCGTCAGATTTTCCTCGTCCTTTTCCTGCATAAGACCTCCGATAACAACCGTCTGCTTGTCCCTGACAACGACCGATGTCTTTGTTGAACGTTTTGTTGTGGTAGGGCCAACATTTATAATGATATTCTCTGACTCCTGCTTTACAGACGATATCTCCTGGTATATATCGAGTTTGACGTTGTCGCCCTCTGTGATCTGGGGTGTTATCCTGAGTGTTATGCCGACATCCTTTCTCTCGATAGAACTCAGAACGGTATTTGTTGTGGTAATATCCCTTTCCCTCTTCGATATAAAGGGGACATTTTCGCCAACCACTATCTCCGCCTCTTTATTGTCCGATGTGAGTATCTGTGGTGTTGAGAGGATATTTATCGCATCCTTAAACTCATTCAGACTGAAAAGGGCTGCAAACCCGGGGACGGTGAGTGTGGAGGTGGAAATCTTGCCATCAGCCCCGATCGTCGTTAGAGGTACATTGAGGAAGTTTCCCATCCCGCCCAGAGTAACGCCCTCAAGTCCGTATATCACAGACTGAAGCGACGATGGATCAAGGGTTCCGAAACCGCCTATGGCAACTGGCTCTCCCTGACTTCTTGCCATTACCCTCCATTTTGTGCCCAGTTCTCTTAACTTATCGATGGATGCCTCGATGATCATCGCCTCTACATAGACCTGTCTTCTCCTCTTATCGAGCTGTTTTATGACCTGTGTCAGGTTCTGATAATCCGATGGCGATGCAACGATAATCAGGGCATTGGTCGCCTTGTCGGCAGTGATGGTTATCCCACCGGCAGCCTCAAATGGTGTCACAGGCGCTGCACCAGGCGCTGCCTGTCTCTGAGGCTGGGCAGCCTTTATAATGCCATCCAGAACCTTCGCAAGCTCTGTGGCATCAGCGTTTTCGAGGAAATAGACATTTATCCTCCCCAGGGCCTCAGGCGAAGGGACATCAAGCAGGGAGATAAGGGACTTCATGGATTCCCTTGTGCCTTTATCACCAAAAAGGACCACAGCATTCAGCCTCTGGTCAGCCACCGCCTTTGCCGCTTCCTGCCCTGCAGGCTGCACAGGAGGCCCTCCCCTTCGACTCATGCCCTCATTGATGACCTTTGCAACTGTGTCAGCACTGGAATGCTTCAGGAAGACTATCTCAGGCCCCTCTCTCAGGGATGGCTGGTCGATGATTTCGAGTATCGAGAGTATCTTGTCTATATTAAGTCCCGAGTCTATAATTAAGAGCAGATTCCCAGGGCCGAAGGCAGAGGCATAGCCCTCCCGCGATACGATGGGCTGTATAAACCTGATGGCATCATCTGAGGATATATGTTTAAGCGTTATGAGCCTTGCAATGTAACCCTCATTGACGGGCTGTTTGTCCCTTGCTATCCCTATCCCCCTCTGTTTTGCCTCTGATGAGGGTATGATCTTGTAAGCATCGATGCCTGAGGGCACAACAGTAAAGCCCTTCAATTCGAGGACAGAGGTGAAAAGGTTATAGGCATCATCAACGCTCAATTTCGAGGGTGCTATAATCGTTATCTTTCCCTTGAGCCTTTCATCAAAGATGAAATTCTTTTTTGTGATCTCGCTGATAAACTTCGTGACGGTGGTCAGGTCTACATCAACGAAGTTGAATGTCACCTTTTGATCTCTCGAGATAACCTCCCTGTGCCCCAAAAATTCTTGCGATACTACTACCCCAGAAAATCTGCTATTTTCTGGGGGCCCCGCTTTGGGGACCCCACTGTTACCCCAAAAAGTCTCTGACTTTTTGGGGACCCCTCCCTCTCCCGACTCGGCAGAGGACGAAAGAGGAAGGACGAATAGAAGAAACAATACAAAAATGACAGGGGACACAGGATAAGGTCTTCTCATCGTTTTTCTTGCCTCACACTGAATCATCTTATCTGATACGTCATCGTCATCTTTACCCCATTCCTCATGATATCGAGTTGGACCCTGTCCATGCCCCTCAGTGCAGTGAATGCCTGGAGGGCGTTTTCAGGGTTAGAGATATTATAATCATTAATCCTCAAAAGCACATCACCATTCTGGAGGCCGAGACTCTGGTACAGGCCGCCGTTTCTCACCTCGCGCAGGACAAAGCCTTCCTGCCTGCCATTTGTGAAGTTTGGCTGCAGCCTTGCATCTGTCATGAGCTGGCCGGGATTGTCAAGGGCATCGAGTATCTTCTTCTGGTCAACAATGTATGTCCCGCTGCCAATGTTCCTCACAAAGTCAGATGTCCTGATAGTGCTGTCCGATGGGTTCACATCTCTTATGGACGCTATCTCTGCTATCGCGATCTCTATCAGTCTGCCACCCTCCCGAAGGAATACCTTATCCCCATCAACCCTTTCGAGTCTCCCTGCACCAAAGACAGGTTCACCCACCCTGAATACCTCCTGTTTGCCACTGCTGGCAGCAAATATTGCATAGCTGTGCATCCTGGGGCCTGAGACCGTGCCTATAAGTTTAAGGTCAGATCGGGGAACACCCTTTCCCTGGGTTGAGATAGGCCTTAAAGAACCTGCAGAAAAACCAAAGGGGTTATTCGTGAGGATCGCCCCGTATCCATGCAAATCCATTTTCTCAGTCGCCGTGGGACCTGAATAAGACCGGGCAGGCCTTTCGGTCTTTCTGTATACCGCAGAGATGATGTCCCTTGCGAGTATCAGGATGAACAGTAGCAGCAGGAGTCCTGCTGTCAGATTAATCCCGCTGAGAAGCTTATCGTAACTCCCCCCCAAAAAACCCTGCGATACTACTACCCCAGAAAATCTGCGATTTTTTGGGGGCCCCGCTTTGGGGACCCCCTCATCTCTCGATCTAAGGTCAATCTTAAGCATACAGGCGTTAAAAATAATTATACATGAAGACTGGAAAATTTGAAACCTCTGGCCGAAATGTTTTAAAATACTGAAATTGAGGATGAATATGCTTTCTGATAGGGCATGCAGGATAAAGCCGTCACCAACCCTCGCCATGGATGCAAAGGCAAAGGCCATGAAGGCCTCTGGTGGCGATGTTATCAACTTCGGTGTTGGAGAGCCTGATTTTGATACCCCTGACAACATAAAGGAAGCGGCCATCAAGGCGATAAGGGATGGCTTCACAAAATACACCCCCGTGGGCGGCATAGATGCCCTCAAGGATGCGATCATCGAGAAATTCAGGAGGGATAACAACCTCGAATACTCAAGGGACAACATCATCGTCTCCTGCGGTGCAAAACACAGCCTCTACAATATCGCCCAGGCCCTCTACGGGCCTGGAGATGAGGTGATAATACCTTCACCATACTGGGTGTCCTATCCCGACCAGGTCCTCCTTAATGACGCCGTCCCTGTTGTTGTGGAGACCCGCGAGAAAGACGCATTTATGTTAAGGCCTGAGATTCTCCAGTCCCATATAACAAAGAAAACAAAGGCCGTAATCCTTAATTCTCCGTCAAATCCAACAGGTCTTATCTACGATAGAAAGACCCTTGAACAGATAGCAGAGATATGCCTCAGACATAATCTCTATGTCATCTCTGATGAGATATACGAAAAGCTCCTCTATGATGGGGCTGAGCATATAAGCATCGCCTCTCTTGGCAGGGAGATAAAGGACAGGACCATAGTTGTAAACGGCCTTTCCAAATCCCATGCGATGACAGGCTGGAGGATCGGCTTTGCAGCAGGTCCGGCAGACATAATCAGGGCAATGACAAACATTCAGAGTCAGTCAACATCGAATCCTACCTCTATTGCACAGAAGGCTGCGGTTGAGGCATTGACAGGCCCCCAGGACTTTATCGACATCATGAGAAATGAGTTTGACAGGAGAAGGAGGTTTCTGGTCTCGGAGCTGAATGCGATATTCGGCATAAGCTGCCTTACGCCGAAAGGTGCCTTCTATGCCTTTCCAAACACATCCAGACTCTACGGGGGAGTAGTCAGACAGAGAGGCATCTCATGCTCATCAGACCTCGCATTATACCTCCTTGAGGAGGCAAGGGTTGCCATTGTCCCTGGCAGCGCATTTGGAAACGACAGTCATATCAGATTGTCATATGCTACATCGATGGAGAACATCAGAGAGGGCATCGAAAGGATAAAAGGGGCAGTGGAAACCTTAAAGGGTGAACGTAAAGACCAATGATTTTTATATTGAAAGGGAAGGGTAAGGTGGTATTATAATATGTGGGAGATGGGGTTTAAATAGATGCTCGTCCAGATGAAGGTAGAGGGCCTGCTGTTTGACCCGAGGAGCAGTATGTATATTCTTCTCCTCAAGGAGATCGATGGCAGCGATACACTCCCGATATGGATTGGAAAGCCAGAGGCAGACTCCATCGCCCTTGCACTTGGAAGGGTAGCAACACCAAGGCCTCTTACCCACGACCTGATCAAGAATATCCTGAGCGGTCTGAAGGTGAAGGTGACGAGGGTTGTTGTCACAGAGATATTTGACAACACCTATTATGCCATTATGTATCTTACGGATGGGAAAAGAGAAGTCCCTGTCGATTCGAGACCGAGCGATGCAGTGGCTGTTGCCCTGAGGGTCAATGCACCTATATTCGTTGAAGACAGCATCCTTGAGAAAAAGAGCAGCGACGAACTTGAAGAGTGGCTCAAGAACCTGAAGCCCGAGGACTTCGGCAATGTTATGTAATGCTCCATAGAACCGAAGCCATAGTCCTGAGCACCACGTCCTTTTCTGAAGCAGACCTCATAGTTACGTTCCTCACATCAGGGCATGGTCTCCTGAAGACCTTTGCAAAGGGTCCACGAAAGACAAAGAGCAGATTTGGCAGCAGTCTCGAACCGCTCACATACTCGAAGATCTCATTCTGGGGCAGGGAGGATACGAATCTCCCCCGCCTTATACAGTCAGACATAATCAGGCCGTTCCAGCCTATTCGTGACAGGCTGAGGTGTTTTTTGGGGGCGGCTGAGATGATAGAGCTCACATCAGGGCTCCTGCCCGAGCGAGAGCCTAACCGTGGCATCTTTAATCTCCTCATCAATATATTAAACAGGATAGAGGAGGGGTGTTCGGACACCGGAGGCTCAAAAAGACCCCACAACACGCTGGAGCATTATATCACCCTTTACAAGATCAGGCTTCTCGATATGGTAGGCTATGGGCCGGGTATTGATGGTTGTGCAAGGTGCAGGGCGACAGGGTACAATTTTTAT
Source organism: Nitrospirota bacterium (assembly GCA_037441365.1). Classification (GTDB taxonomy): domain Bacteria; phylum Nitrospirota; class Thermodesulfovibrionia; order Thermodesulfovibrionales; family UBA9159; genus JBBISG01. The sequence continues at coordinate 25,094 of JBBISG010000015.1, forward strand.
ATCTCGCACGGCTCTATAATCTGTGAGGCATGCTCCAGGGATGCGGATGCTCCGATAAGGCTTTCTCCAGGCGCCATCAAGCTCTACAGGGCTCTCAGAACGTGGGACCTCTCAAAGATAGACAGGATAAGGCCATCCAGCGAGCTTCTCTCTGAACTGTCAAACATGCTCGACAACCACATCCAGTATACCCTTGCGAAGCCATTAAGAAGCAGGATACTTCGCAATAGCTGAGAGATAGAACGACACCCCCTGCTGATATCTGTCCCCATTTCATTTAAAAATTCACCCACGTTGCCTCAGGTACCGACCTCCTAAAAAGAGAAAGATAAAATGAAAGATAAAGCCAGAGATAAAGAAAACTTTCACTTTATCTTTATCTTTCACTTTATACCCCTTATTCATAAAGATTTTTAAATGAGGCAATTCGGTAAGTTGCATTTATTTTTACCTGACACTACAATAGAATCAACGCCATGAAAACGCTTCTCCTGAGATTTCTGTTTTCTTTTATATGCCCCCTGATATTCACCGGCATATCTTATGCCGGCAAGATTAATGTCGTTGTGAGCATCTATCCCCTGAAGGACATAGTGAAACAGGCAGGTGGTGATATGGTTGATGTTGATTTCATTGTCCCATCTGGAGCATCCCCGCACACATTCGAACCGACCCCTTCTGATATGTTAAAGATGCACAGGGCAAGGATGTTCGTGATCATCGGCGCAGGCCTTGAGTTCTGGGCAGACAGGGCTGTCAAGGCTGCAGGCAGAAGGGACCTTAAGGTTATTGCCCTCTCTGAGGGGATGCCATTGATTTATGGTGGGCATTCTCACGGAGAAAGCCGAGGTGTTGCAGACCCCCATATATGGCTTGACCCGCTTCTAACAAGGGATATGGCGGATAGGATTGCGTTTGCCCTCATCGAGCTGGATGGTGCGAACGGGTCTTACTACAGGAAAAGGGCTGAGGTATTTAAGAGGCAACTATATGAACTCCACATGAGGATCATGAAGGCTGTGAGCCGCTTCAGAACAAGGGAGTATGTTACATTCCATCCTGCATGGAATTATTTTTCGAGGAGATATGGATTGAAGGTAATCGGGGTCATAGAGGAATCGCCGGGGAAAGAGGCAAGTCCGAGACATATAGCAGGACTGATAAATGAGATAAGGAAAACAGGGGCAAGGGTCGTATTTGCAGAGCCGCAGTTTAACCCAAAGATGGCTGATGTGATCGCAAAAGAGGCAGGCGCAAGGGTACTGATGCTTGACCCGCTCGGCGGCCCTGATTTAAAGGGGAGGGATACTTATATCGGATTGATGCTTTATAATTTGTCCATCCTCGAACAGGCGATGAGATGAAGGCTGTAGAAATAGACAATCTCGGTGTTAAATTAAATGGCAGGGAGATACTTTCTGGCATAAACCTTGCCCTTGAAGAAGGTAGATTCCTCGGTATTGTCGGCCCCAACGGCAGCGGAAAGACGACACTTCTGAGGGTTGTACTCGGACTTATTAGACCGACATCAGGCCTGGTTCGGGTCTTTGGTAATGAGCCGGTCGAGATGGCAAAAAGGGGAACCTTTGGCTACCTCCCACAGCATCTGAATGTTGATGCCGGTTTCCCTGCTACAGCGCTGGATGTTGTGCTTATGGGACTGTATGGAAGATCAGGGCTATTCAGAAAATCCACAGATGAAGACAGGAAAAGGGCCAGGGAAATTCTCGGCACAATGGGGATGAGGGGATATGAAGACCACATATTCGGCACGCTCTCGGGGGGGCAGCAGCAGAGGGTCTCTATAGCGAGGGCACTTATCGGAGAGCCGAGGATACTGATCCTCGATGAGCCGAGCACAAGTATAGACGTTGTCGGTCAGGAAGACTTCTATCATCTGCTTAAAGGGATCCAGAAAAGGCTCAACCTCACCATAATCATGGTCTCACATGATATCGGAACAATAACTGCCTATGTTGATGAGATTGCCTGTCTGAACAGGACGCTCCATTACCATGGAAGTCCGCTGGGCGCCCTCAATGATGAGGTTCTAAAGAATCTCTATGGGAAGAGCATGGAGATAATCATGCACACCAGGCTGTGCGAGAAGTGCGAAAGGCTCTATCCCGGGGGTGAATGTTAGAGATCCTCTCATACGGCTTCATGCAGAGGGCATTCATTGCGGGCATCGCAATGGCACTCTTTACAGGAATAATCTCTGTATTCATAGTCCTGAGAAGGGTATCATTCCTCGGCTCAGGCATATCCCATGCTGCCTTTGGCGGTGTGGCGATAGGATTCCTTGCAGGGGTCAATCCCCTGCTGACAGCGCTCATTTATTGCATCATGGTTGCCTTTGCGATAGAGGTCATAAGCGCCAGGGGGAGGCTTGCCGAGGATGCTGCTATAGGGATATTTTTTTCAGCCTCGATGGCAATGGGCGTTGTGCTCGTAGGCCTGTCAAAGAGTTATACGGTTGACCTCTTCGGTTATCTCTTCGGGAGCATCCTCGCCATCAGCAAGGCAGAGGCATACATGACTGTCATAATGTCTGTGGCTGTTATGGCCGTCTTTGCGGTAATAATGAAAGACCTTCTGTTCATTACCTTTAGCGAAGAGCTTGCCATTGTAAACGGCATACCTGTCAGATTCGTAAAGGCTCTTTTCCTTGTATCAATGGCCATCGCCATAGTAATCGGAATAAAGGTGGTGGGCATAATACTCATATCCGCCCTCCTCGTCATCCCGGGGGCGACTGCAAGTCTTCTCACCAGACGGTTTCACAGCATGCTTGCCCTTTCATCCCTTGTAGCCGTCACAGCCACCATATCAGGGTTGATAGTCTCCTTTATCTACGACCTTGCCCCTGGCGGAACCATCGTTGTCATGCTGTCATTATTTTTTGCGATAGCCTTTATCAGGAGGATTTCTACCTGATTCGGTTATAATATCATATGGCAGAAAAGACGAGGCCAAACCTTAACTTTACCCTGCTCTGCGACGATGTTAGGCAGGAGATAGGCGGAAAGATAAGCCTGATGGGCATCTTTGAGGAGATATACTCTACTAACTTCCCTGCTGTGCATCCAAGGCTTGCAATCATGAATGAATGGGCTGATGGGATTGGAGAGTTTGATGCAACACTGCGGATACTGTCGCCTGACAGAAGGACCGTCATCAGGGAGAATGTGACAAGGCTGAGGCTTACAGACGCCAGATACAGACACAGGGATGTCTCCATCCATCTCAATATCGAGTTCAAGGAACCCGGCACATACTGGATAGAGAACTATCTCGATGGCATCCTGATAAATTCGATCCCGCTGAAGGTGATACAGGTGAGAGAGAAATCGTTTCATTAGTTTCATTAGCTCGACCCGGACATGCCAGATGCGAGGAATACGAAATGACAGACGAATTTGATCGGCAGAGGCTGATAGAAGAAAGGATCAGGTCGGCAGAGGCCAGGGCGGTGGTGAGCCTTGAGGTTATCAGAGACAGGGTGAAGAGCTTTCTGATCAGTGAGAAGGGCTATTCTGAAAACGATATTGAGTGCGATAGGGAATTCGAGATTATAGTGGACGGCAAAGGGACATTGACCTCGGTCGATTACATAATCAAACTCGGTGATACGAGGTTTATGACCATAAAATGCTCGCCCGGCTCGCTTGAGTCGAGAGAGAGGCACGCCGTCTCATTTGCAAGGGTCGTAGACTCACACCAGATCCCATTTGCAGTGGTGACCGATGGCTCGGAGGCGAGGATACTCGATGTTATATCTGGGAGGCTTATCTCTGAAGGGCTTGACTCCATACCTGACAGGTCGCAGGCCGTGGAGGTCATCAGATCGATGGAGCTTATACCCTATCCCCCTGAAAGGCTCGACAGGGAAAAGAGGATACTCCTTGCATTTGACGTAATCAAATGCACCGAGGAGTTATGCGAGTAATCATTTCTCTTTCCAGTAAGGACTCGATATATCCTCAAAGGCTGTAAGGGCTGAAACAGCGCCCTGCGAGACAGCCACAACTATCTGTTTGACACCACCTGTTATGTCTCCTGCTGCATAGACCATGGGCATCGATGTCCTCTGCCTGTTGTCAACCTTGATATAACCCTCACCGTCAAGCTCTAAACCGAGTCTGTTCGCTATCTCATTGTTAGGCTCATAGCCTGCAGCTATGAAAACCCCATCAGCCTTAACCTCCCTGACTTCACCGCTCCTGATATCTTCTATCCTGACCTTCTCTACGAGTTTTTGACCGACAATCTCCAGGATGCGGCTGTTCCACAGAACAGGGATACCCCTCTGGAAGACGCTCTGCTGGAGCCTCTTTTCAGCCCTGAAGGCATCTCTTCTGTGAACGAGGGTGACGCGGGCGCCGAGGCTGTCGAGATAGAGGGCATCTGTCAGGGCGGTATTGCCTCCACCCACAACTATGACATCCCTTCCATCCCTGTAAATGTAGCCATCGCATGTGGCACAATAGCTGACACCCCTGCCTGTCAGTCTGTCTTCACCAGGGACATTTAGCCTTCTGCCCTTCACACCCGTTGCAATGATTACCGCCTTTGCTGTGTATATTCCACCTCCTGTGGTTATCTCGAACCCATTGCTTATTCTTTTTATATCATCCACCCCGACCCCCTGGAGTATCACAGCATACTCCATGGCCTGTTTTGCCATCATCTCGACGAGTGTCTTTCCTGCTATGTTCGGGAAACCGGGATAGTTTTCGACAACAGGGGTTATCGAGACCTGCCCTCCCACACTTACCCTCTCGAATACGATACACTTCAGGCCGCTCCTTTCTGCAAATATGGCTGCCGTGAGTCCTGCAGGTCCACCGCCGATTATTGCAGCATCATAATCCCTCAGCCCTTCCCTGCCGAGGGGCATCACATACTCAACAGGGCCTCCTGCTATAAGGGACTCTATAAAATACTCCTCTGCTTGAAGACCTGAGGCGATTGGTGTGTCGTCTACAAATGTCTTTGGCACAGACATAGCTGCATATCTTTCTGCAAGGTCCCTGTTTTCATATATCTCTATGATCTCTGCTGAGACGAGGTCCTTTTTCTCTATGGCTGCTGAGACTGCATAAAGGACCTGCTGTGGACAGTACGGGCATGATGGACTCACGAAGACCCGCACATGTCTCTTCTCTTCAAGCCTCTTTAACCGCTGTCTCGAATCATCAGAGATAAAGGTCTTCCCTGTCGATGCCATTATTATGGACAGGATTAGTGAGCGACCCTCTTCGCCAGCAGGCGCGCCTGTGTAACGAATATTATATTTATCAGGGGCTATAAGGATGGTCGGCGATCTAAAGACATTGCGTTTCTTGGAGTTTTCATCACCGATCTCATAAAAGCCCGGCCTGATCTTATCAGAGACCTCTGACAGAGCCTTTATAAGCCCTACCACAATACCATTGAAGGCGTCATTGACACCTTCCTGTGTGTAGACCTCTACAGAGAGATCATCCCTCAGGTCTTTGAATGCGTCTTTCAGGACCTTCTTTATATCCTCGCTGATGAGCTCTCTTTCCATCGGGATATTTTATGGATATACAGGATCATTTTCAAGGCTCCGAATCGCCTCATCAAGAAGTTATTTCCTCTTAAACATCTTCCTGAGGTCGTCTAAGGAGAAAAAGATCCTCGTTGGCCTTCCATGGGGGCACTGCTCAGGGCTTTCGGTCTTTTCAAGGTCAGAGATAAGCCCTTGCAGCTCCTCAGGGGATAAAATCTCCCTGCCGCGTACAGAGCTATGGCAGGCAATCCTGGCAGCGAGGGATTCTTTTAGTGACCTGCCTGGTTTTGTTCCTTCCATAATGGCCGCTGCGATATCCGAAAGTATCCCCCTTATATCGGATTTATTCAATGCATCAGGAAGTCCACGCACTATCAAGGTGTCATGCCCGAAATCATCGATCTCCATACCCATCTCACTGAGCAGATGAATATTGGCGAGGATAACCGTATGCTCCATGTGCGAAAGCTTCACATGCAGCGGGAAAAGCAGTCTGATGGGATGCAGATTGACCCCTTTGAGGAGGTTTTCATAGAGTATCCTCTCGTGTGCTGCGTGGTGGTCAATGAGTGTTAGCCCTCCCTTACCAGACAGTGCTACGAATGTATCACCAAGGTATACGAAGGGGATTGAAGGCGTGTAGGGGAATTCGAGGTTTTCAGAGATTCTGTCAGGTGCATTGCTGATACCCCAAAAAATCTTTGATTCTCTGGGGGGCCCTTCTATCGTGGCTGCTGGTAGGCATCGGGTATCTAAAGACGAATAGGGTCTGCCTTCTGCTAAAGGCTCAGTATACCCCACCCTTTCCCCTTTAATGGCTTCCCTGAGACTGCTGCTAACAAAACGATGTACCTCATCCTTATTGTCAAACCTTACCTCACGCTTGGCAGGGTGGACATTGAAATCTACCCTTTTAGGGTCTATCTCAATAAAGACAAAGAATACAGGGTGTCTGTCTCTGGGCAGCACCCCTTCGAATGCCGTATAGACGGCATGTGAGATGGTCGGATCTTTCACCGGCCGTTTGTTTATGAAGACAAATTGATTCGTCCTGCTATTTCTGAAATTGCATGCCTTAGAAACAAAGGCTATCATTTTGAGGCCATGACCATCGGAGCATATCTCCTGTAGTCCCTCGATAAATTCAAGGCCATATATCTGCACGATCCTCTGCCTCGGTCCTGATGCCATGGGGAGGGACATCGTCTCATGGTTTTCTGTAAAGAGCCTGAATCCAATTTCCCAGTGGGAGAGAGCCTCTTTTGTGACCGAATCGATGATATGGTAAAGCTCGGTGCTGTCTGATTTAAGGAATTTCCGCCGTGCAGGGGTGTTGAAGAATATGTCGCGCACATCTATGGATGTCCCGTGGGAGGGGGAGTCCTTAATCTCCCTTATCTCACCGCCGTAAACCTCGATTGACACGCCTGATGAAGAGTCTCTAAGGCCCGTTACGAGCCTCATCTTTGACACAGATGCTATGGATGACAATGCCTCTCCCCTGAAGCCCATTGTCCTGATGTTGAATAAATCCTCCTCGTTCTGGAGCTTGCTTGTGGCGTGACGCTGAAGGCAGAGGATGGCATCCTCCATATCCATTCCGGTGCCATTGTCTGCGACCTTTATAAGGCCCTTTCCACCGCGAAGAATCTCTACCCTTATCTGGGTTGACGCTGCATCTATCGAATTCTCGATGAGCTCTTTAACGACAGAGGCAGGCCGCTCGATCACCTCACCGGCAGCGATCTTGTTTCGTAAATCTTCAGGAAGGATCCTGATCTGCGGCATATGACATTTTAAGACTATATCGATACCGAGGTCAATCCCGCCATAGCCCGTTGCCTCACATAAAAATCTTTATAAAATGATCACTGGTTGCCTCACAAAAATTATATACGAAATCTCTGTCTTTGTTTACTTTTGTTTTTGAGGTTGCCATCGACTTTGTAAAATCGCTGTAGAGCCTTTCTTTTAGACTATCCCATACCCTGCCTCATTCATAAAGATTTTTAAATGAGAGGCAATTCGAGAGATTGACAAAGATCAGGTCTAATTTTTAATATATAAAAAAGCGTCTGATGCCGGATAAGGTATAGACGCTATTTTTCACTGGATTAATTTGAGGCAGGGTAATGTGCAGGCTGGCTGCTATAACATCAGATGAATACTTCTCGCCCATCGACAATGTCCTCGCCCTTGAGACGATGAAGGAGGGACATGACGGTTCTGGCATGGGCCTTGTTCTGAAGGACCTCGGTGGTGAGTTTGAGGAATTGAAGGAATTCCCCATACTGTCAGGCATCTGCGCCAGGAATGGTATAAAGGCCCTCGATGAATACATGGACAAACAGGGGTTTAAGCTCAAATACGTATGGACGCCAAAACTGAGGAAGGTCAGGGGTGTGACTCCACGCGACTACTATTTTGCGAGGGTTTACGACTACCCTGAACATTACAGAAACAAACCGATGCACGAAAAGGAGACCCTCCTCATGAACACGCGACTCTCATTAAGAAGGATGGGAGAGCATGATGAATCTATAGTCGTCTTCTCTTTTTATCCTGATGTTATAACCATCAAAGAGGTTGGTGACCCCCTTGAGCTCTCTGAGTTCTTCTCACTCGATGAGTCGGATCTCAGTGCAAGGATCATATTTGCACAGGGAAGGCAGAATACGAACTATGCGATAAATCTCTACGCATGCCACCCATTTTTTATTCAGGGTTACTGTTCCATGACTAATGGCGAAAATACGGCCTTTGTCCCTATAAGGGAATTTTTGATGTCCAGAGGGTTTTCTGGATACACAGGGTATAACAGCGACAGCGAGACATTTACCCATATACTCCACTACACTGTAAGACAGCTCAAATTCCCTCTCACTTATTACAAGGATGTCATTACACCCTTGAAGACATCAGAGATACAGCACAGGGATGACAGAGAGGCGCTGATGCTTATGAAGCATTCGTTGAGACCTCTATGCATCGACGGCCCTAATATGGTGATAGGTTTTACCCCTGATGGGACGTGCTTCATGGTTCAGGACTCCAAGAAACTGAGGCCTGGTGTTGTAGGCGGTGTGAAAGGCAGGTATGCCCTCATGTCCGAGGAGTGCGGACTTGACAGGGCGATCCCCGTGAGGGATAGGAGCAAAGACATATTTCCGATGAAGTATGACATGGTAATCGTCCCGCCAGGGGCAGATGAGGTTATGGTATGGAACCAGCAGAGAGGAGAATATTCCCTCTGCGAAGAAGGGGTGGCAGCATGAGTGAAGTAAGTAAAGTCCAGGGGGCATCTGCAGGTGGGATAGTCTCACCCCTCCGATTGGACCATAATCATCAGCTCTCATTAAGGGAGTTTCCCTATATAATCCGATGGAGGGATGACCGGTGTAAGAGATGCGGGAAATGCACGGCGGTCTGCCCTGTTAAGGCCATAGAGCCCGCAGTGAAGGTGCAGAGAGTTGTGCAGTCAGAAGGGCCTGTGCCGACCCCTGTTGTGGTCAGAAGGATCACTCACGTGGTCGAACAGGTTACGGATATGGAAAGGTATTGTACCGGCTGCGGCACATGCACCCTTGTATGCCCTAATGAGGCGATAGAGCCTGAATTTAATCCCCAGAACAAATTCCTGCACTTCAAGAATAAAGGGGGAGAGGGATACAAGAGGGGCGGGAGGAGGAACGACCCGTCAATATCAACCCTCGACAGGCTTAAATTCACGAGGATCTCGATGCTCACAGACCCTGCACTCGATGCTGGAAGGCATGAGTTTCGTGTAAGGTCGCTCCTTGGAAGGATATTACCACCAGAAGATCTACCTTTAAAGGCTGTAGATGGGAAGTTAGTGGTCGACAGGGAGAGCGGCAGGTTTATTCCTCCTGTTAGAGAGATATTCCCGATAATGATCGGCAGCATGTCTGTTGGGGCGCTTTCTCCACCGATGTGGGAAGGACTTGCAATGGGGGTGGCATATCTCAATGAGGTCGAAGGCATACCTGTTGTCATGGCCTCTGGCGAGGGTGGAATGCCTCCGAGGCTTTTAAAATCGAGGTACCTGAAATACTTCATCATCCAGATAGCGTCAGGGTATTTTGGCTGGGATGAGATAATACATGCCATCCCGCATATGATTGAAGACCCCGCAGCCATAGAGATCAAGTATGGTCAGGGAGCAAAGCCAGGAGACGGCGGACTCCTTATGGCGCAGAAGGTGCTCAAGCTTATAGCAAAGATCAGGGGTGTACCTCAGTTTGTTGATCTCGCCTCTCCTCCAACACACCAGACAAAATACTCTATAGAGGAGGCAGTTGCAAAGATGATTCAGTCAATGTCGATGGCATTTGGATTCAGGGTGCCGGTCTATCCCAAGATATCGGGGACCAAGACAGCGAGGGCTGTGTTGAACAACCTTGCAAGGAATCCTTATGCAGCGGCCCTCAGCATAGACGGTGAGGATGGGGGAACAGGGGCTGCATACAATGTTTCCATGGATAAGATGGGGCATCCGATAGCCTCAAACATAAGGGAATGCTATCTGGACCTCGTGAGGCAGGGCAAACAGAACGAGCTGCCTCTCATAGCCGCTGGAGGTATCGGCAAAAGGGGAAATCTTGCAGCAAATGCTGCAGCCCTTATAATGCTTGGTGCATCAGCGGTTGCAGTTGGCAAATACATAATGCAGGCAACGGCAGAGTGCTTCGGGGACGAACACAACCGTTGCAACCTCTGCAATACAGGCAAATGCCCAAGGGGAATCACTACCCAGGACCCGAAATTATACAGGAGGCTTAGCTCTGATAAGGTTGCCGAGCGATTGGTGGAGGTCTTTAAGTCAGCCGATGTGGAATTAAGGAAGATTTTTGCGCCCATGGGAAGGAGCACAGAACTCCCGATAGGCATGTCTGATGGATTAAGCGTGGATGACAGGGCTATAGCAGAGAGATTAGAGATAAGCTATGCGTGTTAAGAGAAGGTCAGGGCGGAAGGGCGAAACTGCGAAAGTGCAGAAGGGTGGAAGTGTAGAAGTGCAGAAGCGCGGGTGTGCAAAAGAAAACAACTTCAGGGTTTCCGAGCTTACGAGCTTCGGAGCTGTAACTATATACGGCAATGTCAACGGCAAGAGAGTGCCGTCACGAATCCTTGAGGAGCAGATACAGCAGGCTGTTCAGGATGGTGCGCGGGATATCCATGTAATAGCTGATGGGCAGCACGGCATTGGCGGTCGTATCTGGCCTAGGGGTGAGACCGTGAAGATAACTGTGGAGGGCCCTGTCGGCCAGAGGCTCGGGAGTATGGGGATGTTCGGGACGGAGATCGTTGTTAAAAACAGCGTCTCTGATGATGTTGGCTGGCTTAACTGTGGTGCAAAGATAACAATCCTCGGCGATGTAACCAACGGGGCCTTCAATGCAGCAGCCCAGGGAGTGCTCTATGTTCAGGGCAGTGGTGGTGCAAGATGCGACACGATGACAAAGCACAACCCGAGGTTCGATCCTCCCCAGTCATGGTATTTCAGGGATGTTGGAGATTCTTTTGCAGAATTTAAGGCAGGGGGGATTGCAGTTGTCTGTGGTGTAAATCCAAGAAATCCGGAAAATATCTTGGGCTACCGCCCATGCGTCGGGATGGTTGGTGGAACCATCTATTTCAGGGGTCCGATCCATGGTTACAGTGAAAGGGATGTGAAGCTCCTTGACCTTACGCCCCAGGACTGGGAATGGCTCAAGGCTAATATAAAGCCATTTCTCGACGCCATAGATAGAACGGCATATTATGAGGAGCTTACACGTTCATCTGGTGAGTGGAAGAAACTGCTTGCCTACACACCCCAGGAAAAGAGGGCAAGGAGATGGTTCAAGATGTCCCTCACCGAATTCAGGACCGATGTGTGGGAAAGGGAGGTTGGACAGGGCGGCATATTTGCTGAATACTTAGACCACGAGCTTACATTACTTCCATATATCACAACAGGTAAAGACAGAAGAAATAAACCTGTCTGGGCAAACGAGAAATATGCGCCCCCATGCGCCTATGCCTGCCCGACCCATATCCCCACCCATAAAAGGACTGCACTGATCAGACAGGGCAGGCTTCAGGAGGCGCTGGAGCTTGTCTTGCAGCATAGCCCATTGCCTGCCACTGTCTGCGGAGAGATATGCCCGGAGCTCTGCATGCAGAGCTGCACAAGGGGACAGCTCGACAGCCCGATAAACATAGATAAACTCGGCTCCCTCTCCATTGACCTGCCGGCCCCAAGAAAGGCCGAACCGACAGGCCACAAGATAGCGGTAATCGGAGGGGGTCCTGCTGGAATGAGCGTTTCGTGGCAGCTTGCCCTGAAGGGGCATACCGTTGACCTTTATGAGGCATCGGACAGGCTTGGAGGGAAGATTGAGCTTTGCATACCGAGGGAGCGCCTTCCACACCAGATACTCGAAAAGGAGGTATCGAGATTTAGCGAGCTTGGGGTGAATCTCTACCTGAATACGAGGATAGATAGGGATAGGTTTGATGAGATATATAAGGGTCATGAGATAGTCGTTATAGCCTGTGGTGCTCACCAGCCGAGGAAGATAGCATTCCCGGGCTCTGAATACGCTGTCTCTGCCTATGATTTTCTGAGGGATATCAATCTTGGCAGACTGCCTGATCTAAAGGATAAGAGGGTTGTGGTAATAGGTGCGGGAAATGTAGGAATGGATGTTGCCTCAGAGGCGTTCAACCTTGGCGCAGAATCTGTGGTAGCGGTTGATATCCAGAAACCTGCGGCCTTTGGCAAGGAGATGGAGATAGCGAGGGCCAAGGGCACGCAGATACTCTGGCCTAAATTTACAGAGAGATTTGACAGAGGGGAAGGCAGGATATACTTTAATGATGGAACTTACATCGATGCAGATTTCCTTGTGATATCGATTGGTGATGTGCCGTTACTCGATTTTCTGCCGCCGGGCATACATACAGAAAAGGGATGGGTTTCGGTAAATAGCGATTTTCAGACCTCAGATGTAAAGGTATACGCCATCGGTGATGCGGTAGGACTCGGACTTGTAACACACGCCATCGGCCAGGGAAGGCTTGTCGCAGAGACGATCCATTATCAGATCATGCATGCACCCAGGCAGCCTGAGTTCAAGCAGGTTATCCCCTATGAGAGGATAAGGACGGAATACTACGAGGCATGTCGCGGTGACCTCTTTACAGCTTCGAAGGATGCAGAAAGATGCATGTCCTGCGGCACTTGTCGTGACTGCCACATATGTGAGGCCGTCTGTTATTGGGGAGCGATAAGCAGGGTCGAGCATGCTGATGGCTCATACGAGTATGTCGTGGATGATGACAGATGCATAGGTTGTGGCTTCTGCGCTGGTACCTGCCCATGCGGAGTGTGGGAGATGGTCGAGAACTTATAAACAGATCGGACTGAAGGAGGACTGGATGAGGAGATTGGTGTTTCTTATAGCTGCTGTAGCATCTATACTTTTGTTTTCCTGTGCAAGGCAGGGGGAGCAGAAGTCAGGGTATGTTGCAAAGGTCGGCTCAACAACCATTACACAGGAGGATGTAAGCAGGGAGATGAAGGCCCTTCCTGAGCAAATACAGAAGATATTTGAGGGCCCTGAGGGAACCGAGAGGTTTGTGAACGAACTCGTTAAGAAAGAGATACTGTATCAGGAGGCCAAAAAGAAGGGACTGGATAAGAGTCCTGATTACCAGAAGAAGGTCGAGGACTTTAAGAAACTCACGCTCATAAGTCAGCTCCTGGAAAAGGAGATAGAGGAAAAGGTAAAGGTGAGCGATAAGGATGTGAAGGATTACTATGAGACCCACAAAAAGGACTTTACAGCGAACAACCAGGTGAAGGCGAGCCATATACTTGTAAAAACAGAGGAAGAGGCAAAGGGCATCGCAGAGCAGCTCAAGAAGGGTGCCGACTTTGCAAAGATCGCAAGGGCAAAGTCGATAGATGCCGGTTCAGCCAAGAGTGGCGGGGACCTCGGTTTTTTTTCGAGGGGACAGATGGTGCCTGAGTTTGAGAATGCCGCCTTCAATCTCAAGGTAGGTGAGGTCAGCGGCCCTGTCAAGAGCCAGTATGGTTATCACATAATAAAGGTCACTGAGAGGAAAGAGGGTAAGGTTGTTGAGTTTGAAAAGATAAAGGGTCTTCTAACCCAGAGACTGACAGCAGAGAAGCAGAAGGAGGTCTTTGATTCCTACATCAACAACCTGATAAATTCATACAAAGTGGATATAAATAAAGAGGCCCTCTCAAAGATGGGTGGGAAGGCGGATTCGAAGGGAGATAAATCAGACCAGAAACCTGCCTCGAAACCGTAGTATGCAGGTAGATGGGTGGAGGGATCAGGGGGTCTGCCCTCACCCATCTCTTATCCGGTGTTATGGTTTTTGGGTATTATGTAGACGCATGCCCGGGCACCTTCTGAAAGGCACTGCTGCCTTACAACGTCCTCTCCGAGCAATTCCCTGAAGAGCTGGAGGTCATATTTACATGCCGCTCTGTATCTGAAGGCTATCTTCGAGATAAGACAGTTAAATTGCTTGAGGCTGAAGTGGCTGTCGTTATCTTCAAGTTCGACCATGCATCCATCCCTCTGCAGTATCTCAACCAATGCGGTAAGTCGGTCATATAGACTGTTCTTGTCTGAAAGCAACTCCGTCCTGTCGGCAAGCACCCTATCTTTCCTTTTTCTGAATATCTGATCAATCTTTTCTATCCCATCGCTGTCCTCTATCTCCGCAAGTATGTCCATAGTAAATCCCTGATAGGCCTTCGGGAAAAGATCATCTGCCATTGCTGTGAGCCTGTAAAGGAAGCCAGGCCTCCCTACTCCGTGTCTCTTTGTGACATATTCAACCATGCCGGTTCTTTTAAGGGCAAGGAGGTGTTGCCTGACCCCCATGGGCGTGATCTGCACCTCCCTACTCAGGTCGTCCACAGACATATCTCCCCTCTTTTTCAGCATGAGAAGTATCTTTTTTCTCGTTGGATTTTCTAAGAGGGCAGAATCCATATCAAAAATTATCATAACAGTGAGGTATTTGTAAATAGCCCGATTGCAAAAATGGCAGCGATGGTATTTTAAGGTATTTTATTGATGGGACCTCACAGTCTGAAGCGGTCCTTCTGCTGCCTTGCCCTCATTACCTCATCCCGCTTATCCTCAAATCCCTTCTTTCCCATCATCCCGTAAGTATACCTCTTGACTTCCTCTACACCTGGCTGGTTAAAGGGATTAATACCGATGAGATAACCTGTAAAAGCCGTTGCAACCTCAAAGAAGTAAAAAAGCTGCCCCATATGATAGGGGTCGATGGAGGGGACATTTATGGTCATATTTGGCCTTTTGTTTTTGGCGAGGGCGAGTTCTGTGGATTCTTCTTCTGCCTTTATCAGCTCTGAAAAAAGATGGCCGCCAAGATAGCTTATACCTTCTATATCCTCAAAAACAGCAGGTATCCTGATGTCTGTGCCGTAATCTTCGATCCTTAGAAAAATAATTACCTTGTCATCAGGCCCATCCATCCAGAGCTGTAGCTGTGAATGCTGGTCGACTGTCCCCAGGGATGGATATGGCGTAATGCCGACTCTGAATTTCCCGAGGCTTTCGGCCCAGAGCTGACAGAACCATTCAGACAGTGCCTTGAGGGAGTCAGCGTATGGCATGATCACATTGATGCTGCGCCTCTCTCTGCTTTCCATCAGATAGAGGAGGGTTCCAAAGAGATATGCAGGGTTTTTCCATACATCGAGTTCAGAGCACCTGTCCTGAATATCTCTTGCGCCTTCAAGCATCTCCCTGCTGTCTATCCCTATAACCTCGGCAAGCAGAAGACCGACCGGGCTGAGGACAGAATACCTGCCAACGACATCAGGTGGTATTGAGAGTGTTCTGAAACCCTTTGTAATAGCAATTGTCTTGAGATTACCCTCATAGGGATCAGTGGTTGCTATGAAACGCTCTTCTGCATTTTTTACCGCCTTTGATAACTCATCCCACAGCACCATAAATGATGCCATTGTCTCGGCTGTGCTTCCTGATTTTGTTATGACATTAACAGCGGTCTTTTTCAAGTTGAGCAGGGAAAGGATATGCCTTAGTGTCCTGGGGTCAACATTGTCATATATAAACACCCTCGGCTTTCTCAGTAGATTGTGAAAGGGACTCAGGGCCTCGATGATCGATCGGGGTCCGAGAGCAGAGCCCCCGATACCGAGGACCAGAAGGTCAGAAAAATTATCCTTTATCCATTTAGCTGTTTCTTTTATCTCACCGGTGTTTTGGGAAGGTAAGTCTATAAAGGCAAGCCCAGGCCATTTTTTATGGACAAAGTAGTCGTGGATACCGGCAATCTTCCCTCTCAGGGCCTCTATGTGTCTCCTGGATATGCCCTTTCCCCCGAGGACCTCAGATGTCATGTTAGAAAAATTCAGCCCTATCATTCCTGAATGGTTGGGCAAGGGATCAGGAAATTACTGTCCCTTGCCCTATTTACCGAATTATCAGTATCGCCTCTCGTATCTTTCTCCCTCGCATACTTCTCTTACGTGGTCTTTGACAAGGCGGCCGTCCTCCCAGACCCTTTCGTGAACCTTTCTGCATTTTGTGTAGGCATCGGGATAATAGACATCACTTACAGGCTCTGCCCGATACACACCGCGGCCGTTCTCGGTCCTGTATTCTACAGGTCTTCCAGTCCTGTATGCCTCTCTCGACCCCCTCATTGAGATATCTGTGATAGTCGCACCCAGAACAGCACCCAGTGCTGCTCCTATTACACCACCGCGCCATGGATTCTTGTGGTCGAGGATGGCCCCTGTGATGCCGCCTATTGCGCCACCTGCTGCTGCTCCTTCGTAGTGGTACTGTGTGCAAGCAGTAACAGTTAGCAATGCAATCATCAATAAAATCGCTGCTGTTTTCCTCATCACTGCCTCCTTAGTAAGTTTTACTATTATATTACCAATACAGGTATAAATTGGCAATGGGGAAACCCTACTAAAATAAATAGAGCGTGAAAATAAGGATCTTAAGAAATTTCTTAAGAAATCTTATTGAATTCCGAGTTCTCGCTCTCCCTTTGTTGCAGGGTCGGGTTTGTAGGACCGTGAGAGGTGAACTCCTTGAGTTGACAAAAGTCAAGGCTTTAGGTTATTCTTACACAGTTGTTCTTTGAAATGGCTAAAATTGTGCGTAGTAAACCTGTCGATTTCGATTTAACCAGTATCAAATGAGAGTTTGATCCTGGCTCAGAACGAACGCTGGCGGCGTGCCTAACACATGCAAGTCGGACGGATCGGTGCGGAGCACTGAGGACTGAAGAAAGAGGATTATAGGTCATATAAGTCCTATAGACCTATAATTCTTAAAGTCAGTTTTTAGTGCTTCGCATCGGTTAGTGGCGGACGGGTGAGTAACACGTAGGCAACCTACCCTTAAGAGGGGGACAACTCAGGGAAACT
>JBBISG010000016.1:0-41499 GCA_037441365.1 Nitrospirota bacterium
AGACTCGGGTTTAAGAGGGTGAGCATCCAGACAGTGCAGAGGAGTTAGATGAGTCGAGAGTTCAAGGCCTTTTTGTTATCCTTTGGTCTTCATGCCATGATATTCATGGCCCTTTTTACTGTGAGCAGGACTATGGTTACTTACAGCAGGCCGATCCTCATAGATTTCAGCATTGAGGAACCCTCTGTTCCTGTTAGAGAAGAGGCAAGAAAAAAGGTTACAACGAGTCAAAAAGACTCGTCGGAAGTTGCTTCAGTTCCTCCTTCAAGAGAAAGGACTATCAAGAAAGAGGCGACCTTAAAAGTGGATGAAGATGCGAATTTACCAACAGTCACAAGGGATATCTCTGAGGAACAGGTACCTGTTCCTGTGGCGGAGAACCCAAAACCTCTGACAGGCACCAATTTATCGCCAAGCGATCTAACCGCTAATAGCAGAGTAAAAATCAGTGAAGGTGGAGACACCTCTTCACCCGTTCACCCATTGACTTCTTCATCAAATAAAGGCGATTCTCCGGAGAAGGCAAGGCAGAGATACTTAAAGGAACATTTTTCTTACATCAGGGATATAATAACAAAGAACCTTTCCTATCCATACATGGCGAGGAAGATGGGATGGGAGGGAAGGGTGACGGTATCATTCGTGGTCTCTGAGAATGGCTCAGCCAGTGATATAAAGATAATCGAGAGTTCAGGCTTTGATATTCTCGATAAGAATGCCCTGAAGACTGTAAAGAAGGTGTCGCCCTTTCCTAAACCACCTGTAAAGGCAGAGGTTATAATACCGATTGTTTACAGGCTCAATTGAGACAGTGAGACAGAAGAATAGGTTTAAGGCTGTCGCTCTATTAACTTTCGCACTATTTTGGGCTATCTCATGTTCGAGACAGCCTGTCTATCCCGGTCCCCCTGTTGTGGGTTCTGAGGTTGTGATTGATGTAAGGACACTCAGACCAGGGATTCCACAGTTTTACACATACCGCTACACGAATAAAAATATAAATTTTTTTGTTGTTGAGATTGATGGTAAACCCCTTTCATTCCTCGACGCATGTTCGAGCTGTTATCCTAAGAGGCTTGGCTACAGGTTTGATAATGGCCAGATCACCTGCAGGGCCTGCGATGTGAGGTATTCTGTGTCTGAGATAGAAAAGGGTTTTGGTAGCTGTTATCCGATCAAGGTTCAAGGCAGCCTCAGGGATGGGAAATATTTTATTCAGGTCTCAGCATTGCAGAATATGGCGGATAGATTCTGAGCAAAAGAGCCAGGATATGAGTTATAATTTTAGATGCTCGATATCCTCAAGATTACAATTATTTTTATAGCCATCATCCTGCTTCTCAGGCTAAAGTGGAATATAGGATATGTGATGCTTATTGCATCAGGCCTGCTTCAACTACTTTATCTGATGCCTGCCCGGAATATACTGTCAACAATCAAATCTACGGTTGTAGACCCTGTTACCGTAAGGCTCTTCTTTGCCCTCACATTAATCAGGGTTTTAGAGCTTGTGTTGAGGGAAAGACACGTGCTGGCGAAGATGACCGAGGCGTCCAGGAATCTGTTGAAGAGAAAAAGGGCTACGATAATCTCGATGCCGATGCTGATAGGACTGCTTCCATCCCTCGGTGGTGCTTATTTCTCAGCACCCATGGTGGATGAGGCCACGAAGGATATTAAAATGTCGCCCGAGGAAAAGGGCTTCATAAATTACTGGTTCAGGCATCCATGGGAGTTTATACTGCCTCTCTACCCCGGGATACTTCTTGCGTCAGCCATAACAAAACTTGAACTCCGGAGCCTTATCATTTCAAATGCATTATATGCCCTGCTCTTAATCATTACAGGGTTCATCTTCAGCATGAGACACATTGACAGTCAGCACTCAGCAGTCAGCCAGAGGCCTGAAGAGATTAAGGATAGGATGGGGACTGCCGACTGGCGGCTGTTATTAAGTTTTCTGCCTGTCATTGCTGTCATGGTATTGGTTATGGCTATGCACATCGAGCTCCATTATTCTCTCGGAATAACCGTACTGATATTATATGTGTTTTATAGGTTCGGTCCTAAGGATGTATTCAGGACACTTAAATACGGTTTTACCATAGATGTTGCTATCCTTATCTTTGGCACAATGCTGTTTAAATTCACCATGGAGGATTCAGGAGCGGTAAGGCATCTCAGCCGGTATTTTGCCGAGAAGGATATACCCATCCTTCCGGTCCTTTTTATCCTCCCGTTTGTCAGCGGCATCCTTACGGGATTGACCGTCGGCTTTGTTGGAAGCACCTTCCCGCTCCTGCTCAGCCTGACAGGTGGGGCCCATCTGAACCAGTTATCCTTTGCATTTGTCTCTGGCTATGCAGGTGTGCTGCTCTCACCTGTGCATCTCTGCTTAATCCTGACGAGGGATTATTTCAAGGCAGATATGTGGGGTATATATAAAAGGATTATTCCTGCCGTTATGGTGATTATGGCAGGGGCGGTCTTAGGCTATTTTCTGAGATGAAATATTTTCTCTCTGATAGATGTTTCCTTAAGTGGCTCGAGTCGCCTTCTGTTTATAATATAGACAGAGATGAGCTTTATGAGCTTGACGAACCTGCATTTGAGTTTCTTAAGGGTTGCGCTGATATGGATGGTTGCACGGATAACGGCTGTGACAGCAAATTCCTTGAATACACTATTGGTGAGGGTATCCTCACGACAGAAAGGTCTGATGTTAGAAGGCCGTTGATTAAGAAATCCCCTGAGCCGTCGCTTAGATACCTTGAGCTGCAGATAACGAAGAGGTGTAATCTCAGGTGCAGACACTGCTATATCGGACCTCCTGAAGATATTGAGCTAAGCATGGGAGGTATAACCCGAGCCCTCGATGAGTTCGAGGAGATGCAGGGCCTGAGGCTGTTGATAACAGGTGGGGAGCCTCTCCTTCATCGGGGATTTTCTGAGATTAATCGTCTCTTGACTGATTATGCCTTCAGAAAGATACTCTTTACCAACGGGACGCTGATTACGGAGGAGGTCTTAAAATCTCTCAATGTGGATGAAATCCAGATAAGCGTTGATGGCCTTGAACACGGGCATGATGCCATGAGAGGTAAGGGGACATTCAAAAAAACCATGAATGCAATCAAGATGGCTCTCGGAGCAGGGTTCGATGTCTCTATATCTACAATGGTGCATTCAATGAATCTTGATGACTTTGATGGGATGGAGAGACTATTTAGAGACCTCGGGATAAAGGATTGGTCTGTTGATGTTCCATGTGTGGTTGGAAATCTCATGGATAATCCATTATTTCAGTTAAGGCCTGAGACTGCCGGGAGGTATTTGAGATATGGGTTCGGGGGAGGGCTTCATGGCGGAGGTGAGGGTTTTGGCTGCGGCCTTCACCTTGCATCAGTTATGCCAGACGGAAGAGTGGCCAGGTGTACCTTTTACAGTGACTCATCTGTTGGAGGCATAGATGAAGGGCTTGAGGTCTGCTGGAAAAGGATAAAGCCGATCAGGCTCGATGGACTGAAGTGTGACTGTCCTGTCAGGGAAGAATGCAGGGGGGGCTGCAGATACAGGGCAGGGCTTTTTGGAGACGACTGCGGCAGGGACCTGTATAGATGTTTTGCCTATGATGTAATGTAGGTCAGCCCTTTTCGTCTGTCTCTTTCTTTTCCATGGTTTCTTCGGGGAAGAGCCTCCTGGCGCCGATGAATCTCCTGATGTAATATGGCGTCTCAAGGCTGTCTATCGAGACCTTTCTGTTTTTTGATGAGGCGTGTATGAACAGGTTATTGCCGAGGTAGATGCCTACATGGGAAGGGAATGAGGCATAGGTTCTGAAGAATACGAGGTCTCCGATAGAGAGGTCTTCCTTGCTCACTGATTCGCCAATCTTGAACTGTTCCCTCGCACTCCTTGGAAGATGAATATCTAAAAAACCGAATACCTTCTGGACATAGGCCGAACAATCGATCCCCATAAAGGTATTCCCCCCAAACCTGTAAGGGACATTGAGCATTTTTTTGGCAAAGAGTATCAATCGGTCTTTGATGCCCATGGAGTTCAGCTCCTGTGACTCAGAGAGGGCCTTTATGTCCTCGACGAGCCTGGATTCGGATATAACGGCCCTGTAATTCTTCGCATCTGCAGGTTCAGCCTGTGTCTCAAGGAGGAGTTTCTGGCCTGGTTTTAGGTCCTCGGGGTCGAGCTCGTTGAGTTCCATCAGCTCTTCAGCACTTAAACCAAACTTCTTTGCTATCTTCCAGATATTATCGCCCCTTTTTACAGTATAGGTTTTTGGCCCTGTCTTCTTAATCAGGAGCTTCAGGCCGACCTTCAGCCTTCTGGAGTCCCTGATGTTGTTTATCTCCTTGAGGTCTTCCGTAGATATAGAATACTTTCTGGCTATAGATGCGAGTGTCTCTCCCTTTTTGACAGTATGGTATTGTGATTCGTGCAGGTATGCATCTGAGCTGACCTTCGAGTTATCGTTGTTTGCCGATCTCTTCACTGCATTTTCAGCAGAGTCCTTTTTCACTTCAGCATCCTTTTTGTGCCGGCGGGTCTGCAGTGAAGATATTGTTAGTTTCGTGCCTGGTTTGATCCGTGTGGAGTTAAGCCCATTCTTTTCTTTTATATCTTCGATGTTGACCTTGAATTTCTTTGCTATCTTGTAAAGGCTGTCACCATTCCTGACAGTATAGATCTCCTCTGCGCCAGGGCTGGCCGGATTAATTGTCAGAAGAAAAATAAAGGCGGATAAAAAACAAATCACCTTCATCACCATACCTCCTTATATTACATCTTCTCTTGCGAGGTCCTTTAGGGTCGGCAGCTCTGTTAGGTCCTTCAATCCAAAGTATTGCAGGAACTCCCTTGTTGTCCCATAGAGAAGCGGTCTGCCGGGTGCCTCTTTCCTGCCCATTATTCTTATCAATCTCCTCTCAAGGAGTGTCTTTATAACACCGTCTGAATTAACACCCCTGATCTGCTCAATCTCGGCCTTAATTATCGGCTGTCTGTAGGCAATGATGGCGAGGGTTTCAAGGGCGGGCATTGACAGCTTATTAGAGGTCTGAGCACCCCTGAATTTTTTTATCCATGGTGCATATCTGGGATTTGTGACCATCTGGTAGCCATTTGCTATCTCGACTATATGGATACCGCCATCCCTGTCCCTGTAATCAGAGATAAGTTCTCCCATTATCCGTTTTATATCGGGCTCTTCCATCTCTGTGACGGACTTGAGGGATGATGGTGTTAAAGGCTCTCCAGACAGAAACAACAGCGCCTCCATGAGCGATTTTTTTTCCCTGTCTTCCATTACAGACGCTAACAATATACCAGAAAAGGAGGATGATTTCAATTAATTTTTTTTAAACTCCTCCATCGCCTCTGTCTCGATTGCATCGGCATTGTGTCTGTATTTTGGTGAAAAATGCATCACTATCAGGTCCTTGACCGCTGCCTTCCTCGCAATCTCTCCAGCAATCTTTGCAGTGAGGTGATTTCTCTCTTTTGCCCTTTCTATGTCTGAATGGAGAAAATATGCCTCGCAGTATAAGGTGTCTGAGCCTCTGACGAGCTCTATCACCCTTCTGGCGTTATCCTCATCAGGCGATATATCCACTATGTAGGAGACCTTCTGCCCCTTTGTTATCCTGACTATGTCTGTGAGGTCACCAAGATGGAATTCCCTTCCTGCTACCTTCAGTATTGTGTCGGGTTCGGTCTTTTCCCTCAGCATCCGTTTGAAATTACTCAACCAGGGGCCAACTGGAAGTCCCCTCTTGCTCAGGGCTGCCTTATCAATATTTATATGGAAGTCCTCTTCGAGAGAAAATCCGAGGCAGGGTATTCCGTGGGATAGATTTGCTGCCCTGACGCACAATGGAGGTTCCTTAAGGACAATGCCGTTAAATGGCATCATGTCCCTATCTATCCTTCGGAAATAGTCTTCAGCGTAAAAGCTGCAATGCCTCACACCTGCATCGCTGATGCCAAAGACCTCTATCTTGACAGGGTATTCCCCTATGAGGTTCCATGTGTATCCCCTGAGTTTTCCCTCGATGCATTCGATGATGCTGTCGGGCCCGTAGACCCGCAGTGGTCTGTCCCTCCTCAGCAGGGCCCTCAGGACGGTGTCAAAGCCTATAAAGTGGTCAACATGTGTGTGGGTCACGAATAAATCGGTTATCTTCAGAAGGTCGCCGGGCTTAAGACGGGTCAGATGGCCTGCGTCAAAGAGAAAGGCGCGCCTCTCCCTGAGCATCCTTATATAGAGGCATGGATCCTCGAACTTGTTGTTAACCAGCCTGTGATGAAAGGTCGGTTTCATAAGGCGACTTAAGATTATATCCTATTGTGATATAATAAAAAAATAGTGTCACGGACAGTGTCGTATGACACAGACACTCTTTTAAGCTTATAAGATCGGAGGGCCTATGCCGGAATTGAGGAGAGACCCTGTTTCAGGAATGTGGGTTATCATAGCTGTGGAAAGGGGCAAGAGGCCGACGGATTTTGCATCCCTGCCTGTCCAGAGAAAGAGGGGAGGTTTCTGCCCTTTCTGCCCTGGCAATGAGTATACAACACCTCCTGAGATAATAGCCTTCAGGCCATCATCAACACAGCCCAACACGCCTGGCTGGACATTGAGGGTTATGCCCAACAAATTCCCAGCACTCCAGATATACGGAGACCTTAACAGGGCTGGAGAGGGTATCTTTGATAAGATGAACGGGATTGGCGCCCACGAGGTCATAGTCGAAACCCCTGACCACCAGCTTTCCCTTTCTACAATGCCTCTAAAGGCCGTTGAAGATGTTCTGTGGGCCTACTACTTCAGGCTTACAGACCTGAAAAAGGATTTGCGTTTCAAATACGTCCTCATATTCAAGAATGAGGGCGATGCTGCAGGGGCATCCCTTGAGCATTCCCACTCCCAGCTCATCGCACTGCCTATAGTCCCGAAACTCGTCAAGGAGGAAGTGGATTCATCAAGGCATTATTATGAGTTTAAGGAGAGGTGTATATTCTGCGATGTCATAAACCAGGAGATCGAGGATGGCAAACGTGTGATATACGAGAATTCAGGCTATATCGCCATTGCCCCATTCGCCCCGAGGGCGCCCTTTGAGCTATGGATACTTCCCAAAAAACATGAGTCAGCCTTTTATCCCCCTGAGAGAAGCTTCTCAGGACTTGCCGATGCCCTGCAGAGGGTCTTAAAACAGATGGACAGGATACTTGATACGCCCCCTTACAATTTCATAATCCATACATCACCATTCACCGAGGAGATAAATGAGTACTACCACTGGCATATAGAGCTGGTGCCGAAGCTCACAAAGATAGCAGGTTTTGAGTGGGGGTCAGGTTTTTATATAAACCCCACACTACCCGAAGAGGCTGCGAAGTTTATGCGAGAGGCGAAAATATGAAGGTGCTCATTGCGACACCAGAGGCGTCACCATTTGTCAAGACAGGTGGGTTGGCGGATGTTACAGGAGCGCTTCTGAGAGAATTCAGAAGGATGGATATAGATGCCTATCTCATGCTCCCTCTTTATAGCGCAATCAGGGACGCATTTTATTTAGCGGATACAGGCATGAGGTTGACCGTCCCTGTAGGGGACAGGCGGTATAACAGCAGGATATGGTCTTACGGTTCAGACGTATATCTTATCGAATGTAATGAGTTCTTTGAGCGACCAGAGCTTTATGGCACGCCTGAGGGGGACTACCCCGACAATGCAGCGAGGTTTACATTTTACTGCAGGGCAGTCCTTGAGGCATGTATGGCCGTAGGGATAAGACCCGATGTCATTCACTGTAATGACTGGCAGACGGCTCTTATGCCGCTCTATGTTAAAACCCTGTATCGCACAGAGTTTTTCAGCAAGACTGCGACCATTATGACCATCCATAATCTCGGGTATCAGGGTTTATTCGATGTATCTGACTTTCCCCTTACCGGGCTTGGCTGGGAATGGTTTAACCCCGAGGGTGTCGAATTCTACGGAAGGGTTAACCTTCTCAAGGCAGGGCTGATCGCCTCTGATATCATAACGACCGTCAGCCCCACATATGCGAGAGAGATACTGACCGACGAATACGGCTTCGGACTTGATGGGGTGTTGAGAAAAAGGTCTTCTGACCTGTACGGTGTGATAAACGGTATCGACTATGAGGAGTGGGACCCTGGGCGGGATGGATCTATACCTGCAAACTATAATCTTTCTGATATATCGGGAAAGGCGTTATGCAGGAAGGCCTTGATCGATGAGTGCTCACTAAAGGGCAACAGGGATGCACCGCTGATAGCATTTGTAGGGAGGTTGTCAGCGCAGAAGGGCCTTGATATCCTGCTTGAGTCGGTTGGGGATATCGTCTCTATGGGTGGAAGATTTATCATACTTGGCAAGGGTGATGAACATTTTCATAAAGGCGTTCTCGGTCTGGCAGAAAAATATGATGGAAGTGTATATGTCAAAATAGGCTATGATGAGGCATTTGCTCGCCGCATTTATGCAGGCAGCGACATATTCCTCATGCCCTCAAGATATGAGCCGTGCGGCCTCGGCCAGCTTATCGCTATGAGATACGGGACTGTTCCTGTGGCGAGAAAGACAGGCGGGCTTGCGGACACAATAATTGACTATAATCCGCTGAAAGGCGATGGGACAGGGTTTCTCTTTGAGGACTATAAGGCATCCGCACTCAGGGAGTGCCTGAGGACAGCCTTCTCCGTATTTGTAGATAAGAGAAGATGGAGGGGAATGATAATCAGTGCAATGGGAATGGATTTCTCGTGGAAGAATTCAGCGCTTAGATATGTAGAACTCTATGACACGGCGATAAAGGGGAAACGGGCATAAGGATTCGGGTTACAGGGGCGAAAACCAGGATTATATGAGTCTGAGGACAAAATTAACAATATTCGTGGTGGCCTTTATAGTGCTCACTGCAGCACTCATTGTTGGCAGCTTCTTTATATTCGATGGCTTGAGCAACAGCTTTGAAGTTATTAGGTCGACCACAGAGGAGCACAGCCTTCATGAAGACCTCAAGTCCTCCATTACCGGCTTTTTAAAGGCCGCCAAGGGATGGGCTATTACAGGTGATATCAGATTCAAAAGACAGTATCAGGAAAGACTCAGGGATGCCTATAAGTGTTTTGGCAATCTCGACAGGACGGCACGGAACAGGGCAGACATAGAGGCCGTAGGAAAGGACTTTGAGGCACTGAGGGGTATTTCGAATAGCATAATCTCTATCGAAAGACCTGTTGGAAACATGGATGCCATTTATGCCCTGCGGATGCTTGAAGTGAAGGAGGAGGAGATACACGCTAAACTGGATGCCTTACTCCTTAAATCTCTGAAGACCCTGACCGCTGCCACTGATCAGGGGGAGAGGATCAAGAGGGAAATGGGATTTTATCTAACTGCCCTGTTTGTCCTGAGCTCCATGGCATTCCTTTTCCTCGCCCTCTTTATGAGGAGGATGATTGCGGTTCCATTTGCAGATATACTGACAGCAACGGACAGGATAATCTCTGGCGACCTTAACTACAGGATTGCATCGAAGAGAAGGGATGAATTTGGCATTATAGCCAACAGATTTGACAGCATGGTGGAGGGGTTACAGAGGATCAGCGTCAAGAACGAAGAGCTCTATCGCTCCACAAAGGACCAGCTACAGAAACTCACTGCAATATATGAAATTGCAAAGGCCATAACATCCACCCTTGACCTTGATGAACTCCTCAGGATGATAGCAGAAGAGGCAACAAGGCTTCTCAATGCGAGGGGTTGTGTTATAAGACTGCTTGAGGATAGCAGTCTGGCGATCAAGGCATCCTGCGGGCTTCCAAAAGAGATAGAGGGTATGATGACCCTTTCGATCGGTGAGGGGCTTCCCGGGATGGTTGCAAAGGAGGGTAAACCCATACTTGTGGAGGACCTTTCGAGGATGCCATCTGAGTGGAAGGTGCCATATCTCGATGCAAGGTCTGTTATAAATGTGCCTTTACGGGTCGGAGAAAGGGTCATAGGGACACTGGGTCTTTACGATAAGATGGGGCCTGGTGATGTGATAATACCTTTTACATCAGACGACCTGAGCACCACAGAGGGCTTTGCCTCTCTTTCGGCCATCGCTATTGAGAAGGCAAAGATGTTTGAGCTCGAGTTAAAGAGGGAGAAAGAGGCTGTTGAGGCAAGGAAGCGACTGGATGTGCTTTTTGATAGTGTCCAGGGGGGGATTATAACCATCGGGAAGGATTACCGGATTCTCTCCGCAAATAGATACATAGAGACATGGATAGGCAGGCCCATCGATGAGATAGTTGGTAAAGGCTGTATCGAGGTTTTTCACAAGGACAAAGGGATATGTCCCCATTGTGTCGCCCAGGTCACATGCGAGACAGGCGAGATTAACACCATAACCCAGATGAGCGGCTTGAACTATGCTGAGCTCACATCATATCCCATTAAGGATGAAGGTGGTAATGTTATTGAATGCGTTGTCTTTATCCAGGATATTACTGATAGGGTCATCTACCAGGAAGAGATGCTTTCGCTTTATAGAGAGGTGACCCAGACAAAGGAATACCTCGAAAGCCTCATAGAGAACTCTGCAGATGCGATAGTTACGACTGATCTGAATGGAATCGTAACATCATGGAATAAGGGTGCTGAGAAGATATACGGCTATGATGAGACCGAGGCTATCGGCAGGTATCTCCCCTTTGTGCCCGAGTTTCTGAGAGAGACCGAGAATGAATACACTGAGAGGGTGAAGAATGGAGAGGTTTTGAAAGATATAGAGACCTTGCGGCAGAGAAAGGATGGGAGGATGATAGAAGTGAGCCTTACGCTTTCACCAATAAAGGATGCCTCGGGTGAGATTATAGGCATCAGCGGGATATCAAGAGATATATCAGAGAAAAAACAGGTAGAAAAGGAATTGATCAGGAGAAACCAGGAGATGTCCAGGTTATTCTTCATCATCTCCGCAATGCGTTCCACCCTCGACCTTGACCGCCTTCTGAGGATGATACTGTCGGCAGTAACCATGGGTGATGGGCTCGGTTTTAACCGTGCAGTTCTGTTTCTTGTTGATGAGGACAAAAGGGTATTGAAAGGTGCGATGGGTATCGGCCCATCCAGTCAGGAGGAGGCATGGAAGATATGGCAGAGGCTGTCCCTTGAAAAGAGAACCCTTGATGATGTTATGGCTGAGATAGAAAAGGAACCATCGATTAAAGATTCCTTCCTCGACAGACTGAGCCGTGGCATTGAGGTGCCACTTCATATAGACTCGATACTCACACTCGCAGTGAAGGAGAAGAGACCATTTAATGTCTCCAATGTAAAAGGGGAACCTCTTTCGGACCCTGTCCTCATACAGCAGCTCGGGACAGAGGCGTATGCTGTTGTCCCGCTCATATCGAGAGACAGGGTCATAGGTGTGTTGTGGGTTGATAATCTATTCAACAAGAGACCCATAACAGATGAAGATATGGGTTTTCTAACCGCCTTCTCCAATCAGGTGGCCGCTGCTATCGAGAGCGCAAAGCTCTTTGAGCAGGTCTCTTTTGCGGAGGCGGAGCTGGAGAATATATTCAGGTCCATAACCGACATGGTCTATTTTACGGATGTGGATTACACCATAAAGAGTGTGAACAAGGCCGTTGCCGAGAGGTTTGGATTACCAGAGGAAGGGATAATAGGCAGGAAATGTTACGAGGTCTTCCACGGGATGGATGAGCCGTGGAAGAAGTGCCCCCATCATAAGACGGTTGAGACGAAGAAGGCGTATGTTGAGGAGCTGGAAGACCCCCATCTTGGAGGGACATTCCTCACTTCGACATCTCCGATATTCGATATGTCGGGCAATTTTCTTGGGACTGTCCATATTGTGAGGGACATCACCGAGATAAGGCTGATAAGGGAGAGGCTGGCAAGTGCTGAAAGGATGGCTGCCCTCGGCGAGGTGGCTGCAAAGGTTGCCCATGAGATAAGAAATCCCCTTGTATCAATAGGTGGGTTTGCCCAGAGGTTGGAAAAGAAGTTAGACGGCAATCTCAAAGAGTATGCCGGTATAATATCCAATGAGGTGAAAAGGCTTGAAGAGATACTCAGGGATATACTCGGCTTTGTGAGGGAGGTCAGGTTAACCACCATGCCAGTAAATTTGAATGATCTTTTACTTAATATCTTCTCCCTTGTGGAGTCCGAGATTGTAGAGAGGGAGATAATCCTCGAAACCAGCCTTGGTGATCTCCCCGTTGTCAGGATAGACCCTGAGAGGATAAAAGAGGCCCTTTTGAATATTGTTAATAATGCGATTCAAGCTATTGTTACTCATGGTAAGATAACAGTAAAGACCTATGTGTGGGATGCTTATGTCGTTGCAGAGATAAGTGATACAGGGGCGGGCATAGCAGAGAAGGACCTGCCCTTTATATTTGATCCCTTCTATACAACAAAGGCAACAGGCACAGGCCTTGGCCTTGCGATTACAAGGAGGATCATCGAGGAACACGGGGGGATGATAAAGGTAGAAAGTAGGTTTGGCGAAGGTACCACCATGAAGGTCTTTTTGCCGGTATGAAAGGAGGACAGCCATGAAGGTCTTGATTGTTGATGATGACCCTCACATCAGGCGGCTCTATAAGGATGAGCTTGAGGAAGAGGGCTATGAGGTAGTTGTAGCCGCAACAGGCACAGAGGCATTAGAACTGTTCGAAAAGGAGAACCCCGACCTCATAACCCTCGACATCCTCATGCCTGACATAGACGGTATAAAGCTTCTGAGGCAGATGAAGGAGAAAAGACCACGGGTTCCTATAATCATGTCAACTGCTTATGATTACAGGGATGACTTTGCAGTGTGGGCGTCGGAGGCATACATTGTTAAATCAGCAGAGCTTGCTGAGCTGAAAGAGACCATAAAGAAGCTTTTGAGCAAACAGTGAGATCTCAGGGTGAATTCATAGGCAGAGGGGAATCGTGTGGGAGATCCGATGTCTCTGATGCGATCAGGGCAGAAACCCCTGTTTATGGCGGCTATGTGATCAGCAGGGATGGGAAGGTCATGTTCATAAAAGGCGCTATCCCTGGCGAACTTGTTGAGGTCTCCATCGAAGACAGGAGGAGGGACTATTCGATAGCCTCTGTAAGAAACATCATCGAGCCTTCCCCTTCCAGGAGGCAGCCACCCTGTCCGGTCTTCGGGACGTGCGGTGGTTGTCAGTTACAGTATATGGATTATGAGACGCAGGTCTCCATAAAGGAAGAAATACTCCGGGACACAATGAGGAGGATTGGTGATGTTAATGTTGAGCTTATGTCCTCCGTGATTGATAAGGAATTCGGATACAGGCACAGGGGCCAGTTCAAGGTCTCGCAGAGCGGGGAGATAGGGTTTTACAGAGAGGGGACGAGGGAAGTCGTGCAGATCTCTGAATGTCCCCTTATGGTTGATGAGATAAATGAAACCCTTCAAAGATTGAAGGCCATTGATCTGAAAGGGATAAGGGAGTTGAATATCATTTCAGGGGATACGGTGGCCATGCTTATTAAGGGAAATCTCTCCGAAGATGTTGCCCATGAGATATTGAAGGCAGGGGTTTCAGGGATAGCCTTTGACAATGGCGATTCCCTCGGTAAAGACTATATCACCCTCGATCTTAATGGCTTGAGGTATACAGTTACTCCATGGAGTTTCTTCCAGAGCCACTGGGACCTCAATAGAAAGGTGGTAAAGATGGTATTAGAGAAACTAACCCCTTTCGAGGGCAAGAGGGTACTTGATCTCTATGCAGGCGCTGGGAATTTTTCCCTCCCTTTATCACTAAGTGCTAAAGAGGTTGTTTCTGTTGAGGAGAACCCATATGCTGTTGAAGATGGCCGTAGAAACGCCATGCTTAATGGCATCAAAAACTGCAGATTTATTCGTACATCTATAGAGGAATGTTTAGGTGGTAAGAGACAGCGAGATCCAAGACTCTTTGGTGAGGGCGGCTATGATATCGTTATCCTTGACCCCCCGAGGCCAGGCCTGACATCACGCTGTATAGATGGGTTGATGAGTCACGCCCCTGAAAGGATCGTTTATATTTCATGCAATCCCGCGACCCTTGCGAGGGATATAAAGAAGATGAAGAAAAAATACGAAATAGGGTATATCTGTATGGTAGACCTGTTCCCGAACACATATCACATAGAGGCAATGGTATTGTTGGGACTGAGATGATCTGACTTCTGTTGGTGAAAATCTGTGCGAACCTGCGGCTTCAAAATTCTATGAAGAGAAAGATATACCTCGAAAACAGACCCTTAGCTGAAGCGTTAAGGGCGTGGAATGACAGGCTCAAGAGAGAAGGGCTGGACAGGCCTCTTCCGTCCGAGTACATAGAGGTTGTAGATTCACTTGGCAGGATAACAGCAGAGGCAGTTATCGCAAGGCTTTCATCGCCATTTTACCATTCAGCAGCCATGGATGGTTATGCCGTAAGGTTTACTGAAACCTTTGGCGCCTCTGAGACAAACCCCTTAAGACTGAAACTTGGAGGGCAGGCTGTTTATGTGAACACAGGCGATCCTCTGCCTGATGGTTTTAATGCAGTCATCATGATAGAAGACGTCAACATAGTTAAGGGGCAGGAAGGGTTTATCGAGATTATAGAGCCAGCTACCCCATGGCAGCATGTGAGGATTATAGGCGAGGATATTGTTGCAACAGAGCTCATACTGCCTGAAAATCACAGGATAAGACCTGTTGATATTGGTGCATTGCTTGCAGGTGGTCATAAAGAGATCATGGTAAGAAGAAGGCCGAAAATTGCAATAATCCCTACAGGCAGCGAACTTGTAGAGCCTGGCACCGAATTAAGAACAGGGTCTATCATCGAGTATAACTCAAGGGTGCTGAGCGGCCTTGTTGCTGAATGGGGTGGAGAGCCGCTGCGGTTCGACATAGTCCGTGACGATATTGATGAGATCAAACTGGCCATTACAAATGCCTGCAAGTCAGCAGATATGGTAGTTATTAATGCCGGCTCATCTGCTGGTTCAGGTGATTTTACAGGCCAGGCAGTAAGGGAGCTTGGTGAGGTGGTTGTCCATGGGGTCGGTATAAAACCCGGCAAACCCGTGATACTCGGGATAGTGGAAGATAGACCTGTGCTGGGGATTCCGGGGTATCCTGTTTCAACATATATCACCTTCAATATCTTTGCAAGGCCCATCGTCTACCTCTGGCAGGGCCTCAAGGCAGTGGAACCGAAGAAGATAAAGGCGACCTTATCAAGGCAGGTGGCATCATCGCTGGGACAGGAGGAATTTGTGAGGGTAAAGATAGGGATGGTTGGCGATAAGACAGTAGCAACACCTGTGAGCAGGGGTGCAGGGGTTATTATGTCACTGGTAAGGGCAGATGGTATTTTAAGGGTCCCTGCCATGTCAGAAGGGATAGGTGCTGGCACTCAGGTGGATGTTGAGTTATTGAGACCTGAGGATGAGATCAGAAATACTATTGTATGCATAGGCAGTCATGATAATACGCTGGACATCCTGTCGAATATCATGAAGAAGAGACACCCGGAATTTTCGCTTTCTGCGGCCCATGTCGGCTCCATGGGGGGTCTCATTGCGTTGAAAAGGGGAGAGGCCCATATTGCTGGCACCCACCTCCTCGACGAAGAGACAGGGCAGTACAATATACCCTTTATCCAGAGACTCCTTCCTGACAGAAAGATTATCCTTGTAAATCTTGTATACAGGCAACAGGGGCTGATTGTAAAAAGGGGGAATCCAAAGAATATCAAAGGCTTTGAAGACCTCAGGAGGGACGATGTGGTATTCATCAACAGGCAATCGGGCTCGGGAACGAGACTCCTTACAGACAGGTATCTCAGAGAATTGGGCATGGAGCCTTCTCAGGTCAGGGGCTATGATAAGGAGGAATACACCCATATGGGAGTGGCATCTGCCGTCCTGACAGGCATCGCAGATGCGGGGCTTGCGGTTCTATCTGCTGCAGAGGCACTTAATCTCGACTTCATACCTGTAGCCCGAGAAAGGTACGATCTTGCTATACCAGAGGAATTTATAGAGCAGGAGATGATTCGGGTACTTCTCAGTATCATCAGGGGTGATGAAGAATTCAGAAACGCCGTTGTCAGACTCGGAGGCTACGATATTAGCGATATGGGGAAGGTGATGAATGGAGGGTGATCTTATAGCAGGTATTCGGCAAGGTTGATTCTATATTTGTTGGGGTCCATTGTCTTGACTATTGTTCTGAGAAACCTGCCGCTGCTGTCCTTTTTAGTAAGGTCAACAATTGTCCCCTTGATTCTGTTACCCCTGTCATCTGTGATTATCAAGACCCTCGGTCTGTCATGAAACATCGTATTGCCTCCATAAACGAGCCCGAGCTCCTTTGTATCGAGGAGGACGAGGGTTCCTATAGGGAATACGCCGATCATGTTTATAAAGAATTTGAACAGGATGGGGTCGAGCTGTGTACCTGCCCGTTCCATCATTACGCTGAGGGCCTTGTCAGGTGCCATGGGTATTCTCGAATAGACCCTTGATGATGTCATCGCATCATACTGGTCTGCAAGGCTCACGATCTTAGAATAGAAGTCCAAGTCAAAGCGTTTCGAGACCTTTGGATAGCCGCTCATATCATAGTTGAGGTGATGTTCAAATGCAACAATGGCTGTCCTGATGGATATGCTGTCAAGCCCCTTGAGTTTCAATATTGCCCTTACTCCCCAGAAGGGATGCCTCTTCATTATTCTCCATTCATCTTCATTGAAATTTGTTGGTTTGTTGAGTATCTCGGCAGGGACCTCCATCTTTCCGATGTCGTGGAAGATGGCGACAAGCCCGAGCTCTGTGAGCGCCTTTCTGCTCAGGCCGAGCCGCTGGCCAAGGGCGACAGAGAGGATGCTGACATTGACAGAGTGGTGATACGTATATTCGTCATAATCCTTTATTGCTGTCATGCCAACGAGAAGCTCTTCCTCCTGGAGTATCATATCCACCAATGATTCAACGACCCTCTTGGCCTTTTTTATGCTGACCCTCTCACCCGACCTTATCTTATTTATGACACCCTTTGTGAATGAGACGGCATTGAAGTATGTCCTCTTGACCACTTTTCTGATATCGTACTGTCCGTCTTCTTTGATCTTCTTCAGGGGGCCAATGCTCAGAGGATCGATGTCTTCAACCCCCTCTGATAGGGCACTGAAGGGTTCGTCAGAGAATGCAGAAGATATGAATGCCTTCAGGAAGGCCTGGATATCGACGGGTGTTAGTGGACCACTGACTGTTATGCTGCCAAGCCCTCGTCTTCTAAATTCCCTTATGAGGAAGTCGAAGTTCAGGAGGTATTCCATCGGGAACCTCACCCTTGATTCATTGAGATAAAAGAACTCTCCCACGAGCTCAAGATGAAGGGTACTGCTTGAACTGAGATGCGGGTTTACTGTATTGATAAACCTCTCGATGGCAGTCAGTACCGCTACATTGTTGGGGTCATGTATCTGGGCTGTCCTGATGATGACAGCGAGCTGATTTATTATATCCTTTGAGTCCTTTGTTATTGCTATATCTTCTCTATCTACCATGTTCTATCCTGTTTATAGCGGCATTCACATATTCCCTCAGCAGTTTATTTTTGGAGCCCTTGAGCCTTTCTAACACGGGTAGGGCATCTCTATTGCCTATCAATCCGAGACTGTAGGCCGCACAGGCCCTGTTTTCATCAGAGCGTGACCTTTTAAAGAGTGACCTTTTTCTGAGCGTTTTCAACATGAAATCTGCAGTCTCGGCGTCAGTCCATCGGGATAGGGTCTCGTAGAACTCTTTTTTCTCATTGAATTCTCTGTTTCTGAAGTCTTTTTTAGAGACCCTTTCGAGGATTATTCTCTTTGCTGTCTCAGAGCCGATACTGCCGAGGGCCTTTACTGAGGATATTCTTATTGAGGGGTCGCTGTCATCGAGGGAGTCTCTCAGCGTCTGTAAGGCAAGGGGGCTTTTTAATTCGCCAAGGGCCTTTATCGCCTCTCTCCTGACCCTTATATCTGCATGTCTTGCTGAGTTCAGGAGATGTTCTACAGCCCTTTTATCGCCTATATGGCGGAGGATATATATGATGTTTCTTACGACAAACCACCTTGAGTCCTGAAGCCCTCTTGCAAGTGTCTGAATGTCCTTCTTCCCTAAGTGGATAAGGATATTGATGATCCTTTTTCTCCCCTGTATGCTTTGCATCTCTCCAAGGGCAGATATGAAGGGGGTTATGGCATTTCTGTTAAGGAATTCGGTGTATTCGTTCAAAACATTTTCGTCTATCTCCACGCCAGAATCGAAGACCCCTGCAACATGTCTGATCGTCTCATCGGAACTGATAAATGACAGGAGGTCTTTTATCTGTCTGCTAACTACTTCAGGGAGTGCCGTATTTTCTGATGCAGCCTTTGTCATCTTTACGATATCAACAAATGTCTTAAAGTCTACCTGTTTAAGGCAATAGACAATTAAATCCTTGATGAAACGAAGAATATCCTCATACTCCACAGTGCCCTCAGCATGGAGGAGCATCTCGAAGATTATCTCTGAGAGCTTCCATATCTTATCTTCCATGTCCCTTTCTATCTCTTTTACAAGCAGCTGGAGATCCCTGTCTGTCAGATTCACTATCGAGACCTCTCTGACATCCTCAGCCCTGAATGCTTCTGCATATGCCTTATGGAGCTCATCAATGCCGGGGGCCTTCTCTTTCACCTCGGTTGTTGCCCTTGATTCATAGTCCTCATCCTCAAGGATGAACGCCTCATCAGCTATATATTTTATATTCTCGAAGTCCTTCTCCCATAGAAGGGTGACGATATCATCATCCACAGCCTCTCTATCGAAGTCCAGAGAAATAATCCTGAGAAACCCTTCAAGCTCCTCTTTAGTGAGGCCCTTTTTGAAGCTCAGCTCCCTCAGCCCATCCTTGAAAAGGAAAAGGGCGAGATTATCATCCTTTTCAGGGTTATGGTATATCTGTTCGGTTTCAAAGAAGATCTCATTCTGTTTTATTCTCAGACTGAGCTCATCCCTTAGATTGAAAAAGTCAGTAAACCTCGACAGGGTGTCATCTATCGTCTTTATATAAATCGGGTTATTGTCAGGATACATCCTGATGGTCTTCTTTGCCTTCGTCAGGGCCTGGATGATGTCTTTTGCTAATTTGATGTCTTCCAAGGTCTCCATGGCTATGTCAAAAAATAACACAGATTCTGATAAGTGTCAAACAATCGGGACCCTTTTTTCTCTCGCAAAATTTTTTATTATCATCGCGGCTGTATGCAGCCTCTGGAGTTTCATATTCCGCCATCGTATGGCCTGCACATCATTGTATGGGAACTTCTCTCCCCTTATCTCTGCCTGTGTCTTCATCACCTCCTGATAGAGCTTTTTGAGCGACTCTGGGTCAAAGGGTTTCAGGAACAGGGGGTTGACTGTTGTATACCCCTCTGAGATATCAGTGGCTATGGCCTTTAGACTCTTGCCCCTTATAGCCATTCAATCTGTGGGGGAAATCTCTTTCCCTCCATGAACCTCCTCTTCTGTTTTCTTTTTGATGAACAGTCTTGACACCAGAATGCCTGCTTCATAGAGGACAATGATGGGAACAGCCATAAGTGTCTGATTAAAGGCATCAGGTGTGGGGGTTAGTATGGCGGCTATGATGAAGGCCAGGAGTATCGCATACTTTCTGTTCCTGGCAAGGGCCTTTGGCGTTACGATACCCATACGGGTCAGAAAGACGATGACTATGGGGAGCTCGAATATAGCACCAAAGGCTAATATGAATTTAAGGCAGAAGTCGACATAATTGCCCACAGAGAGCATTGGCGTCATGTAACCTGTCTTGTATGTAAGGAGGAATCCCATGGCAAACGGCAGGACGAATAAGAAGCAGAAGGCAGCGCCGGAGAGGAAGAGCGATGTTGCTATTACCACAAATGGGGCAATATATTTTTTCTCTTTCGGCAGCAGACCGGGTGAGACGAACTTCCATAATTGATGAAGTATGACAGGAAGGGAAATGATCAGACCTGCAACGAGGGAGACCTTGAGATGCATCCAGAACGCCTCGGCGGGGGCAAGGAAGACGAGCGAAGGATTCTTTATGCTTGAGGGGATAAAGGATATGAACGGATATTTCATGCTGAAGCTCAACTCAGACCTGAGGGGGAGAGTGAGTATTTTGAAGAGTTCCTCTGAATAGGTGAAGGACGCTATAAAAGCAATGAGAAGGGCTATGAGAGAGATTATAATCCTTTTTCTAAGGTCTGAGAGGTGCTCTGTGAAAGGCATCTTCTCATCTGTCATCTGCCGTGTCTTCCTTTCTTCTTTTATCTTCCGAGGTCTTTCTTTCTGTTTTATCCCCTGATGCATCAGAAATGCTGGTGTCTTCAGAAGTGTGTTCGACTTTTTGAACCCCATTGTCTGCATCAATCTTCTTCTCTATGTCTTTCCCCGGGGCCGGAGGATTATTTTGGGCAGGGTTATTGATCATGGCAAATTCTTCATCCATCTGTTCTTTAACCCCCTGGACTGCCCTTTTGAGTTCGGCTATCCCCTTACCGAGGGTCCTTCCGAGTTCAGGTAACCTCTTTGGGCCAAAGACGATAAGGGCCACTATAAAGATCACTATAAGCTCCTGGATACCTAGATCGAACATTCACTCCTCCTCGTAGATCCGTTTAATCTTTTTCCCTACGGGTTGAAGCAGATAGGTCAGCGATAGCATTATCCTGTATTCAGGGCTTCTCTTTTTGAGATCAAACCCTGCACCAATCGTGGTTAAAAGGTTCTCCGTGGTGATGAGCCTGTATCCAAACCTTGCCTCGAGTCTGTCCAGTTTCCCTGCATAGCTCTTTTTACTATAAAGCTCAGCGAGTATCTTAAAGTTATTGGCCGCTGAAAAATCGAGGCCTGCAGCAAAGGTTATATCATCCTTCAGCCTTGCGGCCCCTGGTCTAAAGTAGAACAAATTTACATGCCCCCTCACAGGTCCCACTCTCTTACTTACGATGATCCCCCCGCCGAAGCTTCCCTCGGTGCTGAATTCTTCTTTGCCTGAAGACAGGGATGCGCTTAACAGATATGCTATAGAAGGGCCGTATTTCCCCTCATCAAAAAACCTGTGTTTAAGGCCCACCGAGATGTCTTCAAAACCATCCATCGCGTTCTGCCAGTTAGTGACATAGGGGATTGTTATATCGAGTTCAATCTTATCAGTGATTCCGTAGGCAAATTGGTTTGTGAATCTAAAATAGTCAGGCTGTCTCGATTTTTCGAGCCCGAAGGCGACACCTGCCTCTCCCTTTTTCAGGCTTTCTGCGCTGAAGGTCGAGAAAACACCATAAGGTGCGAGTGGCTGGATACCTTTGAAATCAAAACCATGGGCGTATCTGATGAAGACCAGGTTGGTCAGAAAGAGGAAATAGAGATATCTTTTCATCGTTTAAAGATAACAGAAGGAATTCATGGCTGTCAACAGGCGATTCCCCTTGACTATACCAAAACCATGTTACCGTCTTTCAGTTTCGCTGGAGTCAAAAGTTAAAAGTCAGGGGTAGGCTGGAAGTGAGTAATATGTCGAAAGTTAAAAGTTCAAAATATGTGTATGTGATTTTCGGTCTTAGGGTCAGGTTGACTTAAAATGGGAAAAGGTTTATCATTAATGCTTCTAAAATGGTTTCTGAGATTTTTTTATACACAGGGATTGTTTTTTTCTTTTCAGCCTCTCTTCTATCACTCTTAAAAAGGCTGAACCCCCTCGTCTATATCCTGTCTCTGGCTGGCTCTCTATGCCTTGCTATTGTCGCCCTTTATCTTCTCTTTGCAGGACCGCAATTAGCTGATATTACACTAAAGCTATCCTCAATATTTGAATTCTCCTTTGGTGGCGATGCCCTCTCAGGTCTCTTTATCCTCATCATTTCTATACTTGTCTTTTCTGTCTCGATTTATTCCATAGGTTATACCAGAGGTATGGAAAAGAAGGGCCTCATGGGCCTTCTTTTTAATCTCTTTGTCCTGAGCATGTATGGAGTTGTCCTCTCAAGGAATATCATAACATTCCTTATCCTCTGGGAGACCATGTCTATAGTCTCTTATTTCCTTGTGACCTTTGAGAGGGATGATAAATCAGCAAAGGCAGGTCTTGTCTATGCAGTTATGACCCATATTGGCACTGCCTTTATCATTGTCCTCTTTCTATTGCTCTACAGTTATAGCAAAAGTACGGATTTTTCTGACATGAAGGCAATGGCCTCTAATATACCCCAGGATGTAAAGAATATCGTCTTTATCTTTTCTATAATAGGATTTGGCACAAAGGCAGGCATCGTCCCGATTCACACATGGCTTCCGAGGGCACACCCAGCAGCGCCTTCAAATATCTCATCCCTTATGTCAGGTGTGATGATAAAGACAGGTATATATGGATTCCTGAGGGTCGGAATGGATATTCTCGGCAATGGTCCTGAGTGGTGGGGGATAACAATACTCATAATAGGTGCAATATCATCTGTCCTTGGCGTCATGTATGCCCTTATGGAGCACGACATGAAGAGGCTCCTTGCCTATCACAGTGTTGAGAATATAGGAATAATCCTGCTCGGCCTTGGCGCTTCCTTGATGTTTAAATCAAATGGGCTTTATACGCTCTCTGCTATAGCGCTTATTGCCGGGCTTTATCATACAATGAATCATGCAGTTTTTAAGGGATTGCTCTTTCTCGGCGCAGGCTCTGTGATGCATGCAACGCATACAAAAAATATGGAGGATATGGGCGGACTAATTAAGTCAATGCCGTATACAGGTTTGTTTTTTCTCGTAGGCTCTGTCTCTATATGCGCCCTTCCACCATTCAACGGCTTTGTTAGTGAGTGGCTCACTTATCAGTCTCTTCTTCTCGGCTTTAAGAATCCATCTATAGCAGCAAAGATCATATCTCCCCTTGGTGGTGCAGCACTTGCACTCACAGGAGCCCTTGCAGCAGCCTGTTTTGTAAAAGCCTTTGGTATATCGTTCCTTGGCATGCCGAGGAGCTCCCATGCCCAGGATGCAGAGGAGGCATCTCCCCCCATGATATCTGGCATGGCTATCCTCGGATTCCTCTGCCTTGTCCTTGGCATCTTTCCTGGCACAGTCTCAAATATTATTGCACCTGTCTCTTTTATAATCACAGGTTCCTACGGGATGCCTTCATATTCAGGATTTATCTTTGTGAATGAAAACAGTGCTGGTCTTTCACCCCAGTTTTTGTTGATCACGATGGTGATTATGGCCATTGCAGTCCTCGTCTTTATTTATACTGTTGGTGGGAAGAGGAAGATAACCATTGCTGATTCCTGGGACTGTGGGATTCCTTCTCTTACCCCAAGGATGCAGTATTCTGCAACAGCCTTCACAAAGCCCATAAGGATGATCTTCAAGCGCATTTATCTTCCAAGAAGGGATCTCTCTGTGTCATATATTGTAAAGCCCTTTTTTGTTAAGTCTATCAGATACAGTGGTGAGATAACGCCCTTCTTTGAGAGATATCTCTATGAGCCAGGCGTCAACCTCATCCACAGGATTGCTGTTAAGGTGAGGCTTCTCCAGTCAGGAAGTCTCCAGCTTTATCTGGGATATATCTTGATAACGCTCATACTCCTTCTCGTGTTCGGGAGCTGAAAGATGGAATATCTACAGTTCTTAATCATAATTATCCTTTCTCCTCTGGTTAATGGCATTATAAAAAAGCTCAAGGCAAACATGCAGGGCAGGGTTGGTCCAGGCATATTGCAGCCATATTTTGACCTGACAAGGCTCTTTAAAAAGGATATGGTCGTATCCCATGTGACCTCATGGGTCTCCAGGTTGACACCGTATATTGTTTTCTCATCAACCGTTGCTGCCACAATGGTTGTTCCTGTTGTATCAAATAATGTTGCCTTCAGCACCATGGCAGACCTCATTGCCATTGTCTATATCCTTGGCCTTGGGAGGTTCTTTATGGCCCTTGGTGGCCTTGATGCCGGCACTGCCTTTGGTGGTGAAGGAAGTAGCAGGGAAGTCACAGTTGCTGTTCTTGTGGAGCCAATGATGATGCTCGCACTCTTTACACCAGCAATATCTGCTGGCTCAACAAATCTTCTAAAGGTCTCAGGTCAGGAGGTTGCCCTATATACCCCTTCGCACCTCCTTGCCTTTTCAGCATTCCTTGTTGCAATCATCGCAGAGACAGGAAGGATACCTGTTGATAATCCTGATACCCATCTTGAGCTGACGATGATCCATGAGGGGATGCTCCTTGAATACTCTGGAAGGTACCTCGCATTAATGGAATGGGCCCATTATATAAAGCAGATGCTCCTGTTTACACTTGCAGTTGATATATTCTTTCCTGCGGGCATTACCTCTTCTGGTGATCCTTTATCCATTGTTATTTCAACAGGGATATATCTTCTTAAGGTCCTTTTCATGGCCTTTTTAATGGCAACCATAGAGTCAACGAGGGCAAAGATGAGATTCTTCCAGCTCCCCTCTTTACTTGGAGGAGCCTTTGTCCTTGCGCTGCTTTCACTATTGAGTTATGTGATGATGGGAAGATGAAAAACTGGATACAGGTATTTTCAGTTATTGATCTCGTCTCTGTGGGGATTCTGCTTACAGCGATAGCCATGAATGGCATGAAGAGGCTTGAGTCATGCGTGAAGGCCTATGCTGTGAACTCATGGTTTCTTTCAGCATTGATCGCTATTGTTGCCTTTATGATTGGCGAATTTCATCTCTATATAGCCTCCCTTGTTACTTTCCTCAGCAAAGGTATTGTGATTCCTATTTTCTTAAGAAAGGTCGTCAGGGAGATGAAGGTTACCCATGAGATCGAGCCATACATAAGCAATGCACTGTCACTTACAATCTCAGGCATCCTCGTTGCCATTGTCTATGCCTCCCTTAAGGAGGGAATCTTCGTTACAGGACTTTCAAGGAATGTCCTTCAAATATCCCTTGCCGTGATACTGATTGGACTCTTTGCAATGATAACAAGAAGAAAGGCCATCACGCAGGTTATCGGTCTTCTCTTCATGGAGAATGGACTTTTTCTCGCAGGCTTTTCCCTGACATATGGTATGCCCATGATTATAGAACTCGGTGTTCTCTTTGACATGCTTATGGGTGTAATAATACTCGGTATCTTTGCTGTCCAGATAAGGAGGGCCTTTGCCTCCTCTGACCTCGATAAACTGACGATACTGAAGGGATAGAGATGATCGCAATACTTCTGATACCTATTGTTACGGCAATTATATGTTATCTCATGAAGGGCCATCGCCTCATAGGTTATGTGAGCATGGCTGGTTCTATTGCCCTTGCAGTGGCATCAATCCCGGTGATTGGAGATGCCTTTGTCTCAGGCATTTCAGAGGCAGGCATTTTTTACATGGACAGCCTCTCTGCCTATATAATGAGTCTCGTGATATTGCTCGGCATTGCCTCTGCTATTTATTCAATTCATTACATTGACCATGAGTTCCATGTTGGTCTTATAGATAAAGAGGGCATAAGGAGGTATTACGGCCTTTTCCAACTCTTTATCTTTACGATGCTCCTCGTTACTGTCTCAAACAACCTTGCCCTCATGTGGATTGCTATAGAGGCAACAACCATTGTCTCAGCTATCCTCATTGGGCTTGGTTACACGAAGAGGCCAATGGCTATTGAGGCTGCATGGAAATATATAATCCTCTGCACAGCTGGCATTACCTTTGCCCTTCTCGGGACATTTATCACATACTATGCCTCCATCTCAGTAAAAGGCACAGAGGGCCTCCTCAACTGGACAGATCTGAGGCAAGTGGCTTCAAGACTCAATCCATCAACGATGAAGCTTGCCTTTATATTCATACTCGTAGGTTACGGAACAAAGGCAGGGCTTGCACCAGTGCACAACTGGCTTCCTGACGCCCACAGTGAGGCACCAAGCCCCATAAGTGCACTCCTTTCAGGCATACTCCTGAATACTGCCTTTTATGGGATTATGAGATTTCTCTCTATAGTTGAGCCATCAACAGGCAGTGTGTTTACAGGAAACCTTCTCATACTCTTCGGCCTCATCTCCATGGCCATATCAGCAGTATTCATCCTCGTTCAGGAGAACTACAAGAGGCTCCTTGCCTATAGCAGTATTGAGCACATGGGCATTATATCTGTTGGTGCTGGCATAGGTGGACCTGTTGCACTCTATGGTGCCCTTCTGCACATACTGAACCACAGCCTCGCAAAGCCCCTCATGTTCTTTGCCTCAGGAAGGATACAGGCCCATTATGGCTCAACAAAGATAGATAAAGTGAGGGGAGTGCTTTCAAGCCTTCCATTCCTTGGCACACTCACATTCATCGGTGCCCTTGCCCTTGCTGGAAGCCCTCCATTCAATATATTCGTGAGCGAATTCACCATACTCAGGGGAGGAGTCGATAAGGGATTGTGGCCTGTTGTGGCTTTATTCTTGATATTTGTTGTTATGGTCTTTTACGGAATGCTTTCAAGTTTTGGAAAAATCCTTTTTGGTGGAGAAGGGTCAGCAAGGGGTTCAGAGTTAAAGGCTCAAGGTTCAGGGATTAGTCTTCAGAACTTTGTGATGCTTGTTATGGCAGGCCTGATTTTAATCCTCGGACTCTGGATACCTGATTTTATTGACAGTGCAATCTGGTCAGGTGTGAAGAGTATATTGGGTGAAGGGGTGAACAGGTGAATAATGTGAATAGATTGAGTAAAAAGGCATTGAACATAAGGGAATACCTGAATGAGATCTATATTGAGGTCAAGAGGGAGGACTTCAAAGAGGCATGTCTTTATCTCTGGGAAACAAATAAGGCAATCCTCAGACTCATGTTTGCAACTGATGAGAGGGAGATTGACAATGCCTTCAGGGTACATGTAGTCTTTTCAATCCCGGGGATTGATAGATTCTATATCATCTATATCTCATTAAGGGATGACCTCAGTTTTCCGGCCATTACAAGGGATATACCTGCTGCCCACTGGTATGAGCGTGAGATAAGGGATATGTTTGGTATTGAGCCAAAGGGTCACCCAGACCCAAGGAGGCTCGTATTTCACGACTCATTCCCACCCAATTCTTATCCCTTAAGAAAGGACTGGAAGATAACAGAACAGGAGCTCAAGGAATGTGGTGAGGGAGCTCTTCAG
Source organism: Nitrospirota bacterium (assembly GCA_037441365.1). Classification (GTDB taxonomy): domain Bacteria; phylum Nitrospirota; class Thermodesulfovibrionia; order Thermodesulfovibrionales; family UBA9159; genus JBBISG01. The sequence goes on from JBBISG010000016.1 coordinate 27,290, forward strand.
AAGATACCCTATGAATTCATGAAGGTGGAAGGCGAGGGCGTCTATGAGATACCCGTTGGTCCTGTCCATGCAGGCATTATAGAGCCAGGCCACTTCAGATTCAGTGCAGTTGGTGAGACAATATTCTTCCTTGAACCGAGGCTTTTTTATACTCACAAAGGCACTGAAAAGCTCTTTGAGTCAATGACATTTCAGGATGGTGTGAGGCTTGCAGAAAGGGTCTCAGGAACATCGTCATTCTCCCATTCTACCGCATATTGTATGGCTGTTGAGAGAATGGCAGACATCGAGATAACAGAGAAGGCAAAGGCAGTAAGGACACTTCTTCTTGAGCTTGAGAGGCTCTATAATCACATTGGAGACATTGGCAACATGTGTGCTGGAACTGGCCTTGCTGTTGGTTATGCTAAAGGAGCAGTTATAAAAGAAAGACTGATGCAGCTTAATGAGAGGCTTACAGGGAGCAGATATCTGCGTGGAGTGAATGCTATAGGGGGAGTTAACAGGGATGTATTTTCGCAGGCAGATGATATTCTGTCAGCAGCTGATACGGTTACAAAGGAATACAAGGCTCTGATGAAGCTTCTTCTTGGAAATATTTCCCATATTGAAAGGCTCGAAAACACGGGCAGACTCTCAAAGGACATAGCTCAGAAGCTCGGTGTTACAGGCGTAGCGGCAAGGGCATCTGGTATAAATGATGACATAAGAAAGGCCCATCCCCATCTTCTATATGACAGGCTCGATTTTGAGGCGCACACAATGTCAAAGGGAGATGTTTTTGCAAGGATGATGGTAAGGGCAGAGGAGGCAGAGTGCTCCATATCAATGATAAATGCACTGCTTGAGAGCAGTTACAGTGGCGAATTAAGCACAGAGATAAAAGAGATTCCTCATTATAAATCTGCCCTCGGCTGTACAGAGACACCGAGGGGCTCTGTCTTTTACTGGGTGATGAGTGGAAAAGATGGGAGACCCCTCAGGGTAAAACTTCGCTCTCCCTCATATTGTAACTGGCCTGCCGTGCCCTTTGCAGTCCACGGAAACATCGTGCCAGACTTTCCATTATGCAATAAGAGCTTTAATCTTTCATATTCGGGGACGGATATGTGAAGAGTGGATGATGTTCGTGGTGGTTAGTTCATGAACTCTTGATGGATAAAAGGGACTTTCCCATGTCCTTGACGAACTTCAAAAAAACCTTAAAGAAGTAGTTGAACTTTGCATGGAGGAAGCATGTTAGGACAGATATTTAAAAATCTCTTAGCCAGGAAACCTGTTTTACCCTATCCAGAGGCTTTTAAGCTCAGATCCAAAGAGCAGGCCATGATTGTTGAGCTTCAGGAAAAGATTGATACCATATTTGGCAGGTCATTAAGAATCAGGCAGGTTGATGCGGGCTCGTGCAATGCCTGTGAATGGGAATGCACTGCCCTCACAAACCCTGTTTATGATGTCCAGAGGTTCGGCATAGACTTTGTTGCCTCACCGAGGCATGCTGATATGCTTCTCGTTACAGGCCCTGTATCGAGGCAGATGGAGCTTGCCCTTAAAAAGACCTATATCGCAACACCTGAGCCGAGGCTTATTGTTGCCTGCGGTGACTGTGCAATTGATGGCGGTATATACAAAGGAAGCTATGCAGTGACAAACGGTGTTGCAAAGGTAATTCCAGTTGACTGTTATATCTCTGGCTGTCCACCATCACCAGGGCAGATTATTGCAGGGCTCTTTGCCTTTATTGATAAAATAACCTCTGCAAAAAGTTAGGATCTTCATTGCCTTGGATACCTTAACACTTATTATTTTCCTCGCTACTTATACCGGCATAGCCATTGGTGAGATACCTGGTCTTGCCCTCGACAGGACTGGTATAGCGATTCTCGGTGCAATAGCAATGGTTGCCTCTGGTGTTCTGAGCACAGAGGAGGCAATCATGGCAATAGACTTTCCAACCATACTTCTACTCTATTCCCTCATTCGTTTCTTCACAGTTCAGGCTCGGTGGTTTTTACACAGGGGTAGCCCTGAAGATTTCTGAATTAACTGACAGGCCCTGGAGATTTTTATTCTTAATGATGTTTGTCAGTGGAGGCCTTTCAGCACTCCTTACAAACGACATTATCTGTTTTGCCTTTACACCTGTCATTACTGTCTCGGCAATTAGGGCTGGGCTCAATCCCATGCCATATCTCTTGGACTTTCCATCTCTGCCAATATCGGCTCAGCAGCAACTATTATCGGAAATCCCCAGAATATGCTCATAGGACAGATCGGAAGGCTTCCCTTTGGAGAATTCATCATGTGGTGTCTGCCGCCGTCATTGATTTCACTCCTTGTCTCCTATCTTATCCTGAGGAGCTTTTATTCAGATTCCATAAAAAAAGGATATAAACCCGTGACTGAATACAGTTCTCCTTGCAGGGGTGAAGAATCAAGACCCCTCAACAGACACCAGAGCACAAAGGGCATCGCTGCCCTCTTAGCCCTTATCAGCCTGTTCTTTACCCCTTTGCCGAGGGAGGTGAGTGCCATTGTTATAGCTGGTCTTCTGCTATGTAGCAGAACAATGAGGACGAGGTCAATACTTGAGAACATTGACTGGCACCTCCTCACACTCTTCTGCGCACTCTTTATAGTTATTCAGGGTATTGAGGTAGCTCACCTTCCAGAGAAGATCCTTGGTTTTCTTGAGGCAAAGGGTTTGAGACTTCAGAACATTTATATACTTGCAGCAGTCTCCACAATACTCAGCAACCTCGTAAGCAATGTCCCTGCCACAATGCTCCTTACAAGGTTCCTTGAGCAGGGCAATCGTGCTCAGTGGTATGTCCTTGCCCTTTCAAGCACCTATGCTGGAAATCTCATTGTCATAGGAAGCATAGCAAACAGCGTCAAATTATGGAGTAAGAATTACCTTCAGGGAACATGCAAGGGTAGGGATTCCCGTAACACTCCTGAGCCTTGCGATTACTTGCCTCTGGGTATTTGTAAGGATTTAATAATTAATCGTCAGTAGCGCGGAAGCTCGGAAGGAATTCCATAATGTAACTTCCGCGTTTCCGCTCTTCGGCTCTTCCGCGCTTGGGAGGACTTCCGCTCTTCAGCTCTTGCTCTTCCGAGCTAAGATGGGTCACGGATTACGGCCTTGACAAGGCTCTATCTTACCAATATAATTATAAAATACTATGTTAGCATTACTTTCGGCTTTACCCTGATATTCAGTGGAGGGCGAGCATGACAAAGGCTGACCTTATTGATGTGGTATTTGGAAAGGTAGGTCTCCCCAAGATAGAGTCTCAGGATATAATAGAGATGATCTTTGACACAATCAAGCAGACCCTTGTTGAAGGCGAGTCTGTAAAGATTTCAGGCTTCGGGACATTCAATGTTAAAAAAAAGAATGCAAGACGTGGGAGAAATCCAAAGACAGGCGAAGACCTCCAGATAACGCCGCGGAGGGTTATCACGTTCAGGGCAAGCAACCATTTTAAGGAGATGATAGAAAGGGCTGATGCATAGGTCATCATCGGCAGAAAATATCCTCGATGCTAAAAGGCCGTATCCTGACAAGCTGTTTTATAAGATAGGCGAGGTGAGCAGGATTGCCGGCGTTGAGCCCTATGTCCTCAGGTACTGGGAGACAGAGTTTTCCTTTTTGAGACCGAGGAAAAATAAGTCGGGACAGAGGGTATATATAAAAAAGGATATCGATTTAATACTCAAGATAAAGAGACTGCTTTATGACGAGAGGTATACAATTGAAGGGGTAAGGAAAAGGCTTGGAGAGACCGAAACTATAAAGCAGACACAAAATCTCATCGTTCAACCCTCAACAAGAGAAATAGTCGAGAAGATCAGGGAAAGGCTCAGAGAGATATTGAACCATATCAGCTAATCGGGGCGTGGCGCAGCCTGGTAGCGCACTCGCTTGGGGTGCGAGTGGTCGGCAGTTCAAATCTGCTCGCCCCGACCAGAATCAGATGCGTGTCAGATAGTGATTAAATGGGAAGAAAGAAATGAGAAATGGGAAGTGAAGGAATAAAATTTATTCCTTTTTACTTCCTACTTCTTACTTCCTATTTCCCATTGTTTCATATCTCCCCCTCGGCCATTTTTTCTGATAAAATGATATTGTGAAAAAGGATATACTCGCTGAGATTATAGAGATCGAAAAGGACATTCAGAAAAAACTTGATGTGGAGACACTGAAGTCAAAGGAATGGCTTGAAAAGGTTAGGAGAGAGGCAGAAGATGAGATCGCAGGGAAGGAAGAAAGCCTTAGAGATGTATTTAACAGGGCGATGGAAGATGCAAGGGTGGACGCTGAAAAAAGGGCTTCTGAGATTATCAGCAGTGCAATTGCAGATGCAGAAAGACTTCGTACGATCGGGGACGAATCACTAAAGATGATTCTGAGTAAATATCTCTTCAGGATATTACCTGGGTAATCAGTGATAGTTAAGATGTCAAAGGTTGAAATCGTTGGACCTAAGGGCCTGCTTCAAAACGTCCTTTCCATTCTGCAGGAATCAGGAGTGTTCCAGGTCGAACCGAGTTCAATCGGCTTTATCGAGAGGGCAGATGAGCGGTATATCAGATCTTTTATGCCCGATGAGAGGTCTTTATCGGAGAGGCTCTTCCTCGAGGATATGAGGACTAAGATTGATGAGCTCTTTTCTTATCTGCCTCAGATTTCGGTCAGAATAAGTTATATCGAACCTGTTTCAATCATTGATATTGTAGCCAGAACAATCGATAAGCATATCACAGCCTGCAAAGATATGCATCAGAAAAGGAATGCCCTGCAAAATGAGCTGGATGAGTTCAATCGTTATGCTGCATTTCTGGATACCCTTGAATCCCTCATGGAAGGGGTAGGGCAGGCTCCTGACATTGACTTTATCGGGCTCTCTATAAAGAACCGTGATTTAGTAGAACATTTAAAACAATCGCTGACGCTACTGGCAGGTGAAGGATTTGAACTTTTGACCGCCACTGCAGCAGATGGAACTACAATCGGTTTGATAATCGTGCAGAAGAATCTTTCAGAAAGGATAAAGAATCTCCTGAGCGATGAACATATCCCCGAACTCAGTTTTCCTCCGGCCTTAAACGGGCTCACCTTCTCTGAGAAGATAAAATATCTCAGAGGGAGTATCTTGAGGCTGTCTTCAGAAGTGGAGGCATTAGAGAGCGAGATAGAAAGGTTTTCCAGAAGATGGAAGCCCGTCTATCAGAGGGTTAAAGAATGGATCAATTATAGACTCTCTATTGTTAAGGCTGCTGCCTCTGTATTTGAGACGAGGATGTGTTTCTTTATCTATGGATGGCTGCCTTCAGAAGAGCTCGGAGAGATCAGGGAGAAATTGGCCGGCGCCTTCGGAGGGCAGGTTGTGCTTGAAGAGAAGGAGATATGCGAAGAGGATCTCGAAAGGGTGCCTGTTGCCCTGAAGAATCCATCTTATTTTAAGCCCTTTGAGTTGTTTACAAGGCTTCTGCCATTACCAAGATATACATCCATTGACCCAACACCGCTCATAGGCATATTCTTTCCGATCTTTTTCGGGATGATACTCGGTGATGCAGGTTATGGACTGATACTAATACTATTCTCCTCATTTATAAAGAAGAGGTTTAAAGCAGGAAAAAATATCCAGGATGCTGCCAGGATCCTTTTCATATCCGCTGTCTACTCTGTTTTTTTCGGTGTTCTATACGGCGAATTTTTCGGTGAATTGGGGCAGGTGCTTTTTGGTCTTGAGCCCGTATGCATTGAGAGACGGACTGCTATTGTCCCGATGCTCTACTTCACGGTCTCCCTCGGTGTTTTCCATATCACATTGGGTCACTTCCTGGGCCTTATGGCAAGTATCAGGAAAAAGGCAGGGAGAGAGGCATTATTTAGATTCCTAAATATCGTTGTCATTCTTTGTGTTACAGCTATCGTAATAACCCTTTCTGGCGTATTCCCTGCCCTGATTGCAAGACCCATTATTATCGTGATACTTGTCCTGACACCAATCCTGCTTTTCACGGGTGGGCTCTTAGCACCCTTTGAGCTGCTGAAGAATATAGGCAATATAATCTCCTATGCAAGGATAATGGCAATAGGACTTACATCTGTCCTCCTCGCCTTTGTAGCTAACAGGTTTGCAGGAATGGCAGGGAATATTGTGATCGGGGTTATTGTAGCAGGACTCTTACATCTGCTCAATATAATTACAGGGGTCTTCGCACCCACCATCCATTCCCTGAGGCTTCATTATGTTGAGTTTTTCAGCAAGTTCATGGAGCACGGCGGCAGGAGGTTTGAGCCCATGAGGAAAGAGATATAGGGTAATGTCAAAAGTTTTATGAAAAAATAGAGAGAAGAATGAAACCGCAGAGGGCACAGAGGTATTTATTAAAGAATCTCTGTGTTCTCTGTGGTTAATTTTTGACAATAATAGATATAGATCAAGGAGGAAGGATATGGAAAAAGTACTTACAGCCTTAGCAGCAGCCATTGCAATAGGGCTTACTGCCCTTGCAACTGCATGGGCACAATCAAGAATAGGCTCTGCTGGCGCGGGCACACTTGCCGAGAGGCCCGAACTAAGCGGCACTGTTATTATCATGCTTGCTATTCCTGAGACGATGGTCATACTCGGCTTTGTAATAGCTACACTGATACTGCTGATGAAATGATCTTGACCGGACTTGATTCGTAATCCTCGAATCCGCCTATAATCTGGATTTATTTTAAAATGGGATTCAGAGAGCTGATAAATGCCCTTCGCAAGGAGGGCGACGAAAAAATCAGGGCGATCTGGCATGAGGCCGAAACTGAGGCTGAAAGGATCAGGGCGGATGCTGCAGATAAGATAGCGGAGATGATACAGCAGCATAGTCGGATGCAGGCGCTGTCAGTCAAAGAACAAACCTACGCCATACTTTTAGATTCTGAAAAAAGGGCGAGAATTATAAGGCTTCAGTCAGAAAGGGAATTATCCATGCGTCTTTATCAGCTCGCTGTCGATCTTATCCATGTTTTAAGGGACGAAAGATATAGTGATGTTTTTGACCGTCTTGTTCAGGAGCTGCCTGTATACAAATGGGCGATTGTTCGGGTTGGTCCAAAGGACGTAGAAATGGCCATCAAATATTTCTCTGATTCAGAGATCATTCCTGACAGCAGCATCACAGGCGGCTTAGAGGCAATAGCAGAGAGTGGAAAGATTAAGGTTGTAAATACCTTTGAAAAGAGGCTCGAAAGGTGCTGGCCAGAAATGCTGCCTGAGTTGATACATGATGTAAGATGTATGATTGATTAAAAGGTATATGGAGCTTCTTCTAAAAACTGAGGACAGATGTTATCCGACAGATTATCTCCTCTCAAGGGTCAGAGGCAGGAGGACGAGATACAGGGATTTGATAGCTGACGAATCGCCTGAAGGTATCTGGGGGAGGCTGTTGAGAGAGTATCAGTGGGTCTATCTCCAGATGAACAGATACCTGCAGGGTATATTCCATCCATTTTTCATATATTCAGAGCTCAGGACTATTATACTCTGTATCAGATATAAGGCTGGAGGGAGACATAAGATAGATGACCTCCTGACCTTCAGCCTTCTTTCCGATCAATTCAAGGGCTTTCTGAAAGAGGATTTAAGCATCCAGGCTGTCATTAAAGGCATCGAGGATGTTTTTTTAACCATCTCATCCAAATTCGGGGGTCTTGTCAGCGTATTTGCGAAGGATGGATTGAGGGTTGTCGAACAAAAATTGATAGATATCTGCCTCGAACATTCGATGGACCTGAAGCCCCATCCCGCCATGAGAGATTTTTTTACATATCTTATCGACAGGAGAAATATAATTAATCTTTACAAGCATTTGAGATGGGGCATCTCAGACTGTCCGTCCTTTGTTGTTGGTGGCTGCATTAAAGAGGAAAGCCTTACTCAGATTTTTAGAAAACAGGATATTTCGGCCCTCTCAACCCTGATTCAAGGGCGAACCGGAATAAGCATCAGGAGTCTCGATGCCACAGATATAGAAAGATCTCTGCTTGAGGGGCTGACAGTTTTTTTGAGGAGGTCATGCAGGGACCCACTGTGTATCGGCGTTATACTCGATTATCTATGGATGTGCTATATAGAGACAATTAATCAGGGTGTTATTCTCCATGGCAGAGGGCTTGAGAGGGAAATCATCGAGATGGAGATGATACATTGAAGAGGATAGTCTTCATAACTGCTCAGGATGCAGAATATGGATTCAGCCTTACAGGTGTGTCACAATATGCAATTGATGTGGGTAATGTAGAGGATGTGCTTCAGAGAATATTGAACGAACAGGATACTGGGGTTGTTGTGCTGGATGAGCGTCTGATTAAAGGTATCGGTGATGAAAGACTGCGGGAATTCGAGAATAAGTGGTATGGAATCCTCCTTATCCTGCCAGCGCCTGAAAGGCTGCCGATGGAAGAAGATTACGCCATGAAGATTATAAAGAGGGCGGTAGGATACCATGTGAGGTTAGGGTAAAATGATAGGACGGATAAAGGGAATATCAGGCCCTACAGCGGAGATTGAGGTAACAGGTCTTAAACTCTATGACAGGATATATATCGGTCACGCCATGCTGACCGGTGAGATTGTGAGACTCGAAAGGGGCACAGCAGTAGTCCAGGTTTATGAAAATACGGCAGGACTCGGCACAGATGAGCCTGTGAAGAGTGCGGATATGCCCTTTACTGTGAAGTTAGGCCCGGGACTGCTTTCAGGGATGTTTGATGGATTGCAGAGACCGCTGAAGAGATTGCTCGATGAGATGGGTGCGTTTGTTATTGGAGGTAGAGAGATATACGCCATTGACTATATGAAGAAATGGCGGTTTTATCCTCAAAAGAAGGATGGAGAAGAGCTACATAAGGGCGACATACTCGGCTACGTAGAGGAGGGTGCATTTAAGCACCCTATAATATCAAATTATGAAGGGAGGATTGCATGGATAACCGATGGGGATTACAGTCTCGATGAACCTGTTGCAGGATTAGAGGATGGCAGGGAAATACCTGGATGCCATGAATGGCCTGTAAGGACACCGAGACCTTACAGGAAAAAGCTCTCTCCTTCAGAGCCGCTTGTAACAGGGCAACGCTGTATCGATTTTCTCTTTCCCGTTGCGAAGGGGGGGACTGTTATCCTGCCTGGAGGATTCGGCACAGGCAAAACCATTCTTGAGCAATCCATTGCAAAATTTGCTGATGTGGACATAGTTGTCTATGTTGGATGCGGAGAGCGCGGAAATGAGATGGCAGAACTGATAGAGGATTTTGAAACCCTTACCGACCCATGGACAGGGAGGGGATTGATGGAAAGGACTATGCTTGTTGTAAATACATCCAATATGCCTGTGGCAGCAAGAGAGGCATCTATTTACACCGCTGTCACAATGGCCGAATATTACAGGGACATGGGCTATCATGTCCTGCTCATTGCTGACAGTCTTTCGAGATGGGCAGAGGCATTGAGGGAAATTTCATCATCCCTTGAGGAGATGCCAGGGGAAGAGGGTTATCCAACATATCTCGCCTCAAGGCTTTTTTCCTTTTTTGAAAGGGCCGGGGTTGTAGAGACCTTAAGCGGCAGGATCGGTTCGCTGAGCATGATACTCTCTGTATCCCCGCCAGGTGGTGACTTTACAGAGCCTGTAACGCAGGCATGTCTGAGAACGGCAGGGGCGTTTCTTATGCTCGACACCTCACTCGCACATAGAAGGCACTTTCCTGCAATTAACTGGTTTCAGAGTTATTCCCTCTACGAGAAGGAAATTGCGTGGCATTTTAATGAAAGGGTATCTCGGCAGTGGATGGGATTAATGCAGAGATGTAAAGAGATACTCCACAGAGAAAGGTCGCTCAGAGAGATCGCCGAGATTATCGGAATTGAGGGACTTCAGGATGCTGACAGGGTTTTAATGCATGTGGCAGAAATGATAAGGCTCGAATTCCTCTGCCAGAATGCATATACCGATGATGCCTTCTCTCTGCCTGAAAGTACCATATCTAAAATAAAAGGGATAGTGGAGTTTTATGACCGTGCAATGCAGAGGCTCAAAGAGGGAGAGGCCCTTGATGAGATATTGAGACGATGAGACTTTCAGAACATGTATACAAGACCATTACATCTATTAAAGGTTCTTTACTGTTTGTGGATGAGGTATTCACCGCGAGGATTGGTGAGGTGGTCAGAGTTCTGTGTCCTGACGGCAGGGTTCTGGACGGAGAGGTTTTAAAGATCGATAACAGGACCGTCCTTGTGCAGGTTTATGGAGAGACGAGGGGCATTGACATAGAAAACTCATCCGTTGTATTCACAGACTCGATTAAAAAGGCACCCCTTTCCCCCGATATAATTGGACGGGTCTTTAATGGTTCTTTCTCACCCATAGATGGCTTGCCAATGTTTATACCCGACAAATGGGTACCCATAACAGGATTTCCAATCAATCCTGCGGCAAGGGCAAGACCAGAGGAGTTTATAGAGACAGGATTTTCTGCTATTGATGGGCTTAATACACTTGTGAAGGGGCAGAAGCTTCCTATATTTTCGTGTGCAGGGCTGCCTTCGAAAGATGTGGCAGGTGGGATTCTGATGAATGCGGGTGTGAAGGAGGGCGGAGAGGGGGGTTTTGTTGTCATCTTCGTTGCCATTGGTCTCACCTATCACGAATATTCCTTTTATGTGGGTATCCTTGAAGATATGAAGACAGGATTTGTTGCCTTTGTGAATATGGCTGATGAGCCGGTCATGGAGAGGCTGCTTGCCCCGAGATTTGCCCTGACGGTAGCCGAATACCTTGCCTTTGAAAGGGGTATGGATGTGCTTGTGATTATAGCAGATATGACCAATTACTGTGATGCCCTCAGGGAAGTGTCAACAGCAAGAGAAGAACTGCCAGGAAGGAGGGGTTATCCTGGCTATATGTATTCAGACCTTGCATCTATTTATGAAAGGGCAGGGCGGATCAGAGATATGGCAGGCTCTGTTACTTTACTTCCGGTTCTGACCATGCCTGAGGATGACATTACCCATCCCATCCCTGACCTGACAGGTTATATTACAGAAGGGCAGATTGTTTTAAGCAGAGAGCTTCACCAGAAGGGGATATTCCCGCCTGTGGATGTTCTTCCAAGCCTTTCAAGACTTATGCAGAGAGGAATTGGTAAGGGGTATACGAGGGAAGACCATAGAAAGATAGCTAATCTCCTTTATAAATACTATGCAAAAGGAATGGACATCAGGAGGCTGGAGTCGATAGTGGGCAGAAGTGGGATGACCGAGGGTGACAGGCGTATACTTGACTTTACGGATGTATTTGAGAAGGAATTTATAAATCAGGGCATGGCAAGAAGATGTATAAATGAAACTCTTGATACAGGGATAAATCTATTGAAGAGGTTTTCCCTTGAGGTGAAATGATACATCCTACGAGAACAAATCTCCTCCTCCTTAAAGAGAAGATCAAATCGCTGACCGACAGTGCTGGAATTCTTAAATCCAGAAGACAGGCATTGATCAGGGAATTCCTCAATACAGCTCTGCCCTTTCTCAGAACAAGGGATAATATCAGGAAGATGTACGGTAAGGCCATAGAGGAACTTGCACTGAGCATCGGGCATGAGGGAATGGACTGCATAAAATCAATAACCTTTATAACAAAAAGGGAGATGGGTGTGGAGATAACAGAAAGGGGCATCTGGGGATTGAGGTACAGGGATGTGGTTGCATCTGAGGGTCCGGTCAGGAGACCTGATGAGAGGGGATACGATTACATTTCCACAACACCCCACCTTGAAGAATGTATTTATCAATTCGAGAAGATATTGGAGTCAATGCTTGAGCTTGCAGCATTTGAAAGTAAATTCAAAAGACTCAGCTCCGAGATCTTGAAGACGACCAGAGAAATAAGGGTCCTGGAGGAAAGGGTATTGCCTGAATTAAAGGATCAGATCAGGGTCGTATCTCAACATCTCGGCGAAAGGGAGAGAGAGGCTTACTACAGCCTGAAAAGGTTTAAGGCATCAACACCATAAAGCAGATGTAACAATCCCTACACTATTTGCAGGAAAGACCCCTGTAATCTTTGGATATGTCTCATACAGAGTTAGAAGCCTCTCATCTGTGGGTACAGAGAGATAAAACTATAAAAACTCCGGGATTGCAGAGAAGCTTGAGGCGTTCAGGTAAAAGACGAGGAAGTCGTTGCTGGAGAAATCAAGGAACTGAAGGCAGACAGGCCTAAAGATTTTTTTCTGACATAAAGTTTTCGTGGATGTATTTCTTTACGAAGAATATAAACTCTTCAACGGCAGGGTGGAAGTGAGTCTTTTGCGGAAGGATTAAAGAGAGGTTTCGCTGGATTTTTCCTTCTCTTGGGGTTAATATCTTGAGTTTTCCTTCATCAACCTCCTTTTGGACGGCCAGCCTTGAGACGACGGATATGCCTATGCCGGCCTTGGCAGCTTCTTTTATGGATTCATTGCTTCCCAATACAGTGGTGTGCAATCTGTCTATACCTATACCGTGAGATTTAAAATATTCCTCTACCTTCTGTCTGGTGCCGGATCCCTCCTCTCTTAAAATAAAAGGTTCTTTTATTGTCTCAAAAATTGCTTAAGGTTGGCGACATAGTCCATAAAGGCGAGGAGATTGCAAACTTAGAGGCGATGAAGATGGAGAATGCTATCATAGCTCCTTTTGATGGACAGATCGCCGATGTGTGTTCAGGCTCAACGAGCCTGTACAGGAAGGGCAGCTCCTCTTTGTGCTCGAAAAGGTACAGGGCAAGGAGCAGGATTCACCAGAGAGGATTGATTAACTAAAAAGTAAAGGGGAGTAGCTGAATCAGCGGCTATCGTCAGCACGGCAAAAAGCCCGGTACCGCTGGTTAGAGTAATCTAACGAGCAAGACCTTTACCACGGGAAAAATTGCGTGTATACTCGTGGTAAAGGTCTTTTTTAGTTTTGAGGTAATAAAAAGTAATGGAAAAGATACTCGAAAAAAGTAAAAATTTAATTTTAGTTGCTGTCTCCTTATTGGTGGCGTCTGTTGTAGCCTTTCTATGGGGTGCAGTAAAGACCATTACTATCATACTGAATCTTGTTATCAGCTATGGCAAAGAATCATTGGTAGCAATATCTCTTATCGAGCTTATGGATACCTTCCTCATTGCTACTGCCCTTTTTATTTTTGCAGTTGGTATGTATGAGCTTTTCATAAAGGACATAAACCTTCCGGAATGGCTCGTGATACACAACCTTCATGACCTTAAGGCAAAACTTGGCAGTGTTATTATTCTTGTTATGGCGGTCACATTTTTAAAGCACCTTGTTGAATGGAAAGACCCGCAGGGAACCCTTTTTTACGGTATTGCAATAGCAATTGTATCAGCATCCCTTATAGCATTTAGTCACGTCGGAGGTAAGGACTGATAAGGAGGCTTATGCGCTGGTATCTGAAAAGTGTTAATGAAGTTATTGAAGAACTGAATTCGTCCACTCAAGGACTTTCTTTGTATGAAGCACAGAGGCGACTGCAACAATACGGTCCTAATGAATTGAAGGAAAAAAAGAAGAAGACTCCTTTCATGATGTTCCTTGACCAGTTCAAGGACTTCATGATACTTGTCCTGATTGTTGCTGCAATCATATCAGGATGGCTCGGTGAACCTTCAGATACCATAGCGATTATTGTGATAGTCCTCCTCAATGCTGTAATAGGTTTTATTCAGGAATACCGTGCAGAAAAGGCAATGGCTGCCCTTAAGAAGATGTCCGCACCTTTTGCAACAGCAATCAGGGATGGAATGCCTGTAAATATCCCTGCATCACAGCTCGTTCCTGGCGATATAGTAATCATTGAAGCAGGAAAAGTAGTTCCTGCTGATATAAGATTGATAGAGGCTATACAGTTAAAGGTTGAGGAGGCTGCACTTACAGGTGAGTCTGTGCCTGTGGAGAAGCATACAGAGCCACTTCATGACGAACACCTGCCACTTGGAGACAGGAAAAATATGGCATATAAAGGCACATTTGTTACATATGGAAGAGGTAGCGGTATTGTTGTAAGCACGGCAATGAATACAGAGATAGGAAAGATTGCCACAATGCTTCAGGAAGAAGAGGAGGTAAAGACACCGCTTCAAAAAAGGCTTGCAG
>JBBISG010000017.1:0-41465 GCA_037441365.1 Nitrospirota bacterium
TCAGGACAGAGAACATGAAAGACCCATCTGATACTCCAAGGACATATACCGTAGAGATGACCTACGGCGGCGGACTTTACAAACAGAGATACCTTTACAGGGTTGGCAAAAATCTCTTCCCATTTCTACAGTATAATCCAAACGGTGATGATAGCTACAATGACAGGACAAGGAAGCCGTGGAGGGATTACCATGGCGACTGGCTCTTTAATGAACAGACAAAGAAACTCTCCGATCCTCCGATGAAAAAATCTTTTGAAAAGGAATGTGCCTCCTGCCATTACACAGGATATACGCTGAAACATCTCGAATCAGGAGAATACATCGCAGGCGCTGTTAATGACCCCAATGGCGAGGCTGATATTGATGGCGACGGCATACCCAATGAATTGAATATAGGGTGTGAGACATGCCACGGCCCTGGCTCTGCCCATGTGAAGGCTCCAAAGGCGAAGAAGGCATCAACCATAGTAAGCCCGGGCAAGCTCTCAACAGAGAGGGCATCAGTAATCTGTGGCCAGTGCCACAGCAGGCCGCAGGGAAATCTCCATAATGACCAGCCGGTGAACAAGGACAACAGGATGATGATTCCTGGCATAAGCAGGAACGACTACCTGACAAATTACACTACCCGCGAAGATGCTGCAAAGGGTGATTACTGGGCAGACGGGATACATTCTAAAGCCCATCACCAACAGTATACTGATTTCATCAAGTCAAAGAAATACAGAAACGGAAACCAACTCCTGAAATGCAGCGACTGCCACGACCCTCACGGAATGACTGATGTCAAACATCAGTTGAGGGCAGAGATAAGGGATGCGAAAAATTCGCTCTGCACAACCTGTCATAAGGCAAATGCAGACATCAAAAAACATATGCAGGCAAAGATAGGCACTGCGGAGATGGGTAAAATCAACTGCGTTGACTGTCACGCCACCAAGACCATGCAGACAGGGGCAGGGCTCGGCAAGGGTCTTATGAGAAAAGACGGCAAGAATTACTGGATGAATGACATCACCTCACATCTCTTTGATGTTCCACGAAAAGATAATGTGGGTGTAAAAGGAGTTGAACCGGGTAAGGCAATGCCGATCCCATACACAAATGCCTGTGGCAAATGCCATAATGTAGAAGGACTGTAAGCCAATCTTTCCAAGAAAGGCGGGGACTCCCCCTTCCCCTATCCCGCCTTTCTTTTTTCTTTGACCAATCAGACCAAAACACTGTTTAAATAGATAGCCTCATCAGTGCTTGACTAATACTTTACAGATCTTTTACGATACTATCGTATTTCGTTATCGAATTTAGATATTATGCTAAGAGACTTCTTCTTAGGCTTTATAAAGATTCATATCCTGCACCATGCAGCGAAAGAGCCGGTCTATGGTTTGTGGCTTATTGAGGAGCTTGGCAGGCACGGATACAGATTGAGTCCAGGCACGCTTTATCCCATACTTCACAGGCTTGAACAGGAAAAGCTTTTAAAGTCTCATTCAGAAAATGTCGGTGGGAAAATAAGGAAATATTACAGGACAACCCCTAAAGGAATAAAAACATTAGCGAAGATTAAAGAAAAGATAAACGAACTGGTGGCAGAGGTGATGGAATAATGGAAATAAATATCTTGATCCCGATCTTAGCGGCATTTCTATCAGCAGCGTTGACCCTAATGACAGGATTTGGACTGGGCACAATCCTTACTCCTGTATTCCTCATATTCTACGATGTAAAGATTGCAATTTTAATCGTTGCTATTGTTCATCTCTTAAATAATCTATTGAAGGTCTCTCTTTTCAGCAAACACATAAGCATGGACATTTTTAGGAGATTTGGTATTTTGACATTAGTCGGGGCATTTATGGGCGCATTTTTGCAGGGAAAGATGGATTCATCGGTAGTAAAAATTTTGCTCGGTATAGCTCTTATATTCCTCGGCTTGAAAGAAGCAACTGGATTTGGAGAAAAACTGAGACTTCCGCAAAAGATTGATTTCATAGGTGGCTTTTTGTCGGGGCTTTTAGGAGGATTTGTCGGAAATCAGGGCGCCATACGAAGCGCCTATCTGCTGAATTACAATATACCGAAAGAGACATTCGTAGCAACGGCAGCGGTTATTGCCTCTGTTGTGGATGTTACAAGGATACCCATTTATATATTCAGCAACAGAGACGTGCTTACGGATAATGGGTTGCTTTTGTTAATAACGACAGCATCCGCATTTGCAGGGACATTTGCAGGAAACAGATTCTTGAAGAAAATATCCCTGAAGACCTTTAAAATATATGTAGCTGCTATGATAATAATAATCGGAGCGCTATTAACACTGAAAATAATATGAAGCTGTCCTAATACTGCTTAAAAACAGATTTAAAAGAAAAAGCGGCAGGGACTTTGCGCTGTAAGGATTTAAAGCGTCTGTAGAATTCATTAGTGATTGAGTTTAACCCAAAAGATTTGAAAAGTTCAATTTGAATAGAAAGGGGATTCAAAAGGGGGACAAAATCCCCCTTTTGCTCTACGGTATAACCTTATTCAAAGGATATTCCACAATCCCTGATGCTCCGATGCTTTTCAATTTCGGTATTAAATCCCTGACCATCTTTTCATCTGTAATAACTTCAACAGCATACCAGCCCTTATCCGAAAGTGGCGAAACCGTGGGAGAGTGCATGGCAGACAATAAGCTTAATACCTTCTTAAAAGACTTTTCAGGAACATTCATCTTAAGTCCTACCTTTTCCTCTGCGTCAAGGGCGCCCTTTAAAAGAAGGGCGATGTTTTCCATCTTCTGCCTCTTCCATCTATCCTGCCATGCCTTTTTATTGGCTATAAATCTCGTTGTTGACTCTATAATGGTCTCGACTATCCTTAAATTGTTTGCCCTCAATGATGCACCTGTCTCTGTGAGCTCGACAATGGCATCTGCAAGATGGGGAGGCTTAACCTCTGTTGCGCCCCATGAAAAATCGACCTCTGCCTTTATACCCTTAGACTTAAGATACCTCTTTGTAAAGCCCACAAGTTCTGTGGCGATGCGTTTGCCTTCAAGGTCTTTTACACTTTTGATCTTTGAATCCATAGGCACTGCGATAACCCATTTTACAGGGCTGAATCCACCTTTTCCGTAAATCAGTTCTGCAACCTCAACAACATCAGCGTTCTGCTCCAGCACCCAGTCAAGGCCTGTCAGTCCGCAGTCAAGATGCCCGTCCTCCACATACCTCGCCATCTCCTGCGCCCTGATGAGCATTGATTCTATTTCCGGGTCATCGAAGACAGGATAATAAGAACGGGCTGATACGGTGATATGGTAACCTGCCTTTCTGAACAACTT
Organism: Nitrospirota bacterium; assembly: GCA_037441365.1. Classification (GTDB taxonomy): domain Bacteria; phylum Nitrospirota; class Thermodesulfovibrionia; order Thermodesulfovibrionales; family UBA9159; genus JBBISG01. The sequence goes on from JBBISG010000017.1 coordinate 3,338, forward strand.
CAATGTTGCTTCCTGAAGGCTTCCCTTCGGAAGTCCGAGTCTAAGGATTCTGCTTTTGTTATTCACGACCTGTAACCTCCTCCGGTGTTCCGATCCTCCCTAACACCGCTGATGCAGCAGCCACCGCAGGATTCGACAGATATACCTCGCTTTCAGGATGTCCCATCCTCCCGACAAAGTTTCTGTTTGTTGTTGCGATGGCCCTTTCCCCTTTTGCAAGAACTCCCATATGTCCGCCGAGGCATGGTCCGCATGTCGGCGTCGAGACAACAGCATCTGCATCGATGAATATATCAACAAGTCCCTCCCTCATTGCCTCCCTGTAAATCTGCTGGGTTGCGGGAATCACAATCATCCTCACATAGGGGTGCACCTTCCTGCCCCTTATCACCTCTGCAGCCTCCCTTAAATCCTCAATCCTACCGTTAGTGCATGAGCCGATGACGACCTGGTCTATTGTGATATGGCCAAGCTCTGCCGCAGGTTTTGTATTCGACGGCAGATGAGGGCAGGAAACCGTCAATGGTATCTTCGAACAGTCATACTCTCTTACTTCCACATAACCAGAATCACCATCCGAGGTGTAAAACCTGTACGGCCTCTTTGCCCTTCCCCTGACATACGCCTCGGTTATCTCATCAGGAACGATGATGCCGCTTTTGCCGCCTGCCTCTATCGCCATATTGCACATGGTAAGCCTGCCATGTATAGGCAGATTCCTTATTGCCTCACCATCAAACTCCATTGCCCTGTACAAAGCCCCGTCTACACCGATGTCCCCTATTGCATGGAGTATCAAGTCCTTACCTCCAACCCACTTATTGAGTTTCCCAAAGTAGATGAATTTCATCGACTCAGGCACCCTAAACCAGCACTCACCTGTTGCCATTGCATAAGCCACATCTGTTGAACCGACACCTGTTGCAAAGGCCCCTATGGCCCCATACGTGCATGTGTGACTGTCGGCCCCGATGACCAAATCTCCAGGAACAACAAGTCCCTGCTCGGGCAAAAGTGCATGCTCAATGCCCATCCTTCCGACCTCGAAATAAAGACTGAGGTTGTACTTCTTTGAAAACTCCCTCAGCATCAGGCACTGTTCTGCAGCCTTTATGTCCTTCTGGGGAGTAAAATGGTCAGGGATAAAGGCAATGCGATCTCTATCAAACACATCCCAAGCACCTGTCTTTCTGAATTCCTCTATAGCAATTGGCGCCGTGATATCATTGGCAAGGATTAGATCAACCTTTGCATTAATCAGCTCGCCAGGAACAACGCCTGACTTTCCTGCATGCGATGCGAGTATCTTCTCTGTAATGGTCATCACTGTTACCCCAAAAGTCTTCGACTTTTTGGGGACCCCTTCTCTCCACGGATTCAGTAATTTACTATTATATCCTCAGCGGCGAATATTGGCAAGCACATCCTTCGCACATTTACATCTGTAAGAGACTGGACGGTTAGAGGCTAAAAAATCAGGGGGCTAAGTTTCTGATTCTTCCATGTTACCCTGCATCTCTATGATCTCACTGATCAATCTGAGGGCATCATCTCCTGCCTCTTTATCTATCTTCTGAATCGCAAACCCAGCATGCACGAGGACATAATCTCCAATATATACCTCATCGGGCAAGAGGAGAAGGCTTACATCACGGCGGGCACCGTATACATCTATGGTTGCTGTAAGGTTGTTTATCTCAACGACCCTTGATGGAACCGCAAGGCACATTCTATACCCCATCCTTCAAGTCTCTTAACACTCAACCCCATTACCTCATCTAACTTCCCGTTGATCCCTTCTGTCATGTCAAGCCCCGTATCGATAGATTCAGGCTGTATTCCTATCAGACATATCTCTGAAGGTGATGTACCCATTAATTTTGCAGCGAAAAGCAGGTCTGAAAGTCCTATGTGGTGGACAGAAAGCTTAGGGCCGAGCATAGCCGGGATGTCATCATTCTCTATTATTCCGATATATCCCGGCTCTCTACCAAAATCGACTGCATCTACGATCAGAACCCTCTCCCTTCCTTCAAGGAAAGGGAGGAGGTCGAGGCCCATGGTTCCACCATCTATTACCTCCACATCGGGAGTAAAGGTATACCTTTGTTTTATGGTGTTTATTACATGGACCCCGACGCCCTCATCCCTCAGAAGGATATTACCAAGACCTATGATACATACGGGGGACACCTGTCCCCCCATGAAATCCCCCTGGAACACCTGATTTATTTTTCCTCTATTGTCTTGTACCCGCTGAATATAGAGCTCATTATTCCTGCCTTCTCGTCCCTGTCCAGAAACCATCCAATGTAAACATGGGCAATGGCAAAGGTCAGGATAAACCACATTATAAGGTGGTGATAGAGCCTGATGGTCTGGACATGCATTATGGAGAGAATCCAGCCCCCCATCAGCTTCCAGATGAGTCCATAGTGGCTCTGGGAATAAAGGGCAAACCCAAAAAGTATCTCGATGATGAAAAGCAGAAACAGACCGAGGTAGACATATGTGGCACAGGCGGTATGCCCTGCCCTTCTGACCACTGCTGGAGGCTGTCTTTTCAAGAGGAGATAGTACTTTGTGATCTCCACCAGCTCCTTCAGCTTCTGAGCCGAAAATGGATTGAACACCCTCCAACTGGCAAATTCGTTTCCCGCAACCATCCAGTAAATCCTGACGATGAAACTCACTGTGAAGGCATAGGCAGCGACAAAGTGGATCAGCCGCATCCACCCCATTATATACTGTTTTGCTGAGATGGCGTGGATAAAGGGGGCACCGATATAAAAACCGGTTAAGGATAGCGCCGCTATGGAGAGGACATTTACCCAGTGGGTCAGCCTTACTGGAAACTCCCATACATAAACCCTCTTTAACATGGCATCCTCCTATACAACCCTTATCCTGATTATCTCACTGCCCGTTGCATCAACAACATGAACTGCACAGGCCATGCACGGGTCAAAGGAATGGACGGTCCTGAGAATCTCCACAGGTCTATTAGGGTCTGCCACAGGCGTTCCGATGAGCGACGACTCATAGGGTCCCTTTTGCCCTTTTGCATCTCTTGGAGATCCATTCCACGTGCTTGGCACTACACATTGATAATTTTCGATCTTTCCATCCCTGATCTTCACCCAGTGGGCCAGTGCACCGCGCGGCGCCTCATGAAAACCGTATCCCCTTGCTTCCTTCGGCCATGTTGATGGGTCCCATCTTTCGCCATTATGGACCTTATAATCACCTTTTTTGACATTTGCCGCGAGCTGGTCGAGCCAGACGGGAAGCATCTCTGCTGTAACGAGGGTCTCAACCCCTCTCGCTGCTACCCTTCCAAGGGTCGAAAAGAGAGCAGCAGGCCCAACACCTAACTTTTTAAGGACGGTATCGACAACCTCCTTAACCCTTTTATGGCCTGATGCATAGGCAACAAGCATCCTCGCCAGGGGCCCAACCTCCATGGGCATATCCTCGTATCTTGGCGACTTGAGCCAGCTATACTTTTTTGTTGTATCGAGAAACTCATAGGGCGGCTTCGGCCCTGTATACTTGAAGTTCGTCTCCCCATCCCATGGGTGTTTTGACACTGAATCCCCTTCTTTATATTCGTACCACGAGTGCGTCACATACTCCGTTATCTTTATATGGTCAACAGGATATACCCTTGTCAGGTCTTTACCCTTGATTATGCCCCTCGGAAGCCATAGATTCGAGGTGTTGCTCTCATTATCATTCTCGAATACCCCATAGGCAAGGAAGTTTCCAACGCCAGCGCCGTACCCTGCCCAGTCCTTGTAGAAGGATGCGACAGCGAGGAGGTCAGGGATATAGACCTTTTCTACAAACTCCTTTGCCTTCCTGGCGAGTTCTGAGATCAATGCGATGCTACCAGCATTAAGGGCATTCTGGCTGTTAGGATCTATCGGGATGGACATGCCGCCAACAAGATATGTCTGTGCATGGGGGTTCTTGGCGCCTAACAGTGCCTGTATCTTTATAACATCCCTCTGCCAGTCGAGTGCCTCGAGATAGTGGGCAGCAGCCATAAGGTTTGCCTCTGGAGGCAGCTTGTATGCTGGGTGGCCCCAGTAGGCATTCGCAAATGGGCCAAGCTGGCCGCTTTCGACAAAGGTCTTCAGTCTATCCTGTATTCCCCTGAAGTAGGTCGCGCTGGAGTTATGCCAGTCTGATATGGACTGTGCAAGGGATGATGTCTTTGCAGGGTCTGCCTTTAATGCACTGACTATATCGACCCAGTCGAGGGCGTGGAGATGGTAGAAGTGTATCACATGGTCCTGAACATACTGGATGCCTGTAATGAGATTCCTTATTAACCTTGCGTTATCGGGTATCCTGATCCCTAATGCATTCTCTACTGCTCTCACGGAGCAGTGGGCATGAACCGTTGTTCAAACCCCTCATATACGCTGGGCAAATGCCCATGCATCCCTCGGGTCACGGCCTTTGAGGATGATCTCTATCCCCCTGAACATGGTGCTCGATGACCAGGCATCGACCACCTTCCCACCCTCGACCTGGGCCTCGATCCTGAGATGTCCCTCGATCCTCGTGATCGGGTCAACCGCTATCTTTGCCATAGTTCCCTCCTTTCTGGCCTCTCACATACAGTATCACTTCCCCTCACCCTCTGGCTTTTTCACCGAGCTTGCAATGGCATGGACAGCCACGCCTGCTGCTGCCACCGCTGCAATGCCAAGGCCGATCTTATCAGCAGTCGTCTCGACACTGACACCAGGAGGTTTGGGGAGCCTTCTGTAAAACGGCGACATGGTATCCCAGAAGTTCGGGGATGAGCACCCGATGCAGCCGTGTCCTGCCTGGACAGGCCAGCTCGTGCCCTCGTTGTATTTTACAACAGGGCAGTTTTTAAAGGTCTCAGGCCCCTTGCATCCCATCTCATAGAGGCACCATCCCTGCCTGTGGCCCTCATCACCCCACTGCCGAACAAACTGACCTGCATCAAAATGTGCCCTCCGCTCGCAATGGTCGTGTATCCTCTCGCCATAGGCAAAATAGGGCCTTCCAAGGCTGTCTGTTGCTGGCAAGGTTCCAAAGGTAAGATAGTGGACAACTGTGGCCGTGATGTTCTCAACATTCACAGGGCATCCTGGCAGGTTTATGAGTGTTATTCCTGGAACTGCATCCTTCACTCCCACTGCGCCTGTGGGGTTCGGATTTGCAGCAGGTATACCTCCATAGGATGCACATGTCCCGACCGCGATGGTCGCGAGGGCATTCCCGCAGACCTCTTTTGCAATGTCTACTGCACTCCGGCCGCCAACACAGCAGTAGACACCACCGTCCTTCAGAGGGATTGAACCCTCCACAACAGCGATATATTTGCCCTTCTGGTTCTTAACCACATCCATAAGGGATTTCTCTGCCTGTTTCCCCGCAGGCGCCATTATGGTCTCATGATAATCGACTGAAAGGATATCCAGAACGATCTCCGCCACCGTGGGTTTAGTTGCCCTCAGGAGCGCCTCTGTGTTCCCAGCGCAGTCCTGAAACTCAAGCCAGACAAGAGACGGCTTCTTTGCCTTCTCAAGTGCACTCACTATCCTTGGAACAAATCCTGATGGAAGGGCCAGTGTGGCGGCCATTACGGTACAGAACCTTATGAAATCCCTCCGCGACACACCATGCCTGGCAAGTCTGCCAGTGATAGATGGGTTATCAATAGAATTGCCCATAGATTCACCCCCTTTTAGGAAGTTATGTTGATAATATCTTTCCCCTCTCAGCAAAATTATCCCAGAAACAATACCCACTGTCAAGACCTTTTTTGAACCCCTCAGTCAGTGCGACAGAGCGACAGTCAAATAGCTCGGCGCCAACATAGTGCGGAAGCTCGGAAGCTCGGAAGGAATTCCTTAGTGTAACTTCCGCACTTCCGTTCTTCCGCTCTAAAAGGGCATCTGCCACTATCAGGGCCGTCATCGTAATTTGGGTTTAACTTTTGCGATTCTGCACTATGTCGCTCTATCACCCATCAGATGTGATATAATTATTTTAACCGCGCCAGTGAGAGAGGATGATAATCGTATGAGGTTTATAGGCCTTGATGTCGGCTCTGTTAGCGTAAAACTCATTGTGCTTGATGAAGATGGCAACAGGCTTGCTGGCTATTATGAACGCCACAGGGGCCACCCCCTGACAGTGGCTTATGACCTCCTTAAAGGGGTGGTGAATAATAAATCCACAGGCTCGTCACTATCCATCACAGGCTCTGCTGGCAGGCTTATAGCGGATGCCCTCGGCACAGTATTTACCAACGAGCTGGTTGCACAGACATACGCCACAAGAAGGTTATACCCTCACATAAAGACCATCTTCGAGCTCGGCGGTGAGGACTCAAAGCTCATCATACTTGGAGAGGATGGCATCGAGGACTTCTCGATGAATTCAGTGTGCGCTGCAGGCACAGGCTCATTCCTTGACCAGCAGGCTGAGAGGCTCAGGCTCTCGATAGAAGAGTTCAGCGAGCTCGCATTGAAATCAAAGAAACCTCCCCGTATTGCAGGGAGGTGCAGCGTCTTTGCAAAATCTGACATGATACACCTCCAGCAGATAGCAACCCCTGTGGAAGACATTGTTGCAGGCCTCTGTTTTGCTGTGGCCAGAAACTTTAAGGGATCTATAGTGAGGGGGAGATCAATAAAGGAACCTGTCTCATTTCACGGAGGTGTTGCAGCAAATAAAGGGATGGTAAGGGCATTTAGAGAGGTCTTCAACCTTGAACATCTCTTCGTCCCCGAGGAATTTGCGCTCATGGGTGCCATCGGTGCAGCATTGAAGGATATGGATGATGGGACCATAAACACTTTTGAGATCGAAAAACTAAAGCTCTTTATCGAATCATCGAGGATTTCTGAACAGGGGCACAAACCTCTTATATCAGACAATGATGATTTCTTTGAGAGACATCTTGTTCACGGTTCACGACCTTCACCCCAAAAAATTTTAAGATCTTTTGGGGACCCCGGGTTCACGGTTCACGGTTCACGCTCCGAACCCCAAACTCTGAACTCTGGACGGGTTAAGGCCTATCTCGGCATCGACATCGGCTCTATCAGCACAAACCTGGCTGTAATAGATGAAGAAGGGAATCTCCTTGCAAAGAGATACCTGATGACTGCAGGAAGGCCAATAGAGGCTGTAAGGCAGGGCCTCAATGAGATCGGAGAGGAGATCGGCGATATGGTCGAGATAATGGGTGTGGGGACAACTGGTTCAGGCCGATACATGATAGCAGACTATGTAGGCGCTGATATAGTTAAGAATGAGATAACCGCGCAGGCAGCCGCGGCTGTTTATATGGACAAGGATGTTGACACCATATTTGAGATCGGTGGCCAGGACTCAAAGTACATATCCCTTAGAGACGGAATTATTGTCGATTTCGAGATGAACAAGGCATGTGCAGCAGGGACAGGCTCGTTCCTCGAGGAACAGGCCGAAAAACTGAATATATCGATTAAGGGTGAATTTGCTGAGTGTGCCTGTTTTGCAAAAAATCCCTGCAGACTTGGAGAACGCTGCACTGTATTCATGGAAAACTCATTGATGGCGAGCCTCCAGAGGGGTGCTGACAGAAACAACCTGCTGGCAGGTCTTGCATACTCCATAGTCCAGAACTACATAAACAAGGTTGTCGCAGGAAAACCAATCGGCGAAAATATATTCTTTCAGGGAGGGGTTGCCTTTAATAAATCTGTCGTTGCTGCCTTCGAAAGATACCTCGGAAAGAAGATAACCGTCCCGCCGAATCATGATGTCACAGGAGCGATCGGGATGGCACTGATAGCGATGAGGCATATGAAAGACCGTGAATCCTTCGCTCGCACATCAGGGGTAACAAGCTTTAAGGGTTTTGAACTCTCAAGACGTCCATATAAAGTATCATCCTTTCAGTGCCACGCATGTCCGAATGTATGCGAGATCAACAGGGTAAAGATCGAGGGCGAAGATGGTCATCTCTTTTATGGAGGCAGGTGTGAAAGATACGATGTGAGGAGGAAGAGATCAAAGAGCGAACTGCCCGACCTCTTTGCCTTCAGGGAGGAGATGCTCTGGAAGGCACATACTGAAAGACAGAAGTCAGAGGACAGAGGACAGCAAAAGAGAGATCCAAACTCTGTCAGGTCTGCGTCACAACCGCGACAAACAGGTACAATAGGAATCCCCTATATATTTTTGTTCCACGATTATCTACCTTTCTGGACCGTGCTTCTCCGGGAGCTCGGCTTTGAGGTAGTGGTCTCGCCAAAGACAAACAGGGAGATCGTCAACATCGGAACAGAAAGCGTCCTGGCCGACACATGCTTCCCCGTCAAGGTCGCTCATGGGCATATAAAATACCTTGTTGATAAAGGAATCAATGACATCTTTATACCGAGCTTTATAAACATGAATACTGCCGCTGATGAGTTTGAGAGGGGATACCCCTGTCCCCTGACACAGACCATTCCATATGCAGCGAAGGTGGCACACCCCGGGGTAAGGATAATAGCGCCAGTGGTTAACCACCGATTCGGAACTGGATCGGTCATAGATAAGATGGTCAAGTCATTCAAGCCCTTTGGTATAAAAGGGTCGGATGTATTAAATGCCCTTACCGCTGCAGAAAAGGCACAGGGGGATTTCTCATGTGCTATAAAGGAAAGGGGAGATGAGGTGCTATCTTCTATAAAAGAAAGGGCAGTAGTGATTGTTGGAAGGGCCTATAATGCATTTGACAGCGGTGTGAATCTCGATATACCAGGGAAACTCGCAGACCTTGGGGTCTTAGCCATACCCATGGATTTCTTACGGACAGAAGAAATCGGTATAAACGATAGATGGCCGAATATGTACTGGAGGTCAGGGCAGAGGATACTGAGGGCAGCAAGGCTTATAAGGGAGAGTCCGCATCTCTATGCCATTTATATAGGAAATTTCTCCTGCGGCCCTGACTCGTTTATCCTGAAATACTTCAGCGAAGAGATGAAAGGCAAACCATTCTTACACCTCGAAATAGATGAGCACAGCGCTGATGCTGGTGCTATAACAAGGTGTGAGGCATTTCTTGACAGCATTGAGCAGCAGTACAGAAGCTCGGAAGTTTACCGTGGTCCGCGGCCCGCGGCCCGTGTTCCTTTGTCTGTTAACGGATCACGGTTCACGGAGTACGGTTCACGGACCACGAGAGAAAACTCCCGCGCTTCTGAGCTTCCGAGTTTCCGCGCTATAGAGAAACGCACCATTTACATCCCCCGCATGGCCGATCATGCCTTTGCCCTTGCCGCAGCCTTCGAAAAATGTGGCGTACCTGCCGAGGTTCTGCCCGAATCCGATAAGGAGGCTATTGACACTGCCAGGCGGTATGTCTCTGGAAAGGAGTGTTACCCCTGCACGGTCACAACAGGCGATATGCTTAAAAAGGCCCTCTCCCCTGACTTCAGGCCAGAAGAATCCGCATTCTTCATGCCCTCGGGCACAGGGCCCTGCAGGTTCGGTCAGTATAATATATTTCACAGGATGGTTCTTGACGAGCTTGGGTTTAATGATGTCCCTATCTATTCGCCTAATCAGGATGTCGGCTTCTATAAAGATCTCGGCATCGTCGGTAAAGATTTCACAGCATATTCATGGAAGGGCATTGTAGCCTATGAGATCCTGAGCAAATGTCTTCACGAGACAAGGCCCTACGAGAAAGAGAAGGGGTCAACCGAAAAGGTCTATCAGGAATACATAAAAAAGCTGTATCTCTCATTGAGAGGCATCGACGGCAATCTCGAAGACATCCTGAAAAATATCAGACAGGATTTCGAGGGTCTGCCAAAATATGAAGGGAGAAAACCCCTGATAGGCATAGTGGGTGAGATATTTGTGAGGAGCAACAGATTCTCGAATGAAGAACTGATAAAAAAAGTTGAGTCCCTCGGTGGTGAGGCATGGCTTGCCCCTGTTGAGGAATGGATATATTATGTTAACCTCATGGGCATAAGAAAGGCCTTGATAAAAAAAGACTTGTCTGCTATCATTGAATTTCTCTTAAAAAAGTTCTTCCAGAAAAGGATAGAACACAGATTCTCAAGACATTTTAAGGGCTTCCTCAAGACTCTGAAGGAGCCTGACACAAGGGAGATACTCAGAAAGGCATTACCTTATCTTCACGATTCCTTTGAAGGCGAGGCAATACTGAGCATAGGTAAGAGTATAGATCTCATAGAGAGAGGGGTTTCTGGCATCATAAATGCTATACCATTCGGGTGTATGCCCGGAACCGTCGTCACGACCCTTATGCACGGTATAAGCAGGGACTATGGGATCCCGTGCATAAGCATCTCTTACGATGGGACGGAATCCCCTGCAACATCAATACAGCTTGAGGCATTTATGAACCAGGCAAGACAACACAGTCAAAGGAGGTGAGCACGTGGGGAATGTCGTTAAATGGCGCAAAAAAAAGATGAGCAAACACAAACACAAAAAGCTGCTGAAGAGAACAAAGCATCAGCGTAGGAATAAATAACTAAGTTAAGGGGTCTGAATGAAAGAAGAAAAGTATTTAAAGGAGAGGATAGCCCTTATAGAAAGGGAACTGGCAACGCTCACTGAAAGGTTAGAGGGATTGGAAGGGTCTTTAAAAGAGGTAGAGGATTTAAGACTTGAGATAAAGGGACTCAAGCTTTATTTAGGGAGGGTTCATCCTGACTTCAAAAACCAGTTCCCTGAGGTAATGCAGAAGATCAAGGGCTAATCAAACCTGCTGACCCTTATGCCTGAAAACGGCATTGATCTCGCATAGTCATCAAAGAGAACCTTCTTGACCTCGCCATTGCCAACACCACGGAGAGACTTTAACATGCGAGGGTTTCCGTGGTTCTTTCTTCCGCTGGCGTGGATGAGGTAGATATCCCTGCCCTCCCTCTTTATGATCCCAATATGGCCGACTATCTCCTCTGCTACCCTCTTTTCAGGAGGCTTTATAAAGAATATAAAATCTCCGCTTCGCAGGGGCAAGCCTTTAGTCTTCCCTGACGGATTTTCTGTCTGCTCCTTAAGAAGTTCGATTAATGTCTCTTTTGAGACCATCATCACCTTTTCCCTGCCCCTTGAACCTTTCACTGATGTCAACGGCCCGATCTCCCCTGTGATCTCTCTGCCCCACTTCATGCTATCGAGCATGTCCTCACCGTATTGAAACCTCTCATCGTAATTTGAGACAGTGCCATTCCTTAAGACGCCCTTTGTCAGAAACCTTTTATCGAGGGCAACCTCAATAGCTTCAGAAGGCGTCCTTCCAAGGGCCAGCTCGACCGCCCTGAAACTGAGATACATGCAGTCCACCCTTTCATCAGCAACTATTACCCTCCTTGTCACATACTCACCGGATGGATCAGTGTCGTAGGGTGTGCCGACAAACCTCTCTGCCCAGAATGCTATCCTTTCACCGATCGGCTTGTCCGCCATCTCCCCCTGATAAGAGGCGATCTCATTGTCATTTAAAGTAAGGGCGAACAGGGGAAAGACAATGAAGATGCAGAATACAAACGTACCGACACACTGCCGCATTTATGTCGCCTCTGTATGTCTTATCATCCTTCCTTCGACCATATAAACCACCATCTCTGCAATATTTGTTGCATGGTCCGCGATCCTCTCGAGATATTTTGAGATATATGTTATCTTTACCGCCCTCGAAACAGCCCTTGGATCCTGAATCATGAAGAACATAAGCTCATTGAATATCTGGACGGTAAGGTTATCAACCGCATCATCCCTCTTGATGATGTCGTATGCGATGGATGTATCCTTCCTCACAAAGGCATCCAGCACATCTATAAGCATGCCCTGTGCAATCTCAGCCATCCTCGGGATGTCTATGTAGGGCTTCAGGGGGGGCTCCTCATTCAGTTCAATTGCCCTCTCGCTTATATCCTCAGCAAGGTCTCCCATCCTCTCAAGGTCTGTTGTTATCTTCATTGCAGTGGTTATAAACCTTAAATCTCCTGCCTTTGGCTGTCTCAAGGCAATGAGCCTTATGCATTCCTCATCTATCTCCACATCAAGGGCATTTATCTGGTGGTCCTTTCTGATGACCTCTCTGGCAAGGTCACTATCTCTTTCCACAAGGGCCTTTATGGAATCCCTTATAGCAGCCTCCACGAGCAGGCCCATCTTTAATATCCTCTCTTTGAGACCTGTAAGTTCATCGTCGAAAATAGCCATCATCCAAACCTCCCTGTTATATATTCCTCTGTGAGTTTCTCTGAAGGGGCAGTAAATACCTTATCGGTCTTACCAAATTCGATCAGCTCCCCCAGCATCATAAATCCTGTCCAGTCCGACATCCTTGCAGCCTGCTGCATATTGTGGGTAACTATAATTATAGTAATTTCCCTCTTAAGGTTAATAGCAAGCTCCTCTATCTTTGCCGTTGAAATAGGATCGAGGGCAGAGGTAGGTTCGTCAAATAGAAGAACCTCTGGCCTTACAGCCAGCGCCCTTGCAATGCACAGCCTCTGCTGCTGTCCTCCCGAAAGCTCGTAAGCGCTGACATTAAGTTTATCCTTCACCTCATCCCAGAGGGCAGCATGCTTGAGTGCACCTTCAACCATCTCTGAGAGTTCAGACCTCTTCCTCATCCCTTTCAACCTCAATCCGTATGCAATATTGTCGAATATCGTCATCGGAAAGGGGGTGGGCTTCTGAAAGACCATGCCGATGCGGCTTCTGAGGTCAATGACACCAATATCCCTTGAAAGGACATTTGTGCCTTGAAAGATTATTTCACCCTCATATCTGTTGTTAGGATACAGGTCATGCATCCTGTTAAAACACCTCAGAAGCGTTGTCTTCCCGCAGCCCGAGGGCCCTATCAATGCGGTGACACTGTTTTTATAGACAGGAAAGCTTATCCGTTTCAATGCATGGATATTGCCGGCGTAATAAAAATTCAGGTCTTTAACATCGATCTCTATCGAGCCTGTCACTTCTTATACCTCCATTTTATGATGAGCCTCCCGAGTATCGTAATAATAAGGATGAATACAGTAATCATTAGAGATGCAGCCCATGCCTGTGCATGCCAGCCATCATAAGGCCCCATGGCATACTGGAATATTGATACTGTAAGCGAGGCTATAGGTTCATTCATGTTTATAGAGAAGAAGGAGTTGTTGAATGCTGTGAATAGAAGTGGCGCGGCCTCTCCTGTGACCCTCGCAATAGAAAGGAGTATTCCTGTTAATATCCCGGCAGCTGCTCCCCTGTAAACAACCTGTATAATCACTTTGTAATATGGAGCACCGAGTGCAAAGGCAGCCTCCCTTACTGTCCATGATACGAGGGAGAGCATGTTTTCTGTTGTCCTCAGAACAACAGGTATCATTATCATTGCAAGTGCCATAGCCCCTGCCCAGCCGCTGAAATGACCGAGGGGTTTTACGATTATGGCGTACACAAAGGTGCCGACAACAATGGCAGGAACACTGACCATTATGTCTGAAAGGATGCTTATAATCCTGGCAATCCTTTTGCCCTTCGCATATTCTGCAAGGAATGTCCCACCGAGCACGCCTATCGGGACGCCTATCAATGTAGCAAACAGGGTTATCATCAGATGTCCAACAAAGGCATTCCTCAATCCGCCCCCCTCTACACCTGCTGGAGTAGGGTCCTTTATGAACAGATTTATATTCAGCGCCCCTATGCCGTGAATAAGGACATCACCTATGATGAATACAAGCCAGAAGATGCCGAATATGGCAGTCAGGGTGCTAATAATAAAGGCGATATGGCTCTGTATGACCCTTACTCTTTCACGCCTCACCTCTGGTATCTCCTTTCGGCTTTTAAAATAAAGAACTTTGCTGCAGCCAGGACAATAAAGCTCATAATAAAGAGCAGAAGCGCCAGATAATATAATGATGAAAGATAAACATCCTTGTCAGCCTCGGTAAACTCGTTTGCGAGTTTTACTGTAACAGTAGCCGCCGCATCGAGTAAAGAACTGGTTATCTGATTATTGTTTCCAAGGACAAAGGCCACTGCCATTGTCTCACCCAATGCCCTCCCGAGGGAAATTACAACACCTCCAAATACACCTAATTTTGAATATGGAAGTATTACATCCCTCACCACTTCCCATTTTGTTGCACCAACTGCATAGGCAGATTCCTTCACCACAGAAGGTGTAAGATTAAAGGCATCCCTTGAGATGCTTGCTGTGAATGGGATTATCATTATCCCTAATATTGTGCTTGCCGTCAAGAGGTCTATGCCGAGGGGAGTGCCCTCAAAAAGTATACCAACTAAAGGCAATTTCCCAATGGTCCTTTTTAAAAAAGGCTCTACATATTTGGCCATAATAGGGGCAAGTGTAAAGAGCCCCCACATGCCATAAATGATGCTTGGTATGGCTGCTAAGAGTTCTATGGCAACTCCCACAGGACCTTTCAGAAAATTGGGGGCCACCTCTGTAACAAATATTGCAATGCCTATTGCAACAGGTATGGCAATAATAAGGGCTAAAATTGTTGTCACGAGTGTTCCATAAAGGGCTGCAGCAGCCCCAAAGGATTCTTTCACAGGGTCCCAGTCAACGGATGTAATGAATTTAATAAAACCAAATCTTTCTATTGATAGCGAAGACTCTTTGAGGAGCACATACAGAATGCCTATGACAATCAGGACCACAGAGAGAGAGGCAATCCCTGTAATGAATGAAAAGGTCAGGTCAACAGGATTTCTCTTTTTAAAAAAATTCATGCAATATGCTCCTTGTTAAACCATAGGCCATAGGCTGACGGCTGAAGATATAAAAAAACACCTTAAAACACTATCGCCTTCAGCCTATGGCCTTAAGCCTAATATATCCCATGCTCTTTCCAGTATGCCCTCACCTTATTTTTTAAAGACCATGGAAGGGGCGCATAGACAAGCCCTTTTGCTAACTCGTCACCCCTTTGAGAAAATGCCCAGTCAAAAAATTTGACCACCCTTTTGTTTTGTTCAACCTTCTCTTTTGCAACAAGTATATTTGTTGCAGCCACAATAGGCCAGGCATTCGGGCTCTTTACATTTGTAACCCATGTGTAGAAATGTTTTTTGGGAGCATAATCTCCATGGGCAGCAGCCTCTGCAAATGTCTCAAGTGTTGGCTTCACAATT
Organism: Nitrospirota bacterium; assembly: GCA_037441365.1. Taxonomy (GTDB): domain Bacteria; phylum Nitrospirota; class Thermodesulfovibrionia; order Thermodesulfovibrionales; family UBA9159; genus JBBISG01. The sequence goes on from JBBISG010000017.1 coordinate 18,521, forward strand.
TTTCCTGCTGGATTTTTAAGAAGTGTATAAGTAAGGTTATTCTGCTTTGCATAGGCAAACTCCACATAGCCTATAGAATAGGGTGTCCTCTTTACATAATTGGCAACACCCTCATTGCCCTTTCCTCCTATGCCAACAGGCCAGTTTACAGACTTTCCCTCTCCAACCTTCTCCTTCCAGACAGGGCATGCCTCAGCAAGATAATGGGTAAAGACTGCTGTTGTCCCTGAGCCATCAGACCTGTGGACAACAGTTATATCCTTATATGGGAGCTTAAGGGATGGATTCAATGCCTTTATCTTCTGGCCATCCCAGTATTTAATCTCTCCAAGGAATATCTTACAAACTGTCTCTACATCGAGAACCATCTCTTCTGATTTTATGCCAGGCACATTTATCGCCAGAACCTCTCCACCTATTACCTGTGGCCATTGAAGGAGTCTGTCCTTTTCTACATCCTCTGGTTTAAGGGCATCATCAGAGGCGCCAAAGTCAACTGTCCTCGATACAATCTGTCTTACTCCACCACCTGAGCCTATGGACTGATAATTAAGTTTTACTCCTGTTACTTTGCTATACTCGTAAGCCCATGCTGAATACAATGGATAAGGGAATGTCGCCCCTGCGCCATTCAGAGTTTCTGCTGCATTGACAGCAGAGAACGACAATACAACAGCTAATGCCAATATCAAAACTAAAATCCTCTTCATACCTTCATCCTCCTTAAATTATACCCCATCTATGATAGGGTTTGATTGTTACAGCGATGTTACAGCAATGTTAAAATTTTGTCACATCCTCTTACCTTCTCACCTCCTCCTTTAGCGTCGAGCATAATGCAAGTGCGCTTGACGCTTCACTCAAATAATATGATAAGTATTTTCGGTTACAGGAATATGAAGGGAGGGTTAAGTTTAGGTTAAAAATGTATCCAATCGGATAAACAGTGGTAAAATAAAACAAATGTCAAAGAGGAGGTTCAAAACTCTCTTTCAGGATTGTCTTAAGACCTGAAGCGGAAGATGGATATACGGTTTTAGCGCCGTCTTTGCCGGGATGTATAACTTATGGCGATACTGTAGAAGACGCTGTCAAAATGGCTGAGGATGCAATTGTGACATACTTAGAAAGCATGAAAAAACAAGGAGGTCTTTCCTGGATTCTCACTCATGAGTCTTGATATATCAGGCATCGATATATGGACAACATATAAAGACACGACAATTAAAAGAATAAATACAGAAAGTCTCTTAATCATAAATTATATTCTTCTCTTTTAATTGAAAAACCAGATGTTTACTCCCTCTCATGGGGTAACAAGTCGGCATTTATATTACAGGCAGCACTACCCTATTTAAGCTGTGAACCTCTTTTTTGTCAAATTTTTTCCGCTTGGGTTGCAATTTTCATTGGAGAACTTATACCATATAAAATATGGGGGAAAAACCGCTATTCAAGCAGCTCCTTGAGGCAAGCACAGTTGGAATACAGCTCGTTCTTTCGACATTTGTGGGCTTTGCTATCGGATACTTCCTCGATAAGGCATTTAAGACATCCCCGTGGTTTACTATTATATTTCTCATCCTGGGTATAATTGCAGGGTTTCGCGAGCTTATCAGGGTTGCAAAAAGAAATGATTCTAAAAAGGGTACTTAAACAGGGCATAATTGTGCTCCTTCCATTGGCCCTGCTTTCTTTCCTTGTGAACTGGAGGGCAGATGCCCTGAGATTCCTGAGACCCTTTGGAAACCCCGACCTGATACCAATAAGCATCATTATAGGAGGCATACTCGGCATTGCAAACCTGAAGGGACTTATCTGGGGAATCGAGAGCCTGCTCAATGTCCCAAAGGCAAAAACAAAACTCATCTATTTAAGTATCTTCCGTCTCCTTATGCTGTTTGCATTTATCATAATACTTGTGTTCATAAGGCTCGTCAACATCTTTGGCCTTGTGTTAGGAATGACAGTCGTCTTTTTCATATTCATTAAAGAGGGTGTGAGAACGGCATGGAGGCAATCACAGGATGAAGACGACCTCAAATTCTGAGAACTCAGGGGGTGTCTCAGGTATTGACATTAGAGGAATATTTCTATTATCCTATTAAACTCACGGTATCTGAAAGGATGGTGATGGTGGTTATGAGAACTCCATTTGCAAAGAACAACGAGATAGAGCGGAAATGGTATGTCATTGATGCCAGTGATAAGGTCCTTGGAAGGCTAGCAACAAAGGTAGCGACCTATCTTCGCGGCAAGAACAAGGCGGTGTTTACTCCAAATGTTGATACTGGCGATTTTGTAGTTGTGATTAATGCCGGAAGGGTCAGGCTTACAGGAAAGAAACTTGATGAAAAGGTTTACTATCATCACACAGGTTATCCTGGTGGCATAAAGGCAGAAAGTGCAAGAGACCGCCTTGGCAGGGAACCCGAAGAGGTCATAAAAGACGCAGTGTGGGGCATGCTCCCAAAAAACAGGCTCGGCAGGGCGATGTTGAAAAAACTCAAGGTGTACAAAGGGTCTGAACACCCACATGCAGCGCAAAAACCAGAGATTATGAATCAGGAATAGGGGCACCCCAAAAAGTCTTTGACCTTTTTGGGGACCCCGGTTAGGAGTCGGGATGGCTGAGATTAAATACACTGCTACGGGCAGAAGAAAGAGATCTATAGCAAGGGTGATAGTGTCTCCGGGGAGCGGGCAGATAGTTGTTAATGACAAACCGGTGGATTCCTATTTTCCCCGCGAGACGCTCAGGATGATGCTAAGGCATCCTCTTGAGCTGACAGGCATGATTGGCAAACTCGATGTGATAGCAAAGGTTGATGGTGGGGGACTCACCGGCCAGGCAGGTGCCCTGAGGCATGGCATATCAAGGGCATTGACATTACTTGATAGCGACCTCAGACCGAGACTCAAGAAAGAGAGATTCCTCATGAGGGACCCGAGAGAAAAGGAAAGGAAGAAATACGGTCAGAAGGGCGCAAGAAAGAGATTCCAGTTCTCCAAGAGGTAAAGCAGTTAAAAGTTAAAAGTCGAAAGTCCACAGTCTATGGTCCATGGTCTACCAAATCGAAACTTTTAACTTTAAACTTTCGACTTAGACATGCTAAAAGTTGCTATATGCGGAGGCAGTGGATATGCAGGTGCAGAACTTCTAAGGATATTAGCCTCACATCCAGAAGTTGAGATAACAGCCGTTACATCAGAGAAATCCGCTGGCAAGAAGGTCACAGACATCTTTCCTCATCTGCACAGATACGACTATCTTATCTATGAACCTCTGAATAAAGATAAGATCATTCAAAGGGCTGACCTATTCTTTATGGCCCTTCCACACGGCGCATCTCAGGAGCCTGTCGATTTCCTTGTGAGGAACAAGAAAAGGGTCGTAGATCTATCCGCTGATTACAGGTTGAAAGATGCCAGCACCTACGAGAAGTGGTATAATGGGCCACACAGGTATGGCAAGACATTGAAAAAAGCGGTCTATGGCCTTCCAGAGCTTTACAGGAAGGATATCGCAATGGCAGATCTCGTGGCCAACCCGGGTTGCTATCCTACAGGGGCTATTATAGGGCTTTATCCAGCAATCAAATGTAAGCTGCTTAACCTCGATTCGATAGTTATTGATTCCAAATCAGGGACTACAGGGGCGGGGAGGCAGTCTGATGTTGCCCTCTCATTTAGCGAGGTGAATGAAGGGTTCAGGGCATATGGTGTTACAACGCACAGGCACACCCCTGAGATAGAGCAAGAACTATCATCCATAGCAGGCAGGGATATAAAGGTCAATTTTACACCCCATCTCCTCCCCCTCGACAGGGGAATATTGACTACGATCTATGCAGGGCTTATGAGAGATATGGATACAGAAAAGGTCCTCGGGATCTATCGCAATGCATATAAGAAGGAGCCCTTCATAAGGGTGCTGGATGTCGGCAGGTTTCCTGACCTGAAGGATGTCCGCGGCACAAACCTGTGCGAGATAGGGGTCATCGTAAACAAAAGGACAGAAACGCTCATAGTTGTAACTGCAATAGACAATCTTCTGAAGGGTGCATCAGGCCAGGCGGTTCAGAATATGAACCTAATGATGGGCTTTGATGAAAGGACTGCCCTCGATGCTATTGCGCTGTTCCCTTAAACGGCCTCGACGGATGCTATCTCAGGTACACGCTGTTTCAGGGTTGCTTCGATACCGCGCTTCAGCGTCAGTATTGACATCGGGCATGTACCGCAGGCGCCAACGAGCCTTACCTTCACTATGCCTTCAGATGTCACATCTATAAGCTCAACATCGCCACCGTCACGCAGCAGCGCTGGCCTTATCTGGTTTAATGCGTCTTCGATCTTCAGCCTATCTAACATTTTCACCTCCATGCATTTTCTTCATTATACCATACATATCCTGAGCATCCATGATTAAGATCATAACTGCTGCCCCAAAATTCTCTACCCGTTCAGGATCCTTGCCGCTTCCTTTGCAAAATAAGTGAGGATCAGATCAGCGCCAGCGCGCTTGATGGATATCAGGATCTCCATCATCAAGCCCTGCTCGTTGACCCAGCCAAGTTTTGCAGCGGCCTTGACAAGTGAATACTCACCGCTCACATTATAAGCCGCCACAGGGACATCAAAGTTATCCCTGACAGCAGAGATTATATCGAGGTAGGAAAGCGCAGGTTTTACCATGATGATGTCTGCCCCTTCTTCAATATCGAGGCTGACCTCCCGCATCGCCTCCCTCCTGTTTGGAGGGTCCATCTGATAAGAGCGCCTGTCCCCGAACAGAGGTGCAGACTCAGCAGCCTCCCTGAATGGGCCATAAAAGGCAGAGGCATACTTTGCAGCATAGGACATTATCGGCACTGTAGAGAAGCCCTCATCGTCCAGGGCGTCTCTTATAGCCCTAACCCTTCCGTCCATCATGTCTGAAGGAGCAACCATATCAGCACCGGCCCTTGCATGGGAGACAGCCTCTTTTGACAGCAGCTCGACTGTCTGGTCGTTGACCACATCGCCCCTTTCCACGACCCCACAGTGACCATGAACTGTATACTCGCACAGGCATACATCTGTGATTATGTATAGCTCAGGAATGGCATCTTTTATTGCCCTGACAGCGTTTTGAACAATACCATTGTCATCGTAAGCAGAGGTCCCCCTTTCGTCTTTATGCTCTGGGATCCCGAAGAGTATTACCGAGGGTACGCCAAGGGAATAGACCTCTTTTGCGCTCTTTACGACCTCATCTATCGACTCCTGAAAACAGCCAGGCATCGAGGTGACCTCCCTCTTTATTCCCCTGCCGTAAGTGACAAATAAAGGGTAAATGAGGTTATCAGGGGACAGGGAGGTCTCCCTCACCATCCTCCTGATAACATCACTTTTTCTCAGCCTCCGCGGCCTGTGAACCGGAAACATGCTCAGGACTATCCGCAGGTGCCGCAGCCTGAATCGCAGGAGGTTTCAGGATTGCCCATAAGGACAAATCCCCTCCTCTCCCCATCGTCAATAAAGTCAATCTCCATCCCGGCAAGGCTCTGGAAGGTATTCTTATCCATAAAGACCCTGAGCCCATTCTTTTCTATGACCTCGTCGTTTTCAGCAGGATTTTCGTCTATATCCATGCCGTACGATGGACCACTACAGCCACCGTCTGCCATGTAGATACGCAGTCCCCAATCAGCCTTGCCTTCGCTGGCGAGTATCTCCTTTGCCTTCTCTGCAGCCACTTCTGATACCTTTATCACAATAAACCTCCTTTTCAGGCCAGATTCCGGCCCTCCCATTTCTTTTAAGAATAAAGTAAATATGCATGAAAAAGCAACCCCTGTTGTATGGTATGATATAAAAATGGAGGTCTCATGATGATCATTGATGCAAGGGGACAGAGACACCCTGAACCCCTAAGGAGATTGAAGGAGCATTTCTCTACGATGTGTTCTATAGATGATTATGTCGATCTGCTTGTTGATGATGAAGATGAGGTGAAGCAGGTAAAGATATACGCTGCTATGTCAGGCTGCGAATATGAGGTCAGCAAGTCAGACAATTACTTCACCGTGAGGATCAAGAGCCCATGCCTGTGACACCGGGCCTCAAATAGGTCAGAGCTAAAGGCAAAAGGCTAAAAGCGCCTTGCGCCTACATAGAGCGATAAAGCGACAGCGCGACATTAGTCTGATAGAGTGTCAGAGCGATAGTGGATAGTTAAATTATGGAAAAAATTATTCATTAAAAAACTGTAGAACTATCGCTCTATAAACTATCGCCCTATTTTGAACGCTTAGATCCCGCTTCAACCGAGCCTATCTAAAACGTGACAAAAGTCATATAAGTTAATTATGGAATTATTGATAATTGTTATAAGAAATCTTTTAAGAGGAGGTAGATATGGCAGATATCTCTAAGACAGCCGACAGGACAGTCAAGGAAGGGCTGACCGGTTCAGAGACGCCCTATATGGATGAGCTATGCAAGGGTCCGTGGCCGAGTCATGCAAGGGAGCTCAAGAGGACACAATACCCTGTAATGATGTATGAAGAGGGTATAAAGCAGCGCTGGACCCAGTGGGGGCATGGTGGTATGTCTTCTGTGCCGGGACTGGGTTCAGGGGCTATCGCAAGAAAATCCAGACGGCCCGATATCATCAGCCATTCGCACCTTATCAGGGTATTGGGCAACCCTGGCACCTTTTACAAGACCTCAACCTTCAGAAAGATATGTGAATTGACAGAAAGATATGGCGATGGGTCCCTACATATGCTGACAACAAACTACAACATCGAGATCTGCGGGATAATGAATGACGAGCAGATGAAGGCAGTAACGCAGGAACTGAATGCGATGGGCTATGATGTAGGTTCTGCAGGCGATGCAATGAGAAACATGCCCGACTGCATGGGTCCGGCGCTATGCGAATATGCTGTAATGGATACACCGCGACTCAAGCACTTCATGACAAAACACTTTATCGACGACATACAGTATCCAAGATTCCCGTTCAAGATAAAGACCAAGATGGCAGGCTGCCCCAATGACTGTGGAAAGGCACTGCTGCATGGGGACATCGGCATAATCGGTGTATTCAGGGACCTGCCAAAGATCAATGACAGAAGGCTCAGCGACTGGGTAAACAGGGGTGGGGATATCAGATGGGTGTGCGATAACTGCCCAACCAACGCAATGAACTGGGATGGTAAAAAACTCACGATCGACGGTGACAGCTGCATACGCTGCATGTACTGCATAAACCGTGTGCCTGCCATAAAACCGGGCGATGACAGGGGCGTCGCTATTACTGCCGGCGGCAAGATGAAGGGAAAATATGGACCGATGAAGGGGAAGGTCATCTTTCCCTTTATCAAGGTTACACCACCTGATTATAAAGAGCTTGTTGCAGCTTACACAAGGATATGCGATGTATATGATGACAACGGGAGAAAGAAAGAGAGGATAGGGGACATGATACAGAGGATCGGCATGGATAAGTTCCTTGAGTTATGCGGTGTTGAACCAAGTCCGATGAATTTCACATCCCCAAGGAGAAACACATTCTATCACTGGGAACATGAAGAGTTAGGAGGTGTACATGAGTAAGGTTGGAGGGGTAGGCGTACCACCTGTTGAAGAAAATATTCCGCAGGTGGTTCTGAAAAATTATGGCAAATGGGATACCCATGAGGTCGTCAGACCCGGTGTTATTAAACGCATCGCTGAGTCGGGCGATGTATGCTACACCGTCAGGATTGCAATGCCACCATCGAGGGTCAGCGTTGCATCAATGCTCGAGCTCTGCGACCTTGCTGATGAATACTCGGGCGGTTTCTTCAGGATTACATTGAGAAACTCATTCGAGTTTGTTGATGTTAATCCAGATAAGATAGAGGAACTTATCGATAAGGTTGAATCGCTTGGGTTCCCTGTTGGCGGTACAAAGAATTCGGTACATAACATAATGGCATGTCCTGGCTGGATACACTGCAATCTCCCCGCAACAGACTCTCCAGGGATAGCAAAGGCGCTCGGTGATGCGCTGATCGATGAATTTAAGAATCACAGGCTTCCTGCCTGGTTAAAGATCAACATCGGCGGTTGTGCCAATATAGAAGAGGCATTGATGGCTGATATCGGCATAATAGGTGTTCACAGGGATATCCCTATAGTGCTTGAGGATAAGATGAGGATCTGCGAACAGCCGACAGTTATTCATAGCTGTCCTACAGGGGCCATAAAACCCAAGGGCAAGGAGAGCGTTGTGATAAGCGCAGAGAGGTGCATCCACTGTGGAGCCTGTACAATGCACTGTGAGTCAATACTCACAGGAGACCCCAAGCTCGATGGCTTCGCAGTATCGGTCGGGGGCAAGGCATCGAATACAGGCAGCGGTCCTGACCTTGGGAGGGTCGTTATCCCATACCTCCCGAACAATCCCCCAAAATGGGAAGAGGCTGTGAATGCAGTAACGATGATAATGCATGCATGGAGGAAAGATGCAAGGCCTGATGAAAGGATCAAGGAGTGGATTCACAGGATAGGCTGGGACAGGTTCTTTAAAAAGGCAGGCATAAAGGTCAGCATTAAGGATGTTGACGGTTACATGTATGGCAATGAGTTCGCAAGGTCAGACCTGAGGTTTGGCTGGTAAATCTGGAGGGGACTTTTGTCCCCTCCCATGGTTTAAGGAGGGTGCAATGGTGGCAGCAATAGAAACCCGCGGGAAAAGACTCGATCTGGACGAAGACGGCTATCTCATGAATGTCGATAGCTGGGATGTAAGTGTGGCTGAGCGCCTCGCAGACATCGAGGACATAGAATTAACCGCTGAACACTGGAGGCTTATCACTGCGATAAGGCTGTATTACGAAAGGAATGGTGCCTCGCCGCTCTGCAGGGATATTCTGAAAGAGACGGGTTTTACAAAGAAGGACCTCTACAGAATATTCCCTTCATCTGGTTACAGAACCGCCTGTAAACTTGCCGGTTTACCAAAACCTCCTGAGTGTTGATCATGAACAGTAAGATGATTGTGGATGAAAAGCTAACATTAACAGAAGAGGACCTCAGAGATGCATTAAAGGAGGTGGGCACATTTGTTGATATAACAGAAAGCGACTTGAAGAAGATATACGAGATTGCGGTGAGGATAGCGAAGGAGAGATGTGCCCATTCATGGCTTGCAAGGGAGATAATGACCCGTGATGTAATAACTGTTAAGAAGGATACCGATGTTTATGAGGCAGGACGATTGCTTATAAGGCATAAAATAAGCGGTATGCCTGTCGTTGATGACGAAAACCATGTCATAGGTATGATCACCCAGGCAGACCTTCTCACAATGGCAGGTATTCCACGGGGGCATGTATTCAACGATGTTGTCATAAAATATGTCATGAACAAGCCTGTTCCGCACCACAGGACAGGTGGCAAGGTTAAGGATATAATGACGACGCCTGTAATTACTGTCAGCCCTGAGACGACAGCAAAGAAGATTGCCACAATACTGGACAGGAAGAGGATCAAAAGGGTTCCTGTAGTGGATGATGAAAACAGACTGCTCGGAATTGTTTCACGGGGGGATATCGTCAGAGTGGTCTGCGAGGAGCCCTCTATTAAGAGAGACGCTTAGGGCTATATAAACATGCCGGGGGTGCCCATCTCCCTGTAATGTTTCCTCACCTCTTTGATCCTGCCACAGGTGTATTCGCCCTCAGGGCACGGCCCATGAATGCATCCAGGCCCTGCATTGGCAAATATGACAGGGGCCACTCCTCTGGCCAGCCTCAGCATCTCCTCTGCCATCTGCCTTATTTCCCATTGTGCCCTCAGACAGCACCTCTGCCTGAAGAAATGGAGTAGTTCCCTCGCATTCATTGTGACTATTATCTTTGTCTCCGCAGCATTGGGAAGCACAAACCTCGCATCCTGATTGGCTGCCTCACCCTTTATGCCCCTTTCATTAAGCCTTTTTACAATGTGGTTATAGGCCTTCTGGGCGCCTGACATGAATTCCTCAAAATATTCCTTCAATTCCTTATCTTCCCTGATCACAGGCGGGATTATATAGTCAAAATCTGTCTGCTCGCTAACATATCTCTGCGACTGCTGAGAATACGATGCAAGCCTATGCCTGACGAGCTGGTGGGAGCATGCCCTTGATATGCCCTCGATTGCAAAGGTGAAGGATGCATGTTCCACAGGGCTCATGTGCCCCATCTTCATCAATCTTTCGACAAATGCCTTCTGGTCCTTTGTCTCTATCTTTTCCTTCAGAGACTCGATATCCGATGGGCTGTAGCATAGCCTTGCGGCCATCGAAATAGTCTCCTCCGGCTCAGGGGTGTGGCGCAGGAGTATTACCTTGAGTCTCGTTTCAGGCATCTATTATATTATCATATTTATCCCAAAATCTCCCTGAGACAACCACCTGCAAGCAATCTTTCAGCCTCCTGTCTGGAGACATCCCTGGCCTTCATCACAACTGCAACATTCGGCTTCATACCGGAAAGTTTCAGGTACCTCGAAGCCTCTCCCCGGTCACAGCCTGTTATCTCTGCTATTATCCTTTCTGCCCTTTCGATGAGCTTTTTATTGGATGGCACGACACCAATCATAAGCCCTTTATATACCCTGCCGAGCTTGATCATAGCGGCAGTCGAAAACATATTCAGTGCAAGCTTCGTTGCCGTACCTGCCTTGAGCCTCGTAGAGCCTGCGATTATCTCGGGGCCGGTCGGTATAGTTACAATACCATCCAACCACTGAACGGGGGTCCCCCCTCCGACTCTCGTGCCACTGCATGTGATCAGCCAGCACCTTGCACCCTTTCCCTTTGCCGCATCAAGGCATGACAGTACAAAAGGGGTCTTCCCACTTGCTGTTATACCTATGACCATGTCTTTTTCTGTAATCACAGCGGCTGCATTCCTTCCAGCATCTTCATCATCCTCAGCCCCTTCTATGGATTTCCTCAGTGCCTCATCTCCGCCCGCGGTGATGACCTGGAATAAATCCTGAGAGACACCGAATGTAGGATGCATCTCTGCGGCATCAAGCATGCCAAGCCTGCCGCTTGTCCCGGCGCCGACATAAAATATCCTTCCGCCATTGTTTATGACCTCTACAGCCTCATTCACCGCCCTTGCGATGGAGGGGATGGCCGACCTGACCGCATCGATAACCACCGCATCCTCTTCATTCATGACATAGAGGATATTTTCTGCAGAAAGGGTATCAATATCCTCTGCCTTTGGGTTTCTGTCTTCTGTGTTTGACATGGTATATTTTAATCGATCTGTGATTAAAAAATGGTTGTTATTATCTAACAGGTATCATAAAATAATACCATGGTAAGCAGAGAATCCATACTCTCCTTCTTCAGGGAAAAGACGAGGAGGCCCCTGAGTTTCAGGGAGATTGTCTCCTCGATGGAGGTCAGCCGCTCTGAGGCAAGGGCATTGAAGCGCCTCCTCAGGGAGATGTTGATGGAAGGCGATATAGTCATGACACGGAAGGGGCTTTATGGCCCTGTCGAGGAGATGAATCTTGTAACAGGATACTTCGAGGCCCACAGAGATGGCTATGGTTTTGTGATACCTGAAAAACCCGGTGAGAGGGACATCTTTATCCCCTCACGCTCAAGCCTCGGCGCCCTGAACAATGACAGGGTTATTGCAAGGGTGGAGAGCTGGCAGAGACGCGAGGGAAGGATTATAAGGATTCTCGAGAGGGCAACGACGAGGATCGTTGGCAGGCTTGATATGACAAAGAATGCAGCCTATGTCAGGCCAAAGAACAAGGCCATCCCCTTTGATCTCTATATATCACCTGCTGACAGGGGGAAGGCAAGAAAGGGCGATAATGTTATAGCAGAGATAATCAGCTATCCGACAGACAAAAGGCCGCCTTCTGGCAGGGTTATAAAGGTGATGAAAAGGCCCGAGGACCCGAGATCTGAGATAGAGGCTATTGTAGAGGAGTTCAACCTCCCCCAGAGGTTTCCAAGGGCTGTTCATGATGAGGCAAAAAGGCTCTTTCAGACAGCCCCAGAGGAGACTGTTTTAAAGAGGAAGGACCTCCGAAGGCTTTCTACTGTCACCATCGATGGAGAGCGTGCAAAGGACTTTGACGATGCCGTCTCTATCAAACTCACCGAGCACGGATACAGGCTATGGGTTCATATAGCTGATGTGGGTTTTTACATCGGCTTGGACTCAGCCATAGACAATGAGGCGCGGCAGAGAGGAACAAGCGTATACCTCCCTGACAGGGTTATCCCGATGCTTCCAAAGGAACTCTCAGAGGATTTATGCAGCCTCAAACCAGGGCTTGACAGGCTGGCCTTTACCGTAGAGATAGATTTTAGCAGGGATGGTGAGAGGCTGGGGACAAGGTTCTATCCCAGTCTTATAAAGAGCTGCGAAAGGATGACATACACATCTGTCAGAAAGATACTCGTTGACTATGACAGGCATGAAAGGGAGAGATACGATCATCTACTCAGGGATTTCGAGCTGATGAATGAGCTCTGCAATATCCTCAGAACACGGAGACTCCAGAGGGGCAGCCTCGACTTTGACCTCCCAGAGCCCGAGGTCCTGCTCGATTTACAGGGAAGGCCGGAGGCTATAATCAGGGCAGAGAGGAACCTCGCCCATATGATAATCGAGGAGTTCATGATCGCTGCCAATGAAGCCGTGGCAGAGCATCTTGAGTCCCTCGGTATACCGTCTTTATACAGGATCCACGAAGAGCCCGACCCGATGAAGATAGAAGATATATTAAGGGTTGTAAGACCACTGGTGAGACTCAAGAAGAAGTCCCTGCATCCTGCTGATCTTGCAGGGCTCATCATCGAGATAAAGGGAAGACCCTTCGAGGAGATCGTTAACTACATGATTCTGAGAAGCCTTAAGCAGGCAAGATACTCTCCGATAAATGTTGGACATTTCGGCCTTGCCTCAAGATGCTACACCCACTTCACATCTCCGATAAGGAGATACCCTGACCTTGTGGTCCACAGGATACTAAGGGAGGTCTTGACAAAGAGGCATTTGCCTGACAAAAGGATCAAGGAATTCGAGGCTATTCTCCCTGACATTGCCTTCCATTCATCGAGGATGGAGCGCCTCGCTGACGAGGCAGAAAGGGAGGTCATAAATGCAATGAGGGTCTGGTTTATGGGGGATAAGGTTGGTGAGGAGTATGAGGGCAGGGTCGTGGGTATAACCCCCTATGGCCTTAAGGTGAGGCTGAAGGACTTCTATGTTGAAGGTTTCCTCCATGTGTCTTACATCCCTGATGACTTCTACCAGTACAATGAAAGGACGCTGTCACTCGTCGGGAGAAACACAGGGCGATCATTCAGGATCGGGGATGAGCTGAGGGTGAGAATCGATAAGGTAGATATGGATGAGAGGGAGATAATTCTCGGCATATGAGGTCTTTAAAACCGACCCTCGAAAGGTTTTACAGGGAATATAATTTCGAGGGAAGAATCCTCCATGACCCAATCCAATTCCCCCACCAGTACAAAAACCCTGAAGACATCGCGGTCTCAGGTTTCATAGCCTCCTGTTTTGCCTACGGGAGGGTCGATCTGTTCAAGCCTGTGATCAAAAAGATCCTCTCCGCCATGGGTGAAAGCCCCTTTGCCTTTCTCATGGACTTCAGGGTAAAAAGGCATGGAAGGCTTTTTTCATTGAAATACAGGTTCAATGAAAGCGATGATATAGTCTGCCTGCTCTTTATCATCCATGAATTGCTCGGCAAATACAGATCGCTTGAAGACGCCTTCAAAGGGCACTACAATCTGGATGATGCTGATACAGGCAGATGCATTGCAGGATTCACAGGCGAGGTCCTGTCCATTGATACATCTGCCGTCTATGGGAGGAACATCCATCCATCAGGCCTTACCCAGTTCTTCCCATCACCAATTAAGGGGAGTGCATGTAAGAGGATAAACCTCTTTCTGAGATGGATGGTGAGGGATAGGGATATAGACTTCGGTATATGGAAGTGGATACCAAGGAATAAACTCGTTATACCTCTGGATACACATGTAGCGAGGATCTCGAGGTGTCTCGGGCTCACAAGGCGCATCTCTTCAGACTGGAAGGCAGCGGTTGAAATCACAGAGGCGCTGAAGGTCTTTGACCCGGAAGACCCTCTGAAATATGACTTTGCGTTATGCCATCAGGGGATATCCCGACTATGCAGGGGTCCAAGGGCCACTGCTGGCTGCAGCAATTGTGTGTTTACTACCAACGGTTAATTTTGATAAACTCGTTTATGCTTAAACGGCACCATACAGTCAGGTCATATCTCTGTTTTTTGGTTATTGGCGCATCCCTTATCTTTATCCTTACAGTGTCAGGGGCCGGTGCCGAGGTTTATCACTATGGAAAGGACAATACTATAATAGGGGCCTTAAGAACTTACAGGGTGAAGAAGGGTGAGTCATTAATCGAGATAGCAAGGAGATTCAAGCTCGGTTATAACGAGATAGCTGATGCAAACCCTGGCCTCGACCCCTTCGTCCCCAGGGCAGGTGCCTCAGTAAACATACCTTCATCATGGGTATTGCCTGATGTGGGGGCATATGACGGCATTGTGATCAACGTCTCTGAGATGAGGCTATATTATTTTTTCAAACAGAAGGGGACTCCATCAGTAAAGACATTTCCTATCGGTATAGGCGATGAAGGCACCGATACCCCTATCGGAAGTTTCAGGGTGGTTGAAAAGATAGTGAGACCTGCGTGGCATGTGCCTGAATCGATAAGAAGGGAGAGACCCGAGCTGCCAAGAGTGGTCATGCCCGGGCCTGATAACCCCCTCGGTTCTCATGCCTTAAGGCTTTCCCTTGGCAGTATCCTCATACACGGCACGAACAAGCCATGGGGTGTTGGCAGGAGGGTCAGCCATGGATGTATAAGGCTTTATCCCGAGGACATCCCCGAGCTTTACCGGTTGGTGCCCAATGGTGTCAGGGTGACGATTGTTCAGCAGCCTGTAAAGGTTGGCTTCAAAGGCAGCAAGGTGTATGTAGAAGTTCACAGGGATGAAGATATGAAGGATTTTAATTACCTTAACGAGGCTGTCAGGTTACTGAGTAAGAGGGGTCTGCTTAAAGAGGTCAATACAGAGAAGCTATACAGGGCGGTAGAGGAAAAACGAGGAACCCCTGTTAATATCTCTGATTGAACAAACCTGCAAACAAGAGGGGCCTGAGGCCTGGCCTCAGACCCCTTTAAATGTGCTGTCCCTATTTTTTCTGCCTTAGTTCAAATGCCTTTGCTGCCTTTGCAGCGGCAGCCTCTGCCCTCTCAGCTGCAGCCTCTGCCCTTGCAGCAGCGGCCTCTGCCTTGGCAGCAGAATCCTTAGCAATCTTCATAGCCTCCTGGGCCAGCGCCTTGGCCTCAGCAGCATCCCTTTTGGCTGCAGCAACCTCGGATGACAGGGAATTCGTCTTGCTCTCAAGGCTACTTATCCTCGATTCGATGGCCGAGACCCTTGCCTCGAGTTTGCTGATCCTGTCCACAAGTGGGTCTATCTGCTGTTTCACATAGTCCTTTGTTGCGCATCCGAATAAGAAGGTAAATAGGATGCTGATGGCGATCAAAACCAGTAATGCCTTTTTCATTCTTTCACCTCCTTTCTGATAAATATGGTTTACTAAAATCAATAATACACCCAAACAAATCAAAATTCAATCAAAATTCTGCCACGCTTTAATCAATGCACCCCTGAATTCCTTTTTGACATCAGGGTATCTAAGGCCGCAGATGCAGCATCTCTGATAACAGGGTCTTCCTGCCTGTCATCCATGACCTGTTTCAGATGTGGGTATGCCCTGAAATCGCCTATCAGGGCGAGGGACCTGATGGCATTTATCCTCACAGCAAAGCTCCTGTCTCTCAGGGCCTCAACAAGATATGGCACAGCAGCAGGACTGCCTATCCTGCCAAGTGATCTTGCTGATTCTTCCCTTACAAGTATCTCCCTGTCTCTGAGACCATCTATGAGTGCAAGAACCACCATTGTATCGCCCCTGTAATTACCCAGGGCATCTGCTACATAGGATTTTATTGATGGACATTCGTGGGTGAAGAATGTGTCATTGAACATCCTTACAAGATTAGTTGCAGCCACAGGTGTTCCTATCTTGCCGAGCAGTTTTATCCCCCTTATCCTTATCCTCCAGTCTATCCCGCGGTCATCGATTATGCCCATCAGATTATCGAAATTACTCTTATCCCTGAATGCCTCCACCTCCCTGTCATTCAGCATCCCTGACTCCCATCCATTCATGCTCAATTTATTAAGGATCTCCTGTGAATCAACCCCTGACAGCCTTACGGGGAGAAAGAAGAGCACAACAGAAAGAAACAGCAATACGATCCTTTTTGGCATATTTTGGCCTCCTGATACAGGTTTACCAATGATACGGTTTGACATGGTCTAATTATAACACTCTGGAGTGGATTGTTGAACGACCATACCCTCTTCTGACTTCTGAAAAATGAGACGGATTGACTGTGGCTTAAATCTCCCTCTGCTGGTATAATCTATCTTATGAATGCACCATTAGAGCATGGCTCATGGAGGATAGCCACAATTATGGGGATACCCATAAGGGTTCATTTCTCATGGCTGGTCGTCTTTGGCCTGATAACATGGTCACTGTCCACATTCTATTTCCCGAAGGCTGCACCCCTGCTCCCTGCCCTCTCATACTGGGTAGGCGGTCTGGCAGCAGCCCTCCTCCTCTTCGTTTCAGTCGCTCTCCATGAGCTTTCCCACTCATTTGTCGCCATAAGATACAGACTCCCAATTCTGAGCATTACCCTCTTTATATTCGGGGGTGTAGCGCAGATGAAGGGAGAGCCTCCGAGTCCTCGTGCTGAATTCAGGATGGCAATTGCAGGGCCTCTGTCGAGCTTCTTTCTATCACTGATATTCTTCATCGTTTATATCTCGGTGACAGGCCCGGTAGCAAGGGCGCTCTTTTCTTATCTTGCACAACTGAATCTTATTCTCGGTGCATTTAACCTGATACCAGGCTTTCCTATGGACGGCGGAAGGGTCGTGAGGGCATTCCTCTGGAAGAAGACCAATGACATTTTTTATGCAACCCGCAGGGCATCAAGCTATGGCCAGAAGATCGCATTGTTCTTTATTATCTTCGGCCTGATCTCGATATTCGCAGGATTTCCAGGCGGGCTGTGGCTGATGCTGATAGGCTGGTTTTTACATACCGCTGCGCAGGCAAGCTACCAGCAGGCAGGTCTACAGGAGACACTCAGGGGAATCAAGGTCAGGGATATAATGGTGAGAGACATTGTAACCATATCCTCTGATAAAACAATTGATACGGCGGTAAATGAATATTTCCTCAGGTACGGCTACGGCGGTTTCCCTGTGATGGATGATGGGAGGTTTCTTGGATTTGTGACATTAAAGGAGATAAAGGACATTCCGAGGGAGAGATGGAAGGATGTGAAGGTCTCGGAAATCTTCCTGCCCCATGACAGGAGGTGGGAGGTCTCTGAGGATGATGATGCCATGAAGGCGCTTGATCTGATGATCAGCGGGGACAAGGGGAGACTCGTTGTGACAGAAAAGGGTAGTGTCATCGGCCTGATCACAAGGAATGGCATTGCAAGGTATATCCAGATAATGGGAAGGATTTGATTTTTCTGGGGTTTTTCGTTATCATTTCTTATGGAAGTTAAGCGAATCCTTGAGGAATCAAGCCATTATATAATGAACACCTACAGCAGGCTCCCTGTTGTCTTCAGAAAGGGCAGGGGGATGAAGCTCTGGGGTTCTGATGG
Source organism: Nitrospirota bacterium (assembly GCA_037441365.1). Taxonomy (GTDB): domain Bacteria; phylum Nitrospirota; class Thermodesulfovibrionia; order Thermodesulfovibrionales; family UBA9159; genus JBBISG01. The sequence continues at coordinate 36,370 of JBBISG010000017.1, forward strand.
AAAGGAATATCTCGATTTTGTAGGGGGCATCGCTGTCAATGTCCTGGGTCACTGCCATCCAAAGGTGGTTATTGCAATCCAGAAACAGGCACAGAGGCTCCTGCATGTATCCAATCTCTTCCACAGCGAGCCGCAGGTCAGGCTCGCACGGATTCTTGTTGAGAACTCCTTTGCTGATAAGGTATTTTTCTGTAATTCAGGGGCAGAGGCGAATGAGGCGGCAATAAAGCTCGCAAGGAAATATGCAAAGGACAATATGTCAGGCAGTCGATTCGAGATTGTCACGGCTTACAACTCATTTCACGGCAGGACCCTTGCAACACTAACAGCCACAGGACAGGAGAGATTCCAGAGGGGCTTTGAGCCGCTCGTCCCAGGTTTCAGGTATGTGGAATTTAACAATCTGGATGCCCTCGATAAGGCTATAACAGAAAAGACCTGTGCTGTCATGATCGAGCCTATACAGGGGGAGGGAGGCGTCAGACTCCCGTCACCCGATTATCTCATGGGTGTGCGGGATATATGCAATAGGCATGGAATTCTCCTGATACTGGATGAGGTCCAGACAGGCATGGGGAGGACGGGGAGGCTCTTTGCATATGAAAACTTCGGCGTCACACCTGACATCATGACACTCGCAAAGGGGCTTGGCGGCGGCGTCGCCATAGGTGCCATGCTTGCCACAGAAAAGGTCTCCTCAGCCTTCCAGCCAGGTAGCCATGCATCGACATTTGGCGGAAATCCCCTTTCATGTGCAGCAGCCATAGCAACGATAGAGGCCCTTCTTGAGGATGGTTTTGTCCTCGACCAGTGCCGGAGGATGGGTAATTACCTGATGAGCGGTCTTAACGATCTCAGGAAGGAACATCCTGGCGTGGTCATTGAGATCAGGGGAATGGGCCTTCTCGTAGGTATGGAGCTGACGAGGGAATGCACATCTATTGTTAAGACGTGCATGGAAAGGGGTATAATAATTAACTGCACCTCTGGCAATGTATTGAGGTTTACGCCTCCACTGATAGTGCAGGAGAAGGAGATAGACCATATGCTCGACACGCTCGATGATGTGCTCGGGAGGCTGTCATGAAAAGGAATTTCCTGGCCATCTGGGACCTGTCAGCAGAAGAGATAAGTTCTATTGTTGACAGGGCTGTGAGGCTGAAGTCAGGGGAGGACAGGTCAAAATGCCCCTTAATTGGCAAGAGTATCGGCCTCCTCTTCGAGAAGCCATCAACGAGGACGCGGGTCTCATTCGAGGCAGGGATTTACCAGTTAGGCGCACAGGCAATTTATATGAACGCAGGTGACCTCCAGATGGGAAGGGGTGAGACCATAGGTGATACAGCAAGGACACTTTCGAGATACCTGGATGCGGTTGTTATCAGGACCTATGACCATGCAAGGCTTGAGGGGTTTGCCTCGACGGCATCCATCCCTGTGATTAACGGACTCTCTGACCTCCACCATCCATGCCAGGTGCTTGCTGACCTCATGACGATATACGAAAAGAAAGGGAGGCTCAAGGGCATACGCCTTGCCTACATAGGTGACGGTAACAATGTGGCGAACTCGTTAATAGAGGCTGCTGTGAGGACAGAGATAAATCTCATAATGGCATGCCCCGAGGGATACGAGCCTGCCCCCCAGGTCCTCGACAGGGCAAGGCCATCTGCAAAGAGCGATGTAATCATCCTCAGAAACCCAAAAGAGGCAGCAGGCATGGCAGATGTAATTTATACCGATGTATGGGTCAGCATGGGCCAGGAAAAAGAGGCCGAAGACAGGAAGAAGAGATTCAGACCCTACCAGGTGAATGAGGCACTGCTTGCATGTGCCAGGAGCGATGTCATAGTGATGCACTGCCTCCCTGCACACCGCGGGGAAGAGATAACCGATGAGGTCATGGACGGACCCCACAGCGTTGTCTTTGACCAGGCAGAAAACAGGCTCCATTGCCAGAAGGCATTGCTCGAGTTTTTACTGGCATAATTGGAAAATATCCTCTCCATAATCCCCCTCGGCGGTGTTGAGGAGATAGGCCTCAACTGCACTGTATTTGAGTATTCGGACGACATCGTCATAGTCGATGCAGGCCTTATGTTTCCAGAAGAGGATATGCTCGGCGTTGACTTTGTGATCCCTGACTTTTCCTATGTTATAGAGAACAGGGACAGGATCCGCGGCGTGATAGTCACCCACGGTCATGAAGACCACACAGGCGCCCTGCCCTTCTTATTGAGAGAGATAGGGGATGTCCCTGTTTATGGCACCCCTCTAACACTCGGTCTCATCAGGGAGAAGCTCGAAGAACACCACCTCGAACACGTAAGGCTGATGCCTGTTAGACCGAGGGATTCGATACAGCTCGGTGCCTTCAATATCGAGTTTGTCAGGGTTACTCACAGCATTGTCGATGGTGTAGGCCTGTGCATAAATACCCCTTTCGGAAGGGTTGTCCATACAGGCGACTTCAAACTCGACCCGACGCCTGTGGACGGCCAGCTCATGGACTTCCACAAATTCTCAGAGTATGGTGAGAAGGGGACCCTCCTTCTGCTGTCTGACAGCACAAATGCCGAGAGGGGTGGCTTCACATTCTCTGAGAAGGAGGTGAGGAGGGCCTTTGAGGACATCTTTTCGAAGGCAAGGGGAAGGATAATAATCGCAACCTTTGCATCCAACATCCACAGGATTCAGCAGGCTATCGATGTGGCAGTGCTGAACAGGAGGAAGGTCATCCTATGCGGTAAGAGTATAGTCTCCAATTCCCAGATAGCCCTCGACCTCGGTTATCTCAGGATCCCTGGTCAGACATGGCTGAGGCTTGAAGACCTCGACAGGCTCAGGGATGATGAGGTGGTGATCATAACGACTGGAAGTCAGGGCGAACCGATGAGCGTCCTTTCGAGGATCGCCACAGACGAACATAAGACAATAAAGATAAAGAGGGGCGACACGGTCATACTCTCCGCCAAGATTATACCGGGCAATGAGAGGTCCATAGGAAGGATCATCAACCACCTCTGCAGAAGGGGTGCAAATGTGATATACGAGAAGGTGTCAGAGATTCACGTCTCGGGACACGCATCAAAGGAGGAGTTGAAGCTGATGCTCAATATGGTGAGGCCTAAATACTTCATGCCCATCCATGGAGAGTACAGACATCTCTCATTCCATGCTCAACTTGCTGAAAAGGTCGGCATACCGGGGGAAAACATATTCATCCTCGAAAACGGTGAGATACTTGAGGTCTCTGATGCCGGAGCCAGGAGAAATGCCAGGGTTAATGCGGGAAGGGTCTTTATAGACGGCAAGGGCATGGGCGATGTGGAGGATATGGTCCTGCGCGACAGGCGGAGGCTTGCCCATGATGGCATAGTTCTGGTGCTCATAGCCGTAGAAAAACTCACAGGAAACATCATTTCAGGTCCTGAAATAATCTCAAGGGGCTTCATCTTCGAGGACGCATCTCCGGAGGTGATCAATGATGTGAAAGAGATTGTGGACAATACACTCAGGCAGATGAAGAGAGAATTAATCACCGATTCTTCATTGCTCCAGGCAAAGATAAGAAGCATCCTTAAAAGGTATCTGCGAAACACAATGGATAGAAGGCCCCTGATAATGCCGATAATTGTAGAGGTCTAATCTTATCTTACATCATGGAACACTACCGTCGTATAATCCCGAGGCTTGACGGTGAAGAGATCGAAGACAGATTCGACTATTATCTGAGGCTTGTAAAAAATGGCGTTGCAGGCTTCATCATCTTTGGTGGCGAACTTGAGACAGTGAGGCATGTGTTGAAGAGACTCCAGGACAGGGCAGGACAGCCCTTGATAATAGCCTCTGACCTCGAACAGGGCCTGGGACAGCAGATAAAGGGCGGCACCACATTCCCACCTGCTATGGCCATAGCCTCAGCGTTCACGACCTCACCCCGAGTTCACGGTTCACGGTTAAATCTTTTAAGAAAGACCATTGGGGCAATAGCCGTTGAAGCAAGATATGCAGGCATAAATGCCATACTTGCCCCGGTTCTCGATATAAACACCAATCCGGACAATCCGATCATAGCAACAAGGGCATTCGGAGAGGACCCTGAAACTGTCTCCTCCTTTGGATGTGAGATGATAAGGGTCTTGCAGGAAAACGGGATCATTGCCTGCGGAAAGCACTTTCCAGGACATGGCGATACAGAGATAGATTCACACATAGGTTTGCCTGTCATAAGAAAAGACCTCTCATCCCTCGAAAACCTTGAACTCGTCCCCTTTAAAAGGGCGATAGATGCAGGGGTGGGCATGATCATGCTTGGCCATTTGAGCGTACCGGCCATTGACCCTTCAGGCATCCCCGCATCGCTCTCTAAGATGACGGTCTCATACCTGAGGAACAAACTCGGTTTCAAGGGGATGATACTTACAGATGCCATGAATATGGGCGCCATAGGTGAATATGCAGAAAATGAGGCATCGCTCATGGCCCTCAGGGCAGGGGCTGATATAATACTGCATCCCGCAGACCCTGATGGTGTGGCAGCATATCTTGGACAGAAAGGATATAGATCAGGAGCCTTAAATCTCGATCATACATCTTTTACATCCCTTCCCTCCCAAGAAATGCCTGCCTTCAGCGAACATAAGAGATTATCAGAGGAGCTCACAAAAATGGCAATCAGGGCTGACGGTGAGATAAAGATTAAACGACCATTCTTGATCCTCCTGAATGACAAAAAAGAAGATAAGGGTCTATACTTTATAAGGGCATTGCAGGAAAGATATCCCCATATCAAGCACTTCACAGTATCGCCAGAAGAAGATATACCATGGCATATAATTCCCTCGGATCATGACATGATTGTAGGGGTATTCTCTGAGATTAAGGCATGGAAAGGCAGGACGAGCCTCTGGCTAAAAAGGACTATCGATAACCTTAAAGAGAGGGCAAGGCTGTTTATATCTTTCGGGAATCCCTATGTCATCGGGAGTATACAGGGTGTACCAAAGATATACGCATACTGGGATTCTGAGGCAGCCGAGAAGGCTGTTGCAGAAGGACTGCTCCTCAGAAGGCTATAGCCCCAGATGCCTTCC
>JBBISG010000018.1:0-41183 GCA_037441365.1 Nitrospirota bacterium
ATATCGGCTTCCCCAAAGTAATTTCTGATCGAATTGGCCATCGTCATGACAAAATATCCTTCTTTTCCACCTTCAACATCAGTTATAATCGCTCATACAGCGTTTATCGCTGGATTTGGGAATTTATGAAGTCAACAAAATATCCATAGCCGAGGTCTGCCGTAAGTATTCTATTTCCAGAAGCACCTTTGAGAAATGGAAACAGAAATTCAAAGGCATGTCTTCTAATGAGGCAAAGCGGCTCAAAGTCCTTGAGGACAAAAACATCAGGCTCAAGCGGATACCTGCCGAAAAGGAACTCGAAATACAGGTACTTAGAGATATCGTTAAAAAAAATTTCTGACCATCCATGAAAGGAGGCAAATAGCTAAACATATGATTAAATCGGGTATAACAGCCAGAACAGAGCAGAGGTTCTTGAAATTCCTGTCAGCACCCTGTATTACCATTCCGTCAGGGCAGACAAGGATAAGACCCTTGCTCGTACCCCAAAAAATCGCAGATTTTTTGGGGACCCTTGCTGCTATAATACAGGGAATAGCCTTTAAACATACCTTCTACGGCTATAGACGCATCCATCTTGCCATAAACAGGCGAGGCATCAATGCCAACAGTAAAAGGGTCTATCGCATCTATAAATGCCTCAGTCTTCAGAGGCAGAAACCCCGTAAAAACAAAAAACGGATTGTTGTGCAGATGCCTCTTAACGAGCTCAGTTTTGCAATCATGTCTGGGCCGTAGATTTCCTCTTTGATGCCTTGACTTCCGTCAGAAGCATTAAGATTATGACAGTTGAAGACCTCTTCAGCAGATTCTCTTTGGGCATTGAGATTGGTTTTAGTATTCCTGCTACGCTGGTTGTAGAAGCCCTTGAAGAATGCATCCGTCTCTATGGCATCCCCAGGGTTATCAGAACAGACCAGGGACCTGAGTTTACAAGTCTCCTTTTTCAGAAGTTCATCCAAAAATACGGCATATGCCACGAGCTGTGGTGTCTCCTTTCTTTTTCTTTGTTTTGAATTAAACATTATAGGATACACTGCCTGTATTTTTACACACTTTTTGATTATAACCCCCTTAATGTCGCATATGTGTCTTATCTTTTCCAGTGGAAAAGGCTTATCAGGGAATATATGCAGAACCACTACCTTAAGAAGAAGACTATCAGAGGACATACGTTTGTCTGTTCGTCTTTTGTCTGACTGTCTGTTATCTGTTTGTCTGTATTCACTTTACAATAGTTGTCTGTAGGTTTAAAATTATCCTATGTTCAGGAAGATTGACCCTTCTGATAAAAGACGGGAGGGTATTGATGATGCCTCCAGGTCTTCTACCAGATTGAGGGGAAAGAGGGCATCCCAAAAAGTCTCTGACTTTTGGGGGACCCCGGTGAGGCTATGAAGGTCGTCACATCTCAGGAGATGCGAGATATGGACAGAAAGGCGATAGAAAGGTTCGGCATCCCCGGCCATGTGCTCATGGAGAGGGCGGGTGTAGCGGTGGCTTCAAAGATTAAAGACCTCTTTGGAAAGATAAGGACCGTCGTGCTTGCCGGAGGCGGCAACAACGGCGGAGACGGCCTCGTAACCGCCAGAGAACTATTTAATTCAGGATGGGACGTAAAGGTATTGCTCCTTATAAAGGAAGATAAACTCAGCCCTGATTGCCTTTCCGAGCTGAGGATAGCAAGACAGATGGGTGTTCCTGTTGAGTTCAGAACAGAGGTGACAGGCAACGACCTCCACGAAGCAGTGGTTGTTGATGCCATGCTCGGCACAGGCTTAAACAAGGAGATAGAAGGGCCGATGGCCGGAATAATCAAATTCTTGAATAGCTCAGGCTCTCCTGTAATCAGTGTTGACATACCATCTGGCATATCATCTGATACAGGGGAAATTATGGGCGTGGCGGTGAGGGCTGGATATACCGTCACCTTTGGATTACCAAAAAGAGGACATCTCCTCTACCCCGGTGCAGAATTTACGGGAAGGCTTTTTGTCGAGAACATCGGCTTCCCCGAAGACCTTCTCTCGTCTGATGAACTAAAGATAGACCTCCTCGAAAAAGGCTCTGTCTTTAACCTGATCCAGAAAAGGCCGAAGTATTCCCACAAGGGAAACTATGGTCATGTCCTCGTCGTTGCAGGTTCAAGGGGCAAGACAGGAGCTGCATTCATGGCTGCAAGGGCATGCATGAGGGCAGGTGCAGGCCTTGTAACCATCGGTATCCCTGAAACACTCATGGATATCTTTCAGTCGAGGGTGACAGAGGAGATGACACTCCCATTGCCTGACAGGGGGGACGGTAGTCTGTCGGCAAGGGCTGCTGAGGTAATTCTGAGGTTTTTATCCGAAAGGGCCGATGTCTTATGCATCGGTCCTGGAATCGGCGTATCCGAAGAGACTCAGGGATTGACCTCAGAAATTCTGCGGACTTCAAGGTCGCCCGTTGTAATGGATGCCGATGCTATAAATTCCATAAAAGATACATCCCTGTTGAAGAAGACAGATGCACCAATAATCCTTACACCCCATCCCGGAGAGATGGCGAGGCTTACGAGCCAGAAGCCAAAGGTCAAAGGTCAGAGGTCTAATGACAAAGAATCACAAACCATGATAGAGAAGGACAGGATAAATACCGCCCTGTCCTTTTCGAAAGAGACAGGGGCTTACCTTGTGCTGAAAGGCGTTCCAACAGTTATTGCAGAGCCTGAAGGAAGGGCATTCATAAACTCCACAGGCAATCCAGGGATGGCGACTGCAGGCACGGGGGATGTGCTGACAGGGATGATCGCTTCTTTTATCGCTCAGGGACTAACCCCCCTGAATGCAGCAATCCTTGGTGTCTATATGCACGGGCTTGCCGGTGACATCGCTGTTAGAGAAAAGGGTGAACACTCGCTCATTGCATCAGATATCATAGAGTCATTGCCTGCTGCATTCAAGGCAATCAAGGATGCGGGATCATAAAGATATGGAAAGATTGATATTCCCTGAGATCTTCAATGGCAAGACAATTGCGTTCTTTACAGGTAAAAGACCGGGGGCCGAGATTGAGAGGATCGCCGAGATCGCATCAGTGGAAAAACAGAATATATATATGCCTGTCCAGAGGCATACGGATAAGGTGCTCATCCTCGATTCATTCGAACCGAAAGTAGCAGATGCGGTTATCACCAATAAGAGGGGCACCTTGATAGGTGTCCAGGTTGCCGACTGCGTGCCTATTCTCCTGCACGATAAGAAGACCACTGTCATAGGTGCTGTTCATGCAGGCTGGAGAGGAACAGCAGCAGGAATCCTGAAAAAGGCGGTAATGACGATGGTCAACAGGTTTGATTCATCGCCAGCAGATATCCTTATCGCCCTCGGACCGAGCATCAGGTGGTGCTGCTATATCGTTGGGTATGATGTGGTAGCGGCTGCTAAAAGCGCAACAGGTAACGGTAATTATGTGGTTGAAAGGGGTGAAAGATACTGCCTCGATCTGTCCACCGCCAACAAATACCAGGCCTTATCTGTTGGTGTCTTGCCTGAACATATCTGGATGTCCGATGAATGCACTTATTGTTATCCAGATAGATATTATTCCTACAGATATGCAAGGGGAACTACAGGAAGGCAGGGCGGATTTATAGGGATTGTCTGATCTATTACAATTGCGTATAATTTAACAGAAGGAGATGCAATGCTCAGGGCAAGGGACATAATGACCAGAGATGTAATTGCGGTCTCACCCGACACCACGGTGGAGAAACTGGGGAGGGTCTTCATCGAAAAGGGGATAAGCGGTGCCCCTGTTACAGATGCAGAGGGAAGACTGCTCGGCATAATCACAGAAAATGACCTGATAAGTCAGAACAGAAGGCTACACATACCGACCATATTGAGGCTCTTTGATGCATTTATCCCATTAGGTTCAAGCAGGCTGGAGGTCGAGATCAAGAAGATGACTGCATCCACTGTCGGCGAGATATGCGTAAAAAAGGTGGTCACTGTTGATGAGGATACCCCGATCGAGGATATAGCAACAATAATGACTGAGAAAAAGATCCACCTTCTGCCTGTATTACGGGAAGGGAGATTGGTAGGTATAATCGGCAAGAAGGACCTCATAAGGGGCATCGCAGGTGAGGCTTCTCAGTAATGGGCCCGAAGAGACCTTCAGTTACGGCTTTAAATTAGCCAGCCTTCTGAAGAGAGGGGATGTTGTCTGCCTTTTCGGGGACATCGGCTCAGGCAAAACAACCTTTGTAAAGGGGATTGCAGCCGCACTGGACATTCATGAGAGGGACATCACCAGCGCAAGTTTCACGATTATTGCAGAACACAAGGGAACATTGAGGGGTGCTGCCATTGCCTTTTATCATATCGATCTATACAGGATAAGGGATGCCAGCGAACTCAGCTCCATCGGTATAGAGGAGTATATCGAAGGCAATGGCATCTCAGTTATAGAATGGGCAGAGGGAATTGGTGAGATAGATGGTTCTATCTCGGTGATATTCAGGATACTGAACGGAGACAGAAGGGAGCTCACAATAGAGGGCATAGATGAAAAGGCTTGGGATAATATGTAAGACCGGAAGGCCTGAGCCGCAAGAGATACTGAAGGATATCCTCCCATATCTGGGGGAAAGGGGTATCGAGGTCTTTGTCGATATAGAGACCGCCCAGTATCTCAATATTGAGGGCCATCCACGTTCAAGGATACCTGATCTTGCAGAGGCGGTGGTTGTCCTCGGTGGTGATGGGACAATGCTCTCTGCTGCCCGGCTGGTATGCGAAAGGGGTATCCCGATACTCGGTGTAAATCTCGGCGGCCTCGGATTCATAACAGAGGTGCAGCGAACAGAGATACGGGGGGCCATAGACCGAATCCTCTCCGGAAACTTTACACTGGAAGAACGGCTCATGCTTGCAGCCCATGTCCACAGGCATGGAGAAAAGATCGCTGAATATACTGCCCTGAATGACGTGGTCATAAACAAGGGTGCACTGGCCAGGATAATAGACCTTGAAACCTTTATAGACACGACCTATGTGACCACATTCAGGGCAGATGGTCTGATCGTCTCGACACCTACTGGCTCTACGGCCTACTGCCTTTCTGCTGGTGGCCCGATACTTTACCCCACGATGGACTGTATCGTCCTCAGTCCGATATGCCCGCATACATTGACAAACAGACCGATCGTCCTGCCGGATGATGTCTCGATAGAGGTCACGCTCAAATCACCTTCTGAGGATGTTTTTCTCACAATGGACGGACAGGTGGGATTCTCCCTGAGGCAGAACGATGCCGTTGTGGTGAGAAAATCACTGTTTAAGGCAAAACTCCTGATACCTTACGAGAGGGACTTTTTCCGCGTCCTGAGAACAAAACTCATGTGGGGAGCCTGATGTGAGGGTCATTGAAGACATCAAGGGGATACTCGAGCTCTACGATGCCCTCGGATTCGAAAGGCTGCCGATCCCCTCTTTACCTCGACTCAAACTAAAGGCTGAAGGAGGGGGCTTAGAAGACCATTCACCCATTGCAGGGCTTCGGGGCCTGTCGGAGGCTCATCTGCCCTCAGTAAAAAAGGCTGCACTCGATGCCCTGCGCCATGAGATCGGGGATTGCCGCAGGTGCAAACTCTCAAAGGGACGGAAGAATATAGTTTTTGGCGAAGGCAATCCTGATGCAGCCCTGATGTTTATAGGAGAGGCACCTGGAAGGGAGGAGGACATTCAGGCAAGACCATTCGTTGGAGATGCGGGCAGGCTCCTCACAAGACTCATAGAGAAGATGGGATTCAAAAGGGAGGATGTATACATAGGGAATATTGTGAAATGCAGGCCGCCAATGAACCGTGACCCTGAAGAAGATGAGATAAAGACATGCCGTCAATTCATCGACAGGCAGATAGAGATAATATCACCAGGCGTCATCATATCCCTCGGAAGGATATCAGCCCAGACCCTTATAAACACAAAGATACCAATAACACGGCTTCGGGGAAGGTTTTACGAATACAGGGGCATACCTCTAATGCCGACATTCCATCCTGCATACCTGCTGAGAAACCCCAAAGACAAGAAGCTTGTCTGGGAGGACGCACAAAAGGTGCTTGAGAGACTGCGAGAGATTGAGGGCACCCCAAAAAGTCTCTGACTTTTTGGGGACCCCGGTGGCGATGAAGACATGATACAGCCGATATGGGCACCATGGAGGATGCAGTATATCCTCTCGAAAAAGGGGCCTGGATGCCTCTTCTGTGAAAAACAGAAACAGGACAGGGACAGGGATAATCTCATCCTTTACAGGGGCACTCACAGCCTTGTCATAATGAACCTTTACCCTTACAACAACGGCCATCTCATGGTAGTTCCCTATCGGCATGTATTTTCGATAATCGAGCTGTCAGACGAAGAAGCGCTTGATCTGATGAGGATGACCCAGCATTCTGTAAACTGCCTGAAAGATGCATTCATGCCAGAGGGGTTCAATATCGGGATAAATATAGGCAGGGTTGCGGGGGCAGGTATTGAGGAGCATCTGCACCTCCACATAATTCCGAGATGGGCCGGCGATACACACTTTATGGCAGTCCTTGGAGAGGTAAGGGTGATACCTGAGCATGTAATAAGCACCTATGACAGGCTCTTCCCGATATTCAACAGATAAGACAGCACCTCACATCTCGACCCTCGTAACAACTCCATGGAGCTTTCGGGTCGGGAGTTTATAAAACTGCACAAACGGAGGCGTTAGTCGCTTCATGATAGAGAAGGTCTTCCATATCGCACTTCCCGTTGTTATCTCTTCTATGCCGTAAAATATCGTCTTTTCCTCTATCCCAGCCTCCCTCAATAGTTCTTCAACATCCACAACCTCCATATATCCATACTGTATCTCAAAAAGCCTGAGCCCCCTGGCAATATCCTCTTTGAAATAACCTGTAACACCGAAGGGGTCATCGCGTTTGATTATCGAAACGAAGATATTGTCCTCATATATAATGCCGTGATAGAACATCGTTTGAGTGATATAAAATGGTATCTCCTTTATATCTCTTATCAAGAAGAGCGCCGTCCCCTTGATCTTCGGAGAGGTCGGATATGCCTTATTAAATTTGTTAAGAAATTCCTCCAGCGGCATAAACTCCATCATCTTATAAAGCCTCTTCTGTCCACGGGTATAAAGCATTATAATTAAAAATGGGATCAGGGCAAGCACCAATGACCAATAGCCGCCGTGGGGTATCTTATAGAGATTTGCGCCAAGGTATACAATATCCACAATGGTAACAAGCAGAGAAACGACAGAAAGCATTGCCCTGCCCTTCAGATAAAAAATCCATGTCATCATTGTGCCTGTAAGGGTCATTGTCCCTGTAACCGCAAGGCCGTAGGCAGCGGCGAGCCTGCTGGATTCCTTGAACTCATGCATTATAAACAGCACAGAGATAAGCAGAAACCAGTTTACGATACCTATATATATCTGCGCCCTCAATTCTGCGGATGTATAGTCGACCTTAAACATCGGCATAACACGGGTTTGAATTCCCTGGTAGACTATAGAGAACATACCGCTTATCATTGCCTGAGAGGCTATAACTGTAGCAATAATGCTGAGAACTAAAAAGGGAATATAAAGAACAGGCGCTTGATGAAACACCATTTCAAAGAGCACATTCTTTGCGTCAGGATGCTTGATGACAAACGCACCCTGACCGAGATAATTCAGTAAAAGGGCAGCAAAGACAAAATACCATCCCCTGATAATGGGCCTTCTGCCAAGATGTCCCATATCGGCATACAGTGCCTCGCCTCCTGTGGCACAGAGTATGACCTCTGAAAGAACAAAAAAACCTGCAATGCCATTGCCTGAGAGGAATTTAAAGGCATAATAGGGATTTATCGCACTAATCACAGAGGGGGCATGGAGCATCGAGGCAATCCCGGAAACAGATATCGATAAAAACCATACAAGCATCAATGGTCCGAATGCACCTGCAACCCTTTCTGTACCCTTCCTCTGAAAGGCAAAGAGGGTTATGGCAATGACAGATGCGATTAGAATAAGCATCTCCTGTCTTGTATGCTCAAACCCGGGAATGAGCAGGGTTCCTTCAACAGCGCTGAGTATGCTGATGGCAGGTGTGATGACACCATCACCGATTAGAAGGGATATTCCGATAAATGAAAGGGTTGTAACAAATGCTGCCTTCCTGCCCGACTTCAGTAGAGGAACAAGCAATTCCTTGAGCACAATAGTCCCACCCTCACCCTTCTTTCCGAGGCTCATGGCGAGCCAGACATACTCAATTGTAACGAGTATAATCAGTGTCCATACAATAAGGGAGAGCACTCCGATGACATTCGCTTCGGTTGGCTTTGTGAGAAGGAAGATAACGGTGAGGGTGTATATTGGAGAGGTTCCGATATCCCCGAAGACAAGGCCGAGGGATTTTATAATTCCCTTTATAGGTGGTTCTTTCTCAAGCATAATCCTGACTTCCGCTCCGGTCTGGCAAACCTTCCCCTCTAAATAAACCCCTGAGAAGTTTATCAAAAAAGGCTGAAAAAGTCATCGAGTCAATATCGGAGTCAAGGGGTAATATCTTCACCCCTGAGTAGCCTCCACAGGCTTGTCCTTGAGATTCCGAGTGCTTCTGCTGCCTTTGACTTGTTGCCGCCAAAAAATTCCACCACCCTCTCTGCATACTCCTTTGTTATCTCGCTGAGGGGTTTTATCTTTTCTGGCTCAAAGGTCTCTATGTGGAATATCCTGAGTGTCTGAGGAAGGCTTTCAGAATTTATCATGTCTGTCTTTTCAAGGATTATTGCCCTTTCTATTATATTTTCAAGTTCCCTCACATTCCCGGGAAAACTGTAATTCATGAGTATCTCCATCGCCTCCTTGCTGAATCCTTTGACCTTTTTATTCGCCTCTGCAAGATGCTTCTTCAATAGATAATTACTCAGGGGCTCTATATCTTCCCTCCTTTCCCTTAAAGGCGGGATGAAAATCTCCATGACATTGAGCCTGTAATAGAGGTCCTCTCTGAATCGACCATCCTGAATAGCTGTCCTTACATCCTGATTTGTAGCTGCTATGAACCTCACATCCACCCTGATAGGTCTTGTCCCTCCAACCCTGTAAAATTCTCCATCTTCAATGACCTTGAGGAGTTTTGCCTGAAGATTTGTTGTCATCTCAGATATCTCATCAAGAAAGAGTGTGCCCTTGTCAGCAATCTCGACAAGTCCTTGCTTTGTCCTTACCGCACCTGTGAATGCTCCCCTCTCGTGACCGAAGAGTTCGCTAGCAAGGAGTTCTTCTGTGAGGGTTGCACAGTTTATAGATAAAAAAGGCATATTCTGCCTTTTGCTTGTAAAGTGGATTATCTTTGCAATAAGGCTTTTTCCAACACCCGTCTCACCTGTAAGCAGGACATTACAGTCTGAATCCTTAATATTCTCCACAGTCTGGAGGATCTCCTGCATACTTCTGCTCTTTGCTATAATGGATATTCGCTTATCCATTGAGAAATATGCCTTAAGGGCTGTATTCTCTTTTTTCAAAATCCTCCTTTCGTGGATATTCCTTACCTTTATGACGAGTTCGTCAAGGTCAAAGGGTTTCGTAATATAATCATATGCCCCTTTTTTCATTGCCTCCACTGCAGAGCCTATGCTTCCAAAGCCTGTAATAATCATTACCTCAATCTCAGAGTCTATCTCCTTTGCCCTTTCAAGGACCTCCATGCCGCTCAGCTCTGGCATCTTTATGTCTGTTATGAGTAGATTAAACCTCTCCCTCTGAAGGACCTCCACAGCCTCCCTGCCATTACGGACACCAACAACCTCATAACCCTCTCTTTTCAAGGTATTTATGAGGTGCTTGAGTGTAATCTCCTCGTCCTCTGCTATGAGAATCCTGAAATTCATAGTTTTATAGTAAAGGTAGTTCCCTTCCCCACTTCACTCTCCACTGTTATATCACCGCCATGTTTTTTGACGATATTATACACAATGGCAAGACCAAGACCCGTGCCCCTTTCCTTTGTTGAATAAAATGGCTCAAATATCCTATCAATTAGTTCAGGTGGTATGCCCTCACCAGTGTCAGAAACCCTGATTATGACCTTATCTCCTATCTTCTCGATAAATACATTTAAGTCTCCGATGCCCCTCATGCTGTCTATGGCATTGTTGAAGAGATTTATAAATATCCTCTCCATCTGCTCAGGATCCGCCTTTATTATAATTGGAACGGTGTCTGCCCTAAGAGAAAAGTTTATTCTTTCGGTCTTTCTTGTAGTACTTACAAATTTATATGAACCAAGTATAACCTCTCTCAGGTCTATCTCACTTAACACGGGTTGTCTTCCCCTGGCAAACTCAAGGAGGTCTGCCACTATATGTTTAACCCTCTTTGACTGGCTCATTATGTCATCAATGACTTCATGAATTGCTGGTGACGGTAGACTGCCAGCCTCTCTCTTGAGAACCTGTGCTGATATATAGATGTTGTTTAAGGGATTATTAAGTTCATGGGCAACCCCGGCTGCAAGGGTGCCGAGGGCAGCAAGCTTTCTTGACTGGAGAAGTTCTCTATTTTTCCTTTCAAGCTCATCTTCCCTCTCAGCGAGTTGATTTTCCATCTCATTGAATTTCTGAATCAGGATACTTACCTCATCAGCAGGACCTTCAGGAGTTGTGACAGGTATGTGAGAGTAATCTCCCCTCCCCGTCTTTTCCACAAAGTCAATGAGCAGTTTCAATCTATTTGCAACACTTCCCGAAACTATGAAAAGAAGGCCAAGTCCTGTTATAAGGAATAATGGAGAAAAGACAAGTAAGGCTGTTCTTGAAATAGAGATTGTCTTTTCTGCCCTCTGTCTTGCCAGACCATCAAGCTCCTTTGATATAGAGATGATATCCTCTCCGTATTTCCTGAGTATCTGGATGTTGCTATGGAGATCCTTCAGCATGAGAAATGTCCTGTCATCAGGTAAAAGGATGTGTCTCTCCTTTAGGGATTCTGCTATGACTGAAGGCTGTTCAAGGAAAGTTGCCTCCACAATGGGACTTATCCTTTCGTAATCAGGCCGTCTCCTCAAGTTATGCAGTTGTCCTGAAAGTTCATTAGCGGTCTTTTCTATTACCTGAAAAAGGTCCCTGTATTTATCCACAGATGCCCTCAGCCTTGAGATAGCCTCTTGATCAGCCATTGTCCTGACTGCCTCCCCGAAAAATCTGTCGATTTTTCGGGGACCCCGATTTTTACTGAAAGGAGATTTTGGAAAAAAGAGGTGCGTTTCTCCTTGCGCACTACTGATGATTGAGCTGAGTTCATCAAGATATCTGTGTATTTCATTTAACTCATGCCCTGATTCAGAAGGACTCAGAAGAAAAAAATTCTTTTCATGTCTTCTCAACTGGAGGGACTTGCTCCTTATTGTATCGGTAAATTCGAGATTCCTTATCTCATTCCTTATCTCTAAAAAATTCAGATATTCAAAAACAGCGAGGGCAGTAATAATAGATGCACTCAAAAGGAAACTGAGGGTTATCTTTTTTCTGAGGGTCATAAATGATCAAGTTAGCTTATGTTCAATCTCGAAATAACCATCTTTTATAGCCTCGAGGAAATCCCTCTCGAACTCCTTCCTTTTATATGCCAGACCCTCTGTCTTCTTCATTACCATCTCTTCATACTTATCAAGAAACTC
The DNA here is from genome assembly GCA_037441365.1 of Nitrospirota bacterium. GTDB lineage: Bacteria > Nitrospirota > Thermodesulfovibrionia > Thermodesulfovibrionales > UBA9159 > JBBISG01. The sequence goes on from JBBISG010000018.1 coordinate 11,726, forward strand.
CTGATCCTCACAGTAAATCATTCCCCCTTGATTACCTCATACTGAAAAAGACTATCTGTCTCCTGCAAAAAGACAGGGTCTATCTTAAAGGGAAGAAAGAGGTCAGAAAGCTCAGCATAAATCTCACCATAGAGCAGAAAAGCCTTATCTGGAAGTCTTTCAAAGACAACACCTATGCCAGGGTCAGAACCCTTCTCAGCCTCTACAGGGGTTCCTTTGAGAAACCCTGTACCCTTTTCCTTCTGAGAGCCAAAGAGATAGGCAATCTTTACACCATGTCTTCTGAATATAGCATTTAATTTATCTAAAACAGTCATAGAAGATTATATCACATAACATTTCGTGGCGCACAAGAAGCCCTAAGGGTTTAGAAGAAAAATAGGAAGAGTCCCTATTTTTATAACTCAGTCGGGGCTGCGGCTAAAAGAAGTACAGAGGATTTGGATTTTCAAAGGGACAAACCCTTTGAGGTTCAACCCTTCACCACAAGCACAGGACATGGAGTATGTCCTATCACCTTTTCTGTGACACTTCCCATGAGGAGTCTCCTGAGCCCTGTCCTTCCATGAGAGCCCATCACAATAACACCCGCACCGGACCCTCTTGACACATCTGTGATAGCCCTGTATGCCTCTCCCTCACGGACAATCGCATCTGCCTTGAGACCTGCTGACTCTGCCTCTTTCTTAACAGCCTCAACATAGGTCTTTGCCTTTTTTACAAGCTCCTCTACTGTCTTTGGAGATTCTGCATAAAATTCTGAAGGCACATCAACAACAGAGACAGCCACGAGTTCACCACCGTAAGACCTTGCAAAGTCTATTGCCTTCTTCTGGGCAGACTCACTGTATTTGGAGCCATCAGTGGCAATGAGAACCTTCTTAAAGCCCACACTCGTATCCCTCGGAACAACGAGGACATCAATCGGGCTATATCCAATAACACGGGCAGTTACACTTCCTACAAGGACCCTCTCAAGCCTTCTTAGACCGCGCCTTCCCATTACAATCAGGTCGCAGTTTTCTGCCTGGGCAAGGTCTATGATTCTTTCATGAGGCTCGCCCTCCTCACAGACAGTCTTTATAAGGGCCTTGTGCTTGTCAGCAAGTTCCTGTGCCTTTTTGAGGGCCTCATCACAGGGCCTTCTCATTGCTGCCATTATATCTCCTACTGCCACAAGGTCAAGGTCTCCAGTGTAAGGAGGTATAACTGATACGACAGTAATCCAGCTTCCCTCATTCTGTGCAAGTTTAAAGGACTCCTCAAGGGCATGAAGACTCGTAAGGGAGCCATCAACTGCTACGAGTAGCTTTCTGTATCTTCCCATTATCTCACCTCCTGGGTTCTTTCCTGTGCGATAAGCCTTCTCTCCTTCTTTAGACCCGTCCATAATGCATTGAGGATAATGAATGCACCTGCAAAGAGTGCAAGGATCATTATTGAAAAGCTCACATTCTTTAATATCTTAACTGTCGTGTCACCAAGCGGCGATATTAAACCGAGCTGACCTGAATAAACAGGCACCATCAATCCACGACTGAAGAGGACGATGATCATGATTGTTCCCATAACGAGCTTTACCATATAACCCTTGACATAGGTCGTTCCGATCGCACCGAGCTGAACCCCAAAGAGTGAGCCTGCCAGTATTATCATAGAAAGCCTTATATCAACAAATCCGTGAAGGGCATACTTGAAGGAGCCACCCATGCCCATCACAAAGGCGATAACGAGCTCTGTTGCTGAGGCCATCAGGCTTGGCACACCGAGTATGTATATCATTGCTGGCACGCCTATGAATCCACCAACAGCAATTGTTGCTGCCAGCATCCCTGTGGCAAAACCGAGTGGAATTGTGAAGAGTATGGATATCTTTCTGTCAATACTCTTAAAGTACACCATTGTGCCAGGGATGTTTATCGACTGAACCCATCTTGCAATCTTTGTGACCTTCTCCTCCTCAGCCTCCGTCTTGCTGTTCTTCATTGATCTGAAGGCATCTCTCAGGACAAATCCACCAACAACTGCAAGAACCACAACAAAGGCCATACTCACATAGAGGTTTGAACCTGCATCTCCAAAGCTCCTCTTTATGTTCTCTTGAATCTGGGCGCCAATCAGGACGCCCGCCTCTGCTGATGCACCCATTATGAGACCGAGTTTCACATCTACCTGCCCATACTTTGCCCTCTTTACAGCGCCTACAAGTGCCTTTGGAAACTTATGACACATATTGGATGCCACTGCAACAAGCCCAGGCACACCCATACTCATCATACCTGGTGTAAGGACAAAGGCTCCTCCAGAGCCGATGAATCCACTTACAAGACCGCCAACAAATCCCACAAGAAACAGATATATCATATTCATCCAGTTAAGGTCAACAAAATTTGATACGGTCTGAGCAATATCGTGCATGTTATTTAACCTCCCTACTGCCTCCCCGAAAAATCTGTCGATTTTTCGGGGAGCCCGATTCTTTTCTTTTTTGCCTCTACACCGAGGACTGTCCAGAAATAGCCCGTGAAATTTCCATGAATAAAGGAAAAGACAAAGGCCGCTACTATGGGTAGCAGGGCATAGAGCCCTCCACGGGTAAAGTTCTGATTGATGAAGTCCTGATTGGTGAGAAGCAGGACATAAAGGATTACTGAACATATTCCGTAGATAATGAGTTTACCTACGGGTTTCTTCTTTTCTGCCATACTGCATTCCTCCTTTTTATAGTGATCACCTATTCACTTACTTATGCATTTTCCATCACAACCACAAGAGGGCACTTCAGACCATGCCATGCCTCTCTAAGAGTGCCCTCTCTACAATCAGTCTCAAGGTCTTCTGATGACTCGATCACAACAAAGTCTATATTCTTTCTCTCCTTTACATATTCCAGTATCTCCTTTTTGAGACACCCTGACCTCTTAATTAAATTAAAGGTTATCCCCTCTGCACTAAGCTTATCCATAAATTCCCTGAGCTCTTCTGTCTCAACTCCATCTGGAGATATATAAAGGATATCAAGGCCATTGCCTATCCTCTTACAGGCATTCAGGGCATACAGGAGGGTCTTACTGCTGATGCCATCCTTTCTAATGCCAAGGAGGATCCTCCTGTTTCCCTTAGCTATCTGCCTTGCTGTCTCAAACTCTCCTGCCTCTGCAAAGGCAGATGCAGCCATCGTATCATCAAAGGCCTTATTGAGCTTTCTGATATTCATGGACGGCTTAATCTCAGGCCTTTGCCCTTAAAGCTACAGATGGTTCTTCCTCGACCCCCTCCTTTTCCTTAGTGGCAGGCACTGCATCCTCTTGTGTCATGACCTTCCGAGCCTCATCAAACTCTCCATGCTCAGCAAAGGTTACTGCCACAAAGATATCTTCGAGTCTTCTGAATAATCCCTTCATTTCACGCCTCCTGTCCTTACTTAATCATATTCCGTGCCAGGTGTAGAATTTTCATAACTGATTGAATTTATTATATTTTCCTCTTTGACACCCATGATGCCTTTGTTGCATAATCTAACAATGGTCTGTCCCGAATCAGCTTCAGGATTCAGGAAGGATTCAAGGTTCAAGGTTCAGGTTCTTGGTTAGGTCTCAGATTCCAATGTCGAATACTAATAATTGCAATTTGCAACAAACCAATGTTATAATGCAACAACGGAGAGATAAAGATAAAGCCGAAGTGAAAGTTTTCTTTATCTCTGGCTTTATCTTTCACTTTTTTATACACATACGCATATTGCCCATAGCCTCTGGCCTATTGCCTGTTTTAAAACTTTTAACTTTAAACTTTCGACTTATGATATAATGAAACATGGCGCTACTGGAGATCAAAAAATATCCTGAGAGGGTCTTGCGTGAAAAGGCGTCTCCTGTTACAAAAATAGACAGAGGGATACAGCGACTCATTGATGATATGGTAGAGACGATGTATGCTGCTCCAGGGATAGGCCTTGCCGCACCTCAGGTCGGTGTATCCAAGAGGATAATCATTATTGATGTCAGTATGAAAGAGGGAGAGAAAAAACCCCTTATTGTCCTCATAAATCCTGAGATAGTCGTGGGTGAAGGTGAGATCGAGAGCGAGGAGGGATGCCTGAGCCTGCCAGGATACATAACCACTGTAAAGAGGTCAGAGAGGGTTATTGTTCGTGGCCTCAACAGGGATGGAAGGCCGATAGAGATAGAAGGTGAGGGCCTCCTTTCGAGGGCGCTTCAGCATGAGTGTGACCACCTCGATGGCGTGTTACTCATTGACAGGATAAGTAGCATAAAAAGAGAGTTTTTCAAGAAGCGATACCAGAAGGCCCTATCGAGGGTTTAGCTTGTCCATCGTATTTTTTGGCACTCCCGAATTTGCCGTGCCTTCTCTCAGGGCCCTGATAGAGGCAGAAGAGGATATCACCCTTGTGGTAACACAGCCAGACAGGCCCAAGGGGAGAGGTCATAAACCTTATCCATCCCCGATAAAGACAGCGGCCCTGGAGGCTGGACTCAGGGTAATGCAGCCAACCTCGTTAAGGGATGGGGCTATACTCAAAAAAATAGCTGATGCGAAACCAGAATTCATCATAGTGGTTGCCTATGGGAGGGTGCTGCCATGCTTGATGCTTGAGATACCTCACCATGGTTGTATAAATCTCCATGCATCACTCCTTCCAAAGTATAGGGGAGCAGCGCCAATTGCATGGGCAATAATAAACGGCGACAGACAGACAGGGGTAACTACGATGCTCATGGATGAGGGCCTTGATACAGGGCCTATCCTTCTTCAGCGGGAGATAGAGATAAACGATGACGACACTGCCGGCAGTTTAAGTCTTAAGCTTGCAGAACTGGGCGCCTCCCTGCTTATAGAAACCTTAGAAGGCATGAGGGGCGGTCTGATTAAACCAACCCCCCAAAAAGGCACAGCAAGTTATGCGCCACCCCTGAAAAAGGAGGATGGCCTGATAGATTGGTCAAAGAGAGCAATTGAGATATTCAATCTTGTCAGAGGCATGCAGCCATGGCCTGGCGCCTATTGCTATTTGGGCAATGAAAGGATTAAAATCTTGAAAACAAAGCCCCTCGGTAATATCGGGGTGCAGTATGGTAGACCAGGCATGATTGTAAAGGCGCGTGACGAACTTATAATCGGGACAGGCCGCGGTCTGCTATCCATTGTTGAGCTTCAGCCCTCGGGGAAAAATCCGATGTCTGCGTCAGCCTTCCTTCAAGGCAGAAAAATAGCAGAGGGGTCATATATCGGTGACACAGTGTGATGGGTAAGGTTTTGCAGGGAGGCATAAAACAGTTATTGATGGTTCCTGTTTGCCTTATCGGGTTTATTGCCCTAGGACTGGCATCAGGTTATATTGTCTTCAATCTCCTGAGTTTCAGCAGAACCGTTGAGGTCCCGGACCTCAGGGGAAAGACGCTGCTTGAGGCAAATAATATCTTAAACAAAAGGGGGCTTTACCTAAAGGTTGAAGGTGAAGACCACGACCCTGCTGTCGCCCCCGGCAATATCGCGAGGCAGGACATCCCTGCCGGGGATAAGGTGAAGGAACATCGTGGCATAAAGGTAATCCTGAGCAAGGGGCCGAGGGTATTGTTTGTCCCTGAATTTGTGGGCATGACTATAGAGGAGGCAGAATCGATCGCCGCTAAAAGCGGTCTGAGGGTAAACAGGCTCCTCAGCGTTCATTCCATGGTCGCTGAGAAAGGCAGGATAATCGCCCAGAGACCTAATCCAGAGGAGACAGTTCAGGGCGAACTTTCTCTCGTTGTGAGTGCAGGTCCTTACATCTCAATCTATTACTGCCCTGACTTTTCTAATAAGGGGAGGGATGAAGCACAGGGTCTCGCTGAAAAACTCGGACTCAATGTTGAGTTTAAAGGCTCAGGCAATCGGGTAAGGTCACAAAAACCAGGGGCAAGGGCAATTATAAAATCAGGGGATACAGTATATCTTCAGCTTGAGGAAAGAACCAATGGTTAAGATAGCACCGTCTATTCTTTCTGCAGACTTTTTGCGGCTCGCCGAAGAGATAAGGTCGGTCGAGTCGGCCGGCGTGGACATGCTCCACATAGATGTAATGGACGGCCATTTTGTTCCCAACATTACCATCGGGCCCTTTGTAGTTGAAGCCATAAGGAAGACAACACGTCTTCCACTCGATGTCCATCTCATGATAGAAGAGCCCGACAGATTTATAAAGGACTTCATTAAGGCGGGAGCAAACTATCTCACCGTCCATTTTGAGGCATCTGTCCACCTCCACAGGACAATCCACTGGATAAAGGACAGTGGGGTGAAGGCAGGGGTCTCCCTTAACCCCGCATCACCTGTATGGAATCTTGACAACATCCTCCCTGATATAGACCTTGTCCTCATCATGTCCGTCAATCCAGGTTTTGGCGGCCAGGAATTCATACCCCAGGTTCTCGACAAAATAAAGGTGCTGAGAGAGATAATCAGGGAGAGGGGTCTGTCTACCCTCATAGAGGTGGATGGTGGAATCAATTCTCACAATGCTAAAGAGGTTGTAGATGCAGGGGCAGACATACTGGTCATGGGGTCTGCCTTCTTTAATTCTGAAGATTATAAGGACCTCACAGCGCGACTGAGGGCGATGTTCGGTGGTGGATGATATATTCTCTTTAGCAGAGCGGTTGAGAGAGAAGGCAAAATACAGAGAGGCATTATCATTATATAAGAAGGCCCTCCGTATTTACAGGGATGATAGAGACAGAAGGGGCGAGGGCGACTGTCTCATTTCCATTGGTGATACATGCAGGATGCTCGGAGATTTCCCCTCCGCAGAGGACGCTTACATTAGGGCTATATCTCTTAGCAAAGGGTTAGGGAACAGACTACTTCAGGCAGACGCCATGGTTGGACTTGGACTGTCAAAGAGGGCGGTTGGTAACTGGGCAGAGGCATTAAGATTACTCTCAAGGGCAAAGAAGACATACGAAAGGGAATCGGACAGGAAGGCTGTAGCATTCACAACCTGGGCTGAAGGCGGCACCTATCGAATAAAAGGGGATATAAAAAATTCGATAAGATCCTTCCGGGCGGCACTGAGGATGTATGGATTCAGAAAATCAGGGGTCCCCGAAAAGTCGAAGACTTTTTTGGGTAACAGTTCAGATATCCCCCGGGATGCCGAGGACAGAAGGGCAGCAGGATACTGCCTCTGCGGGCTTGGCGGTGTCTTGCGGGTTGCAGGACGATTCGAGGATTCAATGAAATACTATACAGATGCCAACGCCCTGCTGTCTTCATTGAGGGACAGATTCGGGACTGCCTATTCTCACTGTGGCATCGGGAATGCCCACAGGATGAAGGGCGACTACACAACGGCACTAAAACATTTCAGAAGGGCAGAGGCCATTTACAACCGCATAGGCGACATCGTGAGCTATTCATATACCATCTGGAGCATGGCCATGACATATATAATGACTGCAAGACTGCGAATGGCTGAGAAATGCCTTTACAGGGCATCAACAAATTTCAGAAAGACAGGTGATGTCAGGGGTCTTATATACTGCTGGCTCTGCTCAGGAGAGCTGCTGTTTCTGAGGGGCGACCCGAAAGGCGCAATAAAACTCGTCAGAAGGGCCCTCAATGACTCCAGAAAATACAATTTTAAGGTAGAGGCGTGCCACTCAGCCGCACTCTTAGATTACATAAACACAGGGAAGGCAAACAACGCCTGCTACAGGGGGATAGGTTCGATGCTGAGGTTCAGAGCCATACCCTTTAATATCCCGTGACGATTTGTCTAACTGTGGGGGCTTGAATGGGCATTCTGAATCTTCCAAATACGCTCACAATATCGAGGATCATATTAATACCGCTATTCGTGACATCCATGATTTACAGGAGATATGACTATGCCCTGTATCTGTTTATTGTCGCTGCCCTTACAGATACATTTGACGGCCTCCTTGCACGGCTGAAAAAACAGAAGACCTCCCTAGGAACCTTTCTCGACCCCCTCGCTGACAAATTCCTCCTCGTTACATCCTTTATACTACTGTCCATCTACGGGCTGATACCCAAATGGCTCACAATAACGATAATCAGCAGGGACATAATTGTAATAACAGGGTGGGTCGCCCTTTATCTCGCCACCCACAAGGCAAGGGTCGAACCTACAATCACAGGAAAGACAGCCATCACGCTGCAGCTTATACTCATCTGTTATGTGCTCATCGATATAAATATACCAGACGTACCCGACATTCATAGATATCTGATATGGGGGACGGCGATATTTACAATAATATCAGGTCTGCATTATATTTATAGGGGGCTTAAGGAAGCGAATGTATAAAAATACAGGTGCTGAAGTGGAAGGTGTGAAACCTGACAGTCTGGCATATGATACCGGGATCAGGGCAGGCGATATCATCGTCTCAATAAACGGCCACCGTGTTAATGACATCATCGACTTTATGTTTCATGGTGATGAAAAGGACCTCGATATGGTTGTCAGGAGAAAAGGGAGGAGATTATCCTTTAAGCTCCATATAGATGAGGGGAAGGACACAGGATTAGAGATAAAACCTTTTAAGATAAGGACGTGCACAAACAGGTGCATATTCTGTTTTGTCAGCCAGCTTCCGAAGGGCCTCAGAAAGACCCTCTATATAAAGGATGAAGACTACAGGATGTCATTTCTTTATGGAAACTTCATCACGCTTACAAATCTTACACAGGAGGATAAGAGGAGGATCATCCAGCAGAGATTGAGCCCCCTTTACATATCCGTCCACTCCACGAACAGGTCGGTCCGCAACAGCATACTCGGTAATCCAAAGGCTGCTGATGTGCTTAAGGAGATCAAAATTTTCAAGGACAATAAGATAAAGATGCACTGCCAGGTTGTCCTCTGTCCGGATATTAATGACGGCAAAGAGCTTCAGAGAACTATCAGAGACCTTTACAGGTTCTACCCATATGTCTCATCTATAGCGGTCGTTCCTGTCGGCCTTACAGCCCATAGAAGGCATAATACTTCTCTAAGGCCTGTGGAAAAGGAAGATGCGACCAGGGCGCTCGAGCTGATAGATACATTTCAGAAGAGATTCAAGAAAAAACACGGCGACCCCATAGTTTATGGCGCTGATGAGCTCTACATAAAGGCAGAGGTCCCCTTTCCACCGCTCAGGGAATACGGCGATCTTCCACAGATAGAAAATGGAGTTGGGATGGTTCCGCTCTTTATGTCAGAGGCAAGGGCAGCACTCAGTAGAGGCCTGAGGGTCGATACCACTAACAGGTTCATAACCTTCACAGGCATATCTTTCTATCCCTATCTACGGAGGTTTATCGATAAACTCGTGGAAAGGGAAAGGGCAGATATAACCGTCATCCCGGTGGAGAACAGCCTGTTTGGCAGCTCCGTAACTGTCACAGGCCTTCTGACAGGCAGGGATGTAATAAAAACGCTCTCAGGAAAGATAGATGAGCATGCAGGGTCCTCTGACAGGCCAATCCTGCTCATACCCGATTCTGTTCTGAGGTCAGGGGATGGGATATTTCTCGATAACATCTCACCACATGACGTAGAAGATACACTCGGGGTAAAGGTCAGGGTTATAGAGGCCACCCCTGCCGGGTTAATCAAGGGGCTGGAGGGTGCGGCTTGAGGATAAGCGGAAGGACAAGGATTACAGGTCTATTCGGCTACCCTGTGGAGCACAGCCTCTCTCCTGTAATGCATAATGCTGCCTTTGAGCATCTGAACCTGGATTACTGCTATGTGGTATTCCCGGTAAGGCCCGACCTTCTGGGGGATGCTGTCAGGGCTATAAAGGCCTTAAATCTCAGAGGGGTAAATGTCACAGTCCCGCACAAGGAAAGGGTGATCCCCTTTCTCGATAAGGTAGATGGAGAGGCATCTTTTATCGGTGCAGTCAATACTATACTGAACACTGATGGCACGCTTGTAGGTTATAACACAGACGGAAGGGGCTTCATGGAGTCCCTGAAAGAGGCAGGGATACAGGTAGAAGGGAAAACAGCACTCATAATCGGCGCCGGAGGTGCATCGAGGGCAGTGAGCTACTACCTAAGTGAAAGGGTCGAGAAACTTTATCTATGGGATATAGACACAAACAGATTAGAAAATCTCGTAAGGGATCTTAACAGTATCCGAGGCAATGTCAACATAAAAGAGATAAATAACCTTGAAGGCATCGACATATTAATCAATGCCACACCCCTCGGCCTGAAGGATACAGACCCCTGCCCTGTTGACGCATCTCTCATCACAGCAGAGATGACTGTCTGTGATCTGATATATAAAGATACCCCAATCCTGAAGGCTGCCTCTGAAAGGGGATGCAAGACACTCAATGGCCTCGGGATGCTTTTACACCAGGGCGTCCTTGCCTTTGAGATATGGACCGGAATAAAACCACCAATTGATGTCATGCGTAGTGCAATAGGGTAATCCGTTATTAGTGTCCGTTCTCCGTAACAGAACACGGACACGGACTACGGAACACGGAACATGACTACCCCCCCTTTCATTCATAAAGATTTTTAAATGAGGCAATTCACGACCTTTACTAATCCCATTTCTGTATGATAAAATTTTACGTGAAACACTTATATACACTGATACAGCGATTTTCAAAAGGCCGCATGATCTTCCTGTCGACCCTGTCACTCTTTATATCCTCCGTCCTCTTCTTCTACAATGGAGAAGGAGATCATAGAAAGGACCTTGCGATCAGCAGGATAGGTTCCTATATCGAGGGACTGAGGATTGTGAATAAACGCAATGGTATGGACTCATGGGTTATCACAGCAAGACGGGCAGATTTTACAAGGGATGGGATGGAGGCGCGGATGGATTCTGTAACTGTAGACATAATCAAGGACAGGGTAGTTGTGAATGCAGATAGCGGGATATACAACCTGAATACGAGGGACCTCAGTTTAGAGAACAACATAAAGATATTGATAAAGGACTCTGTGGTCTCTGCAGAGCGTCTCTCGTGGAATCCTGCCTCAAAGATATTGACATCCGACAATAAAGTCCGGATGGATGGAAAAAGGTTTAAGATAGAAGGTGAAGGGCTTATAGCTACCGAGGGCCAGAAAGTAAAACTCACGAAAAATGTCAAGGCGATCTTTTTTTAGAACAGGGGTAAAACGGCAGGGCACAAGAGGCAAGGGGCATGGACCCATTCTGCTCGTGACCGGGGTCCCCAAAAAGTCAAAGACTTTTTGGGGTGCCCTCTTTCTCTGTTCTTTGTCCTTTGTCCTTTGTTCATCCATAGCCGGTGCCGAAGATAAACCCCTTGAGACAAAGGGTCCCGTTACAATAACCTCATCGTCTCTAACAGCCGATAACATTGCGCATACAGCTCTATTTGAAGGCTCTGTCATTGCAAAAACAGATACAATGACTATTTATGCTGACAGGATGCTCGTTTATTATACCGACAAAGGGAAGATAATCAGGATAGAAGCAGACGGACATGTAAGGGTCGTCAGAGGGGAAAGGGTTATTACATCTGGGGCAGCTACCTACTTTGCCGATGATGAAAAGGTAGTATTCACAGGGCAGCCAAAGGCGGTTGAAGGAAAGAGCATGGTCTCCGGCACTAAAATGATCTACATGATGAAGGAAGACCGTTCTATCGTAGAAAACAGCAAGGTCTTTATCGAGAGAGAGGCTACAAAGGGTCGTTAAACTTTATATTTTCTGTGCTTAGATGAGTTTTGATAAAAATGATACTTGAGGCAAAGGGTCTTTCCAGAAGCTACAGGGGTAAAAAAGCGGTTGATAATCTCAGCATATATGTCACAACAGGCGAGATCGTCGGTCTTCTCGGTCCTAATGGGGCTGGTAAGACCACGACATTTTATATGATAGTAGGTATGATAAGACCTGACAGCGGCAGTATTACACTCAACAATGAAGACATCGGTCAGCTCCCGATGTATAAGAGGGCGCTAAAGGGCATCAGCTACCTCCCTCAGGAGCCATCCATATTCAGAAAGCTCACAGTGAGGGATAATCTAAGGGCCGTCTTAGAGATCAGGGGCTATTCAGAGACAGAGATACGTGAGAGGGTAGAACGCCTTCTTGACGAGTTCAACCTCAGAGAATTCTCGCAAAGGGACTCTTACAGGCTTTCAGGTGGGGAAAGGCGAAGGGCAGAGATAGCGAGGACCTTTGCTGCAAATCCATGTTTTATACTCTTTGATGAACCTTTCGCAGGCATCGACCCTATTGCTATAATAGAACTAAAGAAGATGCTAAGGTATCTCAAAGAAAGGGGTGTTGGAATCCTCATCACCGACCATAATGTCAGGGATACACTTTCTATAACCGACAGGGCCTATATAATAAACAATGGCAGCATACTTGATGAAGGGACGCCTGAAAGGCTGATTGCTAATCCAGCGGTGAAAGAGGCCTACCTTGGTGAGGAGTTCAGACTCTAATGGCACTGGAAGGTAGATTAGAGTTAAAACTCTCGCAGAAGCTCATTCTTACGCCACAGTTACAGCTTGCTATAAGGCTTCTACAGATGCCACAGCTTGAGCTCTCACAGACCCTTACGCAGGAGTTAACCGAAAACCCCTTCCTTGAAGAGGTAATAGACAATGGGGAGGAGCAGAGCAGGGAGGAGTTAGAGGACATGGAGACCGTAGAGGAGCTGGATGACACGGAGGCGCCCCTTGAGAGGCTTATCTCAAGTATCGGCTATGGTATTGAGGATTATTTTGATGAGCGCAACAGCGATGGGAGGGATCTGGGATACTTCACGCCCGGCATTGTAGAGCATCCATCATTTGAGCAGTTTGCGAGCAAAAAAATAGACATCTATGACCATCTCTTGTGGCAGCTGCGCCTCTCAGACATGCCCGAGGATATAAAACAAATAGGTGAAGTTGTAATAGGTAACATCGACGAAAATGGCTATCTGAGGGCATCCGATGAGGAGATCGCCGGGCTCGCGGGCGCCGATATTGAAAAGGTAAGGGTAACAGTACAATTCATCCAGACTCTTGACCCTCCGGGGATTGCAGCGAGGGATCTTCAGGAGTGCCTACTGCTGCAGCTAAGGTCAATAAATCTCGCTGGAAGCCTCGTAGGACAGATCGTCTTAAACAACATGTCTGATATAGAGAAAAGACGATACCAGCATATAGCAAGGCAATATAACTCACCAATGGACGACATACTGGCAGCTATCAAGGTCATCGAGGGATTAGAGCCAAAGCCTGCAAGGAATTTTGCAGCCTCAAATCCTTCATACATAATCCCCGACGTCTTCATAATAAAGGCAGAGGACGACTATCAGATCATTCTCAATGACGAGGGATTACCGAGACTCAGACTGAACAGCTTTTACAAAAAACTCTTCCTCTCAAAGAATTCATTAACAAAAGAGGAACGGCAGTTCATAGAGGAAAAACTCCGCTCTGCTGTCTGGCTCCTGAAAAGCCTTGACCAGAGAAACAAGACCATCTACAAGGTCAGCGAGTGCATACTGAATTTCCAGAGGGATTTTTTTGATAAGGGCGTCTCATATCTGAAACCATTAAACCTCAGGGATGTCGCTCAGTGCATCGGCATGCATGAGAGCACTATCAGCAGGGTAACCTCAAACAAATACCTCTCCAGCAGTCACGGCCTGTTCAGCTTCAGATTCTTCTTCAGCAGCGCCCTGCATAGCAGGAGTGGCGTTGTATCTTCAACATCTGTCAAAGACCTCATAAAAAGAATGATCTCGGAGGAGGACCCCAGAAAACCATTGAGCGATCAGAGGATAGTAGAGATCCTTCAGACAAAGGACATAGCCATAGCAAGGAGGACGGTTGCCAAATACAGAGAAGAACTCAAAATCCCTTCACAGGGGCAGCGAAAGAGACTCGACTGAAACTAAACAAGGAGGAAATCTTATGAATGTCATAGTGAATGGACGGCACCTTGATGTCACCCCTGCATTAAAAACCTACGCCGAGGAGAAGATAAGGAAATTTGAGCGGTATCTGTCAAATATTACAGAGGCGGTAGTGACCCTCAGCATAGAGAAATACAGGCACAAGGCAGAGGTCCTGCTGAAGGCAAATGGGGTGATGATACAGGCAGAAGGGGTAACAGGAGAAATTTACTCCTCCATAGATGAGGTTGTAGAAAAACTTGAAAAGCAGGTCAAAAGATATAAAGAGAAGCTCATCTCGCACAGAAAGGGCGAAGGTAAGACCCCTGCAGCATCGCCAGCACCAGCACCTGAAACAGGAAGGATTATAAAGAGAAAGAGATTTGATATGAAGCCCATGAGTCCTGACGAGGCTGCGATGCAGATGGAATTCCTTGATAAAGACTTCTTTGTGTTTTCCAATGATACCACAGGGGACATAAATGTTATTTATCGCAGAAAAGACGGCAACTACGGGCTCATAGAACCAGTAAAATAACCACCGACACTGATTAATTTGTTCGTAAGAGATAAAGCTTGAAACCAACGATTGTCATAATAACGGGACTTGCAGGTTCCGGTAAGACAGTTGCGCTAAGGGCCCTTGAGGATGAAGGATTTTACTGTGTGGACAATCTGCCCGTTACCCTGATAGAATCCTTCACATCTATAATAACCGCCAGCAGCCATCACACAAAGGTCGGGATAGGAATAGACATCAGAGAAAAGGAATTTCTCCATGCAATCGATTCAGTCCTGACAGCATTAAGGGAGCGTTATAACATTGAAATCATATTCCTGGAGGCTGAAAAGGGTGCCCTCATAAGGAGATTCAAAGAGACAAGAAGGCCCCACCCCCTCATATCAGAGGGGGCGGACATCGAAAGGGCTATAGATACCGAGATGGACATGCTACAGCCCTTAAGAAGGGCAGCGGACAGGATCATCGATACCTCAACATACACGCCTCATCAACTGAGACACCTGATCGCGTCATCCTACAGGAAAGGCGCACAAAAAAGTGCCATGGCCATAACCCTGATATCCTTTGGTTATAAATTCGGGATACCGCAGAACATCGACCTGCTCTTTGATGTGAGGTTCATCCCGAATCCTAATTTTGTCCCTGACCTGAAGGAACTTAAAGGCACAGATAAGGCTGTTCAGAACTTTATTTCCGAAAGGCCTACTACAAAGGAATTCATCGAAAAGACAGCGGTGCTTCTAAGCTTCCTCATCCCACAGTATATAAGCGAAGGGAAGACATATCTCACAGTCGGATTTGGCTGCACCGGCGGCAGACACCGCTCACCTGCCATGGTACAGATGATGGCAGATATCATCAGGCAGGAACACGGTATAGAACCTGATATAATCCACAGGGATATGGAATAAAATTAAAAATCAAAAATGCAAAGAGGACAGACGACAGAGACAGACAGTCTGACTTCTGTTTTCTGAAACTTTAAACTTTAAACTCAGATGGGCATAATGTATGATATACCTCGACAACAATGCATCAACGCCTGTTGACCCTGAAGTGGTGGATACCATCTGTACGACGCTCAGGACAGACTTCGGCAACCCATCGAGCCCTCACTATATGGGTCTAAGGGCAATGGCATTTGTCGAGAAGGCTCGTGAGCAGGTAGCAGGGCTCATCGGCTCGCTTGCCGAGGAGATATTCTTTACCTCTGGAGGTACAGAGTCCAATAACCTCGCCATAATAGGCATGGCGCAACGTGCAGAAAGAGGCCACATAATAACATCCATAATAGAACATCCGTCTGTGATTAATCCATGCCGACAACTTGAGGGTAGAGGATTTGATGTCACATATGTAAATGTGGACAGCAATGGAAGGGTAATAATAGAGGATATCAAGAGGGCAATAAGAAAAGAGACTATACTTATAACTATAATGCATGCAAATAATGAAACAGGCGTCATCCAGCCTGTAGAGGAGATAGGCCTGATAGCCAGGGAAAAGGGTATAACCTTCCACACAGATGCAGCACAGAGTATCGGAAAGATACCCGTGAATGTCAGTAGCCTGAATGTTGACATGATGAGTATCGCATCACATAAGTTTTATGGGCCGAAGGGCATTGGTGCCCTCTATATCAGAAAGGGTCTGGATATAGCCCCCATCCTGTATGGTGCAGGGCACGAAAAAGGACTGAGGCCCGGCACAGAGAATGTTCACGGGATTGCAGGCATCGGAAAGGCATCTGAGCTATCCGGCATTTATATAAAAGATAGGGCCACCCACACAAAGAGGCTCACAGACCTTCTTTACAGAGGGCTCAAGGAAAGGATAGAGGGTTTAAGGTTGAACGGTCATGAGACGATGAGATTGCCAAACACACTGAACATATGCATTCCTGGCGTAGACTCGGCATATCTCCTTGAAAGGATAAAAAATAAAGTGGCTGCCTCATCAGGTTCGGCATGCCATGCCGGGCGCCGTGAACCATCCCTGGTCTTGAAGGCGATGGGTCTGTCTGACGCTGATGCCCTTTCATCCATACGGCTCAGCACAGGAAAGGATAACACCGAAGGAGAGATCAGAGAGGCAGTTGAGATAATTGCGATGGCTGCACTGGGCCAAGGACCGTGAGGGCAACGGCATCTTTTGTAATAAGGGTATCTGCAAGTGTCTTTACCTGCCCCATATCCACAGCATCTATCTCCTTCATTATCTCTTCTGGAGAAAAATATCTACCATAGTATATCTCCTGACGGGCTATGTTCTGCATCCTGCTGCTGGTGGATTCAAGACCCAGGATGAGATTGCCCTTAAGCTGCTCCTTTGCCCTCTGAAGCTCTATCTCTGTTATGGTATCCCTCAGGCACCTCATCTCTCTTATTATCAATTCTATAACCTCTGCCACCTTCTTCCTTGACGTTCCTGCATAAACAGCCCATACCCCTGTATCAGAATAGGAGGCGATAAATGAATATATGGAATAGGCAAGGCCCTTCTTCTCCCTTATCTCCTGAAACAGTCTTGAACTCGCACCAGCGCCCAGGATCGCATTAAGGATATAAAGGGCATATCGTTCAGGGCTTGCCTGGGGTATCCCCCTGACACCAAGACAGATATGGACCTCTGAAAGGTCTTTGGTGTGAACAGCAGCCACGGGCTTTAACTCAGGAGCCGCTCCCCTTCCGGGCTCTGATCCCCTCCTCAGATCTCCGAGGGTCTGGTTGAGGATATATAAGAGCCTTTCGGGTTCGAAATTTCCGGCACATGCAATCAGTGTATCCTTTGTGCCATAGTATTTCCTGATGTGCCCTATCAGGTCTTCCCTTGTGAATGACTTTATCGTCTCTCTCCTGCCGAGAACAGGCTGGCCTATGCCGTCCAGCCCCCAGACAGTCTGATAAAAGAGGTCGTGGATATAGTCATCAGGTGTATCCTCCACCATCTTTATCTCTTCCTTTATGACCCTCTTTTCTTTCTCGATATCGACCTCTGGAAAGGTAGAATGGAGGAATATGTCGGTCAGCAGATCTACCCCCTTTTCTATGTGCGAATCGAGGACCTTTACATAAAATGTCGTGGTCTCCCTTGAGGTAAAGGCATTGAGATCGCCGCCAACAGAGTCTATCTCTATCGCTATATCCTTTGCAGATCTCTTCCTTGTGCCTTTAAAGAACATATGCTCGAGAAAATGAGAAATGCCGTTCTTCTCTGGAGGCTCATATCTTGAACCGACCCTGACCCAGATACCGAGGGCTACAGAATGGACATTCTTTATCCGCTCAACAACCAGAGGAATCCCATTATCGAGGTGGTATTTCGTGAACATAATGCAATAGCTCCTGTATTACAGCCACAGAGGTCTTAGAGGACAGCGCTATTACATTGGAGTGATGGAGTGTTGGAGTATTGGGGAAAAGAATACATTACTCCATCACTCCAATACTCCATTTTCTTGTGACCTCTGTGGCAAGTTCGCCTTACCGTTTTACAGCCCTCTCCCTCATTGCCTCTTTTCTGCTCAAGCGTATCCTCCCCATCTTATCTATCTCTATCACCTTGACCAGCACCTCGCTCCCCTCATGGAGTTCATCCGTCACCTTCGCAATCCGCTTCTCTGATATCTGCGATATATGGAGAAGCCCTTCAACGCCTGGAAGTATCTCTACAAAGGCCCCAAAATCCACAATCCTTTTTACCTTGCCGAGATATATCTTACCAGGCTCTGCCTCTGCCACAATCCCCCTTATCACCTCTATCGCCTTCATCGCTGATGCCTCATCAGAGGATGCTATATTAATTATACCTGCATCATTTATGTCTATCTTGACCCCTGTCTGCTCAATGATACCCCTTATCACCTTTCCACCTGTCCCTATAACATCCCTTATCTTGTCCTGCTTTATCTGCATCGTGTATATCCGCGGTGCATGTGGGGCAAGATTCTCCCTCGGCTCTGGCAGGACCTCCTTTATCTTATTGAGGATGAAGACCCTCCCCTGCCTTGCCTGTTCAAGGGCCTTTTCCATCACATCCTTGCTCACGCCGCCTGTCTTGACATCCATCTGGAATGCCGTTATCCCTTCCTCTGTCCCCGTGACCTTGAAGTCCATATCACCAAGATGGTCCTCAAGCCCCAGGATGTCGGTCAGGACAACAGTCCTGTCTCCCTCCTGTATCATCCCCATCGCTATACCAGCCACAGGGGCCTTTATCGGAACCCCTGCGTCCATAAGCGCAAGGGTTGCGCCGCATACAGTAGCCATTGACGAGGAGCCATTTGATTCAAGTATATCCGAGACGACCCTTATCGTATAAGGGAATATCTCCTTTGGGGGGATTACTGGTTTCAGTGCCCTCTCAGCCAGAGCGCCATGCCCTATCTCCCTTCTGCCCGGAGAGCGAAGGGGTTTTACCTCACCAACACTAAAGGGAGGAAAATTATAGTGCAGCATAAAGGTCTTATAGGTTTCACCCTCCAGGGTCTCTATCTTCTGCTCATCCTCAGCGGTACCGAGGGTTGTGGCAACAAGGGCCTGGGTCTCACCCCTCACAAACAGGGCTGAACCATGGGCCCTTGGAAGGATCCCCACCATTGCTGTTATATGCCTTATCTCGTCAGGCCGTCTGCCATCAGCCCTTATGTTGTCATCTATGACCATCCTCCTTACAAGTTCTCTTTCTATATCAAAGAATATGTCTGCAATATCCTTGCTAATCCCTTTTTCTTCCGCACCAAAATACCTCAACACCTCATCAAGGAGCATATCGAGGGCCTCCTGCCTCCTCTGCTTCCCTGGAATCCTTATAAACTCCTTCATCCGTTCAAGGACATATTCCTTGACCTCCAGCCTCAGGGCCTCCTGGGCGGCCCTTTCGATAAGAGGTCTCTTTGGCTTTCCAGCAAGTGACCTCATCTCGTGCTGAATGGCAGCAATCCTCTTTATCTCTGAATGGGCATAGTCGATGGCATCAAGGAGAACCTTCTCCGAGACTCCCGACGCCCCCCCCTCAACCATCATAACTGCCTTCTCAGTTCCTGCAACCACTATATTTAAATCAAGCCTTTCTGATTCTGACAGATCAGGATTGATGATTAATCCACCATTTAAAAGCCCGACCCTTACAGCCGCAACAGGACCATCAAATGGAATATCGGATATCATTAAGGCCGCAGACATCCCTATTATCCCAGAGACATCTGATACATTCTCATCCCCGTAGGAAAGCACAGATACAATACCCTGTGTCTCAGAGTAGAATCCCTTTGGGAATAGCGGCCTTATCGGGCGGTCTATAAGGCGCGAGGTGAGAACCTCTTTCTCTGTTGGTCTGCCTTCTCTCTTAAAAAATCCCCCTGGTATCTTTCCGGCTGCATATGCCTTCTCCTGATAATCTATAGTAAGGGGGAAAAAGTCGAGACCTTCTTTAATCTTCTTCTCTGCAACCGCTGTTGCAAGTAAGACCGTGTCGCCGTATCTGACAACCACTGCGCCATCGGATTGCTTGGCCATTTCACCTGTTTCTATCGATAGTCTTTTACCTCTAATGTCTATTTCAACCTTAGTCATCAAAAAGATTCTCCTATTAACTTTTTAGTTGAAAGTTGAAAGTCAAAAGCCAGAGACAGTTAACTTTATAACTTTTAACTTCATTCTTTTTGGGGAGGACCCCTATTTTCTGAGTCCTAAACGCTCCACAACCCTCTCGTAGCGTTCCCTGTTGGATTTTTTAAGATAATCAAGCAGACTCCTCCTCTGGCTAACGAGCTTTAAAAGCCCACGCCGCGAATGATGATCGTTCTTGTGCGTCTTAAAGTGCTCGGTAAGATAGTTTATCCGCTCGCTCAGAATGGCTATCTGGACCTCAGGAGAACCTGTGTCTGTCTCGTGAATCCTGAATCTGTCGATAATAGATTGTTTCCTCTCCTTCTCAAAGGCCATTAAATCACCACCTTTCTAAATATCGTTTTTATTATAATAACATATCTGAACGCCAAATTAACTTTTAGTCAAAAGTTTAAATAAGACCACAGTCCATGGTCTGTGGGAGGACTTCTGACTTTCGACTTTTAACTTTTAACTTCATTAATGGTTCGCAAAACAGGTCGGAAACCGAATTGTCTTTATTATAAAATCCCCCTCACCCCTTTGCTAAAGGGGGAAACAGGGATTCATCTTTTCTTCCCCTCTTTGGAAAAGAGAGGTAGGACAGCGCTATTACATTTTCTTGTGACCTCCGACCTACACTACACAGACGCCCTGCTCAGATCCTTCTTCATCCTTTCCTTTAATGCAGCCTGTGCTGCGGCGAGCCTCGCTATCGGGATCCTGTAAGGCGAGCAACTCACATAATTGAGGCCGATCCTGTGGCAGAACTCCACCGACCTTGGGTCACCTCCATGCTCTCCGCATATGCCCATCTTGAGATTTCTCTTCGCCTTTCTCCCCTTTTCGACTGCAATCTTCATTATGGCACCAACACCTTCCTGGTCGAGGGTTATAAAGGGATCGTCACTGAGGATACCCTTTTCGACATAGTAAGGCAAAAATCTCCCTGCATCATCCCTTGATAACCCATATGTGGTCTGGGTGAGATCATTCGTTCCAAACGAAAAGAAGTCTGCCTGTCCTGCTATCTCATCTGCAGTGATTGCAGCACGGGCAACCTCTATCATCGTTCCGACTGTAAAGGGAACCCTGACATTGTACTTTTTCTGAACCTCATCAGCCACCCTCATCACCATGTCCCTCAGCATCTTCAGTTCATTCACATGGCCGACAAGAGGGATCATTATCTCGGGTATTACCTTTACCTTCTGTTTTGCGACCTCACAGGCGGCCTCCATGATAGCCTGAACCTGCATCTCATAAATCTCCGGATATGTTATACCAAGCCTGCAACCCCTATGGCCGAGCATGGGATTAAACTCATGGAGGGCATTGTTCCTTGCCTTCAACTTATCGAATGGAACCCCCATCTCCTCCGAAAGAAGTCTCAGGTCTTCATCGCTCTGGGGCAGAAACTCGTGCAGTGGCGGGTCGAGAAGTCTTATGGTCACAGGCAGCCCTCTCATCTCGTTGAATATTCCGACAAAGTCTCCCTTCTGCATCGGGAGTATCTTGTCGAGCGCCTTCCGCCTGCCTGCCGTATCATCGGCAAGTATCATCTCACGGACGGCCTTTACCCTGTCAGGCTCAAAGAACATATGCTCTGTGCGACAGAGCCCGATACCCTCCGCCCCAAACTCCCTTGCTACACGTGCATCCTTTGGTGTATCAGCATTTGCCCTTACACCGATCTTCCTGAACTCATCCACCCATTTCATTATAGTGGCAAAATCGCCAGAGAGCTCCGGCTGTATAAGCGGGACCTGTCCGAGGATCACCTCGCCTGTAGTTCCGTTGAGTGTGATATAGTCGCCTTCCTTTACTATATGGGTGTTCACAACAAAATACCTACCCTCTTCATTTATATTTATCGCTCCGCAGCCAGCGATACAGCACTTGCCCATGCCCCTTGCCACGACCGCTGCATGGGATGTCATACCACCCCTCGCAGTGAGTATTCCCTGGGCTGCATGCATCCCTCCGATGTCCTCGGGTGATGTCTCAGGTCTCACGAGGACTACCTTTTCACCCCTCGATGCCCATTTCTCTGCATCCTCTGCAGAAAAGACAACCCTTCCAACAGCAGCGCCTGGCGAGGCAGGAAGTCCCTTTGCAATAACAGTGGCCTCTGCCTTAGGGTCTATAGTTGGGTGTAGAAGCTGGTCGAGCTGGTCAGGGTCTATCCTCATGATAGCAGTCTTTTTGTCGATAAGTTTTTCTTTAACCATATCAATGGCGATCCTGAGGGCTGCTGCAGCAGTCCTCTTTCCAACCCTGGTCTGGAGCATGTAGAGCTTGCCTTCCTGAACAGTAAACTCTATGTCAAGCATATCCCTGTAATGCCTCTCGAGTTTCTTATAAATGCGGTCAAGGTCGCGATATGCGTCAGGCAGCCTCTTTTTAAGTTCATCTATATGGAGGGGGGTCCTTATCCCTGCAACAACGTCCTCCCCCTGTGCATTTATGAGGCATTCTGCAAAGAATCTCCTTTCACCTGTAGATGGGTCTCTCGTAAAACCGACACCTGTGCCCGAATTATCACCCATATTCCCGAAGACCATGGCCTG
Source organism: Nitrospirota bacterium (assembly GCA_037441365.1). Classification (GTDB taxonomy): domain Bacteria; phylum Nitrospirota; class Thermodesulfovibrionia; order Thermodesulfovibrionales; family UBA9159; genus JBBISG01. The sequence goes on from JBBISG010000018.1 coordinate 34,338, forward strand.
GACATTGCAGGCAGTGCCGAGGTCATCAGGTATTCCATGGAGTTTCCTGTATTTCACAGCCCTGTCGCCAAACCATGAACCGAAAACCGCATTAATCGCAAGTCTTAGCTGTTCATAGGGGTCTTCAGGGAACTCCGTGCCTGTTTCGGATTTATATATAGCCTTAAACTCCTTTACAAGCTCCTTTAAGTCCTCTGCTGTAAGGTCTGTATCGAGATGAACACCTTTCCTCTCCTTCATGGCCTCGAGGGCCTTCTCAAAATTCTGCCTGTCTATACCCATAACAATGCTTCCAAACATGGTTATGAATCTCCTGTAGGCATCATAGGCAAAGCGCTCATTGTTTGTCTTTTTAATAAGGGCATGGAGCGTGGTCTCGTTAAGCCCGAGGTTAAGGACGGTGTCCATCATCCCCGGCATAGAGAATTTTGCACCTGAACGAACCGAGACTAAAAGGGGATCCGCAGGGTCGCCAAATTTCATGCCCATAGCCTTTTCGACCTTTCTCAGGTTTATAATAACCTGATCCCACATCCCGGGTGGATACTTCTTCTTGTTCCTGAAGTATTCATTGCACGCCTCGGTGGTTATGGTGAAACCCGCAGGTACAGGGATCTTGAGATTCGTCATCTCTGCGATGCCTGCCCCCTTACCTCCTAAAAGGTCCTTCATCCTGCCATTTCCATCAGCCTTTCCGTTGCCAAAAAAGTAGACATATTTTTTTGCCCTTTTTGCCATAAAGCAACCTCCAAGATTCAGATAGTAGAATATAATATTAAGATAGGATAGAGTAACCTACTGGAGAGAAAAAATTCAACAGTCAGCGTCTATGGTCTCCTTGACCTCAAAGGATGAATCTCTATTGATGGTTATTTCAGAGTGAAACCTGTTTATGGTGAAGTCCTATATTAGTAGAAACTACCCCCCATATTTTGTAAAGACTACCTCAGAGACAGGAGTGGGGTGCCTGAACTCCTGGAAAGACTAACAACGCAAAACACTTTCTATCCGAGGAAATTATAATCCATAGGCCGGACGAGCCGGAATGACAAAGCTTGGAACATTACTTTTACATCTTCCAATAAAATATGATAACTGCTCATCTTTTAAAATCTGTGGTATAATTTTAAAAGTTTAGGAGGGTGCTTTCAAGATACATATATGCATAAAGAATATTTTTTTGAAATCGCACCAGACACTGTTGTTTATGTGTACTTCATAACCGAAAAAGCAGAAGTTAAAGAATTCATGGTAAAACTTTTATGCCAGTTTGAAGAACACTGGTATGAAGTGGTAAGATACGATAGTGGGCATGAATGTCCACATAAAGATATTCTTGATACTAACGGGAATGTGGTAAGAAAGGTCTGGTATGAGTATCTCGATAATAGTCAGGCATTGACGCTGGCTATAACTGATATTAAAGATAACTGCGAATTTTACAGAGAGAGGTATTTAAAATGGCTAAAAGGAGATTAAAGGAAAAGGAGATAATAGAACACCTCAGAACAGAAGGTTTCAAGGAGGTTAGCGCCAGCGAGAAAAAAACAAACTGGTATAAAAAGGCCTCTGAAAAACCCGCATGTTTAATCAGAAAGGCAAAAACCAGTATAGTGAACCGTGATGCGTGATGGATCATTGATTACTTGATTATGTGTAGGTCATTAAAAGCTGCCAACATTCCCGCACCATAAGCATTTGTCTGAAAAAGTTGTAGGTTCTAAAGAAAGAACTATCAAAGATGTATTGATAGTCATAAAAAAGGCTATTCAGGCAGAACATTAACAAACATTCTTCACGCCCCCGACGTTCAACAAGGATAAATATGAAAGAATATGACTGAGGAGAAAAGTATAAGAATATTGTGTAATCTATTTCACAAACTATGTAACTTTTGATGCCCACTATTGACATGTAGCCTTCCAATCTTGTTAACTATTAGTGTGACATATTGATTAATTGAGGAGTTTAACCATGAGCGCAAAAACAAGAGCGCACGTGATTGTCGATGAGGGTATTTTAAAGGAGATAGACCGCCTGGTTGGAAAGAAAAAAAGGAGCAGTTTTATTGCTGATGCGGCAAAAAAGGAGTTACAGCGACTTAACCAGCTTTCTTTATTGAAAAAACTCAAAGGGTCATGGAAAGACGAAGACCACCCCGACATGGAGGGAAAGGGCGGCACATATAAGTGGGTAAGAAGACTGCGTCAGGAAAACGAAAAGATACTAAGGAAGAAACTTGCCTGAGTATCTCCTTGATACCACTACGATTATAGACTACCTCAGAGACAGGAGTGGGGTGCCTGAACTCCTGGAAAGACTATGCATCGAAGGCGGGCTCCTGTGTTGTTGCCCTATAAATATTGTTGAGGTATACACAGGGATGAAAGATAAGGAGAAGGCTGCAACCGATGAATTTCTGAACAGCCTGAGATGTTATGAAATAACTCAAGAAGTTGGTTATATCGCAGGCGAACTAAAAAGGAAGTATTCAAAGAAAGGCATAACATTGAGCACTGCGGATGTGCTGATTGCTGCAACTGCATTAAAACATTGACTTACTCGTAACTAACAATGCAAAACACTTTCCATACGAGGAAATTATAATCCATAGTTATGAAGGATAAGAGACGATAGAAAGAAATAAATTATGTAATCCATTTCACAAACTATGTAACTCGTTACACAATTCCCTTCACCACAATTCAAAAAATCCTTATTTCAAGCCAGTTGGGGATAGTGTAACATGAATTATGCAAATTTCATTTGATAATTATCAATGAACAATTAGTAATTAACAATTGAGCATTCATCATTCTTCTTGGGTATAATTCTCAATGGTTTAAACAAACCCTTAAAAGGGAGAAAGGAGAACTATACCCATGAAAGAAAGTTTATCAAAGAAGGCGAAAAAGTCATTGAGAAAGAGTTAGGGGAATTAAAGCAGAGGAGTTCACTGGCAGAGCTAACAAGGATGGGGCAAGGATGTCGCGGGAGGTGGCAATAAGAGGATGAGCTTACCGCATTTCTTGGAAAGGGCTTTTAGAGGACATGATAAAGAGGGGACTGAAATAGCCGATGTTGACAGTAATAGATGGCTGTCCTGGTCTTAGTAAGGCGGTAGAGGAATTATTACCCGGCTCTGACACTCAGAGATGCACAAAACACAGGATAGAGAATGTATTGGATAAAGTCCTCAAGGAAGACAGGGCAATGGCAAAGGATTCTTTGGGGAAGATATTCTATGCACCTACATACGAGCATGCAAAAGAAGCGATAGAGATGTTTAAGAAAGATTGGGGAAGGAAATATCCCTCTGCAGTTGAATGTTTAGAGGAGGACATAGAGTTATGTCTTACATATTACAAATATCCTTACCGGCATTGGAAAAGGATAAGGACGACCAATGCAGTGGAGAGGAGTTTCAGGGAGGTGAGACAGAGGACAAAAGGAATTGGGAGATTCAAAGATGAGGAGAGGGCGTTAACGATGGTATGGTGGCAGATGAAGGAACTGAGGTGGTATGGAGTTGATATGACAAAAGAGGCAAGGGCAATCCTCGCAGGCATAAAGGTATCAAAACTTGAGAAGATGGCAGCTTAATTAGGAACTATGAAAACCATTGAGAATAAAGGCTCTGAGAGAATTTGCAGAAAAAACTTGACAATGTCGCCAGTTGTATGATAAAAATGCTCATCTTTTAAAATCTGTGGTATAATTGAACTTCAGCAGGCAGCGATTTCAATGCGGGGGAGGGATGATAAAAAGGGGATCCTGATAATAGATGATTCTCAGGTCATCCGTGAGACGCTGTGGAAGATATTTAACAGCAGATACAGGGTATTTCTTGCCGGGACAGGTTGGGAAGGCCTGAAGATGCTCTCCAGGGATATCAGCCTCGTCTTTCTTGACCTGATGCTGCCTGACTTAAGCGGCCTTGATGTGCTTGTAGAGCTTAAGAAAGACTATCCTGCAATACCTGTTGTCGTAATCACAGGCCATGGCACAGAAGAGGCGTGCATCAATGCCTTCAGATTGGGGGCGCGAGACTACATCAAGAAACCCTTTAATACAAAGGAGATGCTCATTAAGGCCGAGATACTTATAAATCTCTCCGCTGCCCAGAGTCGTAAGCCTGTATCCTTCCCGATCGAGAACACTATTGGCCAAAAGCCTTATCACGATATCCCCCCACATATACTAAAAGGCATACTTAAGGTAAAGAACCATATAGAAAAAAACTATGCGATGCAATTAGACCTTCCCAGCGCCTGCAAAATGGCTGCTATGAGCAGGACATATTTCTGTTATTTCTTTAAACGCCTCACAGGCCACTCCTTCAAAGACTATCTCCACCACGTCAGGATCCAACAGGCAAGGGGGTTGCTTAAGAATAGGGATTTTTCAATCGCAGAGGTGGCTCGTGTGCTGGGATACGACGATCCGAACTATTTCTCCACCATTTTCAAAAAAATCACAGGCGTCCCTCCAAAGCGTCCATTCACGGAAGGAACACGCAGGGTGTCAAGCTCATGGATGTTGAGGCAGAGGATAAGATTGTGGGCATGGGAAGGGTGGCGGAGAAGGATTGAAATTAAGTCTAAAGTTCTACGAATAATTTTTGGACAAAAACAAAGAAAGATTGGACAAAAGTCAAGGAAATCCTGCTCTGAATGTGATAATCTGACCATGCAAAAAATCTGCATGGAGGTGTCCGGATGAGAATGTTTGTATCACTCAGGATGTGGTTTGGTCTGTTTGCGGTGCTTGCGGTAGCGTTACTATTGATCGAAATGCCTGTCGGAGCGCACAAGGATGAGAGTGGCAAGGGGACTATCGTAGGTCAGGTCACAGACCCGCAGGGATTCCCGATAGAGGGGATGGCTGTCAGTGTAAAAGAAGGTTCCACAACAACCACAGACCCTGGAGGAATGTATACCCTCACAGGGGTTAAACAGGAAGAACGGGTTGTAGTGAATTTCAGAAAAGACGGCTATGCCCCTGGATTTGGGATCGCAACCCTTGAGATCGAGCGTGAAAAAGAGTGCGACAAGCATAAGCATAAAAAAGACAAGGACCATAAAAAATGCGAAGAAGAGATAAAGCTCGACAAAGTGACACTTAATAAGGTAATGATTCCTGCCGGCGCCGCGCAGACTGTTGATGCAGCAGCAGGAGGAACAGTTGAGCAAAATGGCTTTAAGGTGATATTCCCTGCCGGAAGCATCGCAACTACCGGGACAGTAGATATAGTCATAAGTCCAATAGATGTCTCTACAAACGAGATCCTGGCATTCCCCGGAGACTTCACAGGCACGGCGGCCAACGGCCAGAATGTGCTGCTCGAGACCTTTTCTCTCATGGATGTCTCCCTCAGCCAGGGCGGCGTGCCTGTGAACCTGAAACCTGGGGCCACGGCATCGTTGGAGTTTCTTCTCCCGGCCAATACCTCGCTAACAGCCGGTCAGACCATCCCCCTCTGGTTCTTTGATGAGAAGAAAGGGAAGTGGAAAGAGGAGGGGATAGGGACAGTCGGAACTTCTACCTCTGACCCGACACGCCTTGCGGTCTTCGGCCAGGTAAACCATTTCACATGGTGGAACGTGGATCAGCCGATCTCGACACAGACCTGTTTGACAGGATATGTGTACAATGAAAACGGCAATCCAGTGACAGGAGTCTACGTCTACGCTAACGGGGTTGACTACTCTGGAGTTAGTTATGGCGTGACTGATACAACAGGCCGTTACTGCGTCAATGTAAAACGTTCATCCGTGGTTACATTGAAAGCGCAGTTCAATGCAGACGGCGTTACCGTATCAACCACCAGCGGGCCAATCAGCACACCCGCAGCCCAGATGACCTGTGCAACAGGCGGATGTGCTCAGGTTCCGAACATCATACTTAATACCATAGTCTCCTGCATTCAAGGGGATGTCCGGGATGCAGCAGGCAATCCAGTCGTTGGTGTCACAGTATCTTCCACTACTGGAGGCTATGCGACAACCGATGCAAATGGTGCCTTCTGTATCGGAGTTCCTGCAAATACCGCTGTCACTGTCTTCACCCCTGGATACGCCGCAGTAACAGTGACAACACCGCCTACAGGAGGAAGCTGCGCTCTTGGCGGCTGTGCCCTCGCAGAGATACGGCCACCAACTACAACTGGCCCTGCTTGCCTGAGGGTCACCGTAACAGGTAACGAAATTCCAATCCCCAACGCCAATATATATGTCTATGAGGCAGGAACAACGAACCTTCTGGCACAAGGACAAACAGATGTATCAGGAAATCTTTGTATAGATGGACTACCTGGCAACATCGATATGGATGTTCAAGCCTTTGCACCGGATTGTTTTGTGGAATTTACAGTGAACCCTGGTGCCGGCACGACCTGTTCAGATGGAAATTGTGTTTTCTTGCCTTTAGAGTGTTGGCCTATCGTCGAGTAGCACCTTAGGATTAAAAACCTGGGGCATGATTTGCCCCGGGTTTATCTAATAGAATAGAGCCAGAAATGCACGATAAACACAAGTTGCTGCTTCCCCTTTTATCTGAGTTTTATCATAAAACTCCCAATCCGAAAGGTCCTTGTATATTATATCTTATATGCAAAAAGGGGATAACCCTGATGGAGCTCGCGATAGTGATTTCTATTATCGGAATCCTTGCCCTCATAGGCGTGCCCGAAATAAACAGATTTATAGCAGACAGTAAAGTTCGCTCGTGTGCAACTATTCTGGTTCAGAACATGAGGCTTGCAAGGGCGATGGCGATGAGAGAAAACAGGGAATATCTGATAGTCTTTGATACTGGAAATCAAAGATATTTAATAGGATTTGACGG
>JBBISG010000019.1:0-41148 GCA_037441365.1 Nitrospirota bacterium
AGGGTGAGGTGGCCTGTTTCAGAGATGGTCAATGCTGCCTCTATCGTCTCGAGGTCACGCATCTCGCCTATCAACACAACATCAGGGTCCTGCCTTAGCACATATTTAAGGGCTGCCTTGAATGAGGTCGTATCGGCATTCACCTCCCTCTGATTAATGAGGCATTTCTTATGGCCATGGAGGTACTCGATAGGGTCCTCAACGGTTATTATATGGTCGTACCTCTCATCATTGATCCTGTCAACCATGGCAGCGAGGGTAGTCGATTTACCGCATCCTGTAGGGCCTGTAACAACTATCAGCCCCCTCGGTTTCTTTACGAGTTCATTAACGATCTCAGGCAATCCAAGCTCCTGGAATGTCCTTATATGGAACGGTATGGTCCTGAAGGCCCCCGCAACTGCTCCCCTCTGCATGAATATGTTTGCCCTGAATCTGCTGAGACCCTTTATGCCGAATGAGAGGTCGAGTTCATTGCTCTCTTCAAACCTGTGCTTCTGGGCGTCTGTGAGTATGCTATAACAGAGGGCCTTTGTGTCAGAGGGTGCAAGCGGCGGATGGTCAAGAGGCACGAGCTTGCCATCGATCCTCAGACGTGGCGGAGTTCCTGTTGTTATATGGAGGTCAGATGCCCCCCTGTCAATCATCTGTTTCAGCAGGTCATAAAGTGTTGCCATACCGCTACTGTGCCCCCAAAAAATCTTACGATTTTTTGGGGACCCCCTTCCCTTTTTTATTTTATTTAATCACCAAATGTGACCCTCAGCACCTCTTCTATCGAGGTAATCCCCTCCTTGACCTTTGTCAGGCCGCTCATCCTGAGCGTCTTCATCCCGAGCCTGATAGCACTCTTCTTGATCTCATTGGCAGAGGCGCCTTCGAGGATCAGTTCTCTTATGTCGTCACTAACAGGCATCACCTCGTAGAGAGCTATCCTTCCCTTATACCCTGAGCCATTGCAGGCAGGACACCCCCTGCCCCTGAAACATCTCAATGTCTTTGCCTCCTCCTCAGAAAAACCGATCTTGATGAGGGCCTGATATGGAACCTTCTCCTCCTCCTTGCATTGTGTGCATATCTTCCTCGAGAGTCTCTGCGCAAGTATGAGTATCACCGATGAAGAGACGAGGAAGGGTTCGATCCCCATATTTAACAACCTGCTTATGGTGCTCGGCGCATCATTTGTATGGAGCGTGCTGAGGACAAGGTGACCTGTCAATGCAGCCTTAACAGCAATCTCTGCGGTCTCAAAGTCCCTGATCTCGCCAACCATGATGATGTCAGGGTCCTGCCTTAGAAAAGACCTCAGGGCTGAGGCAAAGGTCAGACCAATCTCCTCCCTTATCTGAACCTGATTTATCCCCATAAAATTATACTCCACAGGGTCTTCTGCGGTCATTATGTTTACACCTGGCTTGCTGAGATGGTTCAGCGCTGAATAAAGGGTCGTGGTCTTTCCGCTTCCAGTAGGCCCTGTAACGAGGACCATCCCGTATGGCTTTTCAATCGCCTCCATGAAGTCATCAAGCTGCTTCTTTTCGAACCCTAATTTTGTCAGGTCTATCTGGAGGTTCGACTTATCAAGGATCCTCAGAACCGTCTTCTCACCAAAGAGTGTCGGCAGGGTCGAGACACGGAAGTCTATCTCCCTCCTTTTACCTATCTTTAATTTAATCCGTCCGTCCTGGGGAAGCCTCCTCTCTGCAATATCAAGCCTCGCCATTATCTTTACCCTCGATGTAAGGGCATTCTTGATCTTCGTAGGCACATTCATTACAGGATACATGACACCATCAACCCTGTATCTGACCCTCATGGAATTCTCGTACGGCTCCAGATGGATATCGCTTGCACCAGCCTTTATAGCATTCACGAATATACCATTGACGAGCTTCACTATAGGGGCCTCGACCTCTTTAATGACCTCACTGTCTTCCTTTTCCTCCACGACATCGATTGCATCAAGGGCATTGCCGATAATCTTGTCGAACTCCTCTACATTCACTGTCAGGCCCTCTTCGAGAGAGACCTCTTCTGGCCCTTCTTCGGAAAGTGTATAGTCACCGGCCTCGATCACCTGTGTGGATCTCCTCTGGGCTGCAACTAGCCCATTGCCCCCTCTGGCATAGTAGTTGGCTATTGCACTCAGTATGCCTGACTCTGTTGCGACCACAACCTCAACATTATACCCCGTCATGAACTTGACATCATCTATTGCAAAGACATTTGAAGGATCTGCCATTGCAATGGTCAATGTTGCGCCAACCCGCGCCACAGGCAGGATCAGATATTTCCTTGCCATCTCCATCGGGATGAGTTTAATTACAGAAGGGTCAATCTTATATTCAGAAAGGTTTATTGCAGGGACACTATACTGCTTGCTTAAGAAAGAGGCCAGTTTCTCCTCAGAGATATAGCCGAGTTTTACGAGGTTTGTGCCGAGCCTGCCGCCCTCTGTCTTCTGGAGATTCAATGCCTGCCTGAGCTGTTCCTCTGAGATGATATTCGAGGCGATAAGCATCTGACCGAGTTTCGCTGCCATTAGGTCTAAAATATATTAAAAATCACTGAATGTCAATATCCCTCAATAAAAGAAGGTGTCGGTAGGGAGGCTCGGTCTCCTTGGGGAGGCCTATTGAACCTGCTTTGACAACTTCCTGTTTGTATACATCTGCTGTGCAATACTGAGGATGTTGTTAACGAGCCAGTAAAGGACAAGACCTGATGCAAAATTGAGGAAAAGGAATGTGAATATCACAGGCATGAACATCATTATCTTGTTTTGTCTGGGGTCAACAGAGGTGGGCGTCATCTTCTGCTGTATCACCATGGTTATACCCATAACAATCGGCAGTATGTAATATGGGTCCTTTGCGGACAGGTCTCTTATCCAGAGCATAAATGGTGCACCCCTCAGTTCGATGGCTATCATCAGAACCTTGTATAGCGCAAAGAAAACAGGTATCTGAAGGAGGATGGGCAGACATCCACCCATTGGATTTACCTTGTATTTCCTGTAGATCTCCATCATCTCCTTCTGCATCCTCTGGGGGTCCTTTTTATATTTCTCCCTTATTTCATTCAGCCTCGGCTGCAGCTCCTTCAACTTGTTCATAGACTTCTGGCCCTTACTCAGCAGGGGGATAAATGGTATCCTCACGACAATGGTCAGAAGGACTATAGCCCAACCATAATTCCCCATAAACCTATAAAAGAGTTTCAATATCCAGAACAGGGGCCTTGCCAGTATGGAGAAAAATCCGAAGTCAATTATATGTTCGAGGCCCACATTCAATTCCTTCAGCCTGTCATAGTCCTTAGGGCCTGCATATACAATAAAACTGTTTATACCTGATTTAATCCTGAGGGCGACAACAGGCGAATCCTGTGCCCTCCATGCCCTTGCCTCCACTACCTGTCCTGCTGGAACAATTGATGCGAAGAAGTATTTATCCTCCTGGGCGACCCAGCGGAGACCGGCCCTGTAGCTCTTTGGTTCATCGAGTTTTTTGGCTGCCAACTCTATCCTATCAGTATCCTTGAGGATAACAGGGCCTATATGCGGGGCAGAGGAATCTCTTGGGTCATGGATTCCGAAATCAGAGCCGAGGGTAATCCAGTATTCAGGGATGCCGGTAACCTCGTCCTTGAGATCGACCCTGTATCTGTCTGCATAAAAGGTATAGGTCCTTCTTATGGAAAATCCGGCAGAAGAGTATTCAAAGGTAATAATGCCTGTTTCTGAACCATTCAGCCTGAGGTCAGAACCCCTTATGTCGAAATTAACCCTGGAGAGGGAAAAATCATCCTGTCCTATCCCGAGGGGGGGATAAACACCCTGCGCCTTCAGGAGAGAGACACCCATGCCGTTCCTATCCCTGTATCTCTTAAGGTCTAATCTCTTGATTGTCCCGCCCATGGATGTCAGCGTTGCAGTATAAAGGTCTGTCTCTACCCTCACATCACGCATCCCTGCTGTCTGTCGAATCTCAGAGGGGGCCGGGGCAGCAGGTAACTGTGTCTCCCTTTTCTCTGCCTTTGTCTCCGGAGGCGGCTGGGGTGTTTTAGGCGCATACATTGTGAATATATACTGCGATGCTATAAGCACTGCCAGTGCCAGCACAATGGCGATCAGGGTTCTTTTATCCATAGAATCCATCTTTAATCACCTCACAGGGTCGTATCCGCCAGGATGAAACGGGTGGCACTTCAGTATTCTCCTCACGGAGAGGTATGTGCCTCTTGCAGCCCCATATCTTTCTATTGCCTCTATAGAATAAGCAGAGCATGATGGTGTAAATCTGCAACTTGCCTGAAAAAGAGGTGATATGGCATATCTGTATGCCCTTATGAAGAGTATGATTACTTTAGCCATGACAAGGGCCGAAGATTTAAACTGTTAACCTTTTACGCCCCTTTGCCCGCCTTCTCTGCAGCGTCTTCCTGCCTCCCTTTGAGTTCATCCTCTCCAGGAAGCCGTGAGTCCTCTTCCTCTTTATCTTATGCGGATGGTATGTTGTGTAGGTTCCCATAATTTTCCTCGGAGGAAGTATAAACCTTCGGATTAGATAAAGTCAAGCGCAACTTTCCCTTGTTTGCGAAACGTAATAATTTCACATTTCTCTTGACTTTATCCTCAACATTATGGTATTAAATTGGAGGTTTGTTATTCTAACGGGAAGGAGGTGACATCTAAATGAAAAAGGTCATAGCCCTGTTACTTTCATTATTGCTGATAGTAGCATTCGCGCTTACAGTAGGCTGCAAAAAGGCCGAGGAGAAAAAGCCAGCCGAAGCACCGGCACCGGCACCGGCTCCTGCTCCAGCTCCTGCACCAGAAAAGCCGGCCGAGGCGCCAGCACCGGCACCGGCTCCTGCTCCAGGCAAATAGTTTTCTCGGAACTCAGGGGTGGGCAACCACCCCTGATGTTGCTTTTTGCACCAGAAGTCTTTATTATATATATGTTTTCTTTTTATTGAAGAGTGGTCAAACCACTCTTTTGTTTTATTATGGACAGAGATGCGATAAAAATGATCCATGCCCTTGCAAGTGAGGTGGCCGATGACTGCGGTTATGAGATCGTGGACATAAACCTCTCGGGCAGCGGAAAGAGGGTCATTCTAAGGATTACGCTTGACAAAGAGGGAGGCATCACACTCGACGATTGCGAGGTGTTCAGTAGAAGGCTTGAAGGCCTCCTGGACGTGGAGGACCCTCTCAAGGGGCCATACACACTCGAGGTGTCATCCCCCGGGCTTGACAGGCCTTTGAAGAGAATCAATGACTTTAAAAAAAGTATAGGGAAACTCGTGAGGATTATAACAAAGGAAAGGATCAACAACCAGACGTTTTTTGTAGGTAGACTGGAGGATGTACGTGACAGCTCAATTATACTATCTACAACAAAGAAGGGAGCAGTTCCTGAAGAGGTTGCTATCCCTTACAACCTCATAACAAAGGCAAATCTGGAGGTAGAGCTGAAATGACAAAGGAACTCTGCTTTATCATAAACCAGATCAGCAGGGAAAAGGGTATCCCGAAGGAGACCATTCTGAAGACCCTCGAATCAGCATTGCTTTCTGCTGCCAGAAAGAAATATGGCGGCAGGACAAATATAAACCTCAGGATAGACCCGAAGACCTGCGAAATCAATGTCTTTGAGACAAAAAGGATAGTGGAAAAGGTGACTGATAAAAATGAGGAGATATCCCTCGATGATGCCGCAAAATCCTTTCCAGGGAAGTCCATCGGTGAGGAGGTCGATATCCCCCTTCAGTTTCAGGACTTTGGAAGGATAGCGGCCCAGACCGCAAAGCAGGTCATCTTCCAGCGTGTTAGGGAGGCAGAGCGGGATATCATATACAAGGACTTCAAGGAGAAGGTCGGCCACATCATGAGCGGTGTTGTTATGCGCAAAGAAAGGGGGCTCTACTACCTGAATATAGGCAAGACCGAAGCTGTCCTTCCTGTAAGGGAATCGCTTCCTGGTGAAAACCTCAAGAGAGGAGATACTGTAAGGGTGTATGTGGAAGATGTAAGGGTCACTCCGAAGGGCCCTGTGATACTGCTGTCAAGGACAAACCCGAAGTTTGTTGTGGAACTATTCAGGATGGAGGTGCCCGAAATAGCAGGGGGGCTTGTGGTTATAAAGGACATTGTGCGTGAACCCGGGGAGAGGACAAAGATCGCAGTATATTCAACAGACACTACTATAGACCCTGTTGGTGCCTGCGTAGGGATGAAGGGGACGAGGGTCCAGTCCATTGTCCGCGAACTCAGAGGAGAGAGGATCGACATAATACCATGGACAGATGACCCAAGAATACTGATTTCAAGGGCACTCAGCCCCGCAACAGTGGAAAGAATAGGGATAAATGAGGAGGAAAAAACCGCTATGGTGGTTGTTAATGACCAGCAGCTCTCCCTCGCTATCGGCAAGAAGGGGCAGAATGTAAAGCTGGCAATGAAGCTTACAGGATGGGATATAGACATCATGAGTGAATCTGAATTCTCGAAGATGAAGATTGAGGAGACGGATAAGGCACTGCATGAGACCATAAAAGAGCAGCAGAAGGAAAGCGAATCCATGGAATCAGAAAAGCCGTCGGAGTGAGCCTGCTGTGGCTGAGCAATTTATGGTATGGATAGGGACGTCTTAAAATTCCCGATCCAGTATATCAAGGGTGTTGGCCCCCAGAGGGCGAGATTGCTGAGCCGTCTGAACATAAAGACCGCAGGAGATGCCCTCTATTACCTCCCTTACCGCTACGAAGACAGGAGAAACATAAAGAAGATAGCCCATCTCAGTTATGGCCAGATGGAGACCGCAACAGGCAGGGTTGTCTCTATGGAGGTCGTCAAACTCCCGAAGAGTAAATTAAAGGTCTTCGAACTTATCATCTCTGATGGGACAGGATTACTCAGAGGCAAATGGTTCAACCAGCCTTATATGAAAAGGCATTTTGAGAAGGGTCAGGAGATAATCCTGAGCGGGGTTGTGAAGCATACCTACTGGGGGACAGGATTCGAGATGGACAATCCTGAATACGAATTTGTCGACGAAGACAACGACGATCTGATACACACATCGAGAATAGTCCCTGTTTACAGGACGACTGCCGGCCTGAGCGTGAGGATCTTGAGAGGCATAATGTTCAGTGTGCTGAGCACATGCATAGATGATATAAGAGACCCCCTCCCCGAGGAGATACGCCTGAGGTACAGCCTCCCTGACCTGAGGGAGAGTATATATAATTGCCATTTCCCGGGGCATGAAACAGACATCGAGAGCCTCAACAGGGGCATAAGCGATTACCAGAGGAGGCTCTCCTTTGATGAGCTTATGAATCTCGAGCTCGGCATTGCGATCATGAAGAAAGGAGAGAAAAGACAGTCAGGGATAGCCTTCAACCCAGAAGGTAAACTTGTAAGCGATCTCCTTAAAAGGCTGACATTCAAACTCACCGCTGCGCAGGAGAGGGTCTTCAATGAGATACTCTATGATATGAGACAGCCTTATCCGATGAACAGGCTACTACAGGGGGATGTCGGATGTGGCAAGACAATAATAGCGCTCATGGCGATGCTCACTGCGGTAGAATGCGGGTATCAGGCAGTTATGATGGCGCCCACAGAGATACTGGCGGAACAGCATTATATAAATATCCACAGGCTTGTAGAGGACCTCGGCCTCGGTATATGTCTGCTAACAGGCAGCAGAAAAGAAAGACCTCTGGGAGATATCGCATCTGGCAGGATAAACATAATTGTCGGCACTCATGCCCTTATACAGGAAGGCGTGAGATTCAGGAGACTCGGACTTGTGGTCATAGACGAACAGCACAGATTCGGGGTAATGCAGAGGGCATTATTGAGGAAAAAGGCACACAATCCTGATGTCTTGGTCATGACCGCAACACCCATTCCGAGAACACTATCGATGACCCTGTATGGCGACCTCGATTACTCTGTAATAGATGAGCTTCCTGCTGGCAGGAGACCTGTTATAACACAGCTCTTCAGCGACAAACAAAAACAGATGATCTATCAGGCCATATCAACAGAAATAAAGAAGGGAAGGCAGGTGTATGTCGTCTATCCTGTGATAGAGGAATCAGAGGGCTCAGACCTTAAATCAGCCATAATAGGCAAGGCTGCCCTCGAAAGGATATTCCCTGACTTCAAGTTCGGACTGATCCATGGAAGGATGAAACCTGCCGAGAGGGAGGCAGTAATGACATCCTTCAAGAACCAGGGGATCGATATTCTTGTAAGCACCACTGTTATAGAGGTTGGCGTTGATGTGCCCAATGCAACCATGATGCTCATAGTCCATGCAGAGAGGTTTGGCCTCTCCCAGCTTCATCAGTTAAGGGGAAGGGTTGGAAGGGGAGGCAGTCAATCGTACTGCCTTTTGCTGGCATATGAACCGTTTAGTGAGGATGCAAGGAGGAGGCTTGATATAATGGTAAAGAGCAATGACGGATTCAGGATCGCCGAGGAAGACCTCGAGATCAGGGGTCCAGGGGAGTTTTTCGGAACGAGGCAGTCGGGTATGCCAGACCTCAGAATAGCCAATATTATGAGGGATGCCAGGCTCCTGGAGATTGCCCGAAAAGAGGCACTCAATATCGTTGACAGCGACCCTGATCTGAAAGGATCACCAGAGTTAAAGAAGACCGTAGAGGGATTCTGGGAAGGAAAGGTGGAGATATTTAGAACAGGTTGAACCATCACACCTGACTGATATAGCATAGTGAAGAAGGAGGAAGGGCATGTGGAAGAGGATTAAGGATAGTCTTGCCTCAGGAGCCGAAAAGATAAGATGGTTTTCATCCCTGCTTAATGAGAGGCTGAAGATAGAGATCTCTATCTTCAGCCTCCTTTACCAGACATCAGAGATGGAGAAGAAGAGGGATGATTTACTAAAGACCATCGGGTCGAGGGTCTTTGATTTAAGGCATGGCGACGGGAGACATATTCTCAGGGACCCCGGCGTCATTGATGCACTGCAGAGGTTAGAGATTCTGAATACCGAGATAGAGGATGCAAAGAAAAGGGCATCGGAGATCGGCAAAGTAGAGGCATGACCCTGATTCACTATTTCATAGTCTTCATCTTCGGCTCTATAATCGGCTCATTCCTGAATGTCTGCATATACAGGATGCCGAGGGGCCTGTCCATCATAATACCTGCATCGAGATGTCCTTCGTGCAGTGCGGTCATAAAACCTTATGATAATATCCCCATATTGAGCTTTATCATATTAGGTGGAAAATGCAGAAACTGCAGGTCAAGGATACCCCTGAGATACCCTCTCGTAGAGGCCATTAATGCACTCATGTACACCGCTGTCCTATGGCGTTTCGGCTCTGGATGGCACACACCTGTGCTTTTTGCCTTCTGCTCGGCCATGATTGTGATCACCTTCATTGACCTCGACTTTCAGATAATTCCTGATGTAATAACGCTTCCTGCAATACCCATCGGTCTGATAACAGGGGCATTACTTCTCCCCGACCCCTTTGCAAGGAGCTCGATCCTCGGTTTCAGGGAGGCTATAGCAGGCATCCTGTCAGGTGGCGGTCTATTTTACATAATAGCAGTCCTGAGCAGAGGCGGGATGGGCGGTGGAGATATAAAGATGATGGCCATGGTCGGTGCCTTTATGGGCTGGAAGGCGGTACTTCTGACGACATTTTCAGGCAGCCTCCTCGGCTCTATCATAGGCGTATTCCTGATGGTTTTTAAGGGGAGGGGCAGAAAGACGAAGATACCCTTTGGCCCCTTTCTCGCCTCGGGGGCCATATTAACACTATTCTACGGCCAGGAGATACTGGCCCTTTATCTGAACAGATGAGTAGCGGTATATTCCTCATATCGGTACTCCTCCTGACCGTCTTCTTCATGCTTTCCCTTCTTCGTGCGCTCAACAGACTTCGAAAAGACAGGGAGAGATCCAGAGGGAGGGAAGATTCTCAGGTCGGATTTGTCATCGGCACATTCCATGAGCTTGTGGCAAAACTCAAGGAAAAGGAAAAAGAGCTCGAGACCATGCGCAGAAAGGCAGAGGAACGGGCAGATGTAATTGAGAGCTACAACGAATACATCCTCCAGAGTGTCCCAAGCGGTGTCATAAGTCTTGACAGCTCCATGAGGATAACAAAGGTCAACTCAGCTGCAGAGAGGATACTTGAGCTCAGGGCAGGAGATGTTATAGGTAAGAGTTACACAGATGTCTTTAGAGAACCCCTCAGGGGCGTACTTGACGGCAGGAACCTTATAGAACGGGGGGAGGTACAATACACCACACACTCAGGGAAGAATATCCACATCGGCCTTGCATTAACACCCCTTATGAACGCAGATAGAGAAACCATCGGCCAGTTGATTGTTTTCACAGACCTTACGGAGCTGAAGGCGCTTCAATCACAGGCCGAGTTAAGGGATAGATTATCGAGTCTCGGAGAGATGGCGGCCGGCATGGCACATGAACTGAGAAACCCCATGGGTGTGATTGCCGGTTATACAAAGATGCTCCACAAAAGGGTAGACCCCTCCCTTTCCCATCTGGTCGATGCGATCTCTAAGGAGGTCTCTGTTATGGACAGGATAATCACGGATTTCCTGTGCTTTGCAAGACCTGCTGAGATGAACATCTCGGCTGTCGACCTTTCACCTCTTCTCAAAGGCTGCATCACAAGCACAGTGGGTCTAAGGAAAGACATCAGGGTTCATCTCGACAGAGGCGATATCCCCCTGATAAGCGGCGACGAGATCTTACTCAGACAGGCATTCACAAACCTGATACAGAATGCTGTCGAGGCAATGCCCCAGGGTGGGGATCTGAGAATAAACCTCAGTGTAGAGGCAGACCATCTCGAGATAGGCATATCAGATACGGGCCATGGAATTTCAGAAAAGATAAGAGACAAGATCTTCCTTCCATTCTATACCACAAAAGAGGGAGGCACAGGTCTGGGCCTCGCCATAGTTCACAAGATAGTGGCATCCCATAGCGGCTCTATCGGAGTTGACAGCAGTGATAAGGGCACAACCTTCAGGGTGAGGCTGCCCCTGAAGGCGGAGACCGGAGATAGGAAGTAAGAATCTGCTTCTCACCTCACTATCCACATTCCTCGTTTATCTCAATGTGCAGCGTGTATCAGTGAAGGCAGACAGCGGACACAGACCAGCTTATCTTCACCTTCATGGATGCACTTCAGGTAGACAAAGTTTTTATCCGACCTGCCGCATACGAAACATCCGACCTTCATCATCACTCCAGCTCGTTTAATTCCTTCACGATCTTCTCAGGGTCCATATTGTGCATCATAGCACCAAATGAGATGGACTCCATGTTAATACCGGGGCAGGTGAAACACCCGCTGCCGAAGTATTTCTCTATGACCTGCCTGGCGGCAGGACTGGATTTTACCACTTCCCCTATCATAGAGTCCTTCGTATATTTCTTTTTTGTTGCCTCCATCTTTTGCCGTCCTCCCTTCTTAACACTCAGGCCTGCTCAAAAAGGCCCAGGCACTAATCCAGTATAACTCAGTCTCTCGTCCAAAGTTTTTTATAAGATATATATCGTGAAACAATCCTATCGCCTTAGTCTTGTTATCACCACCCTCCACCTCTCAGGTCCCTGCTCGATATACTCCCATGAGAAGAGGCCCTCCCTCTCATGAAGAAACTGGTAATGCAGCGGCCTCGGGTCATGGTCGTTTATGAGGATAAAGGACTCGCCCTCTTTCAGTTCATCAAACGTCTTAAATATCAATGGATGTCTCTCCCTCGGTATTATCTCTATCACGTTCAGCTCCTTCACACTATCCTCCTTTTGCTCATATGTTAACAATAGTTTATCCACTGCCTGCCTTGATTGTTATGACATATATCATAGGCACGGCCTTATGACCTGAATCATAGCAAAAACGCCATGATTGGTATAATTTAAGGAAAAATTAAGGAGGGTTCTTATGGACAGATTTGTTAAGAATTTTATAGGGATGAGTATAATCTACCTGGCAGTTGCTTCTGTAATAGGTCTGCTGATGCTCGGCCATCCATCGCTCCTATACCTGAAATTTGCCCATTCCCATCTGATGGTGCTCGGGTGGGTTTCGATGATGATTTTTGGTGTTGGATACCATATACTGCCGAGGTTTTCAGGAAGGCCGCTGAAGAGTCCGAGGATGGGAGAGGTCCAGTTCTGGCTTGGAAACACAGGACTTATAGGGATGGTCATTTTCCAGACAGGCTGGATACTGAATCCTGGTAACAGTTTACACAAGGGATTGGCTGCTGCATCCGGCATCTTAGAGGTTCTGTCGATATCCCTGTTCCTCTATAATATGCTCGCAACCATATTTGCAAAGGCAGAGGCATAACGGGTAAAAGAGGCCGTAATGCGTTATGCCTAATCCGTTATGCGTAATGGATAACTCATCACGGTTCACGCATTACCCATCACCCATTTTAGTAAAGCGCCTTTAATCTCTCTAAATTCTTTATAATTATCCTTCCATCCTTTTCGGTTACAATACCGAGTTTTTTAAGCTTGCTCATCGTCCTTATCGATGTCTCGACCGTGGTGCCTACCATCTCTGCAATATCCTGTTTCGTGAGCTTCATGTCTATGACTATCGCATCATCCACCCTCTTGCCTGTCTTGTCTGAGAGCTTAAGGAGAAGGGATGCAATTCTCGACTCCACCCTCTCGAGGGCTATACTCTTCAATGTCTCATGGGATTCCTTCATCCTGTCGCCCAACTGCAGGGCCATGCAATGCATGAGGTTAGGGAACCTGTCAAGTATCCTCATCAGGTTGCTCCTGGATATCTTCAGGAGCCTTGTATCCTCCATGGCCACGGCATTCGCTGGATATGGAAAGCCCCTGATGACCGCAAGTCCGCCAAAGAAATCCATAGGCGGTATTATCTCGAGGATTATCTCCTTGCCGTCCTGCGAAAGCTTGGTGATCTTCACCTTCCCCTCGGAAACTATATAGAACCATTCGGAGGGGTCTCCCTCTGAAAAGATCACCTCCTTCTTTTTAAATGACACAGGAACGAGATAAGGGGCTATCTCCCTCAGCTCTGAACTGGTAAGGGTGCTGAATATAGAGATCTTCTTGAGGTCTAACATTCTTTAAGGCTTGCCCCTCTTATCTCATACCTTTTTCTTAACCCCTTCCCTCGCAATGGCCACCTTCCCTGTCCTGACAAATTCCTTAATGCCCATCGGCTTCATGAGCTCTATGAATGCCTCTATCTTCTTCTCATCACCTGTTATCTCAATGGTGTATGTCCTCTGGCTCGAATCCACAATCCTCCCCCGGAATATCTCGGTCAGGTTCAAAACCTCTGCCTTATCCTCCTGCCTCGGAGAGACCTTTATCAAGACCATCTCACGCTCCACATGGTCTAATTCTGTCATGTCAGTGACTTTAATGACATCGATGAGTTTATTGAGCTGCTTTGTGATCTGCTCGATGACCCAGTCATCGCCTGATGTTACAATGGTCATCAGAGATATCTGCGGGTCTATGGTCTCGCCAACAGAGAGGCTTTCGATGTTGTAGCCCCTCCCGCTGAAGAGCCCCGCAACCCTCGAAAGGACACCAAACTTATTCTCCACAAGAACAGAGATTGTATGTCTCATAACAGCTCCGTTAAATCATCAAGCCAGATAATGATTCCATACCTAAATCCTGCTTATCTCACTGCCTTAAGCCTCTTTTCAGCCTTCTTCTCTGGCTCTTCAAAGAGCATATGGTCTATTGGTGCACCAGCAGGCACCATCGGATATACCTTTTCCTTCCAGTCCACAACAAAGTCCATGAATACAGGCTTTTTTACCCTGAATGCCTCTTTCAGCACGGGCTCTACCTCTGAGGGCCTTTCTGCCCTCAGTCCTGCAGCACCATAGGCATGGGCGACCTCAACAAAATCAGGGACAACATCGAGATGGCTGTAAGAGTATCTCTCGTTATAGAACAGCTCCTGCCACTGTCTCACCATCCCGAGATATCTGTTGTTCAATATGGCCACCTTCACGGGGAGCTTGTGGATAACCGCTGTGGCAAGTTCCTGTATGTTCATCTGGATGCTTCCATCCCCCGCGATATCTATAACAAGTTTATTGGGGAACGCAAGCTGTGCGCCAATTGCTGCCGGAAACCCATAGCCCATCGTGCCAAGGCCGCCAGAGCTGAGGAATGTCCTCGGTTTATCAAACTTATAAAACTGGGCTGCCCACATCTGGTTCTGGCCGACCTCGGTTGTGATTATAGCATCACCCTTTGCGAGCTCATATATCTTCTCGACAACATACTGGGGCTTTATCACCTCATCGCTCCATGTATAAGTCATCGGTCTTTCTGCTCGCCAGGCATCTATCTGCTTGAGCCACGACTTCCTCACCTCAGCCCACTGCTCCTTAATCTCCTCCTTCAACACCTTATTCATCACAGTGAGAACCCTTTTTACATCGCCCACAATGGGCACGTCAACCCTCACATTCTTCCTTATGGACGTCGGGTCTATGTCAACATGCACTATCTTTGCATGGGGGGCAAAGGCATCTATCTTCCCTGTCACCCTGTCATCGAATCGCATCCCTATGGCAATAAGCAGATCCGACTCCTGAACAGCCCTGTTAGCATAATATGTCCCATGCATGCCGAGCATCCCCATGGAAAGGTTATGCGTTCCAGGGAAGCCGCCAAGGCCCATAAGCGTCATAGTAACAGGGATCTCGGCGTACTCAGCAAGCTCTTTTAGCTCCTTTGAGGCGCCTGAGATGATAACGCCGCCGCCGGCGATAATCACGGGCTTTCTGGCCTTACCTATGAGATGGGCTGCCTGCGTAATCATCCATTTATTACCCTCATATGTAGGCTTGTAGCTTCTTATATCCACAGACTCGGGCCAGACGAATTCTGTCCTTGCAGCAGTCACATCCTTCGGCAGGTCTATGAGCACAGGTCCAGGTCTGCCGGTAGATGCTATATGGAATGCCTCTCTCATTATCCTCGAAAGGTCCTTCACGTCCTTCACAAGATAGTTGTATTTTGTGCACGGCCTCGATATCCCGACGATGTCTGCCTCCTGAAAGGCATCATTACCTATAAGCAGGGTCGGCACCTGACCCGACATCACAACAAGCGGGACCGAATCCATCGAGGCCGTTGCAAGCCCGGTCACCGTGTTTGTGGCACCGGGGCCTGATGTGACAAGGACAACCCCGGGCTTACCTGTGGCCCTCGCATAGCCGTCTGCTGCATGAACCGCTCCCTGCTCATGCCTTGTGAGTATCAACTGGATATCCCTGTTGTCATAAAGGAGATCGAATATATTCAGGATCACACCGCCAGGATAGCCGAAAATATGCCTTACTCCTTCCCTCTTCAGACACTCGATGATTATCTCTGCACCTGTGATCTTCGTCATTCAAGAGCTCCTTAAAATTTTAACCTGAATTACGCATAGGTTAAGTGAAAGCCTCCTAAGGTGTCATCCCTTCACGATGACATATGAACAACCATTGCGTATTCGATTTGATAATTTTAACAGAACAGCCTTTCAAAATGGAATAGTCTCCCTATTCCATCACCGCACCCTTCCCTGCTGAACTGACCATCCTCGCATACCTCGATAGATAACCCTTTGCCACCCTGGGCCTCGGATGCCTCCATCTGGAGAGCCTCTCTTTTATCTCATCATCCGAAACAAGCAGGTCTATCTTCCTTTTAGGTATATCGATCCTTATCCTGTCACCATCTCTGATCACCGCAATAGGTCCACCTTCCATTGCCTCAGGCGATATATGGCCTATACACGGACCCCTTGTGCCGCCTGAGAACCTGCCATCCGTTATAAGGGCAACCGATTCGCTCAACCCCATTCCGGCAATAGTAGCCGTGGGCGAGAGCATCTCCCTCATGCCAGGCCCGCCTTTCGGCCCCTCATACCTGATGACAACGACATCCCCTGGTTTGATCTCACCTGATAGGATCGCCTTCATGCCATCTTCCTCAGAATCGTAAACCTTTGCAACGCCCTCAAAACGCATCACATTCTTGCTTACAGCAGATTGCTTCACCACTGCACCGTCAGGTGCAAGATTTCCCCTGAGAATAGCGATACCACCCTCTCTATGATATGCCCTGCTAACAGGCCTTATGACGTCCTCATTCACGACATCGGCAGAGCCTGCTATCTCGTGGATACTCCTTCCGCTCACTGTGATATTGTCATTCAATCTATCGATGAGCCTCTTCATAACAGCAGGTATGCCACCTGCATAGTCGAGGTCCTCAAGATAGTGCTCACCACCTGGCAGCATATTGGCTATATGAGGGGTCTTCCTGCTGAGGTCGTCAAATACCTCAAGAGGCAGGTCAACGCCTGCATCGTGGGCTATTGCAGGTATATGGAGAACGGTATTTGTTGAACCGCCTAATGCAAGGTCAACCATTATGGCATTTTCAAATGCCTTTCTCGTCATTACCTTCCTGGATGTAATATTCTTTCTGATGAGTTCAACGATCCGCCTTCCGCTTTCGAATGCGATCCTCCTCTTATTGGCAGAGATAGCCAGCTCTGTGGCACACTTTGGCAGACTCATTCCAAGCGCCTCTGTGACACACGCCATTGTATTGGCTGTATACATACCCTGACACGAACCAGCACCTGGACATGCGCACATTTCGAGGGCCTCGAGTTCATCATCCTTGATCAATCCCTTTTTGTATTTCCCGACCGCCTCGAATGTATCATTCACAAGTGAGAGCCTCTTGCCCCTGAGATAGCCTGAATGCATCGGTCCTGCTGTAACAATAATTGCCGGTATATTCACCCTTGCAGCAGCCATAAGCATGCCGGGCGTTATCTTGTCGCAGTTTGTCAGAAGGACAAGCCCGTCAAACTGGTGTGCCTGGGCAACGGTCTCGACCATGTCTGCTATGAGTTCCCTTGATGGTAGAGAATAACGCATGCCTGAGTGTCCCATGGCTATGCCGTCACAGATGCCAGGGATACCAAAAAAGAACGGATAGCCTCCACCTGTATGAATCCCCTTCTCTATGAACCTCTCAAGGTCCCTCATGCCGATATGTCCTGGGATTACATCTGTAAAACTCGTTGCAACACCGATAAAGGGTTTGCCCATCTCGCTCTTCGGGATGCCTGTGGCGTACAGCAGTGCCCTGTGCGGAACACGCTCGATACCCCTTTTTATAGTATTACTTCTCATAACAAACAATACCCCCTCTTTCTTAAAATATTGTTTCTCTCCGATTAATTGCTCTATGGGAGGATTCTATGGCTTAAGATCTCTTTCCACCCGAACCCTCGACCCACCGGATCCTAACTACCTCAGTTTGAATGGCTTTTTTTATACTCCCGTATCAGCTCTGCCATCCTGTCCTTTTTAATAAGTTTTAGTTTTTGAATCCTTTTCCTTTCAACCTCCTCATCGGTAGTGAGATAGACCTTCCGATCGATCTCTGAGAGGAGATGCTCAAGATTCTTGTGCTCCTCATCAAGCCTCCTGAATTCCTCATTCTCCATTCTCAAAGCCTCGATGATCTCCTCCTCTTTCATGTATCCTCCTTTCTGCTCGAAGTCATCCTTCAAGCCCCTTAGATTTTTGCCTCGGCCATTATCCTCATCGCAAGCCTGTGAGAATTCTCTATGCAATCATTCACCCCGATACCTCTATAGGCATTGCCTGTGAGGTAAAGGCCCTTATATTTTACCAACAATCCTTCCACAATTTTAAGTCTCTCATTATGCCCTATGGTATACTGAGGTATTGCCCTGTCATGGACATATACCCTAACAAAATCAGGCTGAACCTTTATATCCATGATCTCACTCAGCTCATCCATCACAATGTCTATAAGCCTGTCTTTATCCTGCATAGCCATATCAGAGGCCCTTGCCCCTCCAACCATGCTCCTTAAAAGCGCATACCCATCAGGTGCCCTGTTCGGGAATATGCTTGAATCCCATAATGTCCCGAGAATCCTTCTGCCTTCCCTGAAAGGTACAAGAAAACCAAAGCCATCAAGACCATGTTTGATCTTTTCTCTCCTGTAACCCATACAAACAACAGAAACAGATGGGTATGAAATCTCTGATAAAAACTGTGAGATACCCTTATCAAGGTTCTTCAGTATGTCAGATGCAGCATAGGCTGGTGCGGCGATCACTACCATGTCGGACTCGATGGCCGAGCCGTCAGAGAGATATACAGAATAGCAGCTTTCCCTTCTATCAAGAGATATTACCTTTGCAGCGGTTCTCACCCTTTCCCCGAGAAAACCCTTCAGGGCTGAAATAAGGGTCTCCATCCCGTTGTAAAATGACGTCAGCACACCGCCAGGCCCTGCGCCAGGGGCAGGCCTTCCCTCCTTTGCCGCCTTTATCTGGAGCCTGATGAGGGCCCTGATAAGACTGCCGCAGGACCTTTCGAGTTCATATATCCGAGGAAAACAGCTCTTGAAACTCAGCCTCTCGGGATCACCCGCATATATGCCTGATGCCATAGGGTCTATCAATTTTTCATATGCCTCTCTACCGAGCCTCCTCCTTGCAAATTGGGCAAGGCTCTCGTCTTCACCTCTGCCCCTCGGGACAAATATCTCATAGATCATCCTCAGTCGACCCCACAGACTCAGCAGATCAGATCTGAAAAAGGCCGCAGGTGATTCAGGCAGGAGATGCAGCCTCCCTTCAGAGAATATAAACCTCCTCCTTGATGAATCACTGCTCCTGAGCGGGTTTAAAGATAAGTCCATGGCAAGCTCGATCGTTCTCGGCCTGTTGTCGAGGAAACCATTCACCCCTGTTTCACAGAGGAACCCCTCGGCCCTGTCTGTCCGTATCTTTCCGCCCGGTCGGTCCTCACCTTCAAGGACTATCAGGTCAAGTGAAGGGTTTTGCCTGACCAATAGATAGGCGAGGGAGAGACCTGAGATGCCTCCACCTATTATAATAATCCTGTCCATCCATGCTCCTTTACAGCCCTGATCACCATATCCTTGAGCGCCTTTATAAACAACGGGTGTGTATTAAGCGATTCTGTCCTGATGAGCTTTATGCCAAGGCTATCTGCAAGTCTCTTATATAGTATATCTATCTCGTAGAGCGTTTCCACATGGTCTGAGACAAAGCTTATAGGCACAATCAGGAGATTCTTTATCCCCATGCCTGCAAGCTCCCTTATTAAGGTATCCGTTGATGGTTCAAGCCATCTTACAGGCCCGCTCCTGCTCTGGAAGGAGAGGTGCCACTGGACATCCATCCTCTTTAAAACCTCTCCGATTGTGGCATTTATATGCGAAACGTAAGGGTCGCCTGCCTCTACAATGCTTTGCGGCAGGCTGTGGGCACTGAAAAGCACGTGGATGTCATCAGGCGGTGTATAGAATGCCTCAAGGCCCTTTTTGATAACATCAACGAGGGCATCGATGTAGAGGGAATGGTCGAACCACGAGGAGATGCATGAGGATTCTATTCGGTACTGTCTTACCACATCGTTGAACCTCGACACAGCCGAACCTGATGTGGCAGCAGAGTAATGGGGGTAAAGGCTTATTGCAACTAAAAACCTTACGCCATCCCTGTAAGCCTGCTCAACGGCCTCCTCTATAAAGGGATGCCAGTACCGCATACCACTGTAGACCTTAAACTTTGGAGTATTGGAGTGATGGAGAATTGGAGTAATGGTATCGGCTGTTTTGTTTGCTCCTTCGCTCTTTTCATCCAATACTCCAACACTCCAATTCAACATCTCTTCAAGCGCCCTCGCCTGGGCCATTGTGATATCAAGTATCGGTGATCTGCCGCCTATAAGTCTGTACATCTTCTCTGTTTTCCCCGATCGAAGGGCTGATATAAGCCATGCCAGTGGTTTCTGAAGAAATGCCGGTCCGAGCTTAATTATGCTTCTATCTGAGAAGAGATTATACAGAAATGGCCTCACAGCCTGGAGCGAATCAGGCCCGCCGAGGTTGAGAAGGACTACGCCAATATCTTCAATCCCTGTGTGCCTCGTATATCTCCTCGAACCGCTTATGGCTTCTTTTAAATATCCTGAGCACCTCGGGGTCAAAGTGCTCGGGCATTGTCCTGCCATCGCCCTCTGTTATAATCTCCACGGTCCTGTCGTGTGTAAGCCCTGGCTTATAGGGTCTCCTGCTCCTCAGGGCGTCATACTGATCTGCCACGCTTACAATCCTTCCCTCAATAGGGATGGCCTCTCCCTTAAGTCCGAGGGGATAGCCTGTCCCATCCCACCTCTCGTGATGGCTAACGGCAATCTTCTCAGCCATCTGGATTATCTCAGAATCAGAACCACTGAGTATTTTCCCACCTATGGTGGTATGGGCCTTTGCAAGCTCAAACTCCTCTGGTGTAAGTCTGCCTGGTTTAAGCAGGATCGCATCTGGGATGCCGATCTTCCCTATATCGTGCATTGGTGAGGCATAGAAGATCGTGTCTACAAATGACCCTGGCATCCCCATCTCTTTAGAGATATACTGGGTATAGAAGCTTATCCTCCTCAGGTGGTTTGCTGTGTCTTCATCTTTATACTCTGCAGCCATAGTGAGTCTGTAAATGGTATCGAGATAGCCTTTCTTTATCCTTTCGTGGGCGGCTTCAAGGTCTTTATATGCCGTTTCGAGCTGGAGGGTTCGCTGATGGACCATCGCCTCGAGTGTCTTGCTGTAATCCCTCATAAAATCCTCATACTCCTTGACCTTAAGGAGATTCTGCACCCTCAGGGTAAGCTCCATCCTGTCCACAGGTTTTGAGAGAAACTCATCGGCACCCGCCTTCAGACCTGAAAGCCTCGCATCCCTGTCATCAAGAGCGGTGATGAAGATCACAGGGATGAGGTGTGTCTCTGCTGTGGCCTTAAACCTCCGGCAGACCTCATAACCGTCCATGCCGGGCATCATCACATCGAGGAGTATTAAATCAGGCTGGAAGTCCACCGCCCTTTCGAGGGCCTCGGGGCCGTTCCTGGCAGAGCTAACAACATAGCCCTGAGCCCCAAGCATAGAGGAAACAAATTTGAGACTCAACTCATCATCATCTACAACAAGTATCTTTTTAATCTCAGGAAACCTCCAACGCCTCTTCCACCGTGGCAAGGAATTCCTTTATCCTTATGGGCTTTGTTATGATGCCGTCAAAGCCTGCATTGTATACCTCAGAGGTTGCAGCGGCAGTAAGGGCGTATACCTTAGTGTTGTCAAGCAATCCCTCATTCTTACAGGTCCTGAAGACATCCATGCCATTTATCTTTGGAAGGATCATATCCATGAGTATCAATGATGGTGATTCCCTCCTGATCATATCGACGGCCTCTTCACCATCTGTTGCCTCCAGCATCTCATAACCCCTGTTCTCGAGAATGGATACAAAGAGTTTCCTGTTCATCTCATCGTCCTCTACTACGAGTATCTTCTTTGGCATAGGCCTCCTTTTAACTGCCCGTCAGGAATCATATTTCGTTACCACCCTGTTGTAAATACATTACACCCTTACCAACGACGAATCCCGCAGACAGTCACCTCTCACTGAACTTATGGACAGCCTCCACCATAGCTATCGCACTGTCAACAGGTGTCTCAGGGAGTATACCATGGCCGAGATTGAAGATATGGCCCTTTGCAAATTCACCCTTATAGAGGATTTCTTTCACCTTATCCTCCATCCTCTCCTTCGGTAGAAAAAGTGCACAGGGGTCAAGGTTCCCCTGAACAGAGAATCTCTTACCAAGCCCTTTTATAGCATCATGCAGGTCGACCCTCCAGTCAATACCTATTACATCTGCGCCTGTCTTCCTGATATCCTTCAGCAGACCTGCACATTCATTCACAAAGTATATTATCGGCACACCCTCCTTCCTCACATCGGAGATCGTCCTTTTCACATATGGCAGGGCAAACTCCCTGTAATCCTCTGGTGACAGTGTCCCTGCCCATGTATCAAAGAGCTGCACTGCCTGCACACCAGCCCTTATCTGTGATGTGAGATAGGTGATAACGGTCATTGTCACCTTATCCATAAGCAGATGAAAAGAGCCTGGATGCTGAAACATCATCCTCTTGGTGTGTAAAAAGTTCTTTGCCCCTCCGCCCTCTATCATATAAGTGGCAAGTGTAAAAGGGGCCCCTGAAAAACCTATAAGGGGAACCTTGAGGGAAGACCTCAGGATCTTTATGGTTTCTATAATAAAAGGCATACTATCCTCTGTATCGGGAATGGTCAATCTGTCAATAACAGACTTATTCCTCACAGGCTCACTCAGCACAGGCCCCTTTCTGTCAGAGAACTCCAGACGCATCCCCATGGCCTCGACAGGTATCAGGATATCTGAAAAGAGTATCGCAGCATCAACCCCGAGAATATCAACAGGTTGCCTTGTAACCTTTGCGGCTAACTCAGGCGTCTTACACAGGGTAAGGAAGTCCACCTCTGCGCGGACAGACCGATACTCAGGGAGGTATCTCCCGGCCTGCCTCATAATCCATACGGGTGTATAGGGCACAGGCTCGCCCCTGCATGCCTTAAGAAATGTGTCGTTCATCAGGCCTCCATAACTGCCCTCTTTTTCATCTTTGCGGGTACATAGCTGCAGAATGGCTCCTCTTCGAGATAGTCTCCATATACAGAATAAGCCCTTGCTCTACAGCCACCACAGACATTTATAAACTCGCAGGAACCACACCTGCCCTTGTATTTTTTAAAATCCCTGAGGTCCTTGAATAACCCTGAAGTCTCCCATATATCCTTGAATGACTGCTCCCTGAGATTCCCCGCTGAGATGGGAAAGTAACTGCAGGGCAGGACATTGCCGTCAACATCGATAAGACAGATGAGCTGTCCGGCAATGCAGCCCTTTGCTCCGCCTGTTGAGAACTTGAGCGTCCTTCTCTCAAATTTAACGTCCTCCTCCTTTGCCTTCTGAAGTACGACCCTGTAATAATGTGGCGCACAGGTCGGCCTTACAAGGATATCCCTTTCATCCCTCTCCATCCTGTAGTGCCACTCAAGTATCTCTTCGTAGTCCTCCTTAGAGATAAGTTCATTCATTATCTCCTCACCCCTTCCCGTCGGGACGATCATGAACATATACCATGCAGCAGCACCAAGCTCCTTTGCAAGCCTGTACACCTTTGGTATTTCTTCCTGATTCCTTTTTGTAAAGGATGAATTAATGATAAATTCAATATTGTGGCTTTTGAACAACCTTGCAGCATTAATCGTCCCTGAGAAGGCACCCCTCTGGTCTCTGAAGTCGTCATGCATCACATCCGTTGAACCATCGAGGCTGAGAGATACGATCTTTATACCCGATTCCTTTATCTTCAGGCACACCCCATCCGTAACGAGTGTCCCGTTTGTCGCCAGACACATCCTCAGTCCCTTTTCTGTCCCGTATCGGGCTATGTCAAAAACATCACTCCTGAGCAGGGGCTCTCCGCCTGACAGAACCACGACAGGTTTTGCATAGCCGGATATGTCGTCTATTATCCTGAATGCCTCAGAGGTAGGAAAATCAGGATGGCCTTTCACATCAAGCTCAGAGGCAGAACGGCAGTGTATGCACCTGAGGTTACATCTCCTCGTGATCTCCCATGCTATCCACCTTGGCTCGAATTTCATTGGATTCCCAATCTCCTTTCACAAACAGACAATCGGTCTTTAATGCCTCCCATCTCATTAGTAAGCAAGAGATCACTTCTTTCGAAATGGGCTGCAATAGCCTTAATATCAGCCTTCATCTGGGAGATATCTGTTTCTATATGTAATAACCTTTCGTTCATCAATTCAAACCTCTTATCCATCTGTTCAAACCTGAGATTGGTATCTGCCCTCAGGCTCCTTATCTCATCACGGATAGATACAAGAATCTCAACAGTTATATCCTTTAATTCACCCATAAATGCCTCCAGACAATCTTATCCCATTGTGATATTATACCGTTACCAGCGATGTTTTGCTATTCCATATATGTTCCTCGATCGAGCTGAGGAGGGGTCCGAGTGTCGATGGGTCAATTGCAGATATGGCTATAGCATTGAAGCGCATCTTTAAGTTCTCTACTTCTTCCGCTGCTACCCTGTCGATCTTGTTAAATACTAAAAGCTGTGATTTCTTATCCAGGGCGAGCTCCCTCAGTATCTTCTCCACAGAGGCCATGTGCTGCTCAAACCTCGGATTGGATGCATCAACGAGATGTATAAGGAGGTCTGCATCATTGAGTTCCTCGAGGGTCGATTTAAAGGCCGCCACAAGGTCCTCAGGCAGGTCCCTGATAAATCCAACCGTATCGGTGATTATAACCTCCCTTTCCCTCGGAAATCTGAGCCTTCTGCTGCTGGTATCGAGGGTCGCAAACATCCTGTTCTCGACAAAGGTTTTGCTTTCAGTAAGGGCATTAAGGAGTGTTGATTTTCCTGCATTTGTATAACCTATAATGGATATGATCGGGATGCCTGCCTCGACCCTCCTGTGTCTTCTCTGCCTCCTCGCCTCTGAAAGACCCTTTAATTCCCTTTCTAAGAGGCTGATCCTATCGCGGACACGCCTCCTGTCGATCTCGAGTTTCATCTCACCCGGCCCCCTGCCCCCGATCCCTCCCATCAGCCTCGACATTGCAGTACCCTTCCCTGTTAATCTCGGCAGCCTGTATTTAAGCTGTGCAAGCTCCACCTGAACCTTTCCATCCCTGCTATGGGCCCTCTGGGCAAATATATCAAGTATAAGCTGGGGACGGTCTATTACCTTCAACTCTGTCAGCTCTCCGATGGCCTTTATCTGTGATGGAGCCAGGCCTTGATCGAAGATCAAAAGGGTAGCACCCTTATTCATGGCATTGATTATCACCTCTTTTAGCTTGCCCTCACCCATGAGATACCTCGGGTTTATCTCCTTTGGTCTCTGGATTACCCTGTCCAAGACAAGGATGCCGCTGGACAGGGCAAGTTCATCAAGTTCCTCGATGGAGTCCTCCTGTTCATGCCTCGGTCTCGTGGATACACTTACGAGTATCGCCCTTTCCCTTTTATCATCCTGGCTGAATGTCCTTTGTCTCTGCATCTCGTCCTCGAGGGCATTAATGAATGAAGAGAAGTCCATATTAAGCTGATAAAAATCCTGAGGGGGGAATGTCTCTACAGGTCTCTCAGAGCCATTCGGCATAAGGTGGGCGATAAAGACTCTGCCAGGCATGGATTCCCTGACCCCGAGGGCTGCAATAATATCCAATCTCAATAATGCAAGGTCTGTGAGGTCATCCTGATTCAGGGGCTCATCCCTTAGATGGGTATGAATTAGCCTCAATCCCCTCAGCGCCCTTCTGCCGAGGGGATAATCTGAAAGTTCAGGGATGATGATACCCTTTGCATCTCCTACTATGACATAGGCAACATCACCGTTTCTGTTAAGGAGGATGCCGATCTGACGGCCCATCTCCGATGACAGCCCGCTGATATATCGCGCAATTTCCAGTGAGACGACCCTGTCCCGAGGAACCCTTCTTCTGTAGATTCTCTCGAGAAGGTGAAGCTGGTTTCTCTTAAGCCCTGATATATTTCCGTAAATCGCTGGTATTCTCTATCCTCCTCTAATATTCTATCACATCAAATACAATGCTGTTACCCCAAAAAATCGTAAGATTTTTCTGGGGCCCCTCATTTCGAGCCTGACCGAGGTGAGGGGACCTTAAGCGACCTTATCCTGTCAAGTGTATCCTGATAGATCTCCTTTTTTGATGGGTTCAGCCTTATAGCCTTCATCGCGAGTTTCTCTGCCTCGTCAAGGTTCTCTTTCTTTGTGTAATATAGCCAGGCGAGGTTATTGCAGGCATCAGCATTTTCAGGCCCTTTATCTATAGCCTTTTTGTAATACCTCTCTGCCTCATCAAATTCATTTTTCCGGAAATAGGCATTTCCGAGGTAAAGATAGGCAAGGGGCAGTCTTTTTGACGCCATCTTATACTCCTTTATCGCACTGTCAAGCTCGCCCTTTTTTTCATAGGCCACTCCGAGGTTTATATGCTCCTCAGGGCTTAAAGGGTCGTCAAGGACAATAATGCGAGGCAGGGTACAACAAGACAAAAGGGCAGAAGCCAGAACGCAGAACACAGACAACAGATTAAACAAACTATACCGATTTTTTATTTTTCTGACTTCCGACTTTTGACTTCTGTCTTCTGTCTTATGAGCAGTGTCCAGAATTTTGTCCTCTCCCATGCCTTCAAAAAACTTTCTCTGGGGATAAACTTCTTCTCTTCCTTACCTGAATTGACTATGACGCCATCATCGTTATAGCCTACCACAACCATAAAATGGTTCACCTGAAACAGGGACCATCCATAATCAACAAGCACTATAAGCGGATGGCCTGCATCGATCTTTTCCCTGAGGTCATCGAGCCCTCCTGAGTATTGAAAGGCATCAAGTCCCTTTTTCTGTGAATAAAATACCATCTCTATATTCAGGGTCCCCCCTGCTGATCTGCTATAGATATTCCGGGCTATTTCTTCAGGGGTGGCATCAACGTGCCAGTAGTTTAATACTGCTGCGAGGGATGCAGGGCCGCATTGATAATCCTCCTGAGGATAAAATGGAACCATGTCTATGATTACAGGCCTTGAGTCAACTCTGACAGATACGGATGAACATGAATAGAGGATAGAAACTAAGCCCGCCATCAGGCAAAAGGCAATGGGCGATAGAGGATTCCTTTTTGCCCCTCGACCCCTGACCCTCATCTCACCCATCGCCCCTTGTCCATAATTTAAATGCTACTTGGTCACGATGACCCTATGACCTGTAAGCTGCAGTATTACGATCACAAGAATAGCTATAACGAGAAGCGCTATTACCACACCGAGGGCATCATCCTTTCCCACTCTCAGGTCATCTATCTGGAGGGCAAGTTGATGTATCTGCTGATCGCTGAGGCTATCAAATCGGGCCTTTATCTCATCATCGGTAAACCCGAGTCTCTCGAGCCTGTCCTTCACCGCCTTCATCTCAAGTGCCCTCTGTATCTTACCGATGTCAACAGCCCTATCGATCTGGGAAGATGCTATTAAAGCTGACGGCGCCATTGCTGCATCAAGCCTCGGCGCAACAGCAATGACAAACATGACCGCAGCTAAATACACTGCAAAAAACCTCATAAGCGGTATCCTCATCCCGTTCACCTCCTTTCTTACTGGCCGGGTATCCTCGGCACAGTGCCAAAGATGTATTTGAAGTCCTCATCCTCGAATCTCACACCACCACCAATATAGGCGCCGCGCCACCTCTTATTGAATATATTATCGACACCGCCTGATACAAATAGATGCTTGAAGATAAAGTAGTCAGCACCTGCCCTGACATGCGGTCTTTTTGATTCTGGTTCATCATGTCCGAAGTCCCATGCATCAACAGAGACCCTTAACCTATCATTCATAAAGAACTGGTCTATACCCACGCCAAAGGTATTCTCTGTGATACCTGCCCTCAAAACCGTATCCTTAAATGTGGCTGATTCCTTCAACCTCCTCGCAATCTGGGCTGTAAACTCTATCCTCTTTTCGACCTCATCCTTCTTCTCTACGGTAGTCATCCCGTTAATGGTCGTGGTTGTCTCTGTGGTCTTGACCCTCCCGAGGGGGTCGCTAACAACACCGAGGATATAATACTTCTCAGGCCTCGGCTGGAGGGTAACATAGAAGTATCCCTTGCCGTCCTTTGGCTTCGTCAGGTATTCTCCCTGAAATGTTATAAACGTCCTGAACCTCTCGATGGATGATATCGTCCTGTTCACACCCTCTGCTGCCTTGTTCAGGGACTCATACAGCCTCTCATCCTTAACGAGCTTGCCGAGTGTGCCCTCTCCGCTGTCTATCTTCCTTGCGATATTCTCTATCGAATCAGCCGTCTTCTTGAGTGGTTCCCTGTTTTCCTCTACCACAGCCTTCAGCTCTCTTGTTGCCTTATTGAGATTCGTTATCAGCTCAGGACCTTTGGACCTCAGGGTTTCGGAAAAATCTCTGAAATTAGACATCGTGGATGTAACAGAATCCCTGTTTGTATCCACGAGTTTCTTTATCGATGCAGTCATATCATTTATACTCGCCAGGACATCCCTCACCCTTCTGTCGTTGGCAACTATGGCTGAATTTATATTCGCAGTTATATCCCTGAGATTTACTACAGCCTCTTTTAAAGACCGCTTTGCCTCCTCACTACCGAGGGACTCGTTCAGGGACTTGGCAAGGGTATTAATGTTTGCAGAAACCTCGGAGAGATTCCTTGCCATGTCATCGATATCGACAACCTCTGTCACCTGAGTTATGGTATCGCCGTCCTTCAGAAGCGGCTCCTTCGAACCTATGTATATGGCAAGGAACTTATCCCCAAGGAGTCCTGTCGCCTTAATGGCCGCTGATGCATCTGAGTAGAGCTTCACATCGGGCCGCATCCTCAATTTAAGCCTCGCCTTGCCGTCCTTAAGGTATATGCCCTCTATCACACCTGCATCCACCCCCGCAACCTTCACCCTTGTCTTGACGTCAAGGCCTGCGATATTCTTAAAGTCAACATAAACTATATAACCCTTTTCCCCAATCCACTCAAAACCTCCAACCCTGAAGGTCATATACGATAGTATCGCTATCACCACAAGTGCAAATAAACCTACCTTGAGCTCTGTTGACATACTTATATCACGACTCCTTGGTGAACACCTTGTGACCTTTCAGAGGCCCCTTCTACCTTTATAGGGCCTGTAGCGCTTCCTGTTATAAACTGTCTCACCACAGGGTTCGGTGTATTTCTTATCTCCTCCGGTGTCCCGATCTCTATTATAACTCCATTATACAGCATTGCAATCCTGTCGGCAATCTTATAGGCGCTGTGCATGTCATGGGTTATGGCGATGGATGTGACAGAAAGCCTCTGCTTCATCTCGACTATCAGGTCATTTATTGCATCTGCCATAATAGGGTCGAGCCCTGTTGTAGGTTCATCATAAAGAAGTATCTCAGGCTCGTGGGCTATAGCCCTCGCAAGCCCAACCCTCTTCTTCATCCCGCCTGAAAGCTCCGAGGGCATAAGGTCCTCCGCCCCTACAAGGCCGACCATTCTCAATTTCTCTATAGCCAGGGCCCTTGCCTCATCCTCCTTCAGTCTCCTCTGCCTTAAAAGTGCAAAGGCTACATTCTCCCACACACTGAGGGAGTCAAAAAGCGCAGCCCCCTGAAAGAGCATCCCGAATTTCTTCCTCACCTCGTAGAGTTCCCTTTCCTTGAGCCTCGTTATATCTATTCCATCGATCAGGACAGCCCCCTTATCAGGCCTGAGGATACCTATTATATGTTTTATCAAAACACTCTTTCCAGAACCGCTGCCGCCTATCACAACCATGCTCTCACCCCTATCCACCTTTAGATTCACGCCCCTAAGGACATGGTTATGGCCAAAGGACTTATGCAGATCGATAATCTCTATCATCTGAACAACCAGGCCGAGAGAAAATAATCAGAAATAAGTATAGTCATGGATGAAAAGACCACAGCGCTTGTTGTAGCCCTACCTACACCCTCAGCGCCCCCTGATGTATAAAAGCCCCTGTGACAGCTTATGAGCGCAATTGATGCCCCGAAAAAACATGCCTTTATCAGACCGCTATAGATGTCGTTCATCTCGAGATAATCCCATGTCCTCTTCCAGTATATATGAGAGCTCATCCCGAATAATCCCACCGCTACCGAATACCCTCCAAGTATACCGATGATGTCAGAGACAGCGGCAAGGGAAGGGAGCATCACCGCACCTGATATAAACCTCGGCACTATCAGATATTTAATCGGATTTGTTGCCAAGGTCTCGAGGGCATCTATCTGCTCTGTGACCCTCATGGTCCCGAGCTCGGCTGCCATGGCTGCCCCTGCCCTGCCAGCCACAATGAGGCTTGTAAGGACGGGGCCGAGCTCTCTTGTCATCGACAGGGCGACCACAGAGCCAACGAGTGACTCTGCCCCGAACCTCTTAAAACCTGTGTATGTCTGGAGGGCAAGCACCATGCCTGTAAAGATAGCAGTGACCAGAACAACAGGCAATGACCTTATCCCTATCTCGATCATCTGTCTGAATATGCCCTTCAGTTCAAAGGGAGGGATTACCATCTGCCTTATCGTGAACAATAGCAAAAGAAGAATGCCTCCCAGCCCTTCAGAGAACCTTATGATGAGGCCACCCAATTTTTCAACTGCATTCATCTGCCCTTCTCCCTGCATATATCCTTCTCGATCTGTTCCCAAGCGAGGTCATTATTTCATAGGGAATTGTGCCTGCCTTCATAGCGAGCTCGCTGACTGTTATCTCTTCATCACCCTGCCTGCCAAGTAAAACAACCTCATCGCCTTCAGCTACGCCCTCAACCCCTGTGACATCAACCATGGTCAAATCCATACAGACCCTGCCGACAACCGGCACCCTTTTGCCCCTTACAAGGACATCAGCGTTATTGGAAAAAGACCTGCTGTATCCATCAGCATAGCCGACAGGCAGGACAGCTACCAGAGTTTCCCTTCTGGTAATAAAGCTCCCTCCATAGCTTATGGGTGAACCTTCAGGCAGTCGCCTCAAGGACAATACACTGGTCTTTACAGTCATAGCAGGTCGCGGCTTCTGTGCAATCGGATTTTTGACAGGCAAACACCCATAGAGCAGGATGCCCGGCCTCACACCATCCATATGGGCTTCTGTAAAGGATACTGTTGCGGCACTGTTTGCAATATGACAGAGCATGTCTCCTTTATGGGGCATCATCTCCCTTATTTTATTAAACCTCTCAATCTGTTCTTTCACCGTGTCAGGATCAGAAAGATGGCTCATAAGTCCTGCAATGTTTATATGGTCCATCCTCGATATAGTGGCTATATCCTCCATGTTGCATGCATTGAAACCGAGTCTCCCCATCCCTGTATCGACCTTTATGTGGACATCTAACCTGCGGTTTCTCTTTCTCGCCTCTGAGGACAGTCTCTCTGCAGTCGGTAAATCGTGTATAACAGGGATAAGATCGTGGTCAAAAACTTCAAAAAAGGCTGATTTGTCGAAAAGAACCAATATCCGCGACTTAATCCCGGCATCTCTGAGCCTTACAGCCTCATCCATATATGCTACAGCAAGGGAATAAACCCCTTCGGCCTCAAGCCTCTTAGAGACCTCAACAGCCCCATGACCATAGGCATCAGCCTTCACCACCGCTATCACAGGACGTCCGCCTGTGACCTCTTTCACTATAGCAAGGTTGTGTGATACGGCATCAAGGTCGATCTCTGCTATAGCCCCCCTATGCATTTGACACGCCGAGAAAACCGGTGCCGCACAGACCCCCTTCCATTTCTCTCCTATGACTTTTTGGACTCACCCTCTTCCTTCTTTTCCTCCACAGGCTTTTTGGGGGTAATATCTATCTCATCAGGCTCTGATGTTGCCTTCTTGAAGTTCCTGATGGCTTGACCGATACCTCTGCCGATCTCCGGCAGCCTCGTTGCACCAAAGAGAACGAGAACTATTATCAGTATAATGATCAGTTCCTGCATCCCCAACCCAAACATCCTTACCTCCTTATTTTGTGGAATATGTCATATAAGACCTATATGACATATTTTTCATATTCTTCCATTGTGTTTATATTTATAAAGGACATGCCCTCAGGGTCTATGGCCTTTACATCCCCATCGCTTATATATAATGTCTCCACCCTCCTTAGCATTTCTGTGAGGCTTCTCCGTCCATGCTGGATCATCTCCTCGATGGTCTTGATGATCCCTTTGGCGTAAATTCCGAATAGTGGCTGCGGCCTGCCTTCAAAAACAGGGATAACAGCATCCCACGGCCTTTCGACTGACGAGCTCCGGGTAATGAGCAACGAGATTAGATCAGCATTTATAAAGGGCATATCGCAGGCCACCACAAATGCAGACTCATCGCCTGTCGCAATGAGAACGGACAATAACCCTGTCATCGGCCCCCTCTCCTTTTTGATATCCCCTATCATGGGGACGCCATATGAAAAATACCTCTCAGGCATATTAGTGCTTATTGCGACCCTCTCAAAGAGCCCACTGAGTGTTTCAAGGCTCCTCTCTATTATCGGCCTTCCTCCAATCCTCAGAAATGCCTTAAGGAGAGGAATCCTCCTGTTTTCACCACCTGCAAGGACAGCCCCTATCAGAAGCCCTCCTCCTGGTCATTATACGACCTGTCAGTATAAGCCATAAATCTTGTGCAATTAGAAAGAAATGTGAGATTTATAGTGCTGGTCGGGCCGTTGCGCTGTTTTGCGATAATGACCTCTGCCTTACCCTTATTTGATGGATTGTCCTTGTTGTAAACCTCATCCCTGTAAAGGAAGATAATGACATCTGCATCCTGCTCAATAGCACCTGACTCCCTCAGGTCAGCGAGTGTTGGCCTCCTGTCGTGCCTCTGCTCAACGCCCCTATTTAACTGGCTCAGCGCTACAACAGGCACCTTCAACTCCTTTGCAAGGGCCTTGAGGGACCTGGATATCTCTGATATCTCCTGTTCTCTCCTCTCAAAGTTTCCCCTGCTCCTCATGAGCTGCAGATAATCCACAATCACAAGGCTCAGACCGCCCTGTTCGATCTTGAGCCGCCGTGCCTTTGCCCTCATCTCCAAAACCGTGATGCTTGATGAATCATCTATAAATATGGGCGCCTCAGCAAGCTTCCCGGCAGCGGAGGTAAGTTTGTGCCAGTCCTCCTTTCTGATGAACCCTTTTCTCACGCTATTTGAGTCTACCATCGCCTCGGCACATAGCATCCTCATAGCAAGCTGTTCCTTTGACATCTCGAGGCTGAAGATGGCAACAGGCTCTCTCATCTCAATGCCAACATGCTGAGCAATATTCAGACCGAGGGCTGTCTTGCCCATAGACGGCCTTCCGCCAATTATTATGAGGTCACCTGGCTGAAAGCCTGTTGTTAATTCATCGAGGTCCCTGAAACCCGAGGGTATCCCTGTTATCGCCTCTTTTTTGTCGTAGAGGTGTTCTATCATCTCAAAGCTGCTCTTTATTACCTCCTTGAGAGTAAAAAAGGACGTCTTTGTCCGCTTATCAGATATGTCGAATATCGACCTTTCGGCATAATCAACCATCTCGTCTGCTTCCATGGACGACTCATAGACCTTTGCTGCAATCTCTGTCGCTGATCTCAAAAGTGCCCTGAGCAGCGCCTTCTCCTTAACGATCCTCGAATGATATCTCACATTGGCAGCCGTTGGAACCTGGCTGGCGAGTGTAGAGAGATAGGTCACGCCGCCGGCCGCATCAAGCTCATCTCTCCGCTTCAGAGAGTCGGTGACGGTGATGAGATCTATGGCCTCACCCTTTTCGAATAGCTCCACCATCACATTGAATATTTTCCTGTGGGCATCTCTATAAAAGTCTTCAGGGGAGATTATCTCGATGGCCTTTGTGAGTGCATCGTTTTCAAGAAGGATGGCGCCGAGGACAGACTGCTCTGCCTCGATGCTCTGCGGAGGAAGTCTGTCAAGGGCTAAATCGATGTCTTTCATCTAACTTCCGATAACTTTCGATTCCCGATTTCTGACCTCTGCTGTATTCACTCCGCCACTACCGTGATATTCAAACTGACAATAATCTCAGGGTGAATCTTTATGCCGACTGTATAGGAACCAAGCCTCTTTATAGGTTCGTTGAGGATTATCTTTTTCCTGTCAATATCGACACCTTCCCTTTTAAGGGCCTCTGCAATATCCATTGTCGTGATAGAACCGAAGAGCCTTTCCTCCTCTCCTGCCTTTGCACTCAGGGTTATGGTCATCTTCGATAAACTATCTGCCAGGGCCTGGGCTGAATTCTTTAACTTCTTTGCCCTTTCCTCGATCATCCTCTTTTCATGTTCAAGGGCCTTTATACTTTTAACATCTGCCGGGGCAGCGAGGTTGCCGGGTATCAGGTAATTTCTCGCATATCCATCAGCAACATTGACCACACTGCCCATCTTCCCGAGGTTTTTTACGTCCTCTTTGAGAATTACCTTCATTTTACACCCCCTTTTAAGCAGCCAGAAAAAGTCACAATGAGACCTTCGCTCTCGCCCAGAACATTATCGGTGCCTGCCGTGCATACTCCGCACGGACGGGTCTTTAACTGACACGCACGACCGACACCTAAGTGTCATTCCGAGCCGAAGCCGAAGAACCTCCCGGCCTCGTTTTGAATCCTGGATTATTTTTTGGTATTATAGCACAATTCAAGAAAATTTTTGCGTGGGGGTATTATGTGTAACCTAAGATTTGACAGTCTCGGTCCCTGTAAGATAACGCATCTGTATTTTCCAAAAACAGATTTCAGGGCGATAGTGGTCATCGACAACACCGCCCTCGGCCCGTCCATCGGCGGTGTAAGGGTATCGCCATCGGTAACCACAGATGAGGTTATAAGACTTGCAAGAACAATGACATTGAAAAACTCCATTGCCGGACTCCCCCACGGTGGCGGAAAGGCAGGGATAATTGCAGACCATGATAACCCGGAGATAGAGCATTATTTCAGGCTCTTTTCCAGGGCGATAAGGGATCTTCACGATTATATACCCGGGCCGGATATGGGCAGCAATGAGGAATGCATGGCGTGGATTTACGACGAGATAGGAAGGGCCACGGGACTTCCAGAGGAGATGGGAGGTCTTCCCCTCGATAAATTAGGTGCAACAGGATTCGGGTTGGCAGAATGCGCTGAGGTAGCAAGTCCCCACGTAGAGATAGAGATGAAGGGTGCGACAGTAGCGATCCAGGGGTTTGGGAGTGTCGGAAAGGCTGCTGCTAAATTCCTTTCAGGCAAGGGTGCAATAATTGTTGCAGCAAGTGATACAAGGGGTAGCATCTGCAACCCTGATGGACTTGATGTAAAGGAACTGATAGACGTAAAGGACAAGACTGGAAGCGTCATAAACTACAAAAAGGGGACGATCATTGGGCATGAAGAGCTCTTTTCGACCCGCTGTGACATTCTGATCCCTGCTGCAACGCCTGATGTGATAAATAAAGATAATGTAAATGATATAAAGGCGCGATTAATACTGCAGGGGGCAAATATACCAGCAACAAAGGATGCGGAAGAAATACTCCATAAGAGGGGCATTCTGTCGATCCCTGATTTCATCGCAAATGCAGGCGGTGTTATAATGGCCGCGATGGAGTATGCAAAAAAATCAGAGAAAGAGGCATTTAATGCCATATCAGAAAGGATAAAGAAAAACACAAAGATAATCCTCGAAAAGTCCCTCAGTGAAAAGACCCTTCCGAGACAAGCGGCAGAGGAGATCGCAAAGGAAAGGGTACTGAAGGCTATGAGTTATAAAGGCGACATGTAAATAGTGCGACCTTGCTCTTTCACCTTTGTGGGGGTATCGACTGTTTTTGCGGATTTATGATCCAGATGCACCCAAAGTCCTTTTCCTGATAGGCCCTCGCAAGCCCCAATTTCAGCATCTCGAGAAGGGCAATGAATGTAACGATGAGATATGATCTTGTATGATTCCCTTCAAAGAGGTCTTCAAACCTTATGGCATCATGGCCTCCGAGTTTTTCTATAATAAATGCCATCCTATCCTTGACAGTCAAGGTCTCTCTCGTGATGTTGATAATCTCGGGGGGGGCCTTTTCCAGAAGCCTTTTAAATGCCCCCATCAGATCAAAAAGGCTCAGGTCAAAGAGATTGACATCAGGGTAGGAGATCTCAGGGGAAATACAGACATCTCGATCACTATCGACCGGTCCTCTGCCATAAACATTGCTCCACTCATCTTCCAGCTCCCTAAGGGCAAGCGATGCATCTTTAAACACCTGATATTCTAAAAGCCTCTGGACGAGCTCAAATCGTGGGTCCTCTATCTCATCCTCCGGCGCTTCTTCATCCACAGGGAGGAGCATCCTCGATTTTATATGAATGAGGGTTGCTGCCATGAGAAGGAAATCGCCGGCAATGTCAAGGTTGAGTTCCCTCATCATCTCTATGTATTCGAGATACTGGTGAGTGATTAGGGCAATTGGTATGTCATAGATATCTATCTTATTTTCCCGTATCAGGTGCAGGAGGAGGTCAAGGGGACCTTCAAAGACCGGTAGTTTTATGCTATAAGCTTCTTCCATTTCTCAGTTATTGCTATAATAAAACATGGGATTTATAAAAGTCACCACTTACGGTGCGGCCCTATCGCTGGCTTGCCTTCTCGGTGTTTCCTGTGACAATAAAGCAAAGGATACAAATAAAGTCGAGCTCAAAAATATAAGGGAAACCACCCTTACCATAGCAATACTTCCCGAACAGAATGTATTTGAACAGAAGAAAAGATACAAGCCCCTTGCAGAATATCTATCCAATACCCTCAATGTGAATGTAAAGATAAAGCTCCTTGACAGCTACGGCTCCATTTATGATGAGATAAAGAACAAAACCATTGATGCTGCATTCTTTGGAAGCTTCAATTATGTGCTTACAAGGGCAAGGGCTGATATCGAGCCTATAGCCCGACCTGTGGAGATCGGCGGCAACTCAAATTACAAAGGCATCATATTTACAAGAAAAGACAGCGGTCTGAACAGAGATATACGGACATGGAAGGGGAAAAGGATATCCCTTGTCCACGAGGTAACAACAGCAGGTTACATATTCCCGAGATGGTATCTCAAGAGACACGGTGTTGACAATTTCGAGAACTATTTCAGGAGAATTATCTTTTCAGGAAGTCATGATGCAGCAATCCTCGCTGTATTTAAAGGTCAGGCAGATATCGGCGCAGCAAAGGACCTGATATTCAAAAAACTCCTCTCTGAAAATCCTGCAATCAGGGATGAGATTGTTGTCCTTGCTGAATCCATTAGTGTGCCTTCAAACAGTCTCTGTGTCAGGGGTGATTTAAAAAACAACATAAAGTCATCACTGAAAAAAACCCTGCTTACAATGCATAATACGAGTAACGGTAAAACTGCCCTTGCCTCATTAAATGCTGAGAGATTTATAGAGACCTCGGGTTCGGAATTCGATGAATTAAGAGAGATGGCAAGGGATATTGACATAAATATCAGGACATACCAGTTCAGGGACTCACGATGAAAAGGAAATTAATACTGGGTCTTGGACTTGCCCTGTTAATATTCGCCATCAGCGCCATGGTGGTTGTAAAAAACCTCGACAATATAGTCGCAAATCAGCGACTCATAAACGAACAGGACATCATAATCGGTAAATACAATGAAATGCTCTTTGAGATGAAAGGTGCACAGGCCGAACTTTACAGACATCAGGCCGGATACACAAGAAATATCGATGACCTTGTAAATTATATCGAGGCATTTGATGAAAATATGGAATTCCTTCCAAGACAGTACTCCTCCCATCTCAATGATATTGCCTGTATGCAGTGCCATTCAAAAATCAAAGAAAGGCTGTCTTCGCTCACAGGGATATTCTCGGAAATAAAGATGCACATAAAAGACTATAAAAGAGATGTTAGCATACTGATAACAACAGATGATTCCGGGCAGATAAAGGTCCTTGAGGACGCTGCAACCAAAAGAGGAAATACCATTATCGAACTGCTCGAAAAGGTAAGACATGCAGCAGACAAGATGAGAGAAGAGATAAAAAACAAGAGAAACATCCTTATAAGGCGATCGCGTGCAGTCATATTTATCGCCATATTCTTCACAATAGTTTTTTCCTTTCTCATATTTATTGCTGTAATCAGAGGCATTACCACACCCATAAACTCGCTGATAAAAGGAATCCAGAATATAGCGTCTGGAGATTTTACTCAAAGGGTGGATGTAAAT
The DNA here is from genome assembly GCA_037441365.1 of Nitrospirota bacterium. Lineage (GTDB taxonomy): Bacteria > Nitrospirota > Thermodesulfovibrionia > Thermodesulfovibrionales > UBA9159 > JBBISG01. The sequence continues at coordinate 37,929 of JBBISG010000019.1, forward strand.
ACAAAAGATGAAATAGGTTTCATGGCGAAAGCATTTAATGATATGACGGAGAAACTGAGCAGTATGAATAAAGAGAAGGATAGGCTGCTCCATACACTTCAGGGTTTTAACGAGGAGCTTGAGAAAAAGGTGAAAGAAGCGACCGAGAAGCTGAGGCTCACACAGGAAAACATGGTAAGGGCAGAGACCCTTGCGGCCATCGGCACATTGGCAGCAGGCGTTTCGCATGAGATAAGCACGCCCCTTAATACTATCATTGGATTTGTCCAGTTGACAATTTCCGAAATGGACGACAGTAACCCGATAAAAGGGGACCTGAAGGTCATAGAGCAGGAAGCCGTGCGGTGCAAAAGGATTGTTCAGGGACTCCTTAATTTTGCAAAACCACAAAGACACGAAGAAAGACTGACAGACATAAATAATATAATCAACGAAACACTATTGCTCATAGAATACCAGCCTTCAATGAAAAAGATAGTCATTAAAAAGAACATGGATAGCAAACTCGTCCCGATAGAGGCCGACCACTTGCAATTAAAGCAGGTTTTTCTTAACATTATCCTCAATGCAGTGCAGGCCATGCCGGAAGGCGGGGAACTGAAGATAACGACAAGAAATGTCAACAAAGGTGTCGAGGTAGCTATATCTGACACGGGTATTGGCATCCCCGAAGAGGAGCGGAAAAAGATATTTCAGCCCTTTTACACTACAAAGAAAGACGGCACAGGATTGGGTCTGTCCATATCATACGGCATAATAAAAGAGCACGGGGGAGAGATCTATGTGGAGAGCGAGATCGGTAGGGGATCAAAATTCAGGGTCTTCATACCTATCAAATCATCTGATAAACTCCTGAATCAAGCTCAATCTGATAGACCACACAACCATGCTTGACATATTAAGAATTTTCCCTTACCATAAAGTAAGGAATTAAATTTTCGAAAGGAGGTAAAAATATGCCTACTGCAACAATTACAGTCAAGGGACAAACGACCATACCTAAAAAAATCAGAAACCATCTTAAACTCCAGCACGGAGATGAGATAGATTTTGTTATAGAGGATAACGGAAGGGTATTTATTGAGCCTGCTACAGTCGATATTTCTGAGCTTGAGGGCATTTTGCACAGGCCTGGCATGAAACCAGTATCGATAAAGAAAATGAAGGAATCTATCAAAAAACATCTCCGGAAGAAAATATAATGATTCAAGGCCTGGACACAAATGTCCTCATAAGATATCTTGTAAAAGACGATATACTGCAGGCAAAAAAGGCATCACAGGTCATCAAGAAAATAGTAACATCAGGCGGGAGGTGTTTTATAAACCGCATAGTCCTTTGCGAGATGGTGTGGGTGCTGGAATCAGCCTACGGATACAGCAGAAGGGAAATAATAAATGTGCTTGATATAATGCTCAGGACAAAACAATTTGAGATAGAATCAAAGGATATAATCAGGCAGGCAGTTGATGATTATCGCAAAGGCAGCGGTGACCTTGCAGATTATATTATTGCAAGGGTGAATCGTTCAAAAGGATGCGATACTACACTTACCTTTGATCGAGCGGTAAAGAATAGTCCTATCTTCTCTGTGATAGAATAGGTAAGGGAAAAATAAATGCCTGTAATATTAGTAATTGATGATGACCTGAATACATGCAACCTGCTGACAAGGCTATTACAAAAAGAGGGCCTTGAAGTCACAGCCGAAAACAGTCCCCTTAATGCCATCGAACTCTTCAAAAAAGACAGATTCGACCTTGTCATAACAGACTTTTACATGCCTGATATGAACGGGTTAGAACTCCTTGAAAAGGTAAAAGAGATTAATCCTGATGTTGATGTGATAGTGATGACCGCCTTTGCATCCATAGATAATGCCGTTGAAGCAATGCGAAAAGGCGCCTATGACTATATAGTAAAACCCTTTCAGAATGATGACCTCCTTTTGTCGGTAAAAAGGGTCATAGAAAAAAGAAGGCTTGCAGAAGAAAATAGATACCTCAGGGCAGAACTTTCAAAACGGTACAGCTTTCACAACATCATCGGCAAGTCAGCTGCAATGCAGAATATCTTCACCCTCGTAGAAAAAGTGGCTAACAGCGATGCCACGGTATTGCTCATCGGAGAGAGCGGGACAGGGAAGGAACTCGTCGCAAGGGCAATCCATTTTTCAGGGAAACGAAGGGATAAAAACTTCGTTGCCGTCAACTGCAGCGCCCTCCCTGATACACTCCTTGAGAGTGAGCTCTTTGGCCATACAAAAGGCGCCTTTACCGGCGCGACCGAAAGCAAACAGGGATTATTCGAATACGCCAACGGCGGGACATTATTTCTCGATGAGATTGCAGACACAAGCCCATCTGTCCAGGCAAAACTTCTCCGTGTGATAGAAGACAAAAAGATACGAAAATTAGGTGATAACAAAGAAATAGAAGTCGATGTGAGAATTGTTACTGCAACAAGCAGAAATCTGCGAAGGCTCATTGATGAAAACGCATTCAGGGAGGATCTGTTTTATAGAATAAATGTATTCCCTATAAACATCCCGTCGCTCAGGGATAGAAAAGAGGATATACCGCTTTTAATTGACCATTTTCTGAAGGGCAGAAAGCACATCAATTCCGCTACACTCGATATATTGGTGAACTACCACTGGCCAGGAAATGTAAGGGAACTGGAAAATATGATCGAAAGACTCGTTGTATTTTCAGACTCTGATACTATTATGCCTGATGATTTACCTTTAGAGTTGAGGGATACCGTCTGTAAGAAGATCAATGGTAGCATGTCTTACAGCGAGGCAAAGAAACAGGTGATTGATAAGTTCAATCAAGACTTCATCTCATGCGCCCTCAGACAGACAGGTGGTAATGTAACAAAGGCTGCCGAAAAATTAAGACTCGACAGGGCAAACCTCCAGAGGCTCATGAGGAAATACGGAATAGTCTCAACTGAATATAAGGAATAAGCTTGGGAAAACAGTAAAGCATCAGGCTACCACAGGTCTCACAACACGGAAAATATACTGCGTTATTTTAACAGCATCTATTAATCCTTAATTTTCAATAAGTTGTCTTCATGCCACATTGTTGGTGCGTCTTTTTAATCTCTGCCGCTAAAACATCTCCTGTTATATCCCCTTGATTTATAAGAACTTTTCGAATAAGGACTACTGGCATAAAAATAGCTAAACATTATCCAAAAATTGTTTAACATT
>JBBISG010000020.1:0-39752 GCA_037441365.1 Nitrospirota bacterium
CGGTGGAATGCACGGCGGCGAGATCGTCTTCGCTGGCCCCATGGAAGATTTTCTTAAGGCAGATACACCTACATCAAGGTATATAAAGGGTGTAGACAGGATAACATCCCTTCCCCGCCCCCTTAAAGGGCAGAGGAAAGAGTTAGTGCTTTATGGCGCAAGGGGGAATAATCTGAAGGGTGTTGACCTCAGGATACCGCTTAAAAGCTTAACAACAGTGACAGGCGTCTCTGGGGCTGGGAAAAGCAGTCTTGTTGTTGAGACCCTCTACAGGGCGCTGGCGAAACACTTTGGTCTTGAGCAACAATCTCCTTTGCCCTATAAATCTATAGTTGGGGTCGAGAACATAAATGGTGTAAAGATCATTGACCAGACACCCATTGGCAGGTCCCCCCGCTCAAACCCTGTTACATACCTGAGGGTGTTTGACCATATCAGAAGGATCTTTTCTGAGCAGGCTGAATCGAGGGCACGTGGTTACGGCCCTGGCTTTTTCTCTTTCAATGTGCCAGGGGGGAGATGTGAGACATGCAAAGGGGAAGGGTATCAGAGGTTAGAGATGTATTTCTTTGAGGACATCTATGTGAGGTGCGAGGACTGCGGAGGGAAGCGTTATAAGTCCGATGCCCTGAGGATTATGTACAGGGGAAAGAATATCGATGATGTGCTCAGGATGACTGTCGATGAGGCTACTGAACTGTTCATCGATGTCCCTGCTGTATTCAGCAGGCTTTCACTCATGATGGATGTCGGGCTTGGCTATCTAAGGCTGGGACAGCCTGCAACGACCCTTTCAGGCGGAGAGGCCCAGAGGCTCAAGATATGTGCAGAGCTCGGATTTGATGCAGGTATGAGGCGCTCCATGCCCTTTCTTTACATCCTTGATGAACCGACAGTCGGACTTCATTTCAGGGATGTGAGGTTATTGATCGATGTCCTCAGGAGGCTTGTGGATGCAGGCAATACCGTTTTAGTGATAGAGCATAGCCTCGATGTTATAGCCGCATCGGATTGGATTATTGACCTTGGGCCCGAGGGCGGCGATAATGGTGGAAGGATAATATTCGAAGGAACGCCAGGGGAGATAGTGAAGGTCGGAGAATCGTATACTGGAAGATACCTCAGGGCAGTTGTGGGTTAAAAGACTCCGACTCACTTGTGGCTTATTTTTGTATAATACCTTATGCTCTCTTATATCTCAAAGAGGCTTCTTATGATGGTCCCCCTTATATTCGGGATTACCCTTATAACATTCTCTGTTATTCACCTTGCACCAGGCGGGCCTGTGGAGGTCGAGACAGAGATGCAGCTCAAGGCATCTGCCCAGGCAAGGGAGAATCTGAAAAGGCTCTACGGCCTTGACAGGCCCCTGCACATCCAGTATATAGAATGGCTTGAAAGATTTGTAAGGCTCGATTTTGGCAGGTCCTTTGTTGATGGGAGGGAGGTTATAAAGAAGATCGCCGAGAGAATTCCTATCACACTCACAATAAATATCCTCTCGATTATGCTGATACTCCTGATCGCGATACCGATAGGTGTGCTGTCTGCAACGAAGCAGTATTCCCTCTTTGACAAGCTCTCCACAGTCTTTGTCTTTGTAGGTTTTTCGACCCCGACATTCTGGCTTGCACTCCTCCTGATGATACTCTTTGGTGTGAACATGGGCATCCTGCCCATATCAGGAATGCAGAGCATCGATGTCTCCGAGATGGGGCCTGTAGACAGACTCCTTGACTGGATAAAACACCTCATACTCCCCGTAGGCATCTCTGCATTTGGTGGCATTGCAGGGTTAAGCAGATACAGCCGTTCGAGCATGCTCGAGGTGATAAGGCAGGACTATATCAGGACAGCAAGGGCAAAGGGCCTTAAGGAATCTGATGTTATCTTCAGACATGCCCTCAGAAATGCACTGATGCCTATAGTCACAATACTCGGCCTCTCTATCCCAGGGCTCATAGGCGGAGGCGTGATATTCGAGACGATCTTTGCAATACCAGGGATGGGGCAGTTATTTTATTCATCCGCGATGGCCAGGGATTATCCGACGATTATGGGAATACTCGTGATCGGTGCCGTCCTCACCCTCTTCGGAAACCTTCTGGCAGATATATCCTATGCCTTTGTAGATCCGAGGATAAGAAGGGGTAGATGAGTGCGTCTTTTTAAGGTCTTATGGAGGAGATTTTCGAGAAACAGACTCTCGCTAACAGGCGCGATAATTGTGGTTTCACTCATTGTGGTTGCCATTTTTGCGGACATCATCTCACCCTACGACCCGATGGCCATTGATGTCCACAATGTGCTATCTCCACCCTCGAGGGCTCACCCCCTCGGCACCGATGACCTCGGCAGGGATGTGCTTTCGAGGATGCTTTACGGCAGCAGGGTATCGCTGAGGGTCGGGTTTGTTGCTGTCGGCCTCGCTATGATGGTCGGGATTATTATAGGCTCGATAGCGGGTTTTTACGGTGGAAAGGTGGATGCGATACTCATGAGATTTGTAGATATCATGCTCGCATTCCCGACATTCTTTCTCATCCTTGCTGTTATCGCCATACTCGAGCCGAGCATTTACACTATCATGGCTGTCATAGGCTTTACAGGCTGGATGGATGTTGCAAGGCTTGTAAGGGCAGAGTTTCTCACATTGAAGGAGAGGGATTATGTTATTGCAGCCAGATCTATCGGTGCAGGAAATTTGAGGATTATCTTCAAACATATCCTCCCCAATGCATTGTCCCCTGTCTTTGTTGCAGCCACCTTCGGGGTTGCAGGAGCGATACTCATAGAGTCTGGCCTGTCATTCTTGGGGCTTGGTGTGCAGCCTCCCAACCCGAGCTGGGGTAATATCCTCACCTCCGGGAAAGACAATATAGAGGTTGCGTGGTGGCTTTCTCTATTCCCTGGTCTGGCCATATTGATTACGGTTCTAAGTTATAACCTTGTGGGTGAGGGGCTCAGAGATGCCCTCGATCCAAGGCTGTGGGAAACCGAGAGGTGATGCGACACTGTGCTGATGAAAGCCCTTGAGGATGCTGCCTCTGCTACCCCTGACCCTGATAGGTCATTAACGAACCTCCGATCCTTCTGCGATAGAAACCCTCAATACATCGAACGTCTCAAGGAGAATATAAGACCTGTATCCCTCCTTTTCAGTTTCAGCCAGTTTTTGAGCAATTTTGCCATCTCCAATCCTGAGGTACTCTTTGACAGCATTCATGAGCGTTATAAGCCGATCGATAAGGCAGGTGTTGGAGCATCCCTCAGAGAGGAGATCATGAAGCTGCCCGGGCAGTCGATGAAGATGCTCTTAAGCATTGCACGCAATTTCAAAAAAAGGTATCTCTTGCTAATTACGCTGAGGGACATCCTTAACATAGCAGACATCGTAGAAACAATGCTCGAATTGAGCCTCCTTGCAGATGCGGTTGTGGAAGAATCCCTGAGAATACTCAAGGCGCGTATGAAAGAGACCTATGGTGAACCAGCAGATGATAGTTTCTCAGTTATAGCAGTAGGTAAACTTGGGGGTGAAGAGCTGAACTTCAGCTCGGATATAGATGTACTCTATGTCTATGGAAATGCAGAGGGCGAGACCAGCGGCGTTATGACCTCAGGCGGTATTGTCAAAAACAGGGTTAGCAACCACGAATACTACTGCAAGCTTGGAGAGAATCTGAACAGGTTTCTGGCCACGAATACCGAGGATGGTTTTGTATACAGGGTTGATACGAGGTTGCGTCCGGAGGGGCAGAGGGGAAGTCTCGCCCAATCAATCTCAGCCTATGAGATGTATTACGAGTCATGGGGCCGGGCATGGGAGAGGGCGGTTCTTTTGAGGGCGAGGCCCATCGCTGGTGACACCCATCTGGGAGACAGCTTTATCGAGATGATCAAACCGTTTGTCTACAGAAAATATCTCGATTTCAGTGCCATAGATGAGATCAGGCGGATGAAGACGAGGATAGATGAGACATTCAGAAAGAATGATATAAAGCGGGGTTATGGAGGCATCAGGGAGATAGAATTCTTTGTCCATGCCCTCCAGCTTATATATGGTGGAAGGGAGCCGCTTTTGCGTGAGAGGAGCATCCTGAGAGGACTTCACAGGCTTCTTCAGAAGGGTCTTATCGGTCATGAGGACTGCTCAATCCTTTCAGGCAGTTATGTATTTCTCAGGAGGCTTGAACACAGACTGCAGCAGCTCAATGACATGCAGACCCATTCAATACCATCAGAGGATAAGGAGATTGCAGCCCTGAGCAGGAGGATGGGTTTTCCTGATAGGGCATCCTTTGTCTCCGAGCTCGAAGGCAGACGCAGGATGGTGAGGAAGATCTACGATTCCCTCTTTATGGAAGCAAACAGAGGTGCGTCAGAGACATTGATATTCTTTTCAGAAGATGTATCGGACAGCGAGCTACGTGATGCCCTTAGCAGTTATCCACTGAGGGATGTAGAAAGGGCTATACGCATTATCCGGCAGATAAGGGACAGCACCTACACCTTTCAGACCATCAGGGGCAGGAGACTCCTTGGTGAGGTGTTACCTGCCTTTCTCCTTGAGGCACTGAAGAAGAAGAATCCTGATGATACCATCAATAATCTCCAGCCTTTTGCAATGCTCCTGGCGTTGGAGGAGTCATACCTGGAATTATTTGCAGAAAATAAGGCCCTGATTCCTGCCCTTACCAGCATCTTTTCGAGGAGCAAATATCTCTCGATGAGCATTGTTAAAAGGCTCGATTATATCGAGCTCCTGGGGCATGAGATGTTCCTGAAAAGGACACTGAGCTCATTGAAAAAAGAGCTCGCTGAGACCATTGCAGCAGGGAAGCCGCTACCAGATGCCCTGAGGATGCTACGACAGATGGAGGAGATAAGGCTCGGGCTCCTGTTTCTTGAGAAAAGGATAGATACTGTCAGGCTCATGAAGGGTTTGAGCAAGACTGCCGAGGCGATAGTATCAGCCTGCATTGATGGATATGGAGGGGATAGATTTGTGGTGATAGGTATGGGCAAGGCTGGGGGAAGGGAACTCACCTTTGCCTCGGACCTTGATCTGATCTTTGTCTGCGAGGGGGAGATAAAAGATAGCCATGTGAAGGCAGCAGAGAGGGTTATCAGACTCTTAACCTCTTATACAAAGGATGGCATAGCATACAGGGTGGATGTGAGGCTGAGACCCGACGGCGCAAAGGGACCCCTCGTCTCAACAATAGATTCCCTGGGAAGTTATTATCTTAGCGCTGCCCGGTTCTGGGAGCTTCAGGCCCTCCTCAAGGCAAGGACAATTGCAGGGGATAGGGTTACTCGATCGAATTTCATGGAGATAAGGAGGGAATGCCTGAAAAGGATGGGGAAGGGGATCTCTGCCTCTGACATAAGGGCGATGAGGGAAAGGATTCAGAGGGAGCTTTCAAAGGAGGCGGATGGTTGTGATATAAAACTCGGCCCCGGCGGGATAGAGGAGCTCGAATTCACACTCCAGTATCTACAGCTATCGAACTGCCATAAAAGTGATAAACTCCTTGTCCAGGGGACACTCGATGCGATAAGGAGGTTGAATATAACAGGGGTGATTGATGCAGAAACAGCAGGTTTTATGAAGGAGACGTATCTCTTTTACAGGACCCTCGAAAGCCTTCTGAGACTAAAGGGTGAGCAGGTTGTCAGGAGGGATGCAGCGCTCATCAGTGATGTCTCTGAGTTTATGGGGTTCGAGGATGATGAGGACTTTTTAAGACACCTCCAGGAAAGGAGAGGCAGGGTGAGAGGGATGTTTGAGAGGTTTTTATGCTGATTTCTGCCTGTCTGTATCCCAGTCCTCGGATTTACAGGTCTATGACAACCACTCTGGATATGGTATAATCCCTTATAGGCGAAAGACAGGAGGCTATAGCCTAAAAAGGGCCTTTAGCCTGTTCTGATGGAGGTATCATCATGATAGTTATTGCAGAAAATCTCAATACAAGGAATAGGCCTTATATGGAGGCTGTTAGGAAGAGGGATAAGAGGGCAATCCAGAAGATGGCAGAGGAGCTATCAGTGGCTGGCGCTGAAATAATAAATATCCAGTGCTCCCTCGACGGCGCTGGCGATGAGGATAACCTCCCACTAATCGTTGAGGCTGTCCTCGAGGCAACAGATAAAAGTGTATCCCTCGACACGAGGAATGTCGATGCGATCAAGAAGGCATTAACCCTTTGCAAGGTTCCACCCCTCATCAATTTTATCTCCGGGGCAGAGCCGGAGATGGTCGAAGACCTGTTGGAGCTCGTTGCAAGAACTAAGGCATCCCTTGTCATAAGGGCTGCGAGGGGAACGATACCGACTACCCTTGAGGCAAAGCTGCAGATAATAGAGGAACTCTTAGAGGAGGCAAATGGGGCTGATATACCGAATGAGAGGCTCTTTGCAGACCCCTCGATAGTCCACATCGGAAGGGGGTTGGGGCAGAGCCATATAGCCAGTTCATGCGAGTGTATAAGGGTGCTCAAGGAGATGGTAGAGCCTCCCATAAACACGATCGCATGGATATCGAATGTCTCTACAGGCCTGCCGAGGGCATTGAGGTCGACTGTAAATGCCACACTCCTGAGCTATCTTGCAGGTGCCGGTCTTGATGCTGCAATGGTTGATGTCCTTGACCCTGAGATAAGAAAGACTATATATCTTATAAGGTCCTTCAGGGATGAGATTGTATTCTCACCTGCAGACATCGGATAAGGCATTATGATCACAGAGAAAGGGGAATTACTCCAGGCGCTTATAGAGGCGTATATAATGGAAAAGGGCACAAACGACTTCTATATGCAGGCGTCTGTGAGGGCGATGAACACAGAGGCAAAGAGTGCATTCAGAAACCTCGCTGAATGGGAGCAGAGGCATATGGAATATATTCAGTTCCTTTATCAATCAATCCAGGGAGATAGTGATGTAGTGTCCTTTGAGGCGTTCAGAAACAGGATATCTGCCCGTGAGGCTGAAGGCGGCATACCGATAAAGGAATTAGAGGAAAGGGTAGAGAGGTATTTCTTTATCGATGATATCGGTGCCCTGACCCTCGCCCTTGAGATCGAAGGAAAGGCATACAATCTTTACAGAAGGTTGTCAGAAACCGTTGATGATCGCAATGTAATGGTCCTTATGAAGGAGATGATGGATCAGGAACAGGACCATATAAAGTATCTTAAGGAGATGAGGTTGAGACTTGCTGAAACTTCGTGATGGCATTGTAGAACTCTACAAGAAGGTTGCAACATCGATCCCGTCTGATGTCGAGGAGGCGCTGAAAAGGGCCTATTCGTTAGAAGAGAACTCTATTGCAAGGGGGGCTCTCGGCATTGTCCTTGACAATATCCATACTGCAAGGCAGACAGAAAGGCCCATATGCCAGGACACAGGCGTCCCTGTGTTTTATGTGAGGATTCCGAGGGGTTTGAGTCATGTAGAGATCAGAAACACAATACAGGAGGCCACAGTGATTGCGACTAAGAAGGTGCCGTTGAGGCCAAATGCGGTGGATATCCTTACAGAAAGAAACTCAGGCGACAACACAGGTGCCGGTTTTCCAGTGGTATATCTTGAGGAGACCGCTGATGATACCATGAGGATAGACCTTATGCTGAAGGGCTCTGGATGCGAGAATACTGGTCAGACATACAAGCTGCCCGTGGAGGGATTGAATGCCCAGAGGGACCTCGATGGTGTCAGGCGGTGCGTTCTTGATGCAGTGCATAGGGCCCAGGGAAGAGGTTGCCCCCCCTATACACTCGGCATCGGGATCGGTGCCGCAAAGGACCAGGTCGCTGTGCTGGCCAAACACCAGCTTTTTAGGAGGATACCTGATTGCAGCGAGCATCCCGTTATAGCAGACCTCGAAAATAGGCTACTCAATGAGATAAACCAACTCGGCATCGGCCCGCTCGGTCTTGGGGGTAAGACGACAGCGATAGGCGTGAAGATCGGCATCAACCATCGTCATCCCGCCTCATACTTTGTGGATGTCTCTGTCTGCTGCTGGGCAAATCGCAGGGTAAGGCTCATATGGTGAATTCGAAACTGCTTAAAACTCCCCTTTCGGAAGGCGATGTCAGGGATTTAAAAGTTGGCGATATGGTCTCGTTGAGCGGCCGCATCGTTACAGGGAGGGACAGGGTGCATAAGTTCCTCTTTAATGAGAGACCGCCTAAAAGTGAAATCCCATTTAACCTTGATGGCTCAATACTCTACCACTGCGGGCCGATAATAGAGGAGACAGAGGACGGCTATAAGTTAATCGCGGGTGGCCCGACGACAAGCATGAGGGTCGAGATGTATGAGCACTGGGTAATCAAGGAGTACGGCATAAGGGCAGTCATGGGAAAAGGCGGGATGGGCAGTAAGACGATGGATGCATTGAGGGAGTGTGGCTGTGTTTATCTTCATACCATAGGCGGGGCTGCTGTATATCTTGCAGACAGGGTGAAGAAAATCGTGGATGGCTGGAAGATAGATGAATTTGGCATGCCAGAGGCCATGTGGCTATTTGATGTGGAGGGGTTCCCTGCAATTGTCACCATGGATGCCCATGGAAACAGCCTGCACAGAACGATAGAAGCACTCTCCTTAGAGAATCTCAAAAGGTTATTCATATGAAGATTTTCATCGCCGGCGGGACGGGTTTCATAGGGCTGCATCTTCTCAGGGCATTGGATGGGAAAGGTTATAAGATAAGGTGTCTTGCAAGGAGTCAAGAGCGTGCCGCACTCTGCAAAAAAAGCGGGTTTGAAGCTGCCATAGGGGATATTACTGACAGGGAGAGTCTTGCGGGATGTCTCGAAGGGATTGATATGGTCGTCCACCTTGTCGGCATTATCGAGGACAGGGGTGAGATGACATTCGAAAGGGTTCATGTGGAAGGCACGAGAAATCTTGTTGATGAGGCTAAGGATGCAGGTGTAAGGCACTTTTTCTATCAGTCTGCACTTGGAGCGTCTCTAAAATCAACAGCAAGGTATCAGAGGACAAAGGCAGAGGCAGAGGAGATCATTAAAGAAAGCGGTATCCCCTATACTATCTTCAGGCCTTCCCTCGTCATCGGTGAAAATGACGGCTTTACAGAGAAGTTAAAGGAACTTGTGGTGCTGGGCCCTCTGGTGCCAGTCCCCGGCGATGGAACGGCTAAGTTCCAGCCTATTTACGTTGGTGACTGGATAAGATGCTTTCTGGGTATCATAAACAATGATGATGCAATCGGTAAGATATACGAATTCGGTGGGCCTGAACACCTCACATATAATGAGATGATCACACAGCTTATGGATGTCATGGGGGTCAGAAAACCACTTATCCATCTCCCGATGGCACTTGCAAGGGCAGGAATTCCATTTCTGGGGATCTCTCAGAAGATAGGGGGGTTATTGGGTAGAAAGATACCGACTGTAACGAATGAACAGCTTACACTCCTTGGCATGGATAATATCTGCGACCTGGACTCTGTGGAAAAAAATTTTGGATTCAAGCCGATTGCATACAGCGCAGCCTTAAAAAGGTTTATAACTTCTCGGACATGATCTTTAATTATGAAGCCCTTCGATATCATAGACATCTCCGGTGATGCGGGTATAAGGGCTTATGGGAAGAGCCTTGAGGATGCCTTTAGAAATGCGGCAATCGGGATGTATAGCCTCATCACGGACCTCGATGACCTGAAAGAGGAAAGGGATATAAATGTTGAAGTTGAGAGCCACTCCCTCGATGGTCTCCTTGTATCATGGCTCAATGAATTGATCTTCCGTTTTGATACGTATGGATTTATAGGGAAGAATGTTCATATATTGAGATTGCACGACAATAAACTCACCGCCACTGTAGCAGGTGAAGACTTCGATGCTGAAAGGCACCAGAGGAGGCTGCTGGTTAAGGCTGCGACATACCATAAGCTCAGGATAGAAAAGATTGGCGATACCTGGCAGATGGATGTTATTTTTGATATATAGGGAAGTCGCTGTGGAAAGGGGGTGATTATATGGGCATGGAGAGACTCAGAAGGATTGATGCCACAAAGTTAGAGATACCAGCCGACTACAAGCCTGGTATGAGGGTCAGAGGGATCATCTATGTGGATGACCTTCTTGAGAAAGAACTTGAGAGCCAATCAATAGAACAGGTGGCCAATGTGGCGACGCTGCCCGGAATTGTAAGGGCATCCCTTGCGATGCCTGATATTCATACAGGCTATGGTTTTGCTATTGGCGGTGTTGCTGCCTTTGACCTCAAGGAAGGGATAATCTCGCCTGGAGGGGTCGGCTATGACATAAATTGAGGCGTCAGACTCCTCAGGAGCAACCTCACGACAGAGGAGGTGGCTCCGAGGATAGGGGACCTCGTAGGGGTCCTTTATAATGAGATACCGTCAGGTGTTGGCTCAAAGGGGAAGATACGTCTGGGCCCTGATGATGAAAGGCGTCTCCTCCTCAAGGGTGCCAGATGGGCCGTGGAACAGGGTTATGGTGATGCCTCGGACCTTGAGAGGATAGAGTCAGGCGGTTGCATAGAGGGCGCCGACCCTGGCCTTATAAGCCAGAAGGCCTATGAAAGGGGGAGGGCCCAGCAGGGGACGCTCGGCTCTGGCAATCACTTCCTCGAGATACAGCGCGTGGATGAGGTATATGATGAGAAGGCTGCGAGTGTTATGGGCCTGTTTAAGAATCAGGTCACTGTAATGATACACACAGGCTCCAGAGGGTTCGGCCACCAGGTATGCACAGACTTCCTTGAGGTCATGGAGAGGGCAGTCTCAAGGTATAATATAGTACTGCCTGATAAGGAGCTTGCCTGTGCACCTTACGATAGTGAGGAGGCGCAGGATTATCTTGCTGTCATGAGGGCTGCTGCCAACTATGCCTGGGCAAACAGACAGTGTATTATGCACTGGACACGGGAGGCATTCCTGAGGGTCTTCCCTGGAGCGACCCCTAAAGACCTCGGTATGGACCTTATCTATGACGTTGCCCATAATATCGCAAAGATCGAAACCCATGAGATTAATGGCAAGGGGATGAGGCTTATCGTTCACAGAAAAGGCGCTACCCGTGCATTTCCTCCGGGGCACCCTGAGCTCCCCGATGTTTATAAAGAGATCGGGCAGCCTGTTTTAATACCAGGGGATATGGGTAGGGCTTCATTTGTCCTTGTCGGTACAGATAGGGCGATGAAGGAGACCTTCGGTTCAACATGTCATGGTGCTGGAAGGGTGATGTCGAGGCATCAGGCAATAAGACAGGCAAAGGGGCGTGCCATATGGCGCGAGATGGAAGACAGGGGGATAATTGTCAAGTCTGCCGGAAGGGAGACCCTTGCTGAGGAGATGTCAGAGGCGTATAAAGACATATCCAGTGTGGTCGATGTTGTCCATAATGCAGGGATATCAAAGAAGGTGGCAAGGCTCCGGCCTATGGGGGTTGTAAAGGGGTGATCCCCTTTATCCTTTATCCGTTATCCGTGAACCGTGACCGGTGCCCTCTTTCGCTCCCAAGCCTTATCCGCTATCTGGCGCGCCATACCCTGTAGCTTCGCTGAAATGCGGTTGCATGAGTGAGGACAAACATTATCCAGAGCACAGGCTTAAGCCATCCGGTAAGCGTAGCAAATATTATCAGTATAATCCTTTCAGGCCTTTCCATTAATCCGACATGACTGTTAATCCCGAGGCCCTCTGCCCGTGCTCTCGCATAGCTAACAAGAAATGCGCCAACCATGGTGCCGATGCTGAGAATGGCGCCAGTGTGGTCACCCCTGTTGGCGAGATACCATGCTAAGGAAAGGAATATGAAGGCATCGGAATACCTGTCGAGCAAAGAGTCGAGGAATGCGCCAAATCTCGTAGCCCTCCCGTTTGTCCTCGCCACGACCCCATCAAGGGCATCAAAGATGCTGCCCAGGAGGATCAACAGGCCGCCGAGCCTGAGGTTCAAGGGGATAACAATGGCTGCGATAGAGGTTATTAAAAACCCTGTTATGGTGAGCAGATTCGGATTTATCCGTATCCCCATTACTAAAGGGCGGAGGGGTTTATCGAGAAGATGACCGAATCTTGCACTCAGCATTTGATCTCATCTATAATACCATTTTAGTGCGATAGTGCGACAGAGCGTTAGTGCGACAGTCAAGCTTAGTGAGACGGTCGTACGGTCGGAGTGAAGTAAAGTGCCCCCTACTATCCACTGAGAGGACTTTCGACTTTTAACTGCATTTGCTTTAGTTTTAAAATGGATATAAAGAAAAGGGGCGCCCTGAAAAGTCAGAGAGACTACTACCCCTTTGGGGACTCAGGTATAGTTGTTCAGATCTCTGAACAAGGTCAGAGACTCGATGTATTCCTCGCAAATAAGACAGGCATAACACGCTCGCAGGTGCAAAGGCTTATAAGGAGTGGTGACGTTTCTGTAGAGGGCAGGTCTGTCAGCCAGGACTACAGGGTAAAGGGAGGGGATATCATCATCGTAAGGGTACCAGAAAAGGAGGCATGGGGGCTTATTCCAGAGCCGATACCGATAGAGATATTGTACAAAGACGAATACCTCGTGGTTGTAAACAAGCCTGCAGGTATGGTTGTCTACCCTGCTGCAGGACACGTTAGTGGAACACTGATGAATGCCATTGCATACCACATGGGCAAGCTCGCATCTGTGGGCGGGCCATTGAGACCTGGTGTTGTTCATAGGCTTGATAAGGACACATCAGGCGTTATGGTTATTGCCCTCGATGATGGGGCATACTATAATCTTGTGGAGCAGTTCAGGCAGAGGACCATATCAAGAAGGTATATCGCCCTCATCTATGGCAATCTTAGAGAGGATAGGGGCGAGATCAGGCATCCCATCGGGCGGTCTGAGTCAGACAGAAAAAGGATGTCCGCAAGGGTCAGAAGGGGCAAGGAGGCTATAACTACATGGAAGGTTATAAAGCGTTTTGGCCCTGCTACCCTGATAGCGGTGCGCCTTGGAACAGGGAGGACACACCAGATCAGGGTTCATTTCTCGGCCATAGGACATCCTGTGCTCGGAGACAGCACCTACGGAAAGAAGGTTGGGGTTGAGGTTAAGATTGAGGGAAAGAAGAAAAAGATAGTCTTCCCACGACAGATGCTGCATGCCGAGACCCTCGGGTTTGCCCATCCAGCAACAGGGCAGTACATGGAATTTTCAAAGCCCATACCTTCAGACATGGGGGAATGCATCAAGGTTCTGGAGATGTCGCATAATTGAGATTACTTGAACTCCACTGCTTCCTGCCTTGATACCCTCGGCGGGGGTGATGGAATCCTTGAGGGATAACCTACAGGAACGATGGCCACAGGTCTGAGATTATGGGGCATATCGAGTATCTCAAACACATCACCTTCTCTGAATGCACCAACCCATACTGTGCCGAGGCCATTTTCATGGGCCACGAGCATCAGCGCCATGATGCTTACTGCCACATCCTGAATGGAATACAGGTTTATGCCTCTGTCGCCGTATCTGTGAGAAATCCTGTTATCCGTGCAGCCGACAACCACGAGTGGGGCCTCGGCAATAAAGCCCTGATTCAATGCAGCAGCAGCAATCTCACGCTTGAGCTTCACATCCCTTACAAAATAGAACTTCCTCGACTGAAGATTTCCGGCACTTGGTGCCCATATCAGGGCATCGATGAGCTTGTAGATTATCTCCTCAGGGATCTCCCTTTTCTGGAAATTCCTTATGCTTCTCCGTTCTTTGACTGCCTTTAAGATTTCCATGTAGCACCTCCGGACACCTTTTTTTTGGGTGTCCCGGCCATCTAAAGCCTTAGGAGCGCCAGGCCTGAGACTGGATCAAATTCCCTCACGGCCTTTACACCATCGATTTCGATGATCACGGCCTCGAGCACTACGAATGTCTTTGCCATTTCTCGCACACACCCGACCTTCACAGTATCCCTCTTTCCGAAGGCCCCATGGAGGTGGACCTTTGGCTCATCGCCCTGGTAGAATATTGTCCCGAAACCTATCATCTCATGGCTTTCTTCAAGTTCCCTCCAGATAGGATTAGGAGGGAGCTCATCTCTCTCCGGTCCCACTACTATCCTCCCCTCTCGCATGCCGCCTACGAGATAGAATGCTGCAGCCTTAATCTTTTCTTTCTTGACAATGCCCTGCAGGTTTCCGACAACATCCTCTCTGTCCTCGAACCTTGCCACAACAACCCTTCCTGTCCGACCCACCTGATATTGCATAAGACCTCCGTATTGACTTATAATCATTGTTAGCTTAGACGAATAGAATATCTATGTCAATATCAGGAGGAATGAATGCAAAAGGGCTTTTCCGCTTCCCGCTGTCTCGTTGCTGATAAAAGGGGTTTCACCCTTGTAGAACTCCTTGTGGTCATGGTTATCATCGGCCTCCTCGCAGCACTCGTCGGCCCGAGGCTTTTCCCGAAGCTCGGCAAGGGCAAACAGGCAGCAGCAAAGGCCCAGATCGAATTGTTCGGGCAGGCATTAGACCAGTTCAGACTCGACACCGGCAGATACCCTACAACACAGGAAGGACTGAACGCCCTTATGGTAAATCCCGGGATAGATAAGTGGGAAGGGCCATATCTCAAAAAAGGGATACCCAATGACCCATGGGGCAGACCCTATCAGTATCAATGCCCCGGCAGCCACGGCGAATATGACCTTTTCTCTTACGGCAGGGATGGGGCGCCCGGTGGTGAGGGAGAGGACAAAGACATCACAAGCTGGCAATAGAGGACAGAAAAAGTCGAAAGTTTAAAGTTTAAAGTTAAAAGTTTTAAAGTCGAGGACTTTTGACTTTTGACTTTCGACTTTTAACTTTATCTGTAAGTCTGTCTAAGGATGGTTCAAGGATAGCAGCAAGGTAAAGGGTCAGGTCTACACACCTGTGTGCAAAGTCAATTGAAGTAAGGGTCAGGGTACACACAGGTGTGTAGACCTGACCCTTGCCCCCTACTACGGACAACGGGAATAGGCTATTGTCCGTGGGCCTCAGCCCAGTTCCTGCCATATCCTATCTCTACCTTTAATGGCACGGATAGCTTTACAGCACCCTCCATCCCTTCCATCACAATCCCTTTAATTACACCAAGCTCATCCCCGGGCAGCTCGAAGACAAGCTCATCATGAACCTGGAGGATCATCCTTGCCCTGACATCTTCAGCCCTGAAGGTATTCCATATATTTATCATTGCGACCTTTATGATATCAGCGGCAGCCCCCTGGATCGGTGAATTTACAGCAAGCCTCTCGCCGAGGATTCGTGTGTTTGAGTTCTGGCTGTTTATCTCTGGTACAGGCCTTTTTCTGCTAAACATGGTTGTAACATACCCCCGCTCCCTGGCATCTTTCACTGTCTGCTCTATGTAAATCTTTACGCCTGTATGTTTGCCAAAGTAATTTTCGATATACTTCCTGGCATCTTCTCTGGAAATATTCAGCGCCTCTGAAAGACCGAATGGCGTTATACCATAGACGATACCGAAATTAACCGTCTTTGCAACCCTCCTCATATCAGGGGTAACCCTATCTACAGTCACTCCAAATATCTCAGCGGCCGTCCTTGTATGAATATCAACTTCAGACATGAATGCATCAATCAGGCCATCGTCTTTGCTCAGATGGGCAAGAATCCTGAGTTCTATCTGGGAATAATCAGCAGACAGTATAATATTGCCCTCCTCTGCAATGAATGCCTCCCTGATGCGCCTTCCCCACTCGCCACGCACTGGTATATTCTGAAGGTTTGGCTCGCTGCTCGACAACCTGCCCGTGGCTGTTGCTGTCTGATTGAAGGATGTATGTATTCGGCCTGTCTCAGGGTTTATAAGGCCGGGCAGCACATCTGTATATGTGGATTTCAATTTGCTCAGGCTTCTGTAATTGAGTATCTCCTGTGGGAGATCATGGGTCTCAGCGAGGTCTTCAAGCACACTCAGTTCGGTCGAAAACCCCGTCTTTGTCCTCCTGCCAGGCTTAAGCCCGAGCGTGTGAAACAGGACCCTGCTTAGCTGCTTTGGCGAGTTTATATTAAACTCCTCACCGGCAAGAAAGTATATCCTCCTCTGTATCGCATCGAGCTGTCTCGATAGTTCTTCTGACATATCGTTCAGTTTATCGACATCCACCTTAAAGCCCGCACCTTCCATATCGATGAGGACATTTATAAGGGGCATCTCTATGTCAAAATATACCCTCTCAATACCCTCTTCTTCGAGCCTCTTAAATAAGATATCCCTCAGCTCCAGCGACAGTGCTGCATCCTCAGCAGCGTAGGATGCAGCCTCCCCTACAGGAACATCTGCAAAGGTCGCCCTTTTACCAAGCACCTCGGTGAATGTCTTTTTCCTGTAAGAGAGGTATTCAAATGCGGCATCCTCAAGGCTGTGGTCAGGCTTGTTCGGGTTGATGAGATAGGATGCAAGCATTGTGTCGTAGAGAACCCCTTTTACAGAGACTCCCTCCTTTCTGAGCATCGCTATATCGTATTTCAGGTTATGCCCTACCTTTGGTATATCAGGGTTTTCTAACAGTCCTGATGCTATTCTGATGGCCTCTGCCCTGTCGATCTGTGCCGGCGCTCCAGGGTAAGAATGGGATAATGGGATATAGTATGCCCTGCCCTTTTCCTTGCTTATGGCAAGACCCACAATGCTGTCCCTTAGAGGGTCCCTGCCTGTTGCCTCAACATCGAAGGCAAAGGCGCTGCTGATTGAAGCAAGCAACTCTCTTAACCTCTTGGCAGACAATACACTCTCGTATTGTCTTTCGCTCTTTGCAGAAGGTATCAGTTTCATGAGGCTTCCGAATTCGAATTCCCGAAAGATGGACAGCAGTGAAGGCCAGTCGGGCTCTCTGACGGCAAATTCTCTGATGTCCACCTCGATAGGCACCGATGTCTCGATTGTTGCTAAGGTCTTACTTATCCTTACGAGATCAGCGCTTTCGGCGATCATGGTTCTCAGCCTTTCCTTCTTTATCCTTTCGGGATGGCTGAGAAGCTCGTCAAGGTCTTTAAATTCAGAAAGGAGCTCCTTTGCGGTTTTCTCACCTATGCCTTTCACGCCCGGTATATTATCAACCGCATCTCCTGTGAGGGCCATGAACTCTGGTATCCTCGCAGGCGCAACACCAAATCTCTCCTTTACATACCCCTCATCCAGCACCCTATCCTTCATCGGGTCGTATATCCTTATCCTCTCACCGACAACCTGGAGCATATCCTTATCGGCAGTCACTATATAGACATTTGCACCTTCCCTTGCCGCCCTCTTCGCTATTGTGCAGAGCAGGTCATCTGCCTCATAGCCAGGCACTTCGAATATCTTGATGTTGAGGGCAGAGATCACCCTCCTTATGTGAGGGAGCTGCCTCGCAAGGTCATCAGGGGTCTCAGGCCTGTGCGCCTTGTATGCCTCAAAGAGCCTGTGCCTTTCAGTTGGAACTGGAGAATCGAATGAGACAACAATCCCATCGGGTTGTTTCTCCCTGATTATCTTAAGCAGCATGTTTGTGAAGCCGTAGACCGCATTAGTCGGAAAGCCCTTTGAGTTGGTGAGTCCTTTTATGGCATAGAAGGCTCGATAGACATAGGAGTTGCCGTCGATGAGATAGAGATTCATGATGAATTATACCACATAGCGTTTATAGCGTTTGTTGCAAGAATAAACTCACCTAAATCACTTTTTAGAATCTGTTATTATAAAACATGAAGGTCATTGTAGGAATGAGCGGAGGTGTGGATTCCTCTATAGCAGCCTATTTGCTTAAGGAACAGGGGTATGATGTAGAAGGTGTGAGCTTTATCCTCGAGGAGAGGAGGGCAGCAGTGAGGGCACCAGTGAGGTTACTGCCGAAAGCTCCAACATCCTGTTGCTCAATCGAATCTCTAATAGATGCCAGGAAAACCGCTGACCGAATAGGCATCAGCCACACTATGGTGAATTTGAGGACTGAGTTTACTGAGTATGTCATAGGACCCTTTATTGAGGCGTACTCAAAGGGACTCACTCCAAACCCATGTATCCTCTGCAATGGACATATCAAATTTGCCTACCTCATGAAGATAGCCAATGAGAGAGGGGCCGACTTTATCGCTACAGGGCATTATGCAAGGGTTAAAGGCAGTAATGTTACTCGTCACTCGTTACTGCTAAAGGGTATTGACCTTAAGAAAGATCAATCATATGTGCTTTATGTCCTGAAACAGGAAGAACTAAGCCGCCTTAAATTGCCTCTCGGAGAGAAGACAAAGGATGAGGTCAGAGAGATTGCGAGGAAGCTGAATCTGTCTGCTGCTAAGAGGCCTGAAAGTCAGGAGATATGCTTTGTTGGAGGCAGGAACTATTTCAGATTTCTGGAGAATCTCGCAGAGACCAATGGAGGCCCTATTATTGACATGGAGACAGGGAAGACTCTCGGAAGACATAAGGGAATTTATCTTTACACAATTGGTCAGCGAAAGAGATTGGGGATTGCAGCTGGAAAGGCGCTCTATGTTGTTAAGATAGATGCATCAGAAAATGCTATCTATGTAGGTCCAAAGGAAGCAGCAATGAACAGAGAGTTTGTCGTTGAGGATATTAACTGGCTTAATCCCTCTGTCTCACCTTTACTAAAAGGGGGTTCTTCGAGTTTCAGGGCAACTGTAAAGATCCGCTCTATGATGAAGGATGAGCCAGCAACTGTTTATGTTATGGATTATAGACATGTGCGTGTCATCTACGATGAGCCCCAGTGGGCACCTGCACCCGGCCAGAGTGCAGTGTTCTATGATGGGGATGTGATTCTCGGCGGTGGTGTTATAATAAGACAGTGACTTTCGGGTTTATCGAGTTTATTGAGTTATCGGGTTAAACGCAACAAACGCTATAAACGCTATAAACGCTATATGGAGGCAATATGAAAGATAGGGGAAATGTAGGCATCCTGAGTATTTTCATTATTTTGACTCTTCTTACCTCCTGCGGTGGAAAGAAAGAGGTAAAGCAGGTATCAACAGAATCAAGGCTCTCACAGGAGGCTTTTTCTGTTGCCGAGATATTGAGGTCTGCCTATATAAAGAAGGATTTTTCGACTATCGCAGACAACTGCACTAAGACCGGATACAAGGACATCGTTGATTCGATTAAACATTTTGACTTTGCTGAATTGACCTTCACACCGCGATGGGTCGAGATAGAAGGGACGAAGCTCTATCTCAATATAGCATGGAAGGGAAGCTGGAGTATTGGTGGAGATATTGTAAAAGAGCGCGGCATGGCAGTATTCCTGTTTGAAGGAAGGCCTCTTAAACTCAGCAAAATAGTCAGGGGCAACCCGTTTAAATACCCTACTCCATAAAGGGGAAATAGGAAGTCTGTATTTAAAACTTGAAGTATCTTCTAACCTTGTGATATAAAATATAGCAAGTGGACGCCGTACAGTGGGAAGTCGTTGCGCGTGTTTGATTTTCCGACAATACGAAGGGGAAGATAGTGAATAATCTTCGAGACCATAGTCCCCGAAAAATCTTTGATTTTTCGGGGACCCCTCTTTCCATTTTTCGTTTGGCACAAAATTTGCTGCTCACCCACTCACCCACCCTTAATAAGACCTTCAGACTATTTCTATTTGTTCCGAGATGTTTCACCGAGATACCCCTGATCATCCGGTGTCTTGCCACCTGGCCTGGTCAAGGAGGACAGACAAAAGACAACAGACGGACAGAAGACAGACAGTCTGTCTTCTGTCCGTCTGTCTTATGGGGAGTGAATGCAATTGGTCTTTGATAACAGGGGTGCGCTTGAGTTACTATTTCGCGGAAGAAGAATCAGTTTCACGAGACTTATCATCTACCTTGCCGGCGGCACAGCCATCATTTCTCTATTTCTCATCTTTATAGTATTGAGGGCTGTCAAGGAGAGGTCTATAGAGGAGATGGGGCGATACGAGGCCAGACAGATGTCGAGGCTGGTCTTTGAGGCGCTTTACTCAGGCATGGTTAAGGGGTGGAACAAAAGAGATATTACAGACACTATCGAGAGGCTCAACAGGGTCAGACCTGATATGATGGTTCGTGTTTACAGGGGATTTCCTGTTATCGAGCAGTTTGGCGAGATGCCCGGGGAAAGGGAGGTGCGGGAGGCAGACGGCAGCATAATGAGGGGACTCAAGGGCGAGGAATTATTCATGAGGATGAGGGAAGACATCAGATACATATATCCTGTCATCGCTGACAGGAGATGTGGCGCCTGCCACAGGGATCTTTCTGAGGGGATGACAGCAGGCGTGATAGACATCGCATATCCGATCAGGAATCTCAAGGTCTCTCTGGAGTATCTTATACGATTTGGCATCATCCTTTTTAGCGTATATATTGCTACAGTCTTTTTGTTATTTTATATCCTTTTAAGGCGGTTCGTGATAAGACCTGTCCTCGATTTTGTCGTGGTGATAAAGGAGATAACCACCCTTCAGGACCTCAACAAAAGGGTTCCTGCAACGAGCTACATATCAGAGATACACGCCCTCACACACCACTTTAACAAGCTCCTCGATACAGTGAGCGAGTATTATCAGAGGCTTGAGGAACTCTCCTACAGAGACCCCCTTACAGGGCTGTATAACAGAAGGAAGTTTGAGGAGTTTTTAGAGTATGAGGTCTACAGATCAAAGAGATACAGCCATCACTTTTCGATTGTAATGGTGGATCTTGACAATTTCAAGAATATAAACGATACCTTCGGGCATCCAGGGGGTGATATGGTTTTGAAGGAGATAGCCTCCCTCATAGAGCAGAACATCAGATATTCTGACATTGCTGCCCGTGTTGGGGGTGATGAGTTTGCAGTGATACTGCCAGAGACAGAGATAAGAAACGGGATGGTTGTTGCCGAAAAGTTGAGGAGGCTCATAAGTGAGACTCCTTTGAGTGTGGTTTCGGGTAATGTCATGGCGCATGCAAGCTTCGGCATAGCAGAGTTTCCCCTGAATGGCGAGGCCGTAAATGAGCTTCTCACCGCCTGTGATGTCGCACTTTACAGGGCAAAGCATCTGGGCAGGAACAAGGTGGTTATGATAGAGGCCGAGGATAGAGAGGTTGCGATGGATATGGCCTCGAAGGGCGACTTTCTCAAAAGGGCGATCGAAGAGGGCAGGGTAGAACCGGTCTTTCAGCCCGTGGTTGAGATTGCCACAGGTAAGGTCTATGGCTTTGATGTCCTCGCAACGATTGTCGATGGTGATAAGCGGATACATGCAAAGCAGTTTATCCTTCCGGCCGAGGAGCTTGGCTATCTGGACAGGATAGATGAGATAGTCCTTGAAAAGGCACTTTCATTATATGGAAAGGCAGAGGCCCTGTCAGGGACCGGAAGGCGGCCGGGGCTCTTTTTCCATTCGGGCAGGCGGCTGTTTCGCAAGGACTTTCCGGACGAGGTGATCAGGGTCATCGAGGCAAGGGGCATATCGCCAGCCAGCGTTGTCTTCCAGATGGATGAGGGATCTGTCCTGCCCCGATTGAACGACTTCATGGAGGTTCTTGAGCGGCTGAGGAGATTTGGGATAGGTTTTGCTCTAAAGAACTTCGGGACAGGTTTTTCCTCCTTTATGTACCTGAAATACCTTGATGTGGATTATGTCAGGCTCGACGGTTCCTTTGTGAGGAATATGGATATGGACGAGCGGAACAGGCTGATCGTGAATCACATCCACCAGATGGTCACAAGGCTCGGGATAAAGACCATCGCCCCACAGGTGGAGGATGAAGAGGTCCACTCCATCCTCAAAGGGCTGGGTATAGACTACGGTATAGGGTATTACTATGGAGCACCAACGACGGTCTGAGACAGGCAGGGACCGGGCCGAAACACTCTTTAAGGCCCTCTCATCGATTATGAGGCTTAATGAGATGTTCGGGCCTCATCTGCCCGGGGAAGCTGAGATATGCGGAATACTGTCGGCAGAGGTATCGAGGCTACTGTCAGTCGATGCAGGTGTCTATCTCCTCGAAGGGGACATGCTCCGGTTGGTAGCATCCCACGGCATTGATGCAGCGAGGCCCCTGAATTTCCCGCTGAATATTCCCCGGGAGGGGTGCCCGGCCCTGAAGAAAGGCATCCCTGTTGTATATTCATCGGGTGAACATGGAGATTGTCATTGTGAAAAGGGGCAGGTTCATTATCATCGATCTCGGCTGTGCATAGGTCATCAATCAGGGGTTGTTATTGCTGACTTTTACAGAGAGGATGGCATCTCCAGCGATGAGTTCAATATCCTCGTTGGCATGGTTGGCCTGATGTCAAATGCCATTCAGAGGGGGCGTTTGATCAAGGAACTTGAGGAGAAGATCGATACCCTCCAGAGGATGCAGGAGCATCTGGTAGAGTCACAGAAGATAGAGGCGATGGGAACGCTTGCCAGCGGCATCGCCCATGACTTTAACAATATCCTTGTTGCTGTCATCGGCTATGCTGAGATGGCTGAATCCATGGCCCCTGATGGTTCGATTCTCAAGAGATATATCAATAACATCCTGAAGGCGGGTGAGAGGGCAAAGGCCCTGACAAACCAGATACTGGCCTTCAGCAGGAGGCAGATACTGGCTCTCCAGGACATCAACATAAATGGCCTCATCAGGGATTTTTCCGATATGCTCAGGAGCCTTCTCACCGAGGGTATTGAGCTTGAGCTATCGCTCTGTCCTGATCCACCAAACATCAGGGCCGACCCCTACCAGATCGAACAGGTAGTAATGAACCTTGCCGCCAATGCCAGGGATGCGATGTCAGGCAGAGGAAGGCTGACCATTAGAACCGAGCCTGTGAGGCTCGATAAGGATGCCGCCGCCCGTCTTGATATGGAGGAGGGTGGTTACCTGCTTCTATCCGTTTCTGACACAGGCACAGGGATCCCTGAGGAGGTGAAGGCGCGCATCTTCGAGCCTTTTTTCACGACAAAGGGGCCTGGCAAGGGCACAGGATTGGGGCTTGCCTCTGCATATGGGATAGTGAGACAGCACAGGGGAGCCATAGAGGTAGAAACGGAGGTGGGCAGGGGCAGCACATTCAGGGTTTATCTTCCTGCCTCTCCGAGGTCAGAGGGAGTTCAGCCATTAAGGGCAGAGGCATCTGACCTGTCCAAGGGAAGCGAGCATATATTAATCGTTGAGGACGATGAATCAGTCCTGTCCCTTCTGGATACCATCCTGACAGGCCTTGGATATACTGTGACGGCCCTTTCAGACGGCATGGAGGCACTGCGGCTGCTTGAGAAAGGGGAAGGCCATTATGACCTTTTGATAACAGATATAGTGATGCCCCACATCGATGGGAAGAGACTCTCTGAAAAGGTGCTGTCCATCAGACCTGACATAAAGGTCCTCTTTATATCCGGTTATCCACAGGAAAGGCTGCACAGTGATGGTGTCCTTGAAAAGGGTATTAACTTCCTGAAAAAGCCCTTCACAGCACAGGAACTGTCCCGGATTGTGAGAGCGGTCCTAACTTAGTGCGTTAGTGCGACAGAGCGATAGTGCGATAGTCAAGCTTACTTAAGAGTGAAGTAAAGGGTCAGGTCTACACACCTGTGTGCAAAGTCAATTGAAGTAAGGGTCAGGTTACACACAAGTGTGTAGACCTGACCCTTGCCCCCTACTATCGCACTAAGTTGTCGCACTAAGTTGTCGCACCGTCGCACTGAGAGGTAGCAGGGTCCTCTTGACAAATTTAAAATAATCGTATATAAATATGTTTATATGAAAAGATTGAAAGGCAGAGGAATGATTTCCGGGGTAAGGTGATGAAATGGAAGAGCTGAGGAAAAAGTTACTCATATCTCTCATGATGATAACCTTTATAGTTGCCTTCGGCACTATTGGATACATGACTATTGAGGGCTGGAATTTTCTCGACTCTATCTATATGACGATCATAACCCTTGCCTCTGTAGGCTACAAAGAGGTGAGGGAACTCTCGGAGAATGGAAGGGTCTTTACCATTTTTCTTATAATAGGCGGGGTTGGGACTGTTCTTTTTGCCCTGAACAATGGGGCAAAGATAATACTGGAAGGTGAATTCAGAGAGATATTCGGGAGGAGTAGATTGGAAAAAAAGATAAAGGAACTGAAGGGCCACTACATTGTATGTGGTTATGGAAGAATGGGGAGAATTATATGCAGGGAACTGAAGGAGAAGAATAAGAGATTCGTTGTTATTGAGAAGACCCCCGAACGTACAGAGAGGGAAGACGTATTAATGCTTCAAGGGGATGCAACAAAGGATGAGATACTAAAAGAGGCAGGTATCGAGAGGGCAAAGGGTCTTATCTCTGTCCTCCCTACTGATGCAGAGAATCTCTATGTTGTCTTGAGTGCGAGGGAGTTAAATCCTGACCTCTTTATTGTAGCAAGGGCAGGGGAGGAGGGATCGGAACAGAAACTTATCCGTGCGGGTGCCAACAGGGTAGTGTCTCCCTATCATATAGGAGGACTCCGAATCGCCCATACAGTATTAAAGCCAGCTGTTGTTGACTTTATAGAATTTGCTACCCGCTCCGGGAATATCGACCTCCAGATGGAGGAGATAGTGGTTAAGGATGGTTCAAGGATAGCAGGACAGACCCTCGATGAATGCGGCATCGGAAGGGAGTTAGGTATCATTATAGTAGCTATACAGAGGGCGGGTGGAGAGATGAAGTTCAACCCAACCTTCAGGACTACCATAAAAGCTGGTGACATTCTTATTGCCCTTGGAGAGACCTCGAAGCTCAAGAGACTCGAGGAGATGGCCTCCTAAACAAAGGTGAAAGTGAAAGTGAAAGTGAATGGGAAGTGTGTGCCTTCGGCACGAGCAGTAGAGCAGTAGAGCAGCAGAGCAGTAGTTTTTAATCAGGGAAAAAATCTATTCCTTAATTTAGCTACTGCTCCACTGGGCTACTGCGCTATTGCTCTAAAGGGGACTTATGAAGGATGTCCTGAAATTATTAAAGTTACTCTCCGATGAGACGCGCTTGAGGATGCTGATGATACTCAAGAGGAGGGAATTATGCGTCTGTCAGATAATGGCAGTCCTCGGCATATCCCAGCCTCTTATCTCGAGGAACCTTGCACTTTTAGATGATGCTGGTCTCCTTAAAGAGAGGAGGAAGGGAAAGCTTGTATTTTATTCCCTCAGGGATGATCTCCCATCAGGCATATCACGATTATTGAGATTACTCAGAGAAGAGTTGAAGGACGATGAGACATTGATTATGGATCTGGATACATTGAAGGATTGTTACGAATATCAAAAAAAGACCGGAAGGTGTGACATGAAGACCTTCCTTGCCTTTATGGAAGAAAGGAGAAAGAAAAGGAGGGACAGGAGATGAGGACAAGGGTATTAATAATCTCTGGAATCTTATTGTTCATAGTGCATTCCCTTTTTGCCTCTGAAAAGGGAATCACCTTAAAAGAGGCTATAGAGATGGCTATAGAGGGTAACCATGAGATAAGGGCCATGAAGAATTCTCTTTTGGCCGAAAAGGAGAGTATCGGCATAGCGAGGAGCTATCTCCTTCCGAAGGTTACCTTTGAGGAGAGATTTATGAGGACCGATAACCCAACCTATGGATTCATGTCAAAGCTCAACCAGGAGAGATTCGGGATGGAGGATTTTCAGATTCCATCCTTGAATAATCCAAAGGCTATCAATGACTTCCAGACCACCCTGAGTTTTGAACAACCATTATTCGTAAGGAAGGCCAATATCGGGCTCGATATGTCTAAGAGGGAATTTAAGGCTAAGGATGAAGAATTTAAGAGAAAGAAGGAAGAGATAACATTAAAGGTTGCGAAGGCCTATCTAATGATAATGACTGCAAAGGAATATCTGAAGGTTAGCGGGAAGGCGATAGAGGATGCAGCAGAACACCTCAGGATTGCAGAGGCGAAGAATAAGGCTGGACTTGGCCTTTATTCAGATGTATTGAGGGCACAGACAGCCCTGACAGAGGCTGAGCAGAAAAATGTAAGTGCAAAGAAGAATCTCGAGGTAGCAGAGAGGGCGCTCGGCTTGCTCCTCGGAAGGTCTGAACCTGTTCATATATCGGAAGAGACTGCTGATATCATTGTTAAGGACATAAATCATTATCTCGATTCGTCTCTTTCGAGGAAGGACATAGAGGCAATGAGGTTGAGGTATGAGAATGCAAAGATGAATATAAAGATGGCTGAATCAGGGTACATGCCGGTGACAGGTCTTGGAGGCTCTTATCAGCTTAATGACCACAGAAGACCCCTTGGTTCTGAAGGCAATAGCTATCAGATCGTCGCCTTTCTCAGATGGGAACTCTTTGATGGCACTAAGAGAGAGCATGAGATAGCAAAGGCAAGGGCTCAGGTATCTGAGGCAGGAGAGTATCTCGAGGGATTTAAAAAAGCCGTAACATTCAAGGTCCATGAGGCCTATCTATCCCTTAAAGAGGCTGAGAAGAATAGAGACCTTGCAGCCTCTTCCCTCAGGAGTGCTGAGGAAGGCAGGCGGCTTGTGAGGATAAGGTATGAGAATGGACTGTCTCCAATAGTTGACCTCCTCGATGCACAGTTGAATGTTGACCATGCGAGGGCAAACCTTGTGAGCATGGAGAATAATTATAGGGTGGCGGCAATAGACCTCAGCTTTGAGGCAGGAACGATATTAAGGGATTTAAATATAGAGTGAAAAGGAGGATAAAGATGAATATTAGACACAAAGGTTTGATGTTTAATGGATTAGTTTTGCTTTTGCTTGCACTGGTAGCTACTGGCTGCGAGGGGAAGATAAAAGAGGGTAAGGTTAATGTGGAGAGGCCTGTTATAACGGGCATTAAGCTCTCGGTAGTAGAGAAGTCATCTATTGAAGATTATTATGAGACATCTGCAACAGTGAGGGCCAAGAATATCTCAGTGATATCGAGCAGGATGATGGGAGAGGTCACATCCCTGAATGTCAGAGAAGGAGATATTGTCAGGCAAGGACAGATATTGCTCACAGTTGATGACAGGGATATAGCAGAGAGGATAAAGGCTGCAGAGTCAGGCTATAAAGAGGCATTGAAGGGTCTTGAGGCAGCAAGGCAGAACAGGTCTCTTACTGATATTACATACCAGAGATATAAGAAACTCCATGATGAAAAGGCCATCTCCCAGCAGGAACTCGACCAGATCGAGACACAGAAGAAGGTCTCTGATATCGAGTATGAGAGGGCCCAGGAGATGGTCAACAGGGCAAAGGCAGGTCTATCAGAGGTTAAGGTTTACTACGGTTATACAAGGATTACTGCTCCCTTCTCAGGGATAGTTACTGAGAAGAAGATAGAAAGGGGGAATATGGCGGTGCCAGGTGCACCATTATTGACAATAGAGGATACATCGTCTTATCGTGTTGAGGCAAACATAGACGAGAGATTCTTCAGCCTTATGAGGACAGGGATGCCCGTAGATGTAAGGATAGATTCCGTGGGTCTTAAGACAACTGGAAAGGTCTCAGAGATTGTGCCAGCCATTGACCCTATGACGAGGACATTTGTTATTAAGGTTGACCTAAGGGCATCTGGATTAAGGAGTGGCTTGTATGCAAATATCAGGATACCTGTTGGAAAGAAGGAGACGATCCTTGTTCCTCAGGTGGCTATTGTAGAGAAGGGGCAGCTAACAGGTGTATATGTTGCAGATGAAAGGGGTATTATTACCTTTAGAACTGTAAGGACAGGGAAGAGATATGGTGAGGCAATAGAGGTTCTTTCAGGTTTGAACCCTGAGGAGAGGATAGTGGCAGAGGGTATTGATAGGGTGATAGATGGAGGTGTGATTAGATGAACGGGATTGGACTATCAGGGAGGATCGCAAAGGCCTTTATAAGGTCTAAACTCACGCCCCTAATTGTTATATCAGCCCTTGTCCTTGGTATATTTGCCGTCATTGTGACCCCTCGTGAGGAAGAGCCTCAGATTGTCGTACCGATGGTGGATGTCTTTGTCTCTTATCCAGGTGCATCAGCAAAGGAGGTTGAGGAGAGGGTCACGAAACCTATGGAGAAGCTCCTCTGGGAGATAAAAGGAGTTGAGTATATCTATTCCATAGCAAGGCATGGAATGAACCTCACCATTGTCCGTTTTTATGTTGGTGAGAATATGGAAGACAGCCTTGTGAAGCTCTACAATAAACTCATGTCAAATTATGACAGGATACCTCCTGGTGTTTCTCAACCATTAGTTAAACCGAAGTCCATAGATGATGTCCCCATATTGACCCTTACATTATGGAGCGAGAATAAGAATTATTCAGGCTATGAATTAAGGAGGATAGCAACAGACCTCTGCGATGAGATAAAGAAGGACAAAGATGTATCAGAATTTTCAGTTATAGGCGGGCAGCGCAGACAGGTGAGAATTGTCCTTGATCATGCAAGGCTCAGGGCCTACAATGCCTCGTCCTTCCAGATAATGAATTCTTTACAAAAATCAAACCTTGTGATACCTTCAGGGGCCTTTCCATCGGAAAACAGGGAGTTTCTTGTAGAGACAGGTACCTTTATCAAGGATGCTGAAGAGGTCGGTAATATAGTCGTAGCTGTCTTTAATGGAAGGCCTGTCTATCTGAGGGATGTTGCTGAGATCAGGGATAAACCTGAGGAGCCTGCAAATTATGTATTTATGGGGCTTGGCCCTTCGGCAGAGAAAAAGGGTATTAAGGCTGATAAGGCAGGTCAGTACGAGGCGGTCACGATAGCTATATCTAAGAAGAAGGGTGCTAATGCGAGCATAGTTGCCCATGAGGCACTGAAAAAGGTTGAGGCATTAAAGGGTAAGCTCATCCCCTCTGATGTGAATGTTACTGTAACGAGGAATTATGGTGATACGGCAAAGGAAAAGTCTGATGAACTCCTCGAACATATGCTGATAGCCACGATATCTGTTATTATACTAATTGCCTTTGCCCTTGGATGGAGGGAATCTATAGTCGTTGCCGTGGCCGTCCCTGTTACACTCGCCCTCACCCTTCTCATAAACTATCTTTACGGCTATACACTTAACAGGGTCACGCTCTTTGCTCTCATATTCTCGATAGGTATCCTTGTTGACGATGCCATAGTAGTTGTCGAGAATATCCACAGACACTTTAAGATGCACAGGATTGACCCCCTCACAGCAGTCCTCGCTGTTGACGAGGTCGGTAATCCTACAATACTCGCTACATTTACTGTTATTGCTGCACTCTTTCCCATGGCCTTTGTGTCAGGACTCATGGGTCCTTATATGAGGCCGATCCCTGTTGGGGCCTCGGCAGCTATGCTCTTTTCCCTCCTTGTGGCATTTATAGTCAGCCCCTGGCTCAGTTATATAGTCCTGAAGGGTGTTAAACATAAAGGTCCTGATGATGGTTCTAAAGAAGGCGAGAAGATGTTAAATCTCTATGGGAAGATCCTCGGCCCAATGATTGACAACAGGAACAAGAGGCTTCTTGCCCTCGGTATTGTTGCCTTACTCCTCGGCCTTGCCATGATGCTCGTTCCACTTAAGGCAGTAACAGTAAAGATGTTGCCCTTTGATAACAAGAGCGAATTACAGGTGATAATAGATATGCCAGAAGGCACGACCCTCGAACAGACAGCAGCCTTGACAAGACAGATGGGAGAGTATCTCAAGACAGTGCCAGAGGTAACAGATTATCAGGCCTATGCTGGCACGGCAGCGCCCTATAACTTTAATGGCCTTGTCAGGCATTACTTCCTGAGGTCAGGCAGTAATGTTGCTGATATTCAGGTAAATTTTGTACCAAAGGGAGATAGGAAGGCCCAGAGCCATGACCTTGCAAAGAGACTGAGGCCTGAGCTTAAGAGGATTGCCGACAGGTCTGGTGCAAGGATAAAGGTTGCCGAGATCCCGCCAGGCCCTCCTGTATTAAGCACACTCGTTGCAGAGGTCTATGGCCCTGATCCAAAAAGACAGGTCGAGATAGCCCGACAGATAAGGGATATCTTCGAGAAGACCGAAGGCGTTGTTGATGTAGACTGGTATGTTGAGGATGATCAGGAAAAGGACATCTTTGATGTGGACAAAGAGAAGGCTGCCTATCATGGCATAAGCACCGAGGCTGTATCACAAGCGGTGAGGATAGCCCTTAGTGGAATGGGGGCAGGCCTCGTCCATTTTGAGAAGGAGAAGGAACCTGTGGAGATCTTCCTCAGGATGCCTCTTCAGGAAAGGGCAGGTCTGTCATCCCTGAAAGAGATAACTATCCCTTCATCCACAGGCCTCCCTGTGCCATTGTCTGAACTCGTTAAGGTGAGGAAGGTCATAGAGGATAAGACGATCTACCACAAGAATCTGAAGAGGGTTACATATGTAATAGGTGATGTGGCTGGAAAGGAGGAAAGCCCTGTCTATGCCATCCTGAAGATGAAGGATAAGATAAAGGGCTTGAAGCTACCTGAAGGTTACGAACTCAGACAGTATTCATCTGTCCAGCCATGGCTTGAGGACAGGTATTCAATGAAATGGGATGGTGAATGGCATATAACCTATGAGGTCTTCAGAGACCTGGGGATTGCCTTTGGTGCCGTCCTGATTCTTATATACATACTCGTTGTTGCATGGTTCAAGAATTTTGTGACG
Source organism: Nitrospirota bacterium (assembly GCA_037441365.1). GTDB lineage: Bacteria > Nitrospirota > Thermodesulfovibrionia > Thermodesulfovibrionales > UBA9159 > JBBISG01. The sequence continues at coordinate 30,646 of JBBISG010000020.1, forward strand.
CCCCTTATAATAATGGCTCCTATACCTCTTACACTCGTGGGGATACTGCCAGGTCACTGGTTATTTGGAGCCTTCTTTACAGCAACCTCAATGATCGGATTCATCGCCCTTGCTGGTATCATCGTGAGGAACTCGATTCTCCTCGTCGATTTTATAGAGATGGAGTGGAGGCAGAAGGGAGGGCTGAGGGATGCCCTTATTAAGGCAGGTGCTGTGAGGTTCAGGCCGATAGTATTGACAGCCGCCGCCGTTGTTGTTGGCTCCTTTGTTATGATCTTTGACCCTATATTTCAGGGTCTTGCTATAGCGATGATGTTTGGTGCTGTTGCTGCAACAGGACTAACATTGATAGCCGTTCCCCTCCTCTATTATGAGTTCTTTAAGAACAGGACCTGTCCTGTTAAGGAGATAGAGATGGAGGGGAAGGAGGAGAAAGACGAATTTTCAGAGATATAAGAAGGAGGTGTAAGGAATGTACATAGCACAGACAGATAGCTGGTATCTCGAGAGGATAATATGGCTGATAGCAGGGATATTTGCCCTTGGCAGCGCCCTGCTTGCATGGTTACATAGCCCCTACTGGTTGATCCTGACAGGGCTTGTTGGTGTAAACTTAATAGTATTTGCCCTGACAGGATTCTGCGTCATGGCGAATATAATCTACAGCCTCGGGGCAAGACCGAGGCTTCAGAGATAAGAGAGGAGGCCAGATGCATAACAATGTTGTATGTTTGAGGTGCGGAAAACAGTTCTACCTCGCCTATAGGGATGAACAGGAACTCTCTGATGCAAGATGTCCGGTCTGCGGATATGGCAGCATCGGCAAACTCACACAGTCGAGCCTGTTTAAAGACTATGGTTTTTATCTGGGCGGGGGATGAGGCTCTGTTTCCTGTTAGACCAGTTAGGTCTCAAATCGTCTCCTCGTCATAGAAGGCAGGGCGATTCACGAGTTGCCCTGCCTGATACCTTATCTCTATCTGTGAACATATCCCGTGTAGCATCTTCAATTCCCAATCTGTAAGCCCTGCCCTGCTGATAAGGTGTTTGATATTTCTCATTATCGTCTTTTCGAGGTCGCGGTTACCCCTTGGTATGTATTCGAGAAGCCTGAGTGCTGACTGTATGTGGTCATACAGGTGATTGAGGTCCTCATGTTTAGAAAGCTCGGGTGAGGCCGCCTTATACGTCATCTGGCTCAGCTCATAGGCCACCAGCAGCACGCTCTGTGCGAGGTTGAGCGATGGGGCTGAGGGGTCGGACGGGATTGTAAGCAGGAAGCCGCATTCCTCGACCTCTTTATTGGTCAATCCCCTGTCCTCACTCCCAAAGAGTATGGCTATCTTATTTCGTCTGGCAGCTGCGATAACCCTTTTCACACCCTCCCTGAGTGGGAGGATGAGCCCCCTCCGTTTACCGAGTCTCCTTGTAGTGCCGATTATCAGTGCCTTTTGTTGAACCGCCTCCTTGAAGTCTGAATATATCTTAGCGTGTTTGAGTATGTCTACAGCATTGCATGCCATCCTTTTTGATTCATCTGTGATGAATCTGACCGGGTTTACGAGTTCGAGATTTTTAAACCCCATATTCTTTACTGCCCTTGCTGAGGCGCCGATATTGCCTGGCTCTTTCGGTTCTACGAGTATGAATGAGATATTCTCTTTCCACTTATCCATAGCAAATGCAGTTAAAAGTCGAAGGTCAAAAGTCAAAAGTCCTCGACTTTAAAACTTTTAACTTTAAACTTTCGACTTAATATAGTATAAATCAAATTATGTTATTATCTATACTTATGGAACGTCTGCAGAAGATACTTGCAGAGGCAGGCATCGCCTCGAGGAGAAAGGCAGAGGAACTGATACTGGAGGGCAGGGTAACTGTCAACGGCCGGGTAGCTGCGCTCGGGATGAAGGCAGACCCAGAGGTCGATTATATAAAGGTTGATGGGAAGCTCATTTCGGGGCCGGAACTGAGGGGGCCAAAATCGGTCTATCTCATCTTCAACAAACCGAGGGGTGTTGTGACGACACTGTTTGACCCCGAGGGGAGGCCAACTGTTAAGGATTTCTTAAAGGGTGTAAAATACAGGGTATATCCTGTGGGAAGGCTCGATTACGACTCTGAAGGCATGCTCCTTTTGACAAATGACGGTGGTTTTGCAAATGCGATATTGCATCCATCCAGAAGGATACCAAAGACCTATCTTGTTAAGGTTAAGGGGATTATAGAAGATGACGATATAGAAAAATTGAGGCGGGGTATGAGGCTTGAGGATGGGATGACCATGCCTGCGAAGGTGAGGACTATGAGACGCCTTGACAATAACTCATGGCTCGAGATAACCATCTATGAGGGCAGAAAGAGGCAGGTGAGGCGGATGCTCGAAAGGGTGGGGCATCCTGTAATCAGGCTCAAAAGAATCGGCATTGATGGACTTAAGCTCGGTGATTTAAAGTCAGGAGAATTTAGATATTTAACACCTGAGGAGTTGCGGATGATTAAAAGAGAGATCGGACTGGAGGTATTATGATTCGTGATAGGGGGTGCGGTGAGATCAGAGAATCGGATATCGGCTCGAAGGCGAGCCTTGCCGGATGGGTCTTCAGAAGGAGGGACCATGGCGGATTGATCTTTGTTGACCTGAGAGACCGAAGCGGTATTATTCAGGTGGTCTTCAGCCCCGAGGTCAACCCTGATTCCCACAGGCTTGCCCACGGCCTGAGGGCAGAGTATGTTATTGCCGTGGCAGGTGAGATAAGGAGAAGGCCAGAGGGTACAGAGAATCCTAACATACCGACAGGAATGGTTGAGATGTATGCAAATCATCTCTGTATCCTGAATGAGGCATCTCCTCTGCCCTTTACGATAGAGGAAGCAGCAGAGGCATCAGAATCTCTGAGATTGAGATACCGGTATCTTGACCTGAGGAGGCCTGAGATACAAAAAAACCTGATTGTCAGACACAGAACCACCAAGGTTATCAGGGATTATCTCGATGAAAATGGATTCATCGAGGTAGAAACACCGATGCTCACAAAGTCTACACCGGAGGGTGCGAGGGATTACCTTGTCCCGAGCAGGCTCAACCCAGGACATTTCTATGCCCTTCCGCAGTCACCCCAGCTTTTCAAACAGATACTTATGGTCTCTGGAGTAGAAAGATATTTTCAGATAGTGAAGTGCTTCAGGGATGAAGACCTGAGGGCTGACAGACAGCCTGAATTCACACAGGTAGACCTCGAGATGTCCTTTGTGGAGAGAGATGATGTGATCGCTCTGGTCGAAGGGATGGTGAAGAGGGTCTTCAAGAAGGTCCTGAATGTTGATATTGAGGTTCCCATCGAAAGGCTTACCTTCAAAGAGTCGATGGAGAGGTTTGGCAATGACAAGCCTGATTTAAGGTTCGGTCTCGAGCTGAAGGATATGGCAGATCTCGTTAGGGGTGGTTCTTTTAAGGTCTTTCTCGATGCCATTGAATCAGGCGGCAGGGTAAAGGCTATAAACGGGAAAGGCATGGCAGGGGTATCGAGAAGAGAGATAGATATGCTCACAGAGGAGGCAAAGACCTTTGGGGCAAAGGGCCTTGCGTGGATAAAAGTCAGGGACGGCTTTGAGTCACCAATAGCAAAGTTTTTTCCTGTGGATATATTAAGGCAGATGGCGGAGAGACTTGGTGCAGAGGAAGGGGACCTGATGCTCTTCGTTGCTGACAGAGAAAATGTAGTCCACGATGTCCTCAGTCGCATGAGGCTTGAGCTCGGAAAGAGGCTCGGCCTCATAAAGGGCGGCTTCAAATTTGTATGGATAACCGATTATCCGCTTCTGGAATGGGACGAAGAAGGTGGCAGATTTACAGCTATGCATCATCCATTTACCTCACCTGTAGATGAGGATGCAGAAAAGATGTTCTCTATGGATATTTCTGAGCTCCAGACCCCTGACTCAGAGCTTGGAGCCCTGAGGGCAAAGGCATACGACATCGTCCTTAATGGCTATGAGATAGGCGGCGGGAGCATCAGGATTCACAGGAGGGATGTGCAGAAGAGGATGTTCGAGATACTGAAGATCTCGGATTATGAGGCTAAATTAAAGTTCGGGTTCCTCCTCGACGCCCTTGAATATGGTGCACCGCCCCATGGGGGTATCGCCCTCGGCCTTGACAGGCTTGTGATGATCATGGTAGGGGCTTCATCTATCAGGGATGTTATAGCCTTTCCGAAGACCCAGAAGGCCGTATGCCTCATGAGCGGCGCACCATCTATCGTGGAGCAGAAACAACTGAAAGAGCTCCATATTAAGACTTTACAGGACTTTTAACTATTTTTGATACTATCTGCTTATGGAAAAGAGGGTTGTATATTTTGACAAACCAGGAAGGGACAACACATCTGCATGCGTAGAGGTGGTTAGAAGGGCGATAGCCGAAAATGGCTACAAACACCTTGTAGTAGCATCAACAACTGGTGAGACAGGTTTATTGTTCTCCGATGCCTTGAAGGATCAGAAAATCAATACCATTGTCATAACCCATTCATCGGGTTTTAAAGAGCCAAATGTTATCGAGATGCCTCCGGATGTGAGGGCCAGGATCGAGCAAAATGGTGCGAGGGTATATACAGGCTCAATGCTCACACATTCCCTTGAAACAGCGCTCTCGGCAAGATTTAGTGGTCTTTATCCAACAATGCTCATTGCACAGGCATTGAGGAGGTTCGGCGAAGGGCCGAAGGTATGCTGCGAGATTGTTATGATGGCTGTCGATGCTGGTATGATACCAGAGGGCGAAGAGGTGCTTGCAGTGGCAGGCACTGCAAGGGGTGCTGATTCTGTTGTGGTCATAAGGTCTGCTGCATCAAAGAGGTTTCTGGACCTGAAGGTCCTCGAGATCCTTGCCAAGCCGAGGGCTTAAAACCAGTATTCCGGATACCTGCGGTTCCTCGAGAGGTTATTCACTATGAGGGCAACAACCAGGAGAATAGACGCACCGAGGCCGGCAGGCACAAAGGCGTATAGGAATCCCAGTTTATGAATCTTCTCACCACCGATGACGGCTATCAAGGCGGTTGCACCCCCCGGCGGGTGAAGCGTCCTTGTCAGCAGCATTGCCGCTATAGCAAGTGATACACCCAGGGCAGAGGCTAACCATATGGTATCTCCAAAGATCTGATAGCATGCCACACCCACGAGACCTGATACTACATGGCCTCCTATCAGGTTCCTCGGCTGGGCGAGTGGGCTCTTGATTGCACCATATACAAGGACGGCAGATGCTCCAAAAGAGCCTATTATCAGGGTTAGATCTCTGGGTTCGAAATATCTCCATGAGAGGTAACCGCAGATGCCTATGCCGGTGACAGAACCGATCCATGACCAGAAGACCTCTCCTAATCCGACCCCTGGTGGGCTCTTTGCGCCGCCCTTCATCTTTGAAAGGTATTCAATAATCAACTTCCCACCAGCCGCACTATGTCTGCCCTCGATATTATGCCTATGAGTTTATTTTCATCATCCACCACCGGAAGCCTCTTGATCCTTCTTTGAGCCATTATCGATGCTACCAGCCTTATATCTGCATCAGGTCTTGTGGTTATCGGGGGCGAGACCATGAAATTATCGACCTTACCGGGGTCCCCAAAAAGTCTTTGACTTTTTGGGGTGCCCCCCTTATCCCCTGCCCTGCGTTTTGGCAATGGTTCTCCGAGCAGATGCCTCAGGATGTCCTTAAACCTGTTTTCCCCTTTTATACCCATCATGTGGAGTATGTCTGCCTCGGTGACAATACCGATGACATGGTTTTCACCGTCTATGACAGGCAGGCCGCTTACCTTGTTTTCTGAAAGAAGTCTTATCACCTCATGGATGTCAGCATCCCTTCTAACGGCTATGACATCTCTGGTCATCACATCGCTGACTGAGATTTTTGAGGCAAGCCTATCCCTTGCATGCTTAAGGGCTATGGAGTAAATCGCCATGAGGTCTTCCTCTGTGACATCAACATAAGTCCTTATCTCCCTGAGCGCAGCCCTCAGGTCTTCGTCAGAGATGTTAGCCATTTCAGGTCTTTGAGCCATTTAACTGTAACTCATATTAAGTCGAAAGTTTAAAGTTCAAAATATGGTTTTCCATTAAATCAATAAGGTTTTATTAAACCTGATGTACGTACATGATTATTATGATGTAAATCATAGTAATCATACCTCCATATGAGTTTAAAAGAGTCAATCCACATTTTCTCAGGGGGCACTCACCTATAACTATATACCGGGGTGCCCTTTTCTTGCCATTATTCATCTTTTTTGTTTATAATTCATGGTCTCGATGAGAAAAAAGGTGTCCATAATAGGTGCTGGAAATGTCGGTGCCTCCATAGCGCAGATGATATCCTGTGAAGACATTGCGGATGTTGTATTATTCGACATCATAGAGGGTATCCCGCAGGGAAAGGCGCTCGACATAGAAGAGGCATGCCCGCTCTGGGGCTCTTCGGCCTCGGTGAAAGGCACAAACATCTACGGCGATACCGCAAACTCTGATGTAGTGGTTATCACTGCAGGGTTCCCAAGAAAACCAGGCATGAGCAGAGATGACCTTCTTCATGCAAATGCTGATGCAGTCAAAGGCGTTGTCTCAGAGACCTCGAAACTATCGCATGATGCAGTGATAATCGTGGTCACCAATCCTATGGATATAATGACCTATCTCGCCCATAGGGTATCGGGATTCGATCACCATAGAGTAATTGGCATGGGCGGGGTCCTTGACTCAGCAAGGTTCAGGGCATTTGTGTCGCTTGAACTCGGAGTCTCCCCCCGCGATATCGAGGCCCTTGTCATGGGGGGACACGGCGACCAGATGGTTCCAATGCCGAGGTTCACAACCGTGAAAGGCATTCCTATAACAAAGCTCCTGCCTCGTGAAAGGATTGATTACCTTGTAGACAGGACACGGCATGGCGGAGCCGAGATCGTATCGCTCCTTAAAACAGGGAGTGCCTACTTTGCACCTGCTGCTGCCACATACCAGATGATAAAGGCGATAATCCTCGATGAAAGACGTGTATTGCCATGCTCGGCTTACCTCGATGGACATTATGGTGTCAGCGATGTCTATGTCGGCGTCCCTGTCATCGTAGGAGAGGGTGGTGTGCAGAGGGTGATAGAGTTAGAACTGAACGAAGAAGAAAAAAAGGATTTCGATAGGTCTGTCTCAGCAGTAAGGGCCTTACTGAAGAAGTTAGACCTATAAAACTAACAAATGTCCGTTATCCGGCTTTGCCTCGGAGTAAAGGGTCACCTATAACTCCGGTAAGAGGAGGATCTATGGAGAGAACCTTATCTATCGTAAAACCCGATGGTGTCAGAAAGAATCTCGTAGGCGAGGTCATCTCAAGGTTCGAAAGGAGTGGACTCAGAATATCTGCGCTGAAGATGTTGAGACTCTCAAAGGAGGGTGCAAAAAAGTTCTACATCGTCCATAAAGACAGGCCATTCTACGAGACCCTGACGGATTTCATGTCTGAAGGACCGATAGTCGTTATGGTCATAGAGGGCGAGAATGCTATCTCGAAGGTGAGGGATATAATGGGGGCAACAAACCCGAAAGATGCTGCACCGGGCACAATCAGGGCTGACTTTGCATCGAACATAGAGCAAAATATCGTCCATGGCTCTGATTCTTCACAGTCCGCTGCATACGAGATTGCATTCTTTTTTTCGACCATGGAGATCATGGATAATCCAGGCCGCTAACTCAGGGACTCAAAAACCTCCTTGCACAGGCAAATATCTCTCGATAGGCATCGCTTGCGTAGTCCCTGTAAGTGAATAAGTGGGGCTGATACCTGCCATCTCTGTAAATCAGGGTGACCTCAGCATAAATCCCCTTTCCGATATATATCCGATGTGAGTAATTCTTTGTCGATGCGAGGACGACCTTTGATGGTGTGATATAACCAGGGTCGATATTTATACTACGCCTTCCCTCTGTTGATAGCTGCCGTTCTATGTCATTGGTTGCGATCTTTATATCGACAATCCGCTCAGGATTAATAATGTTTTTAAAAAAGGTAAACCTCCTTTTTATAGGCCAGCCAAGCTCATCCCTGTAATAATCAGAGTAATCCCAATCTGATGTCGGGCTCTCTATGATTATCTCTCCAAAACATGCGATCAGCCTTTCCTTAGCCGTCAGGTAGCACTCCTCTCTGCTATAAAGAGATCCGACAAAAAGGAGTGCGTCTTCAGGTGGAGATGGCCTTCCCATATCAGGCCTATTCTTTGATCAGGTTTGATATCAACGAGATCGCCCTTGGCGATCCCCAGTCAGCAGGTCCGATCACCTTTTCCCTGAGAACCCCTCTCTTATCAATGATATATGTTTCAGGGACACCTGTTATCCCGTAGGACCTTGCGGTCTTGCCGCTGCTGTCAATCAACACAGGAAACTGGAAATTATTCTCCTTCATGTATGTGGCTGCCTTCTGATAATCGTCTCTGTAAAGGACAGTCAGCATGCGGAACTGCCCATTGTCCCTGAAAATATTATAAAGACTCTGCAGAGACGGCATCTCATCCCTGCAGGGTTGACACCATGAGGCCCAGAAATTGATGAGGACCACATGTCCCTTAAGGGAGGAGAGGCTATAGGTTTTCCCCTCAGGGTCCTTGAGCTCGAGTTCGGGTGCCCTTAGACCTACCGATGCCTTTAGTGGCGGTGTCGCTGACTTCTTAATGCCAGCAATAAGAACTACCAGGCCTGAGATCAAAACGACCATCAGGATTACAGCCTTTGTCTTCAACGTTCAAGCCCCTCATGACTCATAGTTTAACCCGAATATGTAATGGTTAAATAAAAACCGTGGCAGTTAAAGGTTAAAAGTCGAAAGCGTTTATAGCGTTTGTTGCGTTTATAGCGTTTAACCCGATAACTCAATAAACTCGATAAACCCGATTAACCCATGTGCTCTCTGTCGCACGGTCGCACGGAGAGGACTTTCGACTTAATTCTGAACTACCAGCTACATCAATTCACCCCTGATAGCATGGCAGCATCGTCTGCCTCTACAAAGACCGGTGTGCCTGTCTCAAGGATGACTTTAACCCTGTGAG
>JBBISG010000021.1:0-39305 GCA_037441365.1 Nitrospirota bacterium
GTTCTGTTCGAGGATGCTTAGCTGATGACACTTCTGGCAAACAACATCCCTGTGTTTGCCCCTTTCCCACTCAATGAAGGCCTCTTTCATTATATGGCATGACATGCAGAATTCAGGGTCCTCCTGGGTGTGCCTGTAGTATTTATAACCAACAACAACACCGAGGACTGCTATGATAGCTATTAAGGCGAGGACAAAACCTTTAAGATGTTCTATGAACTTACCTATCAGTTCTGTGAACCTATGGCGAAGATTCATCACCACCCATTCCGTTTTATCGCCTTTTCAACAGTCCTTATGGCGCAGAACTCGCCACACATGCTACAGACCTCTTGCTCTGATGGTGGAATCTCTGAGCGCCACTGGCGAACCCTTTCAGGATTAAAACTCAGGGCTATCTGACCATCCCAGTCGAGCCTCTTTCTGCATTCAGCCATCTTTCTATCTTTCTCTATGGCACCCTGTATACCCCTTGCGATGTCCGCTGCATGGGCTGCAATCTTCGATGCTATCACCCCTTCAATTACATTATCCATATTCGGAAGTCTTATGTGCTCTGCCGGTGTTACGTAACACAGAAAGTCAGCGCCTGCAGCCCCTGCTATGGCACCACCGATGGCTGCTGCAATATGGTCATAGCCCATGGCTATGTCTGTTACAAGGGGGCCGAGGACATAGAAGGGGGCTCCATTGCAGACCTCTTTTTGTATCCTGATATTCAGTTCTACCTGATTCAGCGGCACATGCCCTGGTCCCTCTATGATACTCTGGACACCGTGTTCAAGGGCCATGCTGTGGAGCTCGCCGAGTGTTAAGAGCTCTTCTACCTGCGATCTGTCTGTGGCATCAGCGAGGCAGCCAGGCCTTAGCCCATCTCCAAGGCTGAGTGTGAGGTCATATTTCTTTGCAATCTCAAGTAGCCTGTCATAATGCTCGTAAAGGGGATTTTCCCTGTCGTTGTAGACCATCCATTCGAGGAGGAATGAACCACCTCTGGACACGATATCCAGCACCCTTCCTTCGGTCTTGAACCGCTCGATGGCCTTCCTTGTAAGACCGCAATGGACAGTTATAAAGTCTACCCCTTCCTCAGCATGTCCTTCTATGACCTGAAAGAGTTCATCCACCGTCATTTTCGATATGGCTCCATGCCTTTCAACAGCCTTCACCACAGCCTCGTAGATTGGGACTGTCCCCACAGGGATGGGCGATTCCTTTATAAGGAGTCTCCTTATATCCCTTATAGGGCCGCCTGTTGAAAGGTCCATGGTGGCATCGGCGCCATATTTTACGATGGCCTTGAGCTTTTCTAACTCCTCATCTAGCGAGACCCTATCCTTAGATGTCCCGATGTTGGCATTCACCTTTATCCTCAGCCCTTTGCCAATGCCTATCGGCCTGATGTCATGGATAATGTTTTTAGGGATCACTGTTCTTCCATGGGCAATATCAGATAAAAGTTCTTCAACCTGGATTCCTTCTGCTGAGGAGACTGCCTTGAATTCCTCAGCGATTATCCCCCTCTTTGCTGCCTCTATCCTTGTCATTGTAAACACCTCAAAAAGTCCTCAGTCGTTTGTTTTATATTACCTGAGCCGAGGATTGCTGATATAACAGCAACCCCATCAGCACCAGAGTCCATTACCTCCTTTATCTTATCTATTTTAATGCCACCGATGGCCATGATGGGTATAGAGACCTTTGAACGAACTATTTTTAAGGCGTTGATTCCAACAGGTTCTCCGTATTTAAGTTTCGAGGATGTCTGATAGATCGGGCCGAAGGTTATGAAGTCGGCCCCATCCTTCGCAGCATCCAGGGCCTCTGTAATAGAATGGGTGGAGACCCCAACAATGAGTCTTCCTTTTGAAACCTTCTTTGCAGCAGATGCCGGTATGCTGCCCTGGCCGAGATGGACACCATGCGCCTCTACTGCGATTGCGACATCAACCCTGTCATTGATGAAGAGTCTTGCTCCATATCTGTCTGTAAGTTCTTTCATGCAGTATGCCATATTTAACAGTTCCCTTATGTTAATGTCCTTTTCCCTCAACTGAACGGCCCTGACACCAGCCCTTAGTGCATCTTCAACAGCGGTGAAGAGCGAGCCAGTGGAAGCAAACAGTCTTCTATCAGTTACCAGATACAACCTGAAACCAATCCCATTTGCCATTTTCAACAGTATTTAATAGCTACACCACGCTTTCAAGCCATAGGAAGAGTATATTCTCGATCACAAAGGTAATTACGGTCAAAGCCCACATCGTGCGCTCTATTGTTCTCGCCCTTGCCTTAAAGATGTTCATTACTCCGAATATAAGTATAAACCATGCTACTGAAACCCATTTCAGGTTCCATGGTGAGACCCACAGGATCAGCAAAGATATGAAGATGCCGAGGATGAGGAACGGCCCCCAGAGAAACCATTTCCTGGTCTGTTTTTTCTCCATCCTCCTTGCCCTCAATGCCCCAAACATGTAGACCTGCCACCATGCCCCCATAAAGAAGAATAAAACTCCATATCTGTCAAGCCTTGCGAGGGTTATACTCTGCAATGGAAATGCCTTTGATTCAACAGCCCAGATTGTGAATATGAACATGGAAGGAATCAGTGCCATAAAAACAAAACCGAGAAAGTCCAGTGCATAAGAACCTAACAGGCTTTCTTCCTTTCCCCTTCTCTCATCCTTAGCGCACATAAAAAACTCCATCCCGAGCATAACAGGAACAATCAGGTATGCAATCTCCTGATATCTGTAAGCCTCCATCTCCCCTTCCTCCCAGAAAACAAAATTTAGTAACGAGTCTTTATTTTTTACTTGTTACTCGTTACGGCTTCCTTAAAGCATTCCTTCCATCGGGCTACTCGCAGTAGCATACAACTTCTTCGGGATCCTTCCTGCCATGTATGCGAGCCTGCCTGCAATTACTGCATGTTTCATTGCAGATGCCATGGCTATGGGGTCTTTTGCACCTGCAATCCCTGTATTTATCAGGACAGCATCACAGCCAAGTTCCATTGCAATGGTTGCATCAGACGCAGTTCCCACACCTGCATCAACGATAACAGGAACCCTTACTGTCTCGAGTATGATCCTGATGTTGTAGGGATTTCTTATTCCAAGGCCCGAGCCGATAGGTGCTCCAAGGGGCATGACAGCAGCAGCACCTGCATCTTCCAGTCTTTTAGCCATTATGGGGTCATCATTTGTGTATGGCAATACTATGAATCCCTCCTTTGCAAGTATCTCCGTTGCCTTCAAGAGTCCCCATGTATCAGGGAAGAGGGTCTTTTCATCCCCTATAACCTCAAGTTTAATCATATCAGATACACCAGCCTCCCTTGCAAGGCGGGCATACCTGAGTGCGTCCTCCACTGTATAGCAACCAGCAGTGTTTGGAAGTATCTTGTATTTCTTTGGATCGATATAATCAAGGAGGTTCTCGGTGTTTCTGTCGAATATGTTAACACGCCTTACTGCAACAGTCACGACATCTGTGCCTGATGCCTCTATTGCTTTTTTTGTCTCCTCAAGGTTCTTATATTTCCCTGTGCCAACCCAGAGTCGTGACTGGAATTCAATACCTTTGATTATCAGCCTATCATCCATACAGCCTCCTCCGATAAAGTTCACAATCTCTATTCTGTCTCCATCGTTCAGGACAAAAGATGCATAATCTGTCTTTTTTAATATAAAGAGATTTACCTCGACAGCAACCCTTTCTGGTGAGATATTGAGCTCGTCAAGGAGATCTCCTACTGTTGATACCGAGGTTTCTAAAACCCTGCCGTTTACTGTTAACTTCACTTGATACCTTTTGCCTCAAGTAATGGATTGACCCATCTTCCCCTTAATTTGAGAGGGACGAAATGGGCTCTGACACCTAAAATAAAACCGTATCCCTCTGGGATACGGTTAATGCTCAACCTTGTCTCTATAACCCGTTCCCTACGCCGGCATTACCCGGATCAGGTTCGCAGGGTCTCGAACAATCCTTTGTTCGACTCTCAGGCTCTGAGCCTCCCCCAGGGTATCTTTAATATATGGTTAAAATATTAGTCAATGTCAAATCCGTGATCCGTAGCCAATTGAGACAGGAGGTCTGTCTTTCGGCAAAATAAACTATCTTTGTGCAAATTTAAAGGTTCACCCATTAGGTGAAGTTTGTCCTGTTTATTATGCCGGGGCCGCCTTCAGGGCAGCCCCTCATAGAGTAGACCCGTGAATTTTGCCTCAATCCAGACCTCCTGTCTCATTACGGATTATGGTCAAATACTGTTAATCTTATGGGCAAGGCACCCTGCACCAAACCCATTGTCGATGTTCATCACGGCGATGCCGGGGACACAGGAGTTCAGCATGGCAAAGAGTGCGGTCAAGCCGCCAAGGCTCGTTCCATAACCCATTGATGTTGGAACGGCAATTATCGGTTTATCGGTCAGGCCACCGATAACAGAGGGTAGGGCGCCCTCCATCCCAGCGACAACCACAATCACCCTCGCCGAGGAGAGCCTGTCTCTCTTATCTAACAACCTATGGATCCCTGCAACCCCGATGTCATATATGGTCTCTGCATCGCTACCAAGAAAGGTGGCTGTTACAGCGGCCTCTTCTGCAACAGGTATATCTGAGGTACCTGCTGAGACGATCAGGACTTGACCCTTTTTCTTTTTTGATTCACCACCCACCGAGATTATGCCTGATGCTTGATGATAGACTGCCTTGTCGAGTCCTATGGCATCATAGATGTCTCTATTAGCCTTTGTGATTAAGAACCGCCTGGACCTTTTATACATCGCCATCGCTATCTCCCTGATCTCATCGGTCGTTTTACCCTTTGCAAAAATCACCTCTGGTATCCCCTGTCTGAGATGTCTGTGGTGGTCGACCTTTACAAACATCAGGTCTTCATAGGGAAGGTCTTTGAGTCTTTCATACGCCTCTTTAACAGAAAGCCTTCCTGCCTTCAGTGATTTAATGATCCTTAGTATCTGAGAGCTATGCATGGAATTCTGTCTTTAATGCTCGATTGAGCAGGTCGTTGACAGCGAGGGTAGGGTCTTTGCCCTTATAGAGAAGCAGATACACCTGTTCCACGATAGGCATCTGAATACCGTATTTCTTAGAAAGTTCATAGGCTGATTCTGCTGTGGCCACTCCCTCTATAACACTCCTCGATTGAGAAAGTATATCATTTAGCTTCATGCCCTGAGCAAGTTTTGTTCCAAGGGTATAGTTCCTCGAAAGTGAAGCTGTGCAGGTGAGAATAAGGTCTCCAAGACCACTCAAACCTGAGAATGTCTGCTCCTTTGCACCCATTGCAGTCCCAAGCCTCTTTATTTCAGCCAGCCCCCTTGTTATAAGTGCTGCCCTTGCATTATTGCACAGCCCAAGCCCGTCAGATATGCCAGAGGCTATTGCTATTACATTCTTCAAAGCACCTCCGAGTTCAACGCCAAGGATATCATCATGGGTGTAGACCCTGAAGTAATGGGTGTTGAATATCTCCTGCAAGAGCAGGGATAGGGCCTCATTATCGGAGGATAGCGTAACAGCAGTCGGGAGCTTCTTTATCACCTCTTTCGCAAAGCTCGGTCCTGAAAGAACTGCAATTCTATGATCTGTCATCTCTCTGATAATGGCTGAGACCGTCATAAGGGTCTTTCTCTCTATACCCTTTGAAACGCTTATTATCACGGCCTCGGGCATAAGGTGAGGCAGGGCGGTCTTTATGACATCACGAGTATATTGTGCTGGAACGGCATTCACAATATAGCGGGCCTTTTCCACTGCCACAGCTATGTCATCGGTGATGATGACATGATCGGGGATATGGTAGTCAGGGAGATAGAGGTTGTTGATCCTCGTCTCCTTCATCTCAGCGCACAGGTCTTTCTCATAAACCCACAGTGAGGTGTCATACCCCTTTTCTGCAAGCAGGCATGCGAGGGTTGTCCCCCAGCTCCCGGCACCTATAACGGCTATATAACCCATATTAACTAATTCAAATTTCCAGATATGACAAGGGTATCCACATGAAAATATAACAGATTCTCTATTATTGATGCAATGTAAAAACCATACCTTTAACCCAGATCGCCTAATAAAAACTGGACAATCGCTACTGCTGAGATTGCTGCTGTTTCGGCCCTTAGTATGCGTTTTCCGAGGGATGCTGTAATGAGACCCTTCTGTGCTGCCATCTCCACCTCTTTTCTGGTAAATCCACCTTCAGGGCCTATGGCAACCAAGAGCGACGAGTTACGGGCCGGGAGAGACGCTCCCGCCTCTGATATTTTCAGCCCCCCTTCTTCCCAGAATATAAGGCCGTTGGAGTAAGAGGCCAGAGGATGTGTCGAAGACCCGGAGAAGAGACCATCGAAGCAGGTTAATTCATGGATGGTGGGGACGTTTGTTCTGCCGCACTGCCTTGCTGCCTCTTCAGCAATCTTTCTCCACCTGTCAAGCCTCTTCGTTTCTCTTATCTGGCTTCTTTCTGTGATGGCAGGGACGATCTCCTTGATGCCGAGCTCTGTCGTTTTCTGTATAACAAGGTCCATCTTCTCTCCTTTGAGAAGCCCCTGAATGAGTATAAGGTCCAGCGGAGACTCTGTATCACAGGGTATAACGCCAAGAAATTTCAAAAGGACTTCTTTTTTTGTAATACTGCTTATAATGTTCTGAGGGGATGAGCCTTTACCATCAAATACCATCACCTCATCCCCTTCTCTGCACCTCAGAACTGTTGCAATATACCTTGCCCTCTCCCCCGTAATGTGAATCTTTTCGGCGGGCTCTTTTAGCGGCAGGAAGATACGCGGCATTTGATACTATCTTTCTGCACCTGAGAACTGTTGCAATATACCTTGCCCTCTCCCCCGTAATGTGAATCTTTTCGGCGGGCTCTTTTAGCGGCAGGAAGATACGCGGCATTTGATACTATCTTTATGCACCTGAGAAGATATCTTTCAACTTATCCTTGAAACTCTTTGCAGTCCTATCACCGTTGATCTGCGCAAACTCTTCAAGGAGCTCCCTCTGACGCGGTGTGATATGTTTTGGAACCTCGATATTTACTACCACGACTTCATCTCCCCTGCCATGTCCCCCCAGTCTTGGGATGCCCTTTCCCTTGAGATGAAATGCCTTTCCAGATGGAGTGCCAGGGGGTATCCTCAGATTCGTAGCACCATCGAGGGTGGGAACCTCTATCTCGGCTCCGAGGACCGCCTGTGGAAATGTTATGTTCATCTCGCAGTAAATGTCATTGCCTTTTCTGATAAAGACAGGATGCTCCTTAACATTTATGACTATGTAAAGGTCCCCCGGGGGGCCCCCATATTCTCCAGGCTCGCCTTCCCCTGACATCCTCAACCTCGACCCGGAGTCTACACCGGCGGGAACCCTCACCGAGACGGAATGGATCTTTTTTGTCCTGCCGCTGCCTCTGCACGATGTGCATGGATTGGTGATAATCCTCCCTGTGCCATGACACCGCCCGCAGGTCTTAGAAACGCTGAAGAATCCCTGCTGGAATCTTACATGGCCTGTGCCCTTGCAATTGGGGCATGTGACCGGCCCTTTGCCTGGTGCCGAACCTGAACCATTGCACGTCGAACAGGTCTCCCATCTCGGCACTTCTATATACTTTTCTGTGCCAAAGGCAGATTCCTCAAGGGTTATATCGAGGTCATATCTCAGGTCGTTGCCCTTTGTTGGCCTCGGACGTCTGCGGCCGGTGAACTCCCCGAAGAAATCTCCAAAGATGTCCTCAAAGATGTCCGAAAAGGCAGTCCCTGTGAAGGCACCAAAACCAGCACCGATTCCCTCTGCCCTGCCAAACCTGTCGTAGTTGGACCTCTTTTCAGGGTCGCTCAGGACAGAGTATGCCTCGTTGATCTCCTTGAATCTTTCCTCTGCCTCTTTATCGCCTGGATTTCTATCAGGGTGATATTTTAATGCAAGTCCCCTGAATGCCTTTTTTATCTCGGCCTCTGAAGCGTTTCTCGATACGCCCAGTATATCATAATAGTCCTTCATTTCTCTTTCTTATCTACTTCCTCAAACTCAGCCTCAACAACCTCCTCCTCAGGCGCCTTGGCCTTTGTCTCATGACCAGCACCCGCCTGTGCCCCTGCCCTGTAAATATGCTCTGCAATCTTGTGGGAGGCCCTTGTGAGGTTTTCTATGGTAGCCCTTATCTCTGTGGCATCTGTGCTTGTATCTTTCACCTTCTTGCATCTCTCCAGTGCATCCTCGATCTCTTTCTTCTCGGACTCGGTTAATTTATCCCCGTACTCTCTCAGAGACTTTTCCACTGTGTATACGAGCGTGTCGGCCTCATTTCTTGCCTCTGCAAGAAGTTTCTTTTTCCTGTCCTCTTCTGCATGGGCCTCTGCATCGCGCATCATACGTTTTATCTCATCCTCTGTGAGGCCGCTCGATGCAGCTATCCTTATAGATTGCTCTTTCCCTGTGCCTAAGTCCTTTGCTGATACATGGAGGATCCCGTTGGCATCGATGTCAAAGGAGACCTCTATCTGCGGCACGCCCCTCGGTGCAGGCGGTATGCCTACGAGTTCGAAAACACCGAGGAGTTTGTTGTCAGCTGCCATCTCCCTTTCTCCCTGATATACCTTTATTGTGACAGCCGGTTGATTGTCAGAGGCGGTGGAGAATATCTGGCTCTTCTTTGTCGGGATTGTAGTGTTCCTCTCGATGATCTTTGTGAATATACCCCCGAGGGTCTCTATCCCGAGGGAAAGTGGAGTAACATCCAGAAGTAGAACCTCTTTCACCTCCCCCTTCAGCACGGCTGCCTGTATTGCGGCACCGACAGCAACCACCTCATCAGGGTTGACAGTCCTGTTTGGCTCCTTTCCAAAAAAGGACTGGACGGTCTGTTGAACTCTCGGCATACGGGTCTGCCCGCCGACGAGTATGACCTCATCTATATTTTCAGGAGATATATTTGCATCACCGAGGGCCAATTTGCATGGCCCGATGGTTTTTTCTATCAGATCTCCTGTTAGCTGCTCGAGTTTTGCCCTCGAAAGCTTCATAAGAAGATGCTTTGGCCCTGTGGCATCGGCAGTGATAAAGGGAAGATTTATCTCTGTCTCCATCGCTGTTGAGAGCTCTATCTTAGCCCTCTCAGCGGCCTCCTTCAATCTCTGTAATGCCATTCTGTCATTTTTTAGATCTATGCCCTGATCCTTCTTGAATTCCTCAACCATCCAGTCTATGATTCTCAGGTCAAAATCATCTCCACCGAGATAGGTATCGCCATTTGTTGACCTGACCTCTATCACACCCTCACCGATCTCTAAGACAGATATATCGAATGTCCCGCCTCCGAGGTCGTAAACAGCGATCTTTTCCTCCTTTTTCTTATCCATGCCATAGGCGAGGGACGCTGCGGTTGGCTCATTGATTATCCTGAGAACATTGAGCCCTGCGATCTTTCCTGCATCCTTTGTGGCCTGTCTCTGACTGTCGTCAAAATAGGCCGGTACTGTTATTACTGCCTCTGTGACAGGTTCCCCGAGGTAATCCTCAGCAGCCTGTTTCAGCTTCTGCAGTATCATTGCAGATATCTCTGGGGGGGAGTATCTCTTGCCCCTTATCTCGACATGGGCGTCGCCGTTTGGCGCCTCGACTATCTTATAAGGCAACCGTTTCTTTGCATGTTCGACCTCTGGGGAGTTATATTTTCTTCCCATCAACCTTTTTATGGAGAATATTGTATTTTCAGGATTGGTAATAGCCTGCCTCTTTGCTATCTGCCCTACAAGCCGCTCACCTTTTTCTGTAAAGGCTACAACTGAAGGTGTTGTCCTGGTTCCTTCCTGATTTGGGATAACAACAGGCTCTCCTGCCTGAACTACGGCAACGACAGAGTTTGTTGTACCCAGGTCTATTCCGATTGCCTTTCCCATATCTATTCCTCCTTTTTATTTATTTTTATATCTTCCTCTGAGTCTTCTTTTTCCTGCTCCACAGATGCCGACTGAGCGGCATCAACCGGTTTTTTAGAGACTGCAACTAAAGACGGTCTGAGCACCTTGTCCCAGAACATATAACCCTTCCTGAATTCCTCTACAACGGTCTTATCATCCACATCTGTCCTTTCCACCTGCGACATGGCATGGTGGAGCGCTGGGTCAAAGGGCCTGCCGAGGGCCTCTATCGGGGAAAGACCAAACTTCTCAGTCACCCTCTTCAGCTCTCTCAAGGTTATCTCAACACCCTTTACGAGCCCCTCGGATAGATTGTCAGCAGTATGTTTCAGAGCCATCTCGAGATTATCCAGCACGGTCAGAAGCTCATAGAGAAGGGACTCATTACCGTATCTTATGAGGTCTTCTTTTTCTCTCTGGATCCTCTTTTTGTAATTTTCGAACTCTGCATAGAGCCTGAGATGCCTGTCCTTCAATTCTGCCAGCTCGGCCGCAGGGGACGGCCTTTCTTCCCTGATTTCCCCTCCGGTCTCCAGAAGTTCTCCCTCTTTTTTTTCTATGACCTCTTTTTCTTCCATCTTCTCCTCCTGTTCGCCATTTGAGAATCTTACGGTCTTCTGGAAGAAACTGATTTTCCTGTTTCCGTGAGAACCCTCGTGATGAATTTCGCAGTCGTATCTGCTATGGTTATTGCCTTTATGTAATCCATTCGTGTCGGCCCAATAACCCCGATAATCCCTATAGGCCGATCATCTTCCTTATAAGTCGACACTACTACGCTCAGCTTTTTCATCTCGGTAGCAGGGTTTTCAGAACCTATCACGATCTTCACGCCTTCTGACTCAGAAAGGTCTTCCAGGAGTTTTATGATCAGGTATCTGTCTTCTATGGTCTTCGATATCTCCTTTATCCTTTCGAGGTCTGAAAAATCAGGGAGTCCCAAGACCTCTGAAAATCCAGCGATGAATATGTCACTATAGCCGAAGTAAAGCGCCTCCTCGCATATCTTTATGGCCCTTGATATGAGGGCATCACACACTGCCTTATCCTTCCACATCTGGTGCAGAAGCATCGACCTTATCTCATCAATCGTATAGCCTGCAAATTCAGAGTTGAGGTATTCTGATATCCTGTTGAGGTCCCTCTGGCTCAACTCAGGGTCGAGGTGTACAATCTTGTTCTTTATGACACCCTCGTCGGTTAGAAGCACTATGGCAACCTGATTTTCTTTATAGCGGAAGAGGTTTATCCTGCAGAGCGTTGTCTTGTCAGGCTTTGGAGGGAGTGCAACACCGAGGTAGTGGGAGAGCATCGAGAGCGTTTTTGTTGCCTCCGTGAGAAGGGAGGTTATATCATTTCTGATGCTTTCAAGCCTCCTGGTGAGCTCATCAGCGAGATGGGTGTCAAAGGCCCCCTCCTCGCGAAACAGGGAATCCACATAGAACCTGTAGCCTTTGTCTGTGGGTATTCGGCCTGCTGATGTGTGAGGCTGTTGGAGGAAACCCATATCTTCCAGGTCAGCCATTATATTTCTTATAGTTGCCGGCGACAGGTTAAAGGCATACTTCTTTGTAACAAACCTTGAACCAACAGGATCAGGGTTCTTTATATAACTGTCCACCACTGCACTCAATACCCTGTATGTTCTGCTGTCGAGCATCTTCCAATCCATTTTAGCACTCCAATATAGAGAGTGCTAAATAATGTAACAATTAAATATTGTGTGTGTCAAGGATGCTGAGCTAACCGTCTACCACTGAAGTTTCCTCTGCATCAGCCTTTCGTATATCCCTGGCGGCAGGAATGCCTGCCTGTGTATCTCATCGCTATAATATCTCGCATCAATCCTGAACTCTCTCCTCATCTGCCTCAGGTCATGTTTTTTTGATGCAGCAGAAAATGTCCACCAGTTGCCACCGTATGTGGCTAAAGTGGCCGTATAGAGATCGACAATGGGGAATATGAGCTTCAGCTCCTCCTGCACCTCTATAACTATATCCTTATGGAAATGGAGGGATTCTGATAGGGTCACGAACATCCCATCATCCGTGAGGGAGTCTTTAACCGATTTAAAAAACTCAACAGTGAAGAGGCTTTTTGCAAAGCCTATGATATCTGTGGAATCGACGATTATTACATCGATATCGCCGCCTCTCTCCTTCACAAATTCGGCGCCGTCCATACACATTATCTCAACACGGCTGTCATCAATTCCGCATGCGACTGTCGGGAAAAAGGTCCTTGATACATCTATAACCTCTCTATCTATCTCTACGAAATAAACCCTCTCTACAGAACCATGCTTTAAGACCTCCCTTACTGCTCCTCCATCACCGCCGCCTATTATCACGACCCTTTTGGGGTCAGGATGGGCGTGCATAACAGGATGGACAAGCATCTCATGGTAGAAAAACTCATCCCTCTCTGTTATCTGGACAACCCCATCAAGGACGAGCATCCTGCCAAAGTAAGGATTCTCTATGACCATTATCTCCTGAAAATTACTCCTGCTTTTATGCAACACCCTCTCCACATCGTATACATATTGTATGGGTGCATACGGATCTTTTTCAAAGAATTTGATCATACCGTCCTCCTACTCCTTATGTTTAAAGTCTTAATTACAGCTACAGAGAAATTTTTATCCATCCATTAAAACACTCTCTCATTCATTTGCCTTATATCTTTGCTTTACTCTACGGCCTGCATTTTTAAATCAGAATCGTTTTGGGTATCGAGAAGCCATTAAATTCCGATGCATAAGAAATAGTGTATGCGCCGCTTGACAGTATCAAGATACGATTGCCGACCTCTGGCTCGGGCAGCTCTGCATCGCGGTCTATGACATCGAAGCTATCGCAGCTCGGCCCTGCAATTGTCCATTTCTTGAGCTCGCCCCTGCTGCCCACGATGTATTTGTATTTAATCCCTCCGATGCTCTCCATGAGGCCGTTAAATACTCCTATGTCTATATAGAGCCAGTTCTCATCGCAGCGCCGTGCCTTGCCTATAACTGTGGCAACAAATACCCCGGCATCTCCCACTACTGCCCTTCCAGGCTCTATGAAGACTTCTGTATCATTAGGAAATTTTAGGTTTATGATCGCATCGATCCTCTTTTCTATCGTCTCGATTTCTACCACGTTCTTTGTGTATCTAACAGGATAGCCCCCCCCGATATTAAGCATTTTTAAACTTATCCCGTTCTGCAAGGCGGCCTCCCATAACCCCTTTGCCTTCTCGATGGCTACATTCCAGTTATAGACATTTGTGCATTGCGAGCCAACATGGAAGGTTATGCCTGCAGGGTTAACTCCCTTGTCTCTGGCATAGACAAGCAGGTCAGCGGCTTCATCGAGCTCAACACCGAATTTTTTACTTAAGGGCCATTCGCTTCCTTCATTAGGGACGGACAATCTCACATAGACATTACATCCTGGGACATAACGTGCAAGCTTATCAACCTCTATCGTAGAATCATAGGCAAAGTACCTTATTCCATAAGAGGCGGCCTGTTCGAGAAACTTATATGTCTTTACAGGATTGCTTGTGATAATCCTATCGGGCTCAACGCCTAACAAGGAGAGCATCTGCAATTCACCCTCTGATGCTATCTCAAAGCCTGTTCCGAGGCTGTTCAAAAATCTCAATACCTCTAAATCAGGGTTTGCCTTGACCGCATAAAAGACCCTCGAATTCCTGATGTTCTTCCCTATCGTGGATACCTTTTTTTCTATAACTGTTCTGTCCATCAGGAGATAAGGAGGAGACTCATCGCTCATGGCGATATAATTGAGAACTTTATCCCATGTAGACTTACTGATAAAATCAGGGCTTATATTCATTTCTCAGTCCTTGTTATCTTCTCTCTGAAAATGACCCTTTCAGTAACTGCCTGACCGACAATCAGTTCTTCCTGAATTCGTTCCCCATTGATCGGTATTAATCGGGGAATGAGACCTTCATGTCTCTTTCTGGACTGACATAAATGTTCAGTGAGATATTATATAAAAAGTCAGGGTAAATTATAAAGAAGTCCGGATCTCCAGTTCGATGTTCGAGTACGAACTGATTGCGCCTACCTGAGGCGGAGGAAGGCACTGATCCTATCTATTATAGGTTTACCCCTTCTTTTATTCAACCTCTCCAACCAGAGGCGCGCCCTTTTGTTAGAGGGGTTGATGGCGATAGCCCTATTTATGTGTTTCAAGAAAAGCGAATGTATGCCTGCTTCTCTATAGACGAGGGCGAGATTGACATGGTAGTCTGCATTTGATGGATCAAGGACTGTTGCTCGTTCGCACCACTTCCTGGCATCGTGCAGAAGGCTATTCTGTTTCGAGAGGGAGAGCCCAAGCCAGGAGCAGTATAATGCATTGTCAGGCTCTATCTCCACAGCGTTTCTGAATAGTGCGGATGCCTTTTCGTAAGATTCCTTCTTATAAGCCTTTATTCCTTTAAGATAAAAGACCCTTGCCTTCTCTGACCGTACTTCATCTGGAATCGTCATACTACGCTGCCTCAAATGGTCATACCTCAGTCTTTTCTCCCTGTCAGAGAGTATCTCATATGCCTCTTTTATCCTTAAGAATTGTGCCTCTGCCTCTGATGGGTTTTCTTTTGCATACTGGCTGTCGGGGTGATACTGCTTGACAAGCCTTCTGAATGCCCTTTTTATATCGGTATCTGTGGCCTCGGAGGAGATACCGAGGATGTTGTAGTAGTCCTCTGTCAATGCTGTTTCCTCATCTGAAGGAGCTTCTTTGCAATGGCGCGCACCGCCTCTGGGACGTTTTTGTTCCTTTCTAGGGCTGCAATGTCCCTTGTCCTTAAATTGGTTACAAGGGGGGAGCCGATCCCTGGAGGGGTCTTGGGGTTGTTGACCAGTGCAAGTATCACATTATAGTTCTTCATCCAGTCCCTGTTCTTTGAGATGAACCTCAAGGCATCATCAGGCACATTGCGGGAATGTGCGAGCATCTCTACCTCTGTTTCTGTTATCTTCGGGTTTTTAAGGACGGAGAGGACCACCTCTTTGTTCGGGTCCTTAGAAAGGATCGACCTTATCTCATGCCCGCCTCGAAGGGCAAGGGCTATCCTTTCACCGATCGTAAGTTGCTGGATCTTCTGAAGCAGACTCTGTCTGCGGAATTCTTCCTCACGGACAGGTTTTGCTGATACCTCCACGGGGAGATTGAGGATCCTACCTGCCTCTTCTTTAATGTCCTGTGGGATAGAGGGGCTCTCGAGTAGCAGCCTCAGTATCTCAGGTCTCTTAATATTTGCTGCTAAGATCTCCCTGAAGATCCCTGATTCAGGGGCATCTTCTAAAAGGACTTCTATTACCTGCTCTGATGCTACTGATAGGTCAAGACCGAGGAGTTTGGTTTCATCCATCATTTTTTAGATACAAAAAATATTCTATATTCCCTTTATGGCCCTTTATAGGCGATTGAAATACACCAATCGTCTTTAGACCTATACCCTCTGCATATTCTCTAACAGACCTCACGGCAGCCTCCCTTGCGTCCTCATCTCTTATGATACCACCCTTACCGACCTTGCCCTTGCCGACCTCAAACTGAGGCTTTACAAGGGCGAGTATTTCACCCCCCTTCCTGATGAACTCCCTGACCCTTGGTATCACCTTCTTCAGCGAAATAAAGGATACATCAATTGTTGCAAAATCTACAATATCAGGTATCCTTTCTCTTTCAAGGTATCTTATGTTGGTCCGTTCAAGGAGTATAACCCTCTGGTCCATTCTCAATGGCCACGCCATCTGACCATAACCTACATCTATGCAGTAAACCCTTTTAGCCCCCCTCTTTAACATGCAGTCTGTGAATCCGCCGGTCGAGGAGCCAACATCCATCGCTATCATGCCTTCAATGTTTATCCTGAAATGGCTCAATGCGGCATCGAGCTTCATACCTCCGCGGCTCACAAAGGGAATTCCACCCCTCAGCTCAATAACCGCATTGGTATCGACTAACATCCCTGGCTTGGTGACAGGGATTCCATCAACGAGTATATCCCCTGCCATTATCAATGCCTTTGCCTTTTCCCTGCTGTCTGTTATTTCCCTCGATAGGAGGATTCTATCGAGACGCTCCTTCATAGCCGTGGTGAAATTATAACAGAAACCTTGCAAAAAGAGAGGGGCTGTGATAATTTTTATGTATTGCTCTTTAAGGAGGTTGCCATGATAAGGTATATCACAAGGCGTGATTTTCTCAGGAAGGCTGGCGTTGGTGCAGCAGGCATAGCGCTTGGCCCGGCAATTCTCAGGGATGTCTTTGCCCAGAAAGCAGGCAGAAGGACTCTGAGGATACTTCAGTGGAGTCACTTTGTCCCCAGGTATGATCGCTGGTTTGATCCGTATGCTAAGAGATGGGGTGAGGAGCATAATGTAGATGTGATTGTTGACCATATTGGCATTGCCGATCTCAGAAGTACCTTTGCGTCTGAAATAGCGGCAGGGAAGGGCCATGATATTGTTGAATTCCTTGAACCACCCTCTGACTTTGAACCAAGTCTTCTTGATCTTAAAGACCTAAACCAGGAGGCACAGAAGAGATTTGGAAGGCAGGTGCCCTTTGCTACAAGGAGTACCTACAACCCTAACACAAAAAAGTATTACGGTTTCTGCCACGGCTGGACTATAGACCCCGGGGATTACAGAAAATCCCTCTGGGAAAAGGTGGGGAAACCTGAAGGTCCCAGGACATGGGATGACCTCCTGACCTATGGTTCGAGGATTAAAAAAGAGCTCGGTGTCCAGATGGGGATAGGGATCTCGCAGGAACTCGACTCAAACATGGCAGGCAGGGCCCTTCTCTGGTCCTTCGACACATCCATTCAGGACGAACATGAAAATGTCATTCTGAATAACAAAAAGACGGTTGAGGCAGTGAAATTCATGGCTGATCTTTATAAGAACACCCTTACTCCCGAGGTCTTCGGCTGGACTGCAGCCTCGAACAACCAGCTTCTTATCGCGGGTCGTGCATCCTATATCCTGAACTCCATCTCTGCATATAGGTCTGCACAAAAAGATGTCCCGGAGGTCGCAAGGGATATCTTCTTTACACCTGCCTTAAAAGGACCGAGGGGGACAGGCCTGGCGTGTGAGCATGTCATCTATATCTCTGTTATACCGAAATTCGCCTCAAAGAATGCTGATCTGGCAAGGCAGTTTCTTCTTGACCTCTGCGCAAATTACGACAGGGCCATGTGGGAAAGTGAGCTTTATGCCTCCCCTGCATTCTTCAATACCCCTGTCCCTTCTGGCGACAGGGGGTATCCAAAAGTGAAGGGTGCAAAGACCTTAAGGGACCTTCATAACGCATGGTTCAGTGATGACCCATACGCCCTTCATGGTGAAAGGAAGGGTAAGTTAATACCACTGAAGGATGCTGAGAAATGGAGCACAAATGTGGGATTTCCAGGGCCTGCAAATCCTGCTGAAGGGGAGATATTCAGCACCTATGTGATCCCCAACATGTTTGCAAGGGTTGCCCAGGGGAGGCAGAGCCCGGAGGAGTCTGTTAGACAGGCAGCAGAGGAGTGCAAAAAGATCTTCGAAAAATGGAGGGCGCAGGGACTCGTGGGAAAAAAGAGATAAAGAATGGCAAGGGTTGAGCTCATAAGGGTTAAGAAATACTTTGACCGCGTCAGGGCAGTTGATGGTGTTGATTTAGAGATCAGGGATGGAGAGTTTCTGGCACTCCTTGGGCCTTCGGGTGGCGGTAAGACAACGCTTATGAGGCTCATTGCCGGATTGGAAAAACCAACAGAAGGGCAGATAATCATAGATGGAGAGGTCGTAAATGAGGTGCCTCCCCGATCGAGGGGAATTGCCATGGTATTCCAGAGCTATGCCCTCTACCCCCATAAGACTGTTTTTAAGAACATAGCCTTCCCTCTCGTAGTTGAGGGATTAAAGAAGCAGGAGATAAGGAAGAAGGTTGAGTGGGCTGCAGGACTTCTCCATATAGGTCATCTCCTCGACAGATTGCCATCACAGATATCAGGGGGTGAGAGGCAGAGGGTGGCTATAGCAAGGGCCCTTGTGAGGCGGCCAAGGGTTTTGCTCATGGATGAGCCCCTCTCGAATCTTGACGCAAAGGTGAGGCATACAGCAAGGGAAGAGCTGAAACTCTTCCAGAGGGGTATTGGTGTTACCGCTATATATGTTACCCACGATCAGACAGAGGCAATGGGGCTTGGAGACAGGATTGCTATTATGAACGAAGGCAGAATAAGGCAGGTCGGAACTCCTGATGAGATATATAATGAACCTGCGGATACCTTTGTTGCCGGCTTTGTGGGGATCCCTCCCATGAACTTTATTGAGCAGGACGATCTTATAGTCGGTTTTAGACCCGAGACGTTTCTCCCCTCAGAGCTCATCAGTGATAAGGATGCGCAAAGGTTCAGGCTCAAGGTCGAAAGGGTAGAAAACCTCGGCTCAAACAGGCTTATTTATGGGACGATAGGGAAAGACAAGGTAATATCCAATCTGTCTTCCCGCTTCAATTCCATAAAAGAGGGGGAGGAGCACGATTTTTCTGTCCTCTCGCAGGACATAAGATATTTTGGCAAAGACGGTGCAAGGATTAAGAGATGAGGGTTAAATACCGCCTTGAACAAGAGGGTGTGCTTGCGCTTCTGCTTTTGTTGCCTGTGCTTCTATATGTAGTTCTTCTTGTGGGTGTACCATTTATCATGTCCTTTGTATACAGTTTCAGCAATGTAACAGCGGGAAATCCTGAATTCAGACTGGTTGGCATAAAAAATTTCATTGATATTATCGGGGATAAGGTGTTTCAGAAATCTCTGGGCAATACCTTTATCTTTACCCTTGTATCTGTAGTGCTCGTGATTGTTCTTTCCCATATCCTTGCCGAGGTCCTGATAAGGGAGTTCAGGGGGAAATGGTTTGTGAGATTTCTGGTCCTCCTCCCATGGACAGCACCGATTGCCCTCGGGACTATAGGCTATCTGTGGTTTTTAGATTCTGTTTTCAGCCCTATCGATTGGCTCCTGAGAAGTCTTGGTCTGCTTGGAAAACCTGGCGCAATCCTTGGCCCGATGACGAATATGTACTGGCTTGGTGTGCCAGGACTCGCCATGGCATCGGTCATCATGGTGCACGTATGGCGCTTATTACCGCTCGGAACTATGATACTGATTGCTGGCATGAACTCAATTCCAAAAGAGGTGATAGAGGCTTCACATATAGACGGGGCCGGTTATTTCCGCCGCCTATTCCACATCAATCTTCCTCTCCTTTATCCTGTAATAGGTGTTACAGTCCTTTTTGCAACCCTGTTCACCTTTACGGATATGACCGTTGTGTGGGTTCTCACAAAGGGCGGACCGCCGCCCCACAGCACTCAGGTTCTGGCAAGCCTCGCTTTTTTAAGAGGCATCCATGGAGGTGACCTTGCTCAGGGTGCTGCCATTGCATTATTCTTTTTCCCTGTGCTTTCGGGCATAGCTGCTATCGTTCTCAGTCTGGTAAAAAAGGCGGTGGTGATATGATGATAAAGAGGATACTTTCGAGGTGTGGATTTTATGGGGCCCTGACATTTTTTATCGTATTTTCCGCCTCACCTTTTTACATCATGCTCATCACGATGTTTAAGAGGAGCCATGATCTTTTTAATCCGAATAACAACCCATTTATCTTCAATGAACCGCTTACAGTAGAGCATTTGAAGCTTCTTTTTACCCAGACGCCCTATGCAAGGTTTTTACTCAATACCCTTGGCGTAGGCATAGCGGTTGTTGCGATAACAGTTTTACTGGCTGTCCCTGCTGCATTCAGCCTTGCGAGAATGGCCGGCAGGTGGGGAGGGGGTATCGGGATAGGGATTTTTCTTACCTATCTTATTCCGCCAACGCTCCTTTTTATTCCCCTGTCGAGGGTCGTGTCATTCCTCGGACTGCAGAACTCTCTCTGGTCGCTGGTCCTCGTCTATCCCACCTTCACTGCCCCATTCTGCACATGGTTGCTGATGAGCTTCTTTAAGTCTATACCAAAAGAGATAGAAGAACAGGCATTGATAGATGGATGCAGCAGGCTCGGTGCCTTCTTCAGGGTCCTGCTTCCTATTTCTATCCCTGGAGTAGTAACAATTATAGTCTTTGCCTTTACACTCGTGGCCCACGAGTATATCTATGCCCTTGCATTTATTCAGGACTCGGTAAAAAAGACGATAGGTATAGGGATGACAACAGAGCTTGTAAGGGGTGATGTCTTTTACTGGGGGGCATTAATGGGAGGCGCATTATTAGCGAGCATCCCTGTGGCTGTTGTTTATACCATCTTCCTCGACAGGATAATCTCAGGTCTTGCCATGGGTTCGGCAAGGAGGTAAGAGAGGGCAGGGATGGCTACAGCCAGACCCTGCCCCGAACAAAAACCTCAGAATAGCCCCTTCACCTTCCCTGTATTCACATCAACATCAACCCTCCTATATGCGGGGTCTGATGATGTCCCCGGCATAAGGCTGATATTCCCTGCTACCGGGCAGATAAATCTTGCACCTCCATAAGTTAGGAAATCTCTTATATGCAGTATCCACCCCTTTGGGGCGCCTTTGATCGTAGGGTCGTGGGAAAGAGACAGATGGGTTTTCACCATCATTGTGGCATAGTCATTGAATTTTGGATCCTTCTCAAACCTTTCTGCCTTTGCAGTTGCCTCAGGGGAATAACTTACCCCATCGGCACCGTAGACCTCCTTGGCTATTAGCTCAATGCGCTTGCGGAGCGGGGTATCAAGGTTGTAAAGAAACTTAAAGTTGACCCTGTCATTACATGCATCGAGCACTGCATCTGCAAGCTCAAGTGCGCCTTCACCCCCGTATCTCCAGTGCTCGGATACAGCGACTCTCGCTCCTGCCTGTTCGGCTATCTTCTTAACAAGCCTTACCTCAGCATCCGTATCTGTATGAAACCTGTTTATACAGACAACAGGGTTTATCCCTGCCTTCTTTACGGTATTTATATGCTGAATCAGATTCGAACATCCATCTTCGAGCCATGCAAGATTTTCCTCATAATATTCTTTTGGGATCGGCCTCCCTGGTACAACAGGCAGTGCCCCTGCATTTACACCATGGTGCTTCAATGCCCTTACTGTTGCAGTTATAACCGAGACATTTGGTATATTTCCGGAATATCTGCATTTCACATTCCAGAACTTTTCAAAACCTATATCAGCACCAAAACCGGATTCAGTTATATGATAGTCGGCCAGTTTAAGGCACATTCTGTCAGCTACTACTGACGACTGTCCTACAGCGATATTTGCAAAAGGACCTGCATGGACAAAGCACGGCTGGCCTTCGATAGACTGAAGCATGTTCGGATTAAGGGCCTGACGCATCCACGCAGTCATTGCCCCTGCAACCTCGAGGTCTTCTGTTGTGATGGGGCTGCCCTGTTTATCATATGCGACAACAATGCCACCTATTCTCTTCCTGAAGTCTGCAAGGTCACTGAAAATTGAAAGTATCGCCATTACCTCAGAAGAGACAGCAATGCCAAATTTTGATGGCATCATAAATCCATCCATCTTGCCGCCAATACCGATGATTATATGACGGAGTGCCTGGGCGCAGAAATCTATGACCCATCCCATCTCAACATTCTTGGGGTCTATATTGAGGCGTTTAAGTCCCCTCTTTGCAAGCTGTTCATCGGTATAATTAAATTCATGCTGCATCCTCGCTGTTAAGGCGACCATCGCAAGGTTGTGCGCATTCATTACAGCATTGATGTCGCCTGTAAGACCCAATGAAAATTCTGTCAGAGGTATACATTGAGAAAGCCCTCCCCCTGCCGCAGAGCCCTTTATATTCATTGTTGGTCCGCCGGATGGCTGCCTTATACACGCCGTAACCTTCTTACCTCTCTTGCCTATTCCCTGAAGGAGCCCCATTGTGGTAGTGGATTTCCCTTCTCCTAATGGAGTAGGAGTGATAGCTGTTACCTCAATAAATTTCCCATCAGGTTTGTCTTTCAGCCTTTCGAGAACCCTCGCATAATCAACCTTTGCAATATAATGTCCGTGGGGTAGAAGTTCGTCATATTGGATCCCCAATTCATCAGCTAATTGCTGAGAGGTCTTCATGTTCCTTTCTGCTGCCTCTGCGATTTCCCAGTCTGCATGTTTTGTTGGATCAAGCGGCATATTTTCTTCCTCCTTTTATTTTTATTTCTTAGTTATGAGCGACGTGGCGTTTAAGAACTATGATCCCTTAGTCTTTAACCTGGCACCCGCGCTGCCTTTAGTAGCTTATCAATGCGTTCAGAAACCTCTCGTTCATTCGCCTGAGATTCTTACTGAGCACAAGGATGAGCTTCTTCATTATCCGCGATGCCAGCATGAGGTCTTCGTTTTCCATCTTCTCGAAATCCTCCTTCCTTATAAGCAGAATCTCAGCCTCTTCAATGGCGATTGCATTGGCGTCATGGAGTCTTTTTTCTATTATGGATAGCTCTCCAAAGAAATGGCCTGGCGTTAAAACTGCAAGCGTCTGCTTCCACCCATCAGGGGTGGTCTTTGAAATCTCGACCCTCCCCGAATGTATGAGATAGATACCCCTTGTATCCTCCTTTTCCTTAAAGATGTACTCCCCTTTTTTACAGCTTATCCTTTTGATTATACCGCCTATCTTATTCAGTTCTTTTTCGTCGAGGTCCTCGAGAAGAACCTGTCCCTTTAATTCATCCGGCGTCACCATGATACCCTCCATAAATCTAAACCTCTATTTTTATAGCACATACCTTTAGCTCTGGGATCTTGCATACAGGGTCAGAGGCTGTATTTGTGAGCACATTTGCTGCTGCCTCTCTGAAATGAAAGGGTATGAATACCATACCCCTCAATGGCTTTTCTGTAACCCTCGCTGCGATCTCTATGGCACCCCTTCTTGAGGATACCTTTATCACCTGACCGTCTCTTATGCCGAGCTTCCCCGCATCATCAGGATTTATCTCGACATAGGGCCTTGATGCAACTGCCTCTATCGCTGGTGTCCTCCTTGTCATAGTGCCTGTATGATACTGGAATAATTGTCTCCCTGTGGAAAGTATAAAAGGGTACTCATCATCAGGTGTTTCAGCAGACGGTCTATATCCCACGGTCGTGAATCTGCCCCTTCCCCTCGGAAGACCTCCCTTGAAGAGATAAGGGGTCCCTGGATGGTCGAGGGTAGGGCATGGCCACTGTATGCCCCATTTCTCTATGCGGTTATATGTTATGCCAGCCATTGCAGGCCATAGCCTCCCAATTTCCTGTAACACCTCTTCGATAAAACTATACTTCATCTCATAGCCGAGCCTTTTGCTCAGCTCCATTATTATCCATGAGTCTTCTTTCGCATCACCTGGAGGACTGACGGCCTTTCTCACCCGCTGGACCCGTCTTTCTGTATTTGTAAATGTACCATCCTTTTCAGCATAACATGCAGCAGGAAGCACAACATCAGCCAGTTCTGCTGTTTCTGATAAGAATATATCCTGAACAGCCAGAAATTCAAGATTTTTCAATGCCCTTATTGTATGTTGTACATCAGGATCGCTGAGGACAGGGTTCTCACCCATTATGTACATCGCCTTGATGGTACCTTTGATTGCCGAATCCACCATCTCGTTGGCAGTAAGACCTATCCTGTCTGAGAGCCTGACACCCCATGCCCTTTCGAATTTTTCCCTTATCGAGGTCAGATCAACCCGCTGATAGCCGGGATAGAGATTTGGAGAGCAGCCCATGTCTGTCGAGCCCTGGACATTGTTCTGACCCCTCAGTGGGTTTACCCCTGTAAATTCCTTACCGAGATTGCCTGTCATAAGGGCAAGGTTTGCTATGGAATATACATTGTCGGTTCCGTGTGTATGCTGTGTCATTCCCATCGTGTAGTATATTGCAGGCCTCTCTGCCCTTCCGTAAAGGAGGGCAGCCTCTATTATCTTTTCCTTTGGGATCCCTGTTAGCCTTTCTCCGACCTCAGGGGTGAACTCGGCGAGGCTACCCCTGAATTCCTCGAAGCCCTCCGTCCATGTCTTTATGAATTCCGTATCTTCAAGCCCCTCCATCAATATTACGTGCATCATAGAGTTGAGAAGGGCGACATCAGTACCAGGCCTCTGCTGGAGCCATAGATGGGCAAACCTTACAAGGTCTATCCTTCTCGGGTCAGCAACAACGAGCCTTGCCCCCTTCCTTACAGCCTTTTTCATTTTAAGGCCAATAATAGGATGTGTCTCTGTGGTATTTGAACCTATTACAAAGAGCAGGTCATTGTTTTCTATCTCAGGTATGGAGTTTGTCATGGCCCCTGATCCGAATACTGTGGCCAGACCGGCCACTGTAGCACTATGTCAATAACGGGCACAGTGGTCGATATTATTTGTCCCGATAGCAGCCCTCACGAACTTCTGAAAGAGGAAGTTCTCCTCATTTGTGCATCGCGCAGAAGAAAGACCGCCAATCGCATCAGGTCCATGTTTATCCTTTATCGCCTTCAGCTTTTCAGCGATGTAGTCAAGTGCATTGTCCCATGAGGTTTCCTGAAATTCCCCGTTCCTCTTAATAAGCGGCCTCTTTAATCTATCAGGGTTATTTATGAAGTTGAAGCTGAATCTCCCCTTCACGCACAGCCAGCCCTCGTTGAGGGTATCTTCCCTCGATGTTATCCTTATAACCTCGTTTTTCCTTACATGGAGGGTTATACTACAACCTGTGCCGCAGTATGGGCAGACCGTATCTACCTCTCTTACATCCTTCTGCCTCCCCTTTTGCTTCCACGACTTACCTGTTAATGCCCCGGTCGGACAGACAGCAACGCACTGGCCGCAAAACTCGCAGTCAAGGTCCTTTTCAAAAGGTGTGCATATCTTCGAGTTGAATCCCCTGTAACCGAAATCTATCGCACCAACACCCTGAACCTCATCGCAGACCTTTACACACCTTCCGCACATTATGCATTTTTCAAGTTCCCTCTCTATAAATGGATTTCCGTCCCTTTCTCTGTATCTCCTCCTCTCGCCCTCAAACCTGTTCTCCCTCATGCCATAAAAGTATGCAAGCTCCTGAAGTGTGCAGTCCCCTGCCTTTTCACAGACCATACAGTCATTTGGATGATCAGAGAGGATCAGTTCAAGAACGGTCTTCCTCAATTTCTTGAGATAGGGACCTGTCGTTGTCACCTCCATGCCATCGCTCACAGGCGTTGTGCATGATGTAACAGGCCGAGCCATGCCCTTAATCTCGACAATGCATAGTCTGCAACCGCCAAAGGGGGTAAGCTTAGGATGATTGCACAGGGCAGGGATATGGATGTCAATCTGCCTTGCTGCCTCTAAGACAGTCATTCCCTCCTGAACCTCGGTCTCCACACCGTCTATCTTCAGCCTTACCATGTTTTTACTCCTTTTTAACTGCATTGAACCTGCAGACATCAAAACAGGCCCCGCACTTTATACAGAGCGCCTGATCAATCCTGTGGGGCTTCTTCCTTTGTCCTGTGATGGCGCCTGATGGGCATGCCCTTCTGCAAGCACCGCACCCTGTGCAGAGCTCTTCCATGATAATAAATGTCAGAAGGTCTCTGCATACGCCGGCCGGGCATCTTTTATCCTTGATGTGTGCCTCATACTCGTCTCTAAAGTATCTTATAGTGCTCAGGACGGGATTTGGCGCTGTCTGGCCCAGACCGCAGAGGGATGTTACCTTCACATCCCGGCTCAGGTCTTCGAGGAGGTCGATGTCGCCCTCCTGTCCTGAACCCTTTGTGATCCTGTCGAGGATTTCGAGGAGTCTCTTTGTGCCTATCCTGCACGGCACACATTTTCCGCATGACTCTGCCTGTGTGAATTCTAAAAAGAACTTTGCGATATTGACCATGCAGTCTGTCTCATCAAGAACAACCATCCCGCCAGAACCAATGATAGAGCCAACTTGAGCAAGGGATTCAAAATCGACCGGTATATCAAGCAGCTCTGCAGGGATACAGCCACCTGATGGCCCTCCTGTCTGAACCGCCTTGAATTTTTTGTCGCCAATAATACCCCCGCCAATATCGTATATGATTTCCCTGAGTGTTATTCCCATTGGAACTTCTATCAGGCCTGTATTCTTAATCTTGCCTGTCAGAGCAAAGACCTTCGTCCCTTTACTCTTCTCTGTGCCGATAGACGCATACCACCCTGCGCCGTTTCTTATTATGTATGGTATGTTTGAGAGGGTCTCTACATTATTGATAACGGTCGGCTTTCCCCACAGCCCATGATGGACAGGGAAGGGCGGTTTTGCCCTCGGCATACCCCTCTGACCCTCGATGGATGCGATTAATGCTGTTTCCTCGCCGCACACAAAGGCACCGGCTCCGAGTTTTATCTTTATATCAAAATCAAAATCAGAACCGAATATATTCTTGCCAAGGAATCCCTTTTCGCGAGCCTGTGATATTGCAAGGTTCAGTCTCTCCACCGCAAAGGGATACTCAGCCCTGATATAGACATAGCCATGGCTGGAACCAACCGCATAGCCTGCAATCATCATCCCCTCTATAACCGAATGTGGATTGCCTTCGATTATCGATCTGTCCATAAAGGCCCCAGGGTCGCCCTCATCGGCATTGCAGATTATAAACTTTGTGTTACCCTTTGCCTTCCTGCACATCTCCCACTTCAGTCCTGTTGGAAAGCCAGCCCCCCCTCTGCCGCGAAGACCTGATGCCTTTATCTCTAAGATCACATCCTCAGGTGCCATCCCTGCAAGGACTTTCTTTATGCCGCTATACCCTCCAACGTTAATGTATGCCTCTATGTCCTCAGGGTCTATTGTCCCGCAGTCTGCAAGGAGGATCTTCTTCTGCTTTGCATGAAATCTATAATATGCATCATCTATGAGCCACTCTTTAACAGGGATGCCTTTTATTAGATGTTCGTCCACAATTCTGTTAACCATTTCGGGTTTTATGCACTGATATGTAACACTCCTGTCGCCGTCAACCACGTCAACAAGGACATCCCTGGCACAGAACCCCCTGCATCCTACCTTCTGGTAAGAGCAGGTAAAATCAACCTCGATATCAACACACCTGTCGGCAATACTTTTTTTAAAGGCATCTACAACCTCCTTGCCGCCAGCAGCCAGACCCCCGGTGCCGATGCAGACCCTCACAACCACCTTCCTTAATTTACTGTCCTGCAACAGAACCCTCTTTGAGTTTCTTTATGGTCTTTGAGACACTGTCAGATGACATCTCACCATAGACCCTGTTATTTACCAAAACCACAGGGGCGATACTGCAAGCGCCGACGCATCTTACCACCTCAAGGGTAAACCTTCCGTCTTCTGTAGTCTCCCCCTCTGAGGAAAGACCGAGGTCCCTTTTAATCCTTTCGGCGATCTTGCTGCTGCCCTTGACATGGCAGGCTGTCCCACAGCAGACCGAGATTATATCTTTACCCCTCGGTTTAAGATGGAATTGCGAATAGAATGTGGCTATCCCAAAGAATCTGCTTGGCGGGATATACAATTTTTTTGAAAACCAATGCACAACCTCTTCAGGGATATATCCGAATTCCGCCTGTATACCCTGTAAAAGGGAGATCAGATTCCCTTCATTTCTTTTATATTCCTCAAGTATCCTGTTGAGTTTGTCTTCCATAAAGACTTCCTTCAAGCAGTTGATTAAGATAACATAACTAACCAATGCAGTCAATAAAAGTGATTATTAATTTTATTTATAAACACTTATAATATAAGATACATTTGTTGTTTAATCTCAAACTAAACTGGTAACATAATGTGGTGAAAGATTTAAAAGATGAGATACTGAGTGATCCGCTCATCTCAAGGCTCCTATCCATTAACGGTGCTGAGGTATATCTTGTCGGTGGCTATCTAAGGGACATCCTCAGGGGACTCAGGTCTAAGGATATCGATTTCATCGTGAAGGGCGATTTAAATGGTATTGTATCTGCAATTGTCCCTGAGACAGGCGGTAGCGTCATAAAATTCAAAAGGGGCGAATTAACGAGGGTTGTTGTGGATGATTCTACTATCGATTTCTCAGAACTTAAAGGGAGACTTGAAGATGACCTCTATAGAAGGGACTTTACAATGAATGCCATTGCATGGTCACCAGAGAGGGGTGTTATCGATCCCTTAAACGGCATAGGTGACATAAATAAGTCCGTAATCAGGGCGATTTCTGAAAGGAACCTGATCGATGACCCGCTGAGGCTTCTCAGGGCATACCGTTTTGTGGCCGAGATGGGATGGAGAATTGATTTAAAAACAAGGTATTTTGTCAAAAAATTAAAGGAAAGTATAAGATTATCTGCACCTGAAAGGATTACTTCAGAATTATTCAGATTATTAAACTCAGAAAACTACTTCAGGGCACTTAGAGTTGCCTTTACAGACGGCCTGTTAACAGAGATTTTATCGACAGATAAAGACAGTTTAGCCGAGAATCTTAAAGCGCTTTCGAGACTTAACTCATTTCTTAATAAAATCCATGATTCTCAAAAGATTTATTTCAATGAGACATTTTCCCAGGGCTTGACTTATCTCGGCCTTCTCAGGGTGGAGCAGCTTCTTTACCGGTCAGATCTGGAGAGAAACGCACTCAGATTTAGCAGGCGTATCAGCAAGAGGATCAAGACGATCTCCGGGCTCCTCGACATAATTGCAAACAGGCCGAACATAACTAAAGGAGAGGCCTTTGACCTGTTAACAGCGGCAGGCAGTGGGGTAATGGATATTGCCTTATTATCCCGGAGAGAGGGGTTTGTACGAGAGGCAGAGAGGTTTCTGATGATCAGGCCCCTGCTAAGGGCTGAAGATATCATTGATATAACAGGCATTCGTACCGGCCCTGAACTCGGCATAATGATAAATGAGATGAGGAGGGGACAGTTTCTTGGCAGGATAAAGGATGCGGAGGACGCAAGGGCGCTCTTACAGGGCCTTAAAAAAGGACTGCTTAAAAGCCATCCTTGATTCAAGAGTATATTTTACATAATATATCTTATCAGACGTTTTAAATACACATCTGTTGTTGATAAATTGTTATTAATCCAGTTTAAAGTGTGCAAGACCTTATGCTTGTCAAGGGTTTCTGCGTCGGTGGGCAGGATTTAGGCAGGACAATATTCCAATAAATACAGCAAGTTATGTCGGCTGTATCGGATTTCCAATGAGCAGTCCTGACTGATAGTCATTAATCCTTACATGAACAATGTCTCTCACTGCGGCATGAGGAATCATTGCCTTAACCTTCAGGTAATTCCCAGTAGTGCCAAGACAGCAACCGTTATCTATCCTCCTCTCTATAAGGAGATCAAGGGTTTTACCGATCTGCCTTCGCATAAAATCCTCTTTCTTTAGCATTCCAAGCTCTCTTAGAACAGCACACCGCTGATTTCTTGTTCGCGGATTACCACCCATCCTCATTTTTGAGGCCACGGTCCCCGGCCGCGGAGAAAAGGGAAAGATATGAAGGTAAGAAAATGGGGTCATCTCTAAAAGTCTTTTCGTATTGTTGAACTCCACCTCCCCCTCCCCGGGGAAACCCACAATGACGTCGGTCCCGATTGATATATCAGGAATTCTGCTGTATATCCTTTCAATACCCTTCAGGAATACACCAGAGCTGTATGCCCTGTTCATAAACCTGAGTATCCTGTCATCACCACTCTGGAGTGGTATATGGAGGTGCTTGCATACCCTGTCATCCATTATAATGTCCAGAAGGTCATCAGAGATCTCCGTAATCCCAAGTGAGCTCAGACGAATCCTCTTTATGGCAGTTTTTGACAGTATCGTCTTTAATAGATTAGAAAGCCTTGCCCGAGGTCTCAGATCATAACCATACAAACCTAAATGTATTCCAGTAAGAACGACCTCATTGTAAATACCTGAGGCCGCATTTATCTGGTCTATTATAGCTCCGGCTGCTACACTCCGAGACCTTCCCCTTGCCCTTGGAATTATACAGTAACTGCAGGAATAATTACATCCATCCTGCACCTTAAGAAAGAGACGCGCCTTATTAAGGTGCTCAAAACTTAAAGGATTGTCCTCAGTTTTTCCTGTTAATTCATTGATAATACTAAATTTATTGGTGTTATTAAGTACCTTCGCAACACCATCCATGCCCTGCACATAATCCCTGTTGAGTTCTGAGTAACACCCTGTAACAATGACCTTTGCACCTGCCCTGCGCGCCTTTCTTATTAATTGCCTCGATTGATAGTCACTCCTTGAGGTTACAGAACAGGTATTGATTATACAGAGTTCTGGTTTTTCAGAGAGCTCTACGACCCTGAAGCCATGTGTTCGTAGTCCAGTCTCTATTGTTAAGCTCTCTGCCTGGTTAGCCTTACATCCAAGGGTCAATACAGAGACCTTCATAAAGCTATTCCTGTAAGAGAGTGTCTTTTGGCTTTGATTATCTTGACCTTAATTATGCCACCGATGCAAGAATCTGGACCTTTAAAGTTCACTATCTTGTTAGACCTTGTCCTGCCAGTGAGCATTGAGTCATCGTTTTCGTTCACCCCCTCGACCAGGACCTCCTGAATTGAATCCTCAAGTCTTTTATTTAATTTCAGGGTAATATCATCCTGAAGCTTGAGTATTTCTGAAAGTCTTGTTGACTTTACCTCTTCTTCAACCTGGTTATCCATTAGGGCTGCGGCAGTTCCTGGTCTGGATGAAAACCTAAAGGCAAAGATGCCGTCAAATTCTATTTCCTGCAATGCCCTAATTGTTTGTGCATGGTCATCCTCTGTCTCACCAGGAAATCCTGTTATGATATCCGTGGTTATTGCGATATCAGGAATCATCTTCCTGAGGGCATCTACCTTTTTCAGATATTCCTCATAGGAATACCCTCTGTTCATAAGCCTGAGTATCCTGCTTGAGCCCGACTGTAGTGGGAGGTGGAGATGCTCACATACCCTGTTAAGCTCTGCCATTGCTCTGATAAGTCCCTCTGATAGGTCTCTTGGATGGGATGTAACAAACCTGATCCTCTCGATACCTTGAATGGTATTGATCTTTTTTAACAGGCATGGAAAATCAATATCGCTCCTGTAGGAATTGACATTCTGCCCGAGGAGCGTCACCTCTTTAAAGCCTTCCTCCGCAAGCCCTCTTATCTCCCTCAGTATGTTCTCTGAAGGCCTGCTCCTTTCCATACCCCTTGTGAAAGGGACTATGCAGTAACTGCAGAAATTGTTACATCCGTACATGATCGATACCCACGCCCTGCCCTCAGATCTTCTCGATACAGGCAGGTCTATCTCTGCAATCTCAGGGTTGTCTTCATTCGAGACAGTCCGTGAATCGCTTCGGATAAGGTTAGTGAGAAGGTGGATATTCTGGGGGCCAAACACATAATCTACATGGGGTGCCCTGTGAAATATTTTTTCGCCCTGCTGCTGTGCGATGCAGCCTGCAACAGCGATCTTCATGTCCGGTCTCTTTCTCTTGAGGTGCCTTACCCTCCCCAGCTCGCTGAAGAACTTCTGTTCGGCCTTCTGTCTGATACTGCAGGTATTGAAAATTATGAGATCAGCCTCTCCCATGTCGTCTGTAAGAGAATAACCTATCCGGTTCAGGAGGCCTGACATCTTTTCTGAATCATGGATATTCATCTGGCAGCCCCGGGTCTGGATAAAAAACTTTTTCATTTATACCCCGTCAAGGAATTATACCACAACATGGCATATGAAGAAGGATGGTGCTTTAATGCAGATGCTAATGCCCTCAGCAATCACCTCCCCGTCAGGAGAGACGAGAAGGCTGTTCTGAAGAAAGTCTTCAAGTGTAATGCCCCTCACTTTATCCAACTGCTGTAAAGACTCTTTTATATCTTCGAACTTCTGATAAATCTTTTCGTTGTTAATCTTCACTTAAAACAGCCTCCTTCATGTAGCGCGGCCAGAATGGATAGAAATCAGCATAGCGCTTGCTAATATAAACCACATAATCAGTCCAGATATCTTCATCTCTTGCAAAGAGTAGTCTCCCACAAATCACCCTGTTAGAAAATATAATCTCTGCATTATTTAACACCTTCACATCTATTGGATATTTGTAATTAAGAGATTTT
The DNA here is from genome assembly GCA_037441365.1 of Nitrospirota bacterium. Classification (GTDB taxonomy): domain Bacteria; phylum Nitrospirota; class Thermodesulfovibrionia; order Thermodesulfovibrionales; family UBA9159; genus JBBISG01. The sequence continues at coordinate 32,116 of JBBISG010000021.1, forward strand.
TCCAGTTCGAGCGGTAAAATAAGCTCAGATCTCTCCCAATCCTCATTTTTATAGTTATTCACATAAATCCCAATATCTATATCCCTGAAAAACGGCACATCAGGGTCAACAAACGAGCCGTAAATATAGGCAAATAAAATCTCATCATGCGCTAAAAGCTCATGCTTGATTAAAGAGATTAAAGCCTCCCTATCCTCATTAGAAACAGTGTATGTTTTCAAATCATTCATTAAAGAGCCCTTTTCTTCATTAGTATCAGCCTTTTTACAGTGTTTCATACGATAAAACAAGCAATGCATTATTCATTTATCTTCAATAGTTTTATTACAAAGCAGAGTTATTATATCTTCTTCAAAATCTATAGCTTTCTTTTCTCCTATTCCGTATATTCTTAAAAGCTCCCCTGTTGTTTTAGGACGAAATTTTGCTATAGACATCAGGCTTTTATTCGAAAAAATCATATATTCAGGCAAGTTCAGAGACTTAGCTTTATCATTGCGCCACTGTCTTAAATGTTCATACATCGCTTTTTCAGAGTCAGTGAGTTCTGATAATGAGTCACAGAGCAGTTTTTCGTCTTTTTCATTTCTCTGCCCGGACACAATGGCAGTGTAGCCGATAAGAATACTCCAGAAGTTATTATTTATTGTATTGGCAAAAACCCTCTTAACATCCACATCTTTCAAAAAACTGTTCAACTCTACAAGTGAATTTTCTGCATTCTCAAGTGGTATATTAAAAATTTTAAATTGCAGGCAAGTTGTTTTCTCTGTGCTTTGTGGTTTGCTGCCACCCTGGCTATAGTCTAAAGAGTCTCTTTCAAACATTCGGATCATTCCATCAAGAACTTCAGTATATATGCCATTAATCTGTAAATAACAAAGCTCATCTGCATCAACAGCCTTTTTAAAAGGCCTTGTCAATCCAATTCTGAGAAAAATATAACTGCTCTCATTTATAACCTTTTCTATCTCAGCTTTAACTGTCTGCCTTGAGTCTCCTCTGTCAAACCGTTCAATGCAATAATCAATGAACTGCAAATCAGTAACAGGCAAGTGATATTGACCGCTATTGCAATGGAAACTAACACGGCATTTAAATGGCAATACAGCGTCAGTATCGCTGTCAAAGAAATTAACTTTGATATTTTGGGCTTTAACAATAGCAAGTGAACCACAATCGCTTAAGGGAGTTATTCCTTTATTTTCGGTAATACAGTTGTTAAATGCCGATTGCAGTGAATCGCTGCTGTATTTGTCCATGTAATTTTTCCATTCATTTTGGGTCACAAACCTGATAAACCTTGTATCATCGGGAACAAAAACAACATCTTCAATATGAGGTTTTTGGATATCTTCTTTTTGAGAAACATTAAATTCAACAATAGCGCAGGGAGCAATATTTTTCTCTTCGGCGTATTCCTGCTGGATATGCTTGAAATTTAAGATTGGTCTTACATTCTTTCCAGTATTAATATCTATGCCAGCTATACAGATACCGTTTTTCATATAGGTTAAGTCCGTTATCAATATTTCCATTTTCATGATAACCACACCTCTATAAATGAATTATTACAGCATCTGGAAATATCTCCTTTTTAAAAAGCTCTGCAAGTAGTCTCCTGTGGCAATTATCTGATAAAGGTTCAGAGCATAAAAGGACACAAGGGTCAATAAAAATATTGGCATTTTTTAATTTTTCTATGATACCCCTTTTTTGCATAAGTTCCAAAAAACTTTCTTCATATTTGTGCCAGTCTTTATTTTTTTTATAATTCTCCCGAATATTCTTGTCAGGCGCGAGTTCCGGCAAATGAATATAAGAAGCATTAAGAATTTCCTTTGCAAAAAACCTCAAATCGTTCATTTTTGTAAAACCTGCAAGTTGAGATGTACTATTCTCGCGAACATCAACAATTTGTTTAATATTATGCTGTTTCAGAATATTAAAAAATTCCTCTGCTGTCTTTTTTGTATACCCTATCGTATATATTGTCATACCGCTAAAACAATGCCGTCTGCGCCTCTGCCATCTTTCTATCGGAGAAGTTATCTTCTTCCATAGCTCCTGTCCCCCGAATATGAATCACCTGTATTCCTTTTTCATGTATATCCACACCGATAAGATTTCGCCTGTGGCACTTCATCGCATCTTCTTCCGAACACATAATAGCAATACGATACATCGCAATGCCTTTAATAAGTCTATCCAGGCCTGTTTTATAGAAATCCTTTTGCCTTATCGCATCATAATCGGGATTATCGCCTGCGTAACAACTCTTGTCAGATGGTCTTCCTCCGAGGCTGTCTCCCATATACAAATACCTTATGCCTTCTCTGTTTAAAACATTCTTTAATTCTTCTTTATTAAACTGAGTGGCATACTTGCTATAAGGAGACGACCTCACATCAACAAGGACTTCAATCCCTGCATCGTGAAGCAGTTTTACAAAGACATCGATAGAGATATTTGAATGTCCAATAGTGTACAGGGTCATTTTAATTCCGGAACCCTTTTACGTATTGCTATAGCCGTCATCCACACCGTCTGTGTAGAAGCCTCTATAATTTCCTAAACTATAATAACATAAATTTGAAATGGGAAACAGGAATATATTAATACATATCCACTATGAGGGGACTCGATACGAGGGCTGGCAAATTCAGCCCCGTGGACTCACTATCCAGGGCCTATTGCAGGACTGCATCTACAGACTTACTGGACAGAGGGTCAAGGTAATAGGCGCAGGGAGAACAGATACTGGAGTTCATGCAATTGAACAGATTGCAACCTTTGAGACAACCTCGGTTCATTCACTAAATGTGATTAAGAGGGCACTCAATGCGATGCTACCTGATGATGTCAGGATAATGAAGATTGAGAAAGCAGAACTAAACTTCACTGAACCTGAAATCTCTGTAGAGGATGCTTGAGCAACCACCAAAAAGATATATCCATAATAGATATAATTTCTTCATTTCCCCTCCATCTCTCAGGTGCAGACCGTAATGGTGCTGCACCTGTTTATCCCATCGCTTATCTTAATCCCTATTTCACTTCAACTTGAGTGGCAAGAAAGATGGGCAGTGTCATCTGTGAGATCTGATCCTGAAGTTCCTCTATCTCATCAATATGCTGGTCTTCGTCATTAAGGATATGTTCGAGTATCTCCCTTGTCGCAAAATCATTCACATCTCCTGCAAGCTTTATCCCCTCATTGTATGCCTTAATGGCCCCATCTTCGGCAGCATGGTCATTTTCAAGCTGTTTCGGGATGTCGCTTCCTATGTGCATTGTCTTGAGATTTGAGACTATGGGGGTACCCTCAAGAAAGAGTATCCTTGCTATGAGCTTCTCTGCATGCCTCATCTCTGTTATTGCCCTTTTCTCGATCAACTTGTGGAGTTTTTCATAACCCCAGTTTGCACACATCTCCGAATGGACCATGTACTGATTAATTGCGGTCAATTCATCAGCAAGCAGAGAATTCAATGTCTCAATCAACTTAGGATTTCCTTTCATATCACAGAACCTCCTTATGCAAAAATATCAGGTTCAAAGAACCTGTTCAGAGCTATCAGACTATGTCGTCTGGCCATATTTTATAATATTTACGATCTTCTTGTCTGGCATTGAAAGGCCGGCTAATTTCCATGCAATGAGTGGGTCCATAAACTGCTCATTGATATAGTTCTCAGGCTGATGAACATTTCTGCATACAGATGTTTTTCTTCACTCTATCCCTCCTTTAAAGGTCACTTTAACAGTCCTTGAACAAGAAGCACGATCCTGCTGATTACACCAATACAGAGCAGGCAGACTATAATGAGTTTAAGGGCCAGGGGTATCTGTGATAACATATCTGCCTCCTTAAAAATTGTCTTAGATGGCTAAACTGATTTAATATCAGCCCTACATTAAGTGTACCACATCTTAAAATAATGTCAAGCCAAATCCGAGGTCAGGTCAAGGCTTAAATCGGTCGGTATTCATTGATGCTTATCTGGCGTAGTTATTGGACAGGTAATCTATGATCTTCCTTGCCTCATCATCTGTTATAGGGCACCCATTCTCACGCATCCTCAGGACTGTGTTCTTCCATTGTTCAGGTGTCTTCCTCTGTGACTTTGGCCTTTCTATGCTGTGGCATATACTGCACTTCTGTTCAAAGAGGGTCCTGGCGTTTACATCCGGCTGTTGCATGGCAGCGATGGACAAGGTAGAGGATAAACAAAGGAGAACCGTTAAGATGTCTGCCACCATCTCTCAACAGGCGCAGCGAGTCTATTTCTTGAGACGATCTCCTTTATCTCCATTGTGGAAGAATTATCGAGCTTTCTCAATCTCTTAAAGGAATACAGCGATGTTAGTATGAATGCAGCAAAACCTGTGACCACCTCCAGTGATGGTATGTAAAGGTATCTACCTGTGATGTATCCGATAAGTGCGCCGAAGATGAGGGAAGACAGCGGGATAATAAAGGCAAGGAAATAGCCCTGTTTATGCACGGCCTCATCCAGCCCGACTCTTACCTCGTCTCCGATACCAGCACCGATAGTGTTTTTTGCTGTTAGCATAGAGATGCCGCCTGAAGGTTTACAGAGTCCAAGCCTCCCTGCCCCACAACCCCTGCAGGTCTCCCCGCCCTGAAGGATGATAGTTGCGTTATCACCATCCAGGCTGATAACCTTCCCTATCTCTGGCACTGACGGCTTCATAATCAATGATATTATACGTAATCTATCAAGGATATGACTTTCGTCATAGTGCCACGCAGGAAAGGAAAGACGCGATATACCGTATACTGTCCTTTTCCGCCTCTTATTTTGGTGGTATCTTTATAGAGACGTAGAATGTTGCCCCCTCTCTGTATATCAAAAAGAGGAGCGACTTTCCTGCCTTATTAAGCGCACTGGAAAATTCATCCATGGTCTTTATGGTCCTTCGGTTTACTTCTAAGATGACATCTCCCCTCTGGATGCCTGCCTCACTGGCAAGGCTGTCAGGTTCTACATTCGTTACCACAAGCCCTTCAACCCTTTTCATCCCCAGCTCCCTTGCTATCTCAGGGGTAACTGCCTGTAAAGACATGCCCAACTGTTTCTGTACCTCAGGAGCAGGCTGTGCCACTTCTTCTTTCAATTCACCGATTATGGCAGAGACCCTCTCTTCTTTCCCATTCCTGATGACCTTAAAGGTCACCTTCTGTCCTGGTGTTTTTGATGCAACTGCACGGGGGAGCTCGTGATAGTCCTTTATAATCCTGCCGTCAAATTCAAGGATGATATCTCCTCTCCTCAACCCTGCCTTCTCAGCAGGCCCGCCTGGTATGACATCAGAGACAAGGGCACCCCTTGTATCCTTCAGGCCAAAGGACTTTGCCAGTTCCTCGGTAACTTCCTGGATAGAGACACCCAACCACCCCCTCGTCACCCTGCCCTTTTCTTTAAGCTGGATGAGAACATCCTTGGCCATATTTATAGGCACTGCGAAACCAATGCCCTGTCCTGCGGCTACTATAGCCGTATTTATACCAACCACCTCCCCGTGATAGTTTATCAACGGTCCGCCGCTATTGCCAGGGTTGATGGACGCATCTGTCTGAATAAAATCGTCATACGGACCGGCCCCGATCACCCGGCCCTTTGCACTGACTATTCCGGCTGTTACGGTCTCTGAAAGTCCGAAGGGATTCCCGATCGCTATGACAGACTCCCCCTCTCTTAATTTATCGGAATCTCCGAGTGGAGCGACCTGAAGGCCCTCTGCAGTATCGATCTTGATGAGTGCTATGTCTGTTTTTGGGTCGGTCCCGATGACCTTTGCTGGATACTGTTTTTTATTATAGAGGATCACGGTTATATCTTTTGCCTTCTGTATGACATGGTTATTCGTCACGATATAACCTTCCTTGTTTATGATAAAGCCAGATCCAAGACCCTTCCTCTTGAATTCCCTTGGTTCCTGATCGCCGAAGAACCTCTTCCAGAAATCCCTGAACTGGTTATCCTGGCCAAAGGGATAAAGTTCCTCTGGAATACCCCCTGTCTTTACAACCTGGGTCACACTGATATTCACCACCGCTGGCTTAAGTCTCTCGACAAGTCTTGCAACGGTATCGCTTGTCAGGGGAACAGGTTTTTTAATCTCTGATGGGGGGAGGGTGTTCCAGAAAGAATCTCCGTAGACAGCACTACTGTAAATGAGCATTAACGCCAGCACTGCAGCTATTACAGTAGTACGCAACCCTGTTTTGAGCGATAAGTTTTTAATCTTCATGGATCTCAAAGACCTCCTAATGATTTAGCAATCTTTATTCTTATATTACTTCAGTCGCATAAAATTCTCAAGTTAACGCCCTTTACCGAAAAATTAAAGGATAGAAAAGTGAAGCAGGCACTAAACGTTGAGGGTCTTGACTTTCTATCTCTGTTTTTGGACCTTTAATAAATGGAAGAATGCTGCTATCATAAGGGTATGTTATCGAGGTAGAAGTGGGGGAGATTTATCCCCCACTTTCTTTGTTAACACCCTTCTATCGCCTTTTTCTTCTTCGCAATACCGTCTTTGACTATGACATTATCTCCAACTTTGAGCTGACCCTTTATCTCCTTTACCTCCACTGTAACCTCTTTGTCCTTTGTCTTGATGGTCAGCTTTTTGTCATCGATCTTCAGGAGCTTGCCTGTTATGGTTTCGGCAGAGAAGGCAAGACTGACTACACCGAGTGTGAATATCACAGCCACGAGCAAAACTAAGAGCCTCTTTGTCAACATAGTTTCACCTCCTTTCGGATAAATTATTAACCTGTGGGGATACAATTATTATGCCAGATAATCAGTTACAATTTAAAGTGTTTACCTGGCTTTAAGTATCCCCATTTAAGCACTACCTCCCCTTTTGAGAAAACTATTCTTATTCTTTCATGGGCTTTATGAACTTAAAATAGACCATCGTCCAGTTACCGAGTATTATGAATATTGTTGCTGTTATGCTCGCTATAGACAGTGCTGACACACCTGTCAGCGCATGCCCAACCGTTCAACCACCTGCCGTAGCAGCTCCAAAACCCATGAGGAGACCACCGCCAAAAACTGTCATAAGCTCATTAGCCCCTGGTGCCTTTAATTTGAACTCTCCAAGTCCCTTTGCACTCAGGTATGCCCCAAGGGGAACCCCTATTATATAAA
>JBBISG010000022.1:0-34294 GCA_037441365.1 Nitrospirota bacterium
GCACTCATATCCTGCCACCGACAAAATGATTTACCTTTTCAGAAAGCTCGACATTGAGTCTCCTTGCAAGGAATTCCTCTTTATTGATCTTTAAAAGGGCTTTAACAGCCTCTTCAAAAACATCTTCATATGTTTCCTTACGAAGAAGTTTAAAGATCGGTTCAAAGGCCTCCTCAGCGCCGATCCTTCCAATGGCTATGACAGCCGCCTTTCTAACATGGCCATCATAATCATCTACTGCCTCGATAAGGGTATCCTTCACGTCTTCGCCTTCGATATTTCCAATTGCCTTTATACTCGCCCTCCTTACATCCCTGATATCGGTCTTCAAAAGTTCGATTAGAAAGGGAACTGCCCTGCTACATTTAAGATCGCCTGCAACATCAATAGCAATCACCTTTCCCCTGAATCTAAATTGAGGGTCTTTTATTACATTTATTATTGAGTTTGAACAGCCAAATTCCCTCAAGCGACTCTTAACCTCCTCAATTACCTCCTCTGAATAGGGCATTGAGGGATCAACAGAACCAGTAATATCGATGATTAATGGGATCGCCTCATGGTATCTCAACATTGTCAGACCCTTTAGATATAGGAGCCTGTCATCCCATTCACTCTCTTCAAATAATCTCAGAACCAGTTCTGCTATATCATTGCCTTCAGGAATGGTATCAAGCTTGAGGAGACTCTTAATAGCCACCTCCCTTTCAATCCCCTTTGTCCTCTTAAAATATTCTTTAAGGGTATCTTTAGCTGTATTGGTGTCAATCATGCTAATGGCATCAATGGCAACGAGTCTTAGGGGTTCTGACCCGGAGGAAAGGATCCTTGATAATGCGTTGAGGGCCATCTCATTACCGATCTTACCAAGGGCCTCAATGACGGAAAAGGCAACCCATTCCTCATCATCAAGCGCTTCAATCAGATATGGTATACACTTCCTTTGACCAATCATTCCCAGGGCCTTTGCAGCCGATGCCCTCACATTCGGGTTTTGATCCTTGAGAAGAGGAATTATCCTTTTGGGATCGACACCTTCCCTGATCTCACCTAAAAGATCGAGGGCAAATTTTCTTATATCTTCATCCTTATCATTGAGAAGGCCGTATAGATAGGGTATTGATACCTGACCAAGGGACCTCAATATAACAATTGCAGCATTTCTGATAAAGGGGATCTCGTTTCTCAAAAGAGGTGTAACCATATAGGCCGTTACCTCGCCGCCAATGGATATCAGGGATTGGATGGACGCATCCTGTACACCAGGGCTATCATCCTTGAGGGCCTTTATTAAGGGATAGATCGCCCTCTCATCAGCAAGGGCAAGTTCCTCTGCTGCAAGCCTTCTTATTGATGCATCATCATGATTAAGTTGTTTTACGAGCAAAAAGAGTCTTTTGTCCGTCATTTATTATCTAATCGGAACTTCTAAAAAAATTCTTTAATTATCGTTGCCTTTAGTTTCCTGTCTGTATTAGAATCGTTAATAATAAACAGGGGGGGCTACCATGGGCAGCCGAAGAATCTCCTCCGATGATTAAGGAAATATGGGAATGGCGAAAAGGTCATGTCAGGCAAAAGGCCCGACCCTGATGAGGGATTTTAAGGAGGTAAGGTAAAAAACCCTTATTTCTTTTCCAGCACTATCTTGTGTTTCAGAAGAGATATCTCTTTTATCGTCCCCTCAAAGATCTTCTGTTCGCCAAAGAGGTTCCTCAGATATATCCTGCCTTCCTCCGGCCTCATGATATCGACATTTTCGAGGTAGAGCTCCTCATTGCCGTCTTTGAGGATATAAGCGTTAGCCTCGCACATCTTGTTCCTCCTTTATCCTTTCTATGACCTTCTCAATCAGGTGTGGCAGAGGCTCCTTTGACACCCCTACAACCTCAACAAATTCCTGATTTAAAGGCAAAAGCACCTTCTTTGCCCTTGAGGATGAGACCGCTTCTGCCATCCTGAGCGTGAGCTCACCGAGCATGGCATTGGGCAGGATGATGCTCAGGGTGCCTATTATCATATCGACCTTTCCTGAATTCCAGATTATGGCGTTTTCTCCAGTCGCACCCTTATCCGCCCTGGCCTTCATCATCGAGGCCGTTGCTGTTGCATTGGTTCCAAGGCCTATAACCTCGATGGTGTCCCCGAATTCCTCCCTGAGCCTTTTGACGATGAGACTTCCTATACCCCCGCCCTGACCATCAATAACAGCGATCTTTAACACACCAAGAGTATAAAAGATAAACAGAAATGGTGTCAAACCGCGATGAGCAATCCTGATGCTTACATGTTATAATAATTGCCATGGATAAACAGACTGCCTGCACCGCTAACGATATACCACCTCTCTGTCCTGTATGCGGGAGGGAGCTTTGCAGCAAAGAACGGATTACTGGTGGATGGAATTGCAAATGCGGTGAGTTCATACCTGAAGGGACTCAGGTAAGTCCCTTTTCAGGGTCAAGCGGCAGACTTACAGGCGAGCATCATAAAAGGATAAAGGGATGAAAAGGGGCTATTTCGGCCAGTACGGAGGGAGGTTTGTCCCCGAGACCTTAATGCCTGCCCTCATCGAGCTTGAGGCTGCCTATCTCGAATTTAGAAGAGATAGAGAATTCCAGAGAGAGCTTGCCTTTCTCCAGAGGACATACATCGGAAGGCCTACGCCGCTTTATTTTGCAGAGAGGCTCACCGAACATCTCGGCGGGGCAAAGATTTATCTCAAGCGCGAAGACCTCGCACACACAGGCGCACACAAGATCAACAACGCCGTAGGACAGGCATTGCTTGCAAAGAGGATCGGCAAGGGAAGGCTCATCGCAGAGACGGGCGCAGGCCAGCATGGAGTTGCAACCGCCACAGGCGCTGCACTTGTGGGGCTTCAGTGCGAGATATACATGGGCTCTATAGACATGCAGAGGCAGGCACTGAATGTCTTCAGGATGAGGCTTCTCGGCGCAAAGGTAAACGAGGTAGCGATAGGTTCAAAGACATTAAAGGACGCAATAAATGAGGCGTTGAGGGACTGGACGACCAATGTGAGAACGACTCATTATGTAATGGGCACGGTATTCGGCCCACACCCATTCCCTTCAATGGTCAGGGATTTTCAGTCTGTTATCGGCAGGGAGGCTAAAAGGCAGATACTCCAGGCAGAGGGGAGGATACCTGACTATCTGATCGCATGCGTTGGCGGTGGGAGTAATGCCATGGGGCTGTTTCACGAATTTCTGAACGATGATGTAAAGATGATAGGTGTGGAGGCAGGTGGCAGAGGTATCGAATCTGGAGAACATGCGGCGAGGTTTGCAGGCGGCTCACTGGGCATCTTGCAGGGATGCAAGACCTATCTGCTTCAGGACGAAGATGGCAATGTCTTAGGCACACACTCTATCTCGGCAGGACTGGACTATGCTGCCATCGGACCCGAGCACCCGTTTCTGAGAGATGCAGGAAGGGTGCAGTACACCTATGCGACAGATGATGAGGCACTGTCAGCCTTTGAAGTCCTCTCAAGGACTGAGGGCATAATCCCTGCGCTGGAGTCAGCCCATGCAATTGCAGAGGCTGTGAAACTTGCACCGAAGCTATCAAGACAGAGCATCATCATAGTCAATCTCTCAGGCCGGGGTGATAAGGATGTGCAAGAGGTGGCAAGGATTAAGGGGATAGAACTGTGAACAGGATTGAAGCTACATTCAAAAGTTTAAAGGCTCAAAACAAGAAGGCGTTTATTCCTTATATAATGGCTGGTGACCCTTCCCTCAAAAAGGCGCCAGATGTTGTGCTTATGCTTGAAAGATGCGGTGCTGACATTGTTGAGCTTGGCGTTCCATTTACAGACCCCCTGGCTGATGGGCCGACCATACAGAGGGCAGCAGAGAGGGCCTTAAAGGCAGGAATTACCCTGAGGAAGGTCATAGGCCTTGTAAGGGAGTTGAGGCGGCTCACACAGATACCCATCGTCCTTATGACATACTACAACCCTGTCTTTAAATACGGAGAGGATAGGTTTGTGATGGATGCTGTAAGCTCAGGCGTTGACGGTGTGATAATACCTGACCTGCCCCCTGATGAGGCAGGGGGAATTATAAGGCTGTCGAGGAATGTTGGTCTTTCTACAATATTCCTTCTTGCACCAACATCTAACGCCGACAGGATAAAAAGGGTGGCAAAGGCATCGAGGGGTTTCATATACTATGTCTCAATAACAGGGATAACAGGCGCAAGACTTTTAATCGACGAATCCACAAAAGAATCCATCAAGGCCATAAGGGACGTCACAGACAGGCCTGTTGCCATCGGCTTTGGTATTGCAACGCCTGAGGAGGCGCAGGTGGTTTCGGCGATTGCAGATGGCGTCATTGTCGGGAGTGCTATTGTAAGGAGGCTTTATGAGTCACCAGAAAGCCTCGAAGGATTCATCCTGGAGTTGAGGAAGGCGATCTGAAAATACAGACTTTCAGAAGACAGACTTTCAGACAACAGACCGTCTGTGCTCTGTATGTCTGTTTGTAAGTGGGCAACGGAGAATAAAGGTCAACCGCTGGCTGCTGATTACCGGCTACTGGCTATGAATTATGGCATGGTTTAAGAAGACAAGAGAACACAGGAGCAGCAAGAAGGTTAAGATCCCCGAGGGTTTATGGGTAAAGTGCGACAACTGCAAGGAAATAGTTTACAAGAAAGAGGTGGAGAAGAATCTAAAGGTATGCCCTAAGTGTAATTACCACTTCAGGATAAGTGCCAGAGAGCGTTTGAGTCTCATGGTTGACGAGGGCAGTTTTGTAGAGATCAGCGCTGGCCTGACATCAGGAGACCCCCTCGGTTTTAAGGACACCCTCTCATACAGGGAGAGGATTAAAGAGAACCAGGAAAAGAGCGGTCTTAAGGAGGCGGTAATCACCGGTGAGGCCCTGATAAAAGGATATGCTGCAGTCATAGCGATTATGGACTTTTCCTTTCTGGGTGGAAGCATGGGCTGCGCCGTCGGAGAAAAGATTGTGAGGGCGGCAGAGTTAGCAGCGGAGGGCAAGAAACCCTTTATAACCGTAGCGTCATCAGGAGGCGCAAGGATGCAGGAAGGGATACTCTCTCTTATGCAGATGGCAAAGGTGTCTGCTGTTATAGGGAAGCTCAAGGATGCCTGCATACCCTATATATCAATACTGTCAGACCCTACCTTTGGCGGCGTTACCGCGAGCTTTGCGATGCTTGGAGATATAATAATTGCTGAGCCGAGGAGCCTGATAGGGTTTGCAGGGCCACGCGTCATTGAACAGACCATAAAACAGCAGTTGCCCGAGGGGTTTCAGAGGGCTGAGTTCCTTTTAGAGCATGGGATGATAGATATGATTGTCGAGAGGAAATATCTGAAGGATACCCTCTCGGTGATCATAGGGCATCTCTTACCCGCTCAACTGTAGCGCCAAGTCCTTTGAGTTTCTCCTCTATTGCTTCGTAGCCCCTATCAAGGTGATAAATCCTATGTATGACGGTTTCGCCTTCTGCAGCGAGGGCAGCTACAATAAGGGACGCACTTGCCCTGAGGTCAGTCGCCATCACATCAGCACCCTTCAGTTTCGGAACGCCCCTGACCGTTGCGACATTTCTTTCTACATCAATGTCAGCACCCATCCTCCTGAGTTCAGCCACATGCATGAACCTGTTTTCAAATATGGTCTCTACAATGGCTGATGTCCCATCAGCAATGCTCATCAGTGCCATAAACTGGGCCTGCATATCTGTAGGGAATCCCGGGTATGGCATGGTCTTTATATCCCTCGACCTTACCCTTTCCGGTCCTCTTACCCTGAGTGCAGTGCCGTGCCTCTCGATACTGAGTCCTGCCTCACCGAGCTTTGTAATCAGCGCCTCATTGTGTTCGGGCCTGCAATCCTTAATAAGAATATCTCCCCCTGTTATCCCAGCTATAGTCATAAAGGTCCCTGTCTCTACTCTGTCGGGTATTATGGTATAGGACAATGGCCTCAGTTCATCGACACCTTCGATCTCTATTGTACTTTCTCCGGCACCATTTATCCTCGCACCCATCGAGATAAGGGCATTGGCAAGGTCGACCACCTCGGGCTCCTTTGCTGCATTTTCGATCACGGTTGTCCCTCTGGCAAGGGAAGCAGCCATCATCAGGTTCTCTGTCCCTGTCACTGTAGGGATGTCCAGATAAATCTCAGCGCCTCTTAACCTCTTTGCGCTGGCAGCAACATATCCCCTGTCAAGCTCTATCCGGGCCCCCATCTTCTCGAGGCCGAGAAGGTGCAGGTTAATAGGTCTTGCCCCGATTGCACAACCACCCGGCAGCGAGACCCTCGCCCTGCCCAGCCGTGTCAGGAGAGGACCCAAAACCAGTACAGATGCCCTCATGGTCTTGACAAGGTCGTAAGGCGCAACGTGGTTGTTCAAATGCTCCGTGCTTATGATGGCACAGCCGGAGTCGTAGCGAAAGTTAGAGCCGAGGTTGGTGAGCAGTCTCCCCATGGTCATGACATCAGCAAGGTCGGGAACCCTGTATATCTTATTCTCACCTGATGAAAGTATTGACGCAACCATTATAGGGAGGGCTGCATTCTTGGCGCCGCTTATCTCCACCTCTCCCTTCAGTCTTCTGCCGCCCTTTATTACTAACTTATCCATTGAGTTATCAGGGGTTCAAAATAACAGATGCCAGAGGACAGAAGACAGACTTTTAGTCGAAACTGTTTTTTCTGACTTCTGTGTTCTGTCATTCCATATCACATTCGACTTTTATATGATACAGAATGGGCCCTAAAATCTCAAATCGGCCGGGGTTGCTTACCTGCCTTTACATTTCACCATCATTTGCTGTATCTTTTTAAGATGATCGACCTTCATACCCACAGCATCTTCAGCGATGGCGAGCTCCTGCCCTGTGAGCTTGTGAGAAGGGCAGCTGCGACAGGCTATAGTGCAATAGCTATAACAGATCATGTGGACCCGTCTAATATCGACTTTGTGATCCCGAGGATGGTTGAGGCCATAAAGAAGCTGAGTGGATTTGTCTCCATAGATGTGATCGCTGGCGCCGAGATAACACATACACCCCCGATGCTCATCCCGGAGCTTGTCAGGGAGGCGCGGTCCCTCGGTGCGGGAATTGTCCTCGTTCATGGTGAGACAATCGTTGAACCTGTGCTGGAGGGGACCAACAGGGCTGCAATCGAGGCGGGTGTAGACATCCTGGCGCACCCCGGATTGATAACGACCGAGGATATACTCCTTGCAAGGGACAGGGGGGTTACGCTTGAGATCACCTCAAGAAAGGGACACTCCCTGTCAAATGGCTACATTGCAAAGGAGGCAGTCAAGTTCGGTATTCCCCTGTCGATGAATACCGATGCCCACAGCCCTGCAGACCTGATAACAAAAGAGACCGCAAGGAGGATACTCCTGTCTGCAGGTATAGAGGAAAGTCACATTGAATTAGTTTTCAGAAACTCAAAGGTGCTTGTCGAAAAGGCACTGAGGAGGTCCTGATGCCAAAGGCTATCAAGAAGAAGGTAAAGAGAACAGTAAAGGCAGAAGAGGGTTTAAAGGACATACTCCAGAGCACAAGGGAATTTGTCTCTGAAAGGCAGAGGTTGATACTCCCGATCCTGACAATCCTAATCATATCAGCCATTGCTGCGGCAGGGCTTTTTATCTATAAATCGAATGTCAACAAAAAGGCTGAGGCCATAGAGTATGAGGCATACAGGATATACTACGGCCTTGACAGAAATCAGCCGCCAGGGAAGGAAGATCGGTATCAAAAGGCCCTTGAAAGGTTCAGAGAGGCGTATGAGAAAAGGAGATCGCCCTTTTCCATCTTCTATATCGCAAGCTGCTACTATGGTATGGGCAGGTATGATGATTCGCTGAAGACCCTGAAGGAATTAAATGAGAGATTCCCTGATGACGAGAGATTCGTTCCCCTTTCATACTATAAGATGGCGATGATCAGTGTTAGGAAGGGGGATAAGGAGACGGCACTTAAACTTCTTGATACCATATATAACTACAGGACTGGTTCATTCAAAGACCTTGCCCTCATGGAATCGGCGAGAATCCTTAATTCGATGGGTAAGACTGATGAGGCATTGAAGAGATACGAAGAGCTTGTAAAGAACTTCCCAGGATCACCTTTTTTAGCAGAGGCTCAAGCAGGTCTCGGAGGGAAGGGGGCCTCCCAGAACTAAACCTGACTAATCATTGACATATGTCCGTTTCTCATTCAAGGAAGAAACGACAACTTTCCTCTCTTTCTTAAACGACGCCCTTTTTACTGCAGCCTTGTTGATCCGGTTCGTCTTATCCCTCTTGATCTTCTTAAACGTGGCCCTCTTTGCCACAGCCCTGTCGTCCATATCAGTGAATAGTTTACCCTTCGGCGGGATGTATATCTTCTGTCCTGCCTTCAATGGAATGGACAGATTGTCATTGAGGTCAAGGAGTACGGCCACCGGCACCCCCGCCCTTTTTGCGATGGCCTTGATGGTCTCACCCCTTTTGATAGTATGGACAGCCACAGAGAATCTTTTATCTTCTGGTATCATCGAGAGATTTTCCATAAAGACATCCTTTTTGCCGGCAGGTATACGCAGCACATATGATGGGACATTAGGCGGGGTGGCCCACCTCCTGAGCTCAGGGTTCAGATCCCTGATCATGTCCAGTGTGGTCTCCGCACACTGCGCAGCAATATCAAGGTCGAGCGGCCTGTCGAGGGTCACCTCATCATACTCAAATGGAGAATGGTAATCAAGGTCATCAAAACCATAATACTCGGGGTTGGTCGCAATCAGCTTTGCTGCTATAAATCTCGGGATGTATTCCTTTGTCTCTCTTTTTATATACCTTGTCTTTAGCAACACCCAGTAGTCATCGCTTTTTGTTCTGTTCAATGCCCTGAGAATCTTGCCCTCTCCGGCATTATAGGCGGCCATCGCAAGATTCCACGAACCGAACATCGCATAGAGGTCTTTCAGGTAGTCCGCTGCAGCCCCTGTGGATTTTACGGGGTCCCTCCTTTCATCCCTCCACCAGTCGATCTTAAGACCATAGCGCCTTGCCGTAGAGGCGATAAACTGCCATGGGCCAACGGCCCTTGCCACAGAATATGCATTGGGGTTAAAACCACTCTCTATAAGCGGAAGAAAGGCGATATCCTCAGGGATGTCCTTCGTCCTCAATATCTCCTTCATCATATCGAGATATTTCCCCGATCTCCGTAGCCACAGGGAGAATTTCTCCTTTATCCTCTCTGCGAAAAGCGAGATATTCCTGTCCACAGCCCTTACAGCCAGAGGGTCTGAGGCATAGGGGACAACAGACTGGACTTTATCTGCTGTAGCTTGCGATATTTCTGATTCATGTCTCTCATGGCCCTGCGGTGCTAATGCAGACTGCTCCACATAGGGCTTATTCCCCTCAATGTTTCCGACCACATTTTCAGAGGCAAAGGCGGAGAAGGGAATAAATATTGAGAGAAACACAAGGGTAAAAAACCTTAGGCTAATCATACACGATATTTTTAGCCGAAGTTTGCCCATTTGTCAAGAAATTTTTGCTGTCCATCGACAGACTTTCAGAAGACAGACTTTCAGAAGACAGATGTCTGTGCTCTGTATGTCTGTATGATTTTGTGCTATAATGAAGATTATGCTTAGTAAGACAACGTCTTTTATGCTCAGAGGCCTCTTTATCGCAGTTATTATAGCCTCTGCATCACTGATATCCAATTCCTTCTTCGTTAGCGGCAGCCATGCCTTCAGCGGCTGCGAGGAAAACTGCCAGAAATGCCACAGCCTCAGCAGTGAAGAGGTGCAGCTTATCCTTAAGAAGATAAAAGCCACCGAAGCAAAGATACTCAAGATTCAGATGAGCCCTATCAAAGGGCTATGGGAGGTTGACATCGAAAACAAAGGGCAGCGCGGTCTCCTTTATGTAGATTTTTCAAAGAAGTATCTGGTTGCAGGCTCCATAGTTGAGGTTGATGCAGCTATTAACAAAACAAGGGAGAGGCTTGAAGAACTTAACAAGGACAGAAGGATCAACCCATCCAGCATACCCCTGAAGAATGCCCTTGTCCTTGGCAGCAATGCTGCCAGCAAAAAGGTCATTGTCTTTACCGACCCTGATTGACCCTATTGTGCGAAACTTCATCAGGAGATGAAGAAGGTCGTGGCCAAAAGGCTGGATATCGCCTTTTACCTGAAACTTTTTCCACTGAAGATGCATAAGGATGCATACTGGAAGTCAAAGAGCATTGTGTGCAGCAAGTCGATTAAGCTCCTTGAGGATAATTTCGAAAATAAGCCTGTACCAAAAACCGATTGCAGCACATCAGAGATAGATGAAAACATAAAGTTCGCTGAAACGAATGGGATATCAGGAACACCGACAATGATCCTGCCTGACGGCTCCATACATCAGGGGACTATAGAGGCCGATAAGCTGATAGGTCTGATAGATAATGCCGCTAAGCACAAAGCAGGTAAAGGCAAGAAGGGCAAATCTTAAAGATTCACTTTAAATGCAGTCAGCACCCAGTTCAGCACACCACCGGTCAGGAATGCGAGGGGAAATATAATCATCACCATGGCAATTGCTGTCTTTAATCCCATCTCTTTTATGATCATAAAGAAGTTTGCAAGACAGGGTACAAACAGTGTTATAGTGACAAGGCTCACAACGGACTGCACAGGCGTAAGTAATCCCTTTTCAGCCATGGCAAAAAGGCCTGCTGCCCCGTAGTCTCTCCTCAAAAACCCGAGTATGAATGCTTCAGTAGTCTTTTCAGGAAGCCCCATGAGATTAACAATCACAGGGGATGTCACCTCCTCCATGAGGGTCAGAAGGTTGAGCCTGTGAAGCAGAAAGAGGATGAATGTGCCAAGGAGAAATAAAGGCACGGCCTCTTTGAGATACCATTCGACCCTTCCTGCTGTCTTTAATAAGATGTTCATGGCAACAGGTTTCCTTATGGGCGGCATCTCAAGAAAGAAATCTGTCTTTTCTCCCCTGACCACCTTTGATGCAAGATAGCCGGCCGCAAGTAATGTGAGGAGGATGCATCCAACCCATATCAGAGTTGCCTTGAAGGACAGGGCGCCGAGCATGCCTAATATCACGCCGAGCTGCGCAGAGCACGGGATTGCGAGGGCCAGGAGGAAGGTTGTTATAACCCTGTCCCTTCGTGTCTCTAATATCCTTGATGTCATAACAGCCATTGTCCCGCATCCAAGGCCCAGAACCATGGGAAGCACTGCCTTTCCATTCAGGCCCATGAGATTGAATATCCTGTTGCTCATTATCGCAAGACGGGGTAGATAGCCGCTGTCCTCCAGTACGGCAAAGGCGATAAAGAATGTCGTGGTTATGGGAAGGATTATGGCAATGGCATAGGTTAATGCCACGGTGATGAGGCCGTATTCGCCAACAAGCATCTCCTGGATGATCCCGATAGGCACTATTAACTTCACGACCTTTGTCGCCATCGGGTTTATGTAATTGCCAAAGATTACCCCTTCAAGCAGATCTACGAGGGTACCTGCGCCGAAAACCCCGACAAACTCGTAAAGTCCAAAGAGGACTAAAAGCAGGAGGGGGATGCCCCATACTGGATGCATGCTAATCCTCCCTATGAAAGAGAAAACCCTTCCACCTTCGGGTGGAATATATCTCAGCACCTCGTTTGCTATTTCACCTGCAAGTTCCAGTCTCCTGCGGTTTATTGCAGAGCTCAGGGCCTCACGCATCTTAGATTGACACTCATCCCTCAGCATCTCTATCCTCTTTATCACATCCTGAGATACATTGCCTGTCAACCAACCCTTCAGGCTCTCATCACCTGAGAGTATCATCACCGCAATTGACCTCTTTGAGATATTCGCTTCAGGCAGAAGGGATGTTATCTTTCCTATGTATTCCTCTATTAATTGATTGTATCCAATCTCTATGCGCGGCACGGATGGTCCTGATAGGGCACCCAAAAAAGTCTTTGACTTTTTGGGGACCCCGATGGAATTTTTCAGTTCTTTAAGCCCCTTTCTCTGCGGTGCAATGGTGGTCACAATATCTATGCCGAGGATGTCCCTGAGCCTCTGAGTATCGATTATGATCCCTTTATCCCTCGCCTCATCCTCCATGTTGAGGTCAAGTACCATAGGAAGTCCCATCTCTGCTATCTGGAGTGTCAGAAGAAGGGCCCGCTTTAAGCTCTTTGAATCGGCCACCTGAATTATGAGTGATGGTGGCTCATTAAGGAGTATATCCCTTGTGACCCTCTCATCCTCGCTCATCGGGATGAGGTTGTTGACCCCGGGGGTGTCGACAACAAGATATTTTTTACCATCGAGGACGATATTCCCATGGGAGACCTCAACAGTTGTTCCAGGGTAATTGGAAACGGTCACATACTTGCCTGTCAGCAGCCCGAAGATCACGCTCTTGCCTACATTAGGATTACCAACCAGAGCGATCCTCTCGTAATACCCCGCCTTCTCTTTATGTCTGTGCCTGTGCTGGTGCATTCTATCTGATTGAGACTTAGTCTCAGTTTCAATTATAATGGCTCGAATAGATTCTGTCAAGTTTTGAATTTTTTTTCTGATTTATGCTATGGTTTATATCTCAGGTGTCAATATGATAAGGAAGATTGTCCTTGCATACTCTGGCGGGCTTGATACCTCAGTGGCAATAAAGTGGCTGAAGGAGACCTATGGTGCTGAGGTAATAGCCTTTTGTGCTGACCTCGGTCAGGGCGAAGACCTTGATCTGATCAGGGAAAAGGCACTGAAGACAGGCGCCTCAAGGGTCTATGTCGAGGACCTCAGAGAGGAGTTTGTCTCCGAATATATATTCCCGATGCTGAGGGCAAATGCGGTATATGAAGGTTCATACCTCCTCGGCACCTCCATTGCAAGGCCATTGATAGCAAAGAGACAGATAGAGATCGCCCAGCAGGAATGCGCTGATGCAGTTGCCCATGGAGCAACAGGCAAGGGGAATGACCAGGTGAGATTTGAGCTAACCTATTATGCCCTGAGGCCTGACATCAGGGTAATAGCCCCGTGGCGGGAATGGCCTTTCAGGTCACGCCAGTCTTTGATAGAGTATGCCGAGGCGCATAACATTCCTGTTACAGCCACGAAGGAGAAGCCATACAGCACCGACAGAAACATCTTTCATATAAGCTATGAGGGCGGAATCCTCGAGGATCCATGGGCAGAACCGCCAGGGGATATGTACACAATGATAGTGCCCCCTGAGAAGGCACCTGACAAACCGACCTATCTGGAAATATCATACAAAGAGGGAAACCCTGTTGCAATAAACGGCACTACCATGGCACCATCCCATCTGCTTGAGACCCTGAATAATATTGCCGGCAGTAATGGCATAGGAAGGGTCGACATGGTAGAAAACAGATATGTGGGTATCAAATCGCGGGGCGTGTATGAAACACCTGGAGGGACAGTCCTCCATATGGCACACAGGGCAGTAGAATCCATAACCCTCGACAGAGAGGTAATGCACCTCAGGGATTCCCTCGTGCCGAGGTATGCAGAGCTTGTTTATTACGGTTACTGGCTTTCTCCTGAAAGGGAGGCGATTCAGCTTATGGTGGATAATACCCAGAGGGACGTAACAGGCGATGTGAGGCTGAAACTATACAAGGGCAGTTGCCTTGTTACCGGAAGGAGGTCGGAGAGGTCACTCTATCATCCTGAACTTGCAACATTCGAGGCAGAGGAGGTATACAACCAGAAGGATGCTGAAGGATTCATAAGGCTCAATGCCCTGCGCCTCAGGCTGAAAAAGCTTCTGAAAACCCCCCATGTCAAAGATTGATTCATGGATCGCCCTTTCCATGGCGACGGAGATAGGCCATGCAACCTTCAGAAAACTGCTCTCTATATACGGTAGCCCCGAGGCGGTATTCGAGGCGCCCCTCGCAGAGCTTTCAGGCATAGATGGGGTGGGTGAGAGAAAGGCGAAGAACATAAAAGACTTCTCTAAGTGGGATGATGTCAGAAGGCAGCTCGCAATGCTTAATCAGATGGGCATTAATGTTGTAACCTCTAACAGCCCCGAATATCCTCAGATGCTCAGGCAGATAGAGAATGCTCCAGCGGTTCTTTATGTGAAGGGAACGATCATGGATGGGGATAGATTTGCCGTAGCCATTGTCGGTTCAAGGAAGCCTACTAACTATGGGAGGCTCATAGCAGAAAGATTCGCATCCGAATTATCCGAGGCAGGATTCACCATCGTGAGCGGCATGGCAAGGGGCATAGACACCATTTCTCATATAAGCTCAATAAAATCTGGCGGCAGAACCATTGCGGTCCTGGGCTCGGGGATGGATATACCCTATCCACCTGAAAACAGGGGGTTGATGCAGAGGATAACGACTTCCGGATATGTTGTAACGGAGTTCCCCCTGGGGACAAGGCCTGTTAAGGAAAACTTTCCGATAAGAAACAGGCTCATAAGCGGACTCTCCCTCGGCGTGCTCGTTGTAGAGGCAACAGGGGATAGTGGATCATTGATAACAGCAAATTATGCCCTTGAGCAGAACAGGGAGGTCTTTGCTGTCCCGGGCAATATAAACTCTATAAATTCAGCAGGCACGAATGAACTCATTAAAAAGGGTGCAAAACTCATCCAGAGGTCAGATGATATAATAGAAGAGCTTGCGCCTATGCTAAAAGGGTTTGTGCGGACAAAGATAACAGGCAGGGGTGAGCAGGGGCCGGAGATGACTGCTGAGGAGAGAATGCTCTGTGATATACTATCAGGTGAACCGAAGCATATTGATATAATATCGAGAGAGCTCTCTATGCCTCCATCAAAGGCCCTTGCCCTGCTTCTTGAGCTTGAGCTTAAGGGGGTTGTCAGACAGGCAGAGGGCAAGAGATTTTATCTGGTTCAATAACCCGAGAAAAAACAACAGGTGTAACGGATTGGCAAGGAGATTTGTAAAACAGATAGCAAATGAGTTATTTTACCTTGATGATGATGAGCTCGATGCCATCAGGGCGATGCTCGTATACATACTCATGAAGAATACCCCTCTCGATAGGGAGGATATTTATACCTATATATTCGGTGAAGGGAAGAGGATTCTCTGGAACTAAAGGAGGTTGCTTTGAAGTCTCTCGTTATAGTGGAATCACCTGCAAAGGCGAATACCATAAACAAAATCCTTGGTAAGGATTTTTTCGTTAAGGCATCGATAGGTCATATAAAAGACCTGCCGAAGAAGGAGATGGGGATTGATATCGAAAAGGATTTCGAGCCCCACTATGTGATCATCCCTGGCAAGGAAAAGGTAATAAGAGAACTGAAGAGCGGGGCCAGAAAGGCAGAAAGAATCTACATAGCAACAGACCCTGACAGGGAGGGAGAGGCCATTGCATACCATATCGCAGAAGAGATAAAGCCACCAGGTAATTCCAAAAAGATCTATAGGATTACCTTCCATGAGATAACAGAACGAGCAGTGAAGGAGGCCCTGCAGAATCCAGGCGGTATTGATATTAATAAGGTGGAGGCTCAGCAGGCACGAAGGATCCTCGACAGACTCGTGGGTTACAACTTAAGCCCATTTCTCTGGAAAAAGGTGAGAAGGGGCTTAAGCGCAGGAAGGGTACAGTCTGTTGCAGTAAGGCTCATTGTGGACAGGGAAAGGGAGATCGAATCCTTCAACAAAGAGGAATACTGGACGATAGAGGCCCTCTTTCAGCACCTCGAACCAGAAAAATCTCAGGACCATTCTGGGGAGGCCTCCCCTGCGTCAAGTCCTCAGCCCTTCTGGGCAAGACTTTACAAATACAATAACTCCCTTGTAATCAATCGTGATGCCGGGGATGGGAGGCGTTTTCTCATAACCAGTGCTGAGGCTGCACAACGGATTGTAGATGAAATCAAGGACAGGGAATTCTATCTCGCCAGAATAGACAAAAAACTCAGAAAGAGATCGCCCTCTCCACCCTTTATTACAAGCACATTGCAGCAAGAGGCAGCCAGAAGATTAGGGTTTTCTGCAAAAAAGACCATGCTGATAGCACAGCAGCTTTATGAGGGGATAGAGCTTGCAGAAGGTTCCGCTGGTCTTATCACATACATGAGAACAGACTCCTTCCGCATAGCACCTGAGGCGCAGCAGTGGGCAAGGGAACTGATAGAGGGAAGATTCGGAAGGTATTACCTCCCTGAAAGGCCGCCACAATATAAAAGCAAGGGAGGCGCCCAGGAGGCCCATGAGGCAATAAGACCCACATATCCTGACAAATCGCCTGATGCTGTGAAGAGGTTCCTATCAAAAGACCAGTATAATCTCTATACCCTCATATGGAACAGGTTCATTGCAAGCCAGATGGCCCCAGCGCAGCTGGAGCAGACAACCTATATGATCGAGCTAAGAGGGGCAGCCCCTGATAGGGCTGCTGCCTCCTCTACTGCCACAGGGACAGAGTTCAGGGCATCAGGAACCGTCATCAGATTCCCCGGATTTATGACACTGTATACAGAGGCTAAAGACGAGATAGAAGAAGAGGAAGGAGGCATCTTGCCTCCCATAAAGGAAAACGACCTGCTCGAACAAAAAGAGATAAAGCCTGTTCGGCACTTTACACAGCCTCCGCCGAGATATACAGAGGCAACGCTCGTAAAGGCCCTCGAGGAAAAGGGCATAGGAAGACCGAGCACATATGCTGCAATACTGTCCACAATCCAGGACAGAAGGTATGTTGAGAAAAACGAGGACAAGCGTTTCGTGCCAACAGAGCTCGGAATCATCGTAAATGACCTCCTTGTGGAGAAGTTCCCTGAGCTTATAGATATCGGTTTTACAGCAAAGATGGAGGACGAGCTTGATGCCATCGAGAATGCCAGGATGAAGTGGGTGAAGGTTGTTAAAGATTTCTACAAACCATTCAGTCGCGACCTGAATGAGGCATCAAAGGAAAAGGGCAGGGTCAGACCCAGGGATATTCCGACAGATGAGGTATGTGAAAAATGCGGCGCCCCTATGGCAATAAAATGGGGAAGGCACGGGAGATTCCTTGCCTGTACCGCCTATCCTGACTGCAAAAACGCAAAACCATTGGAAAACGACAATGGCAAACAGGCTGCTGAGCAGACAGCGACAGATGAGGTATGTGAAAAATGCGGCGCCCCTATGGTCATAAAGAGCGGGAGATTCGGAAAATTCCTTGCATGTTCAAGATATCCCGAATGTAAGAACACAAGGCCCATCTCTACAGGAGTTAAATGTCCTCTGGATGGGGGCGATATCGTGGAGAGAAGGTCGAAAAGAGGCAGGACATTCTGGAGCTGCAGCAACTATCCGGAATGCAGGTTTGCGACATGGCACAAACCCGTTCCTGAGAGATGCCCGAAATGCGGTGCTGACTTCCTTCTGGAGAGGCAGGATAGAGAAGGCCATAAATTTCACCTCTGTTACAAAAGGGAGTGCGGCTACAAAGAGAAGGTGCAGGAGAGGCCTTCGGAAGAGGCTGTTGTTGCAGCGACTTGATAAGGATTAAATCGCAGAACTCGGAAGTCGGACCTCTGACCTCTGTTGAAGGTATTCTCAGGTGCGACCCATTATAATAGGCATTGGTGGCGCCCATAGCGGCGCAGGAAAGACAACCTATGCAGCTATGCTCCTTGGAAGGCTCAAGGGATGGGGCGCCATAAAATACACCAGAACCGCCATCTATTGCTCTATAATAGATGATGTAGAAGTCCTCTCTAAAGAAAACAAAGATACAGAGAGATTGCTAAGCTCAGGTGCCAAAAGGGTGCTCTGGGTTCAGTCACCTGCCACCGAGCTCGGAGAGGTGCTTCCTGCTGCAGTAGAGAGGCTTTCTGACCTTAATGGTATTGTCGTGGAAGGCAACAGCGCGGTTGAGTTTTTAAGGCCTGATATTATAATATTTATATTCGGGAGTGATCCATGCAGGATAAAAGAGAGTGCAAAAAAGGTTCTCGATATAGCCGATATCGTCGTCTATAGGGGGAGTAACGAGTTTGCCGTAAGGGGTAAGTCATCAGTTTCTAACTCGCTTAGCAGTGAGGGTCTTATTGACTGTATAATCGAGATGGTCGAAAGAAAAGACAGGATAAGGTCAGCCATAAAAGAAAAGGCAGTTGATGGAAGGCTTCCATGCCCCCTTGCCAGAAAGATCGCAAGGGAACTATCCGTGCCCTTTAAGGAGGTGGGCGAGGCCGCTGATGAGCTTGAGGTAAAGATAACAGACTGCGAGCTTGGTTGTTTCTGATGGGTGTAATACTATTCGAGGTAAGCCTCACCTTCTACTTTGCAGCAACCATCGTCAGCGTGATAGAACTCTTCAAGGGCTCAAAGGCCACATCATTGTTCATTATCATATTCGCTGCCTCGGGTTTCATCATCCACACAGCAAGTATAGTCTTAAGATATATCGAGGCCGGCCATCTCCCTATCACGGGCCTGCATGAGGCATCATCCTTCTTTTCATGGTGCATAGTCCTTATATTCTTTTTCCTCGAATATAGATACAGGCTCGACCTCCTCGGCCCATTTACGATGCCGATAGTGTTCATACTCATGCTCTCATCCTCCATCCTTCCGAGAGAGATGAGACCATTGAGCCCCATGCTCCAGAGCTACTGGCTCGGTATCCATACATTTCTTGCCTTTCTCGGCAATGCTGCCTTTGCCGTTGCCTTTGGCATCGGCATAATGTATCTTATTCAGGAACACCACCTGAAGTCAAAACGCCTCGGTGGTCTGTTCCAGAGGCTTCCAAACCTCCAACTGCTGGACGAGGTAAACTACAGGTTGATTAGCCTCGGATTCCCTCTGCTGACCCTCGCCATCATCACAGGTGCGATATGGGCCGAGAGCGCATGGGGGAGCTATTGGAGATGGGATCCAAAGGAGGTGTGGTCCCTCATAACATGGTTTATATATGCCCTCGTGCTCCATGCAAGGCTGACAGCAGGATGGCGGGGCAGAAGGGCTGCAATACTGTCAATCATAGGTTTCATAAGCGTAATCTTTACATTTTTCGGGGTAAACCTGCTCTTGAAGGGATTGCATGCCTTTGTATGAAGATCATCGTCATAGGTTTAAATCATAAGTCTGCTGATATCGATATGAGGGAAAGGCTTGCCTTCAACGGGCCGAAGCTCGAGGAGGGCATCCGCAGGGTCATCGAACTACCGGGCATCCATGAAGCAATGATACTCTCTACATGCAACAGGGTGGAGATATATTGCGATGTCGATGAACCCGAAAGGGCATCCGACACCATAAAGGATTTCCTCTCAGATTTTCACGGCATAGATAGAGGTGAGATCGAGAGGGCCGTCTATATACACAGGGATCACGATGCGGTGAGGCATCTATTCAGGGTTGCCTCAAGCCTGGACTCCATGGTGATCGGCGAGCCTCAGATACTCGGCCAGCTCAAGGATGCCTTCGAATTCGCCCTCGACAAAAAGGCAACGGGCATCTTCCTTAACAGGCTGATGAAGAAGGCAATCTCTGTTGCAAAAAGAGTGAGGACAGAGACGAGGATTGCAGAAAATGCGGTTTCGATAAGCTTTGCAGCAGTAGAGCTCGCAAAAAAGATATTCACAGATCTCTCAGGAAGGTCATTCATGCTGCTGGGCGCAGGAGAGATGGCCGAGCTTGCAGCACGCCATCTCGTAAATGGCGGTGTTACAGATGTGAAGGTGGCAAACAGGACATACGAAAGTGGACGCGAGCTGGCAAGACAGTTCAATGGAAAGGCAGTAAGATTCGAGGAATTCCTGAATGAATTGCTCCACACCGACATAGTTATATGTTCCACAGGTGCGCCGACCTATGTCCTGCGCAAAGAGCAGATGCAGAGGGTGATGAAGGAAAGAAGGCAAAGACCTGTCTTTATAATCGACATCTCTGTGCCGAGAAACATAGACCCTGAAATAAACAAGATAGACAATGTATACCTTTATGATATAGATGACCTTCAGGACGTGGTGGATGAAAACATCATGGAACGTAAAAAAGAGGCGGAGAGGGCAGAAAGGATAATCGATGAGGAGATCGAGGCATTCCAGAAATGGGTGTCATCCCTCGATTCCTTTCCAACGATCATAGCGCTCAGAGATAAGGCAGAGGCGATAAAAAAGGGTGAGGTGGAAAGACTTATTAACAGATTCCCCGAGTTAGGAGAGAAGGAACGAAGGGCGATCGAATATATGGCATCAGCCATTGTCAATAAACTTATCCACCCACCCACGGCTGCACTTAAAGAGGATACAGAGGATAAAGATGTCCTCATAGCAACCATCAGGAGACTTTACGGGATAAACGGGGAGGAAGAGTAACCCACATGAAGAACAAAATCGTAATCGGCACACGGGGCAGCAAATTAGCACTATGGCAAGCCGAATGGGCAAGATCGCAATTGCAAGATCTGT
The DNA here is from genome assembly GCA_037441365.1 of Nitrospirota bacterium. Lineage (GTDB taxonomy): Bacteria > Nitrospirota > Thermodesulfovibrionia > Thermodesulfovibrionales > UBA9159 > JBBISG01. The sequence goes on from JBBISG010000022.1 coordinate 20,485, forward strand.
ATCCTGATCTACGGGTTGAAATCAAAAAGATAAAGACCACCGGCGACAGGGTCCTGGATGTCCCGCTTGCGAAGGTTGGCGGCAAAGGCCTCTTTGTTAAGGAGATAGAAGAGGCCCTTCTCAGAGGCGATATAGACATTGCTGTTCACAGTATGAAGGATGTGCCTACAGAGCTGCCCGATGGCCTTCACCTCTGTGCCATCTGCAAGAGGGAGGACCCGAGGGATGCCTTCATACCCCCGCTCTTTCATTCTCCCCTTAATTTAAGGAGGAATGAAATGGGGTTACAGAGGTTTAAAGACCTTCCAAAAGGAGCGGTTATCGGCACGAGCAGTCTCAGGCGTTCATGTCAATTGCTCAATATCAGGCCCGACTTGAGAATTGAACAGTTAAGGGGCAACCTCGATACGAGATTAAGAAAACTCGACGAGGGACAATTCGATGCTATAATCCTCGCCGCATCAGGCGTAAAAAGACTCGGCTGGACAGAAAGGATTGCAGAAATCCTCGAACCTGAAATAATCCTTCCTGCAATAGGTCAGGGTGCAATAGGGATCGAATGCAGGATTAATGCTGAACTCATAAATAATCTCATTAAACCCCTGAATCACCCTGAGACCGCTGAATGCGTGAATGCCGAGAGGGCCTTCTTGAAGAGGCTCCAGGGGGGCTGCCAGGTGCCGATTGCAGCGTATGCACGAATAGAACACAAAATACAGAACACAGACGACAGAACACAGATGACAGATAACAGAAAACAGCAAAAGGCGAATAGGAAAATGGAAGTGGGGACTTTTTGGGGTGCCCCTCTTCTGGTCATGGATGGTCTTGTGGGGAGCATCTCGGGGGACAGGATTATAAGGGGCTCCGTAGAAGGCAGCCCGGCAGATGCAGGGTCCCTCGGGGTTACGCTGGCAGAGGATCTGCTGTCAAAGGGAGCTGATGCAATACTTGCTGAGGTGTACGGAAGGGCTTGAAGAGGATATTCACCCTCGGAACGAACAGGAGGAGCGAGGAGGATTTTGTGGAGATACTCCACGCTTACGACATCGGGGCCCTTATCGATGTCAGGCGTTTTCCGAGGAGCAAGATCGAAACATTCAACAGGAAAAATCTCGAATGGCTCATGAATCGGGAGGGGATTGATTATCACTATCTCGGAGATGAACTCGGTGGCTTCAGAAAGGGCGGCTATGCTGCATATACACTCACTGATGAATTCACAACCGGCATAGAGAGGCTTGAATCAATAGCAAGGGATAAGCCCTCTGTCATCATATGCGCCGAGAGATTCCCATGGAAATGCCACAGGAAATGGATAGCAAGGGAATTGTATAAGAGGGGATGGGTGGTTGAGCATATCATTGACAAGGGAAAGGTCTGGATGCCTAAAATAAAGAGGCATTATGCTCTTTGAACCGATTTCATTCAGCGGACTGAACCTCAACAACAGGCTTGTCCGCTCTGCCACCTTCGAGAAGAGGGCAGACGAGGACGGCTTTGTGACAGCATCGCTGATAGAACTCTACAGAACCCTCACAGTTGGCGGGGTAGGGCTTATAATTACCGGCAATGCCCTTATCCATCCGTCAGGGAGGACGGTGCGTCAGATGATATGCATCCACAGCGACATATACATCCAGGGCCTCAGGAAACTCACATCTGCTGTCCATGACCTTGGCGGTACGATCGCCGTCCAGCTAACCCATGGTGGCAGGCAGTCGCCTCCTGCCCTCCTCGGAGGCAATCCCCCCCTTGCACCATCGGCGGTATATGACCCTTCAACAGATGTTATGCCAGCGGCAATGACAGATGCAGAGATATGGGAGGTTATCGATGCCTTTGGCGATGCTGCAAGGAGGGCAAGGGCCGCTGGATTCGATGCCGTCCAGATCCACGGCGCCCACGGCTATCTCGTCAGCGAGTTCCTCTCCCCGCATACAAACAGGCGTGATGACTACTGGGGTGGTGATGAAGAGAGGAGATTCCATTTCCTCGAACATACGTATAAGGCGGTGCGGAGAGAGGCAGGAGAGGATTATCCCCTGATGATAAAGATAAATGGTTCTGATATGATTGAGGGAGGCGTGAGGGTAAATGAGGCCGTGAGGACAGCAAAGAGGCTCGAAGAATTGGGCATTGATGCAATAGAGGTGAGCGGTGGGATGTATGAATCAGGCCAGAAGACATCCATGCCGAACATCCTGAGCGCTGACAGAGAGGCATATTTCAGAGAGGCAGGAAGGCTTTTTAAAAGGCACCTGAATGTCCCTGTAATGCTCGTCGGCGGCATGAGGTCTCAGGCTGTTATGGAGGACATCCTCCAGGGTGGAGAGGCAGATATGATTTCCCTCTCAAGGCCGTTGATAAGAGAGCCTGACCTCCCGAATAAATTCAGAGAAGGCAAGAAAAAGGCCGACTGCATATCATGCAATGGCTGCATGAATCTACAAAAACTTGATGTAGTCAAATGTGTCCATGTAAAGTGATAGAAACCAGGGAACTATCATTACATGGTGCATGAGATACTATTTCGACTTAGTTAAATGTTTGACTAACCCTTGAATACCTTGAATAGAAAGGAATAGCTATGGAAAGGCTTATTGAGAAGGCGAATATCCTTGTAGAGGCATTGCCGTTTATACAGAACTTTTACGGGAAGACCTTTGTAATAAAATATGGCGGTGCAGCTCAGACAGAGGATGCCCTGAAGGCCTCCTTCGCACGCGATGTGGTGCTTCTGAGCTTTATCGGCATCAGACCTGTAATCATCCATGGCGGAGGTCCGAAGATAAGCGAGACCATGAAGATGATGGGCAAGGAACCTGCCTTTGTCCAGGGTCAGCGGGTGACGGACAGGGAGACGATGGATATCGTAGAGATGGTGCTTGACGGGCTCATTAATAAAGAGATTGTGGCATTAATAAACAGCCGGGGCGGCAGGGCTGTTGGCTTGAGCGGGAAGGACGGGGGTCTTATCAAGGCCAGGAAGAAACTCATAAAAAAATCGGCCCTGGCAGAAGAGGAGGCCATCGATATCGGGCTGGTCGGTGAGGTTGAGTCTGTCGACCCAGAGATATTAAACACCCTCGAAAGGGATGGATTCATACCTGTGATCTCGCCTATCGGTGCTGGCAGAACTGGTGAGGCATACAACATCAATGCCGATTATGTAGCCTCAGCAGTGGCCGCTGCGCTGAAGGCAGAAAAGATGATACTGCTGACAGATGTGCCTGGGATAAAGGATAAAAGTGGAAATATAATACCCACCATTCACAAAAAGGATGTCAGAAGACTCATTGATAACGGGACGATCTCTGGCGGGATGCTCCCGAAGGTACAGGCATGTGTTGATGCCATCGATGCTGGAGTGAAAAAGACCCATATAATAGATGGGCGCCTCCATCACTGCCTCCTGCTGGAGATATTCACGAAGGAGGGGATTGGCACCGAAATAGTAAAATAAAGGGGATATACGGGGCTAAGGCTTCTCAGGGAGTGAATATCTTCCCGATAAGTCCCCTTAAAAACCTCTCTCTCTCTCTTCTATCAGGGATCTCCCTCATGGCCATCTGTCGGACCCTTTTCATGACATTTAGAAATCTCGAAAACTCGGGGCCATAAAGTTTTTCGATCTCCTTCCTTATCGCCCTTGCCACAGCAGGGCTTGCACCGCCTGTGGATATGGCTATAGTAAGAGGCCCTCTTTTAACAACTGACGGTACAATAAAATTGCATAAGGAAGGTGTGTCAACGACATTCAGAAGTTTATGGGAGGCCAGCGCATCACCAGCGACCCTTTTATTGGTATCCTTTGAACCTGTGGCTGCGACAACGATGAATGCAGCCCTTATATCTCCCTTTTTATACTGCCGTCTGATGTGTTTTACCAGGCCCTTTTCACTATAACCCTCAAGCCTGCGTGTAATCTCAGGGCTTATGACCGTAACCTTGGCACCTGCCCTGATGAGTGCAGAGCACTTCCTCTCTGCAACCCTCCCGCCTCCCACGACCACACACCGCTTGCCTGTGAGGTCTAAGAATGCAGGATAGTAATTCTTATTTGCCGAGGGAGGCAAGCTCTCTTTTTGCCTCCTTGACGAGTCTGTCATTCGGGTATTTTTCTATAAGGCGATTCAGATATTGAGCTGCTTTATCCATCTCGCCGAGTCTCTTATGTGAGAGGGCAATGTTGTAAAGAACAAGGGATTGTTTTTTGTAATCAGGAAACTTTGACAGCAGGTGATGGAACCGCCTCAGGGCAGCATTATAGGACCCCTTTTTAAAGTAGAACTCCCCTACAAGAAATTCATACTCTGCCATCGTGTTTCTGCATTTCTCGATCCTGAGATCGATCAGTTCTCTATAAGGGTTTCTGGGGAACAGACGTTTCAATCTCTCAAACTCCTCGAGTGCCCTTGCTGCTGCACCATATCCTCTTTCAGGACTCTCGATCTGGATAAAATAGGTCATTGCTATCTGATACTGTGCATAGGGCGCATTTTTATGGTCAGGATATATATCGAGAAACCTTTTATATTCCTCTATCGCAAGGTCAAATTCCCCCTCCTTTACATAAGAGTCTGCTATCTTTAACTGTGCGAGGGGGGCATACTTCTTTGTAAGGTCTCTATTCTTGACCTCAAGGAGCATCTTCCTTGCATCTTCAAATTCCTTTTTATCAATGAGTTCATTTGCCCTTACAAGCATCTTCTCAGCATCAAAGGGCCCCTCCTGCCGCACCTCCTTCTTAGAACAGGATACAGCAATCAGCAGCATCATCAAGACCGATATGCACTGCACTGCAAAGAAGTCGGGTTTTCTTGTGTCAGGTCCAGATTCCATTTTCTATATTAAAGCCTTCCTCTGGGTTTTATGTCAAGCCCATATTCGGTTCCGCCCTGGGGTATCAGTGGGTTATGGCCAGGTTCGGCAAGGAATCTATGGTATTATGCTATGATATTTATGATGAATTTTGAGCTCACAGGAAGGGACGGCAGGGCGCGAAGCGGCCTGATCAGCACCTCTCGAGGTATCATACATACCCCTGCATTCATGCCTGTAGGAACCAATGGGACGGTCAAGGCCGTGTCACCTGATGAATTAAAGGAGATGGGGGCAGAGGTCATACTCGCAAATACCTATCACCTCTATCTGAGGCCGGGACATGATGTGATACGCTCTGTAGGGGGTCTTCACAGGTTTATGAACTGGGACAGGCCCATACTCACCGATAGCGGTGGATTTCAGGTCTATAGCCTCGCGGCCCTTAGGAGGATCGAGGAGGATGGTGTCCATTTCAAATCCCATATAGATGGCTCAATGCATTTCATCGGCCCTCAAAAGGCCATGGAGATACAGTCCGCCCTTGGCTCTGACATAGCCATGGTCTTTGATGAATGCACCCCTTATCCGGCATCATACGAATATGCCCTTAATTCCCTGAAACTCACCACGGCATGGGCAAGGCAGTGCAAGGAGATATGGAGAGGATGGAGTAATGGAGTAATGGAGAAAAATAAGACCCAATACTCCAACACTCCGACACTCCAATACTCCAGGGCATTATTCGGCATCGTCCAGGGCGGAATGTATAAAGACCTGAGAAAAAGGAGCCTTGAGGAATTGCTGGAGATCGGATTCGATGGATACGCTGTGGGCGGCTTGAGTGTGGGTGAACCAAAAGAGGAGATGTACGAGATGATAAACTATATAGGGCCTCTTTTGCCCGAAGACAGGCCGAGATATCTGATGGGTGTAGGAGACCTCATGGATATTGTTGCTGCTGTAGAGGCTGGCTTTGATATGTTTGACTGTGTGATGCCCACGAGGAACGCAAGAAACGGCACCCTATTTACCAGTGAAGGAAGGATAAGCATCAAGAGGGCAGAGTACAGGTTCGATAGCAGGCCTCTGGATCGTGAATGTGGTTGCTATACCTGCAGGAATTACTCAAGGGCATATCTAAGACATATGTTCCTGTCAAGGGAGATACTCTCCATGAGATTGAACACGATACACAACCTCTATTTCTATCTGACCTTCTTTAAAAAGATGAGAGATGCCATAAGCAGAGGAGGATTTGACGGGTTCAAGAGGGGCATCGGGATGATTACATGGACAGAACAGATGCTGTAAGAAGGGTCCTTATCTATACCCTCATAGCAAACACTGCGGTCGCTGTGGCAAAGATGGTTTATGGTCATTTTACAAATTCGATCGCAATGGTCTCTGACGGATTCCATTCGCTCTTTGACGGCATCTCTAATGTCATAGGGCTGGTTGGGGTGTGGATAGCATCACACCCACCAGACAGGGATCACCCATATGGACACAAAAAGTATGAAACACTCTTCACAATAGCCATAGCCGTCATGATCTTTCTCACATGCTACCAGATATTAAGAAAGGTATACGAATCATTCCTTGAGGAGCACAGGGTGGCCGTCACCTTTTTCAGCTTCGCTGTGATGATTTTAACACTGGCCATTAACATAGTCGTGATGATGTATGAGATGAAAAGAGGCAGGGAATTGAAGAGCGATTTCCTGGTAGCAGATGCGAAACATACGAGAAGCGATATACTTGCATCAATGGCTGTCATCGTCAGTCTGATACTAACCGTCTTGGGTTGCCAGCGTATTGATGCGGTTATCGGCATAATAATAACAGTGCTTATCGCAAGAATAGGTATCGGAATCCTCAAGACAGCCTCGGATATACTTGTTGATACCGTCTGTATCGATACATCAGCCATAGGGGATGTTGTAAACCATGTGGAGGGTGTAAAAGGGTGCCACGATATAAGGACGAGGGGCACTGAAGGTTCTGTCTTCCTTGACCTCCATGTCCTCGTCGACCCTGCCATCTCTGTGGAGAGGTCTCACGAGATCGCAGACAGGGTGGAGTCTTCAATAAGGGGGAGATTTCCATCGGTGGTCGACATCGTTGTCCATGTAGAACCCGAAGAGAGGGGGAGATGACCCTGCATAATCTGATTTTAACCTGAAGCAAGTATAATCCCTCTCTTCAGGGTTTATTTTGATATTTCTCAGGATTATCTGCTATATTTTATCATGATGGATAAAAAAGAGCGGTTGATTGATTTTATAAAAGAACGCTCATTCCTGAGAAGCGATAAACCTGTATACAGGTTATCCTCAGGCAGCATGAGCAACTTCTATTTTGACCTCAAAAGGACTACTTATTCCCCTGAGGGCCAATATCTTATCGGCAATCTCGTCTTTGATAAGATTAAGGAGCTTGGTCTAAAGCCAAAAGGGATAGGGGGCCTCACCATGGGTGCTGACCCCATCGCTACTGCCACAGCATATTGTTCTTATCTGAATGGCGAGCCCATAGAGGCATTTGTGATCAGGAAAGAACCAAAGGCCCATGGGACAATGAGTCAGATCGAGGGCAATGTAAGCCCGGGGGATGATGTCATAGTCATCGATGATGTAGTTACCACTGGAGGGTCTACAATAAAGGCTATCGAGACAGCGAAAAAGGCAGGGCTGAATATAATAGCGGTAATAATCCTTCTTGACAGATGTGAGATGAACGGCAGACAGAATATAGAGAAACTCGGTCATCCTGTATATCCGATTCTTACCATAAGAGACTTTGATTAGAGAGAGGAAGGAGCAAGAGATTTCTTTCATAATAATAGACGGATACAACCTCATTGGTATTTATCACAGGGACCTCGAGGCCCAGCGGGAGAGGCTTATTAATACCCTCGTGCAATACAGCAGAAAGAAAAGACACAGTATTACAGTCGTATTTGATGGATGGAAGGAGGGCAGCAGCACAGAAGGTTATTCTATTACAGGCGGTGTGAGGATAATCTATTCGAGACTCGGTGAAAAGGCAGACTCTGTGATAAAGAGGATCATATCGAATGACAGGCGTGAGTGGATAGTTGTTAGTTCAGACAGGGATATAGCATCATTCGCATGGTCGGTCGGCTCGATCCCGATACTGTCTGAGACATTTCGATCTTTTATCGAAAAGGGTGAAGAAGATGGGGGTGACAGCAAAGAGACGGTTGTCTTTGATGGAGACGGCTCCGATGAGATGCGCCAAGGCGCTGCAAAGAGAAAAGGGAACCCATGGAGACCCTCAAAAAGGGAAAGGGCTATTAAAAGGGCATTATGCAAGCTCTGATGAGAAGACTCTTCTCTCTGAAGCCAGCAGACTCCCTGACAATCCTTTTCCTCATGCTGCTTATAATCCTATCCCTCGTCTTCTACAAAAGAATCCCCTATGTGCACACCCTCGTCTTTACATACACTCTCCTTCTTCTTGTCCACATGGTTATTATAAAAAATCATAATGCCTTTACAAAAAGCAGGCCTCTGGATGCCGTCAGGGGCATAGTATTCCCTGTGATATGCGTCCTCACGATATTCGACAGCCTCGAATGGCTCATCCACTACATAAATCCAAAGGACATAGACCCAGTGCTCATAAGGCTTGACTATCTTTTTTTCAATGCCTACCCCACTGTTATGATGGAGTCCCTCCATAGTCCAGTCCTTACAGACATCCTCCAGATTGCATATACTACATATTACCTTCTGCCGGTCTCACTGGGTCTGATATTGAAGCTCAATGGAAGGGATAGGGAATTCGATAGAACCCTCTTTCTCATCCTCCTCTGTTTTTATCTCTCCTACATCGGGTATATACTCTTTCCTGCCATCGGACCCCGATACACGATCAACCATTTGCAGTCGTCGGATTTAAAGGGTCTCTTTGTTGCCGAATCCATTCAGGGGCTGCTCAATGATCTTGAGGGCATCAAAAGGGATGCCTTCCCAAGCGGACACACAGCAATAGCCCTCGTTGTATCAGGCCTTGCCTTCAGGTATCATAAGGGCTTCTTCTATATAACCCTTCCGGTTATAACATTGCTTGTCTTTTCAACCGTATATTGCAGATACCACTATGTGGTGGACGTCCTGGGTGGTATAATACTTGCGTTGATAACCTTCTTGATCGGCGAGAGATATTATGAGTACTGGGAAGTCAGGAACAATACTGATCATCGAGGACGAGAAAAAGATCTCTGACATAGTTATCCTCTACCTCGAAAGGGAGGGATTCGAGACAGCAGTGGCCGACTCGGGGGAAAAGGCGTTGAAGCTCCTCCGCAAGCCATTTGATCTGATAATACTCGACCTTATGCTCCCTGACATCTCAGGCGAAGACCTCTGTGGCGTCATAAGGGAGACATCAGATGTGCCTATAATCATGCTCACTGCAAAGAGCGGCGAGGAAGACAGGATAAAGGGGCTCGGTATAGGGGCAGACGATTATGTTGTGAAGCCCTTCAGTCCGAGGGAGTTAGTGGCGCGGGTAAAGGCACAACTGAGGAGGACAAAGAAGATGGATAGAAAGGCGATGAGCTTCAACAACGGTCTCCTTTTAATGGATATGGAAAACCACGAGGTCAGGAAAGGGGGGAGGTCTGTGGTATTGACGCCAACAGAGTTCCGAATCCTTACGGCCCTGGTGGACAGACCAGGCAGGATACTGACAAGGCTTCAGCTCATAAATATGGTCCAGGGATACGATTTTGAAGGCTATGATAGAACAATCGATGCGCATATCAAGAATCTGCGACATAAGATAGAGGACGACCCCAAAGACCCGGTCTTCATAAAGACCATCTACGGGCTGGGTTATAAGTTTGCAGGAACGCCCGATGAGGACTAAACTCTTCCTGGCATTCCTCCTTGTCATATTCATCGCTCTTATATCAAACCTCATCTTTGAATGGCTCATAATGAAGGACTTTGATGAATACATCAAGGGCAGGGATGAGGACCATCTATACTGGGTAATGGCGTCCATCGAGGGCAGCTATCAGGATGGAAGATGGAATATGATCTCCCTGTCCGAGGCCATTCACTGGGGCATGATGCTCGGCTTTGATATTGAGGTCAGGGACAGGGATGGCAGAGAGGTCACAGACTCCCATAAGGTTATGGCAGCTCTCCCACCACCAATGAAACGGAGGATGGAATCCATCATTCCCATCTATAAAGCAGAGGGCGAGTTTGAGAAATACCCCCTTTACATAGAAGGCAGAGAGGTAGGAACGTTATACATCAGGGCATTGAAAAGGGAGGGTCCTATCAGGATGAAAGAGGCGATATTTAAAGAGAGGGGTAAAAACTTCCTGATAATCTCCTTTTTGATCGCCGGCCTTGGGGCGATAGCTATAGCAGTCTTTTTAAGCCTGTATCTTTCAAGGCCCATAAAAAGGCTGAAGTCTGCGGCAGAGAAGGTGGCAAGGGGAGATTTCGGTGCGAGGGTAGTGCAGCATAATATCAAAGGATTTCTCGGGGCAAAGGATGAGATAGCTATGCTCTCAGATAGTTTTAACTATATGGCCGAGGCCCTTGAAAAGGAAGAGTCGCTGAGAAGGCACCTTACATCAAACATCGCCCATGAATTGAGAACACCCCTGGCAATCATGAAGGCCCAGGTAGAGGCGATAACAGACGGTGTAATAACAGATATATCAGGGGGACTCGAGAACCTGAGAGGAGAGATAGAAAAACTGACGCGGCTTGTAGAGGGGATTGAAGACCTGACCAAGGCAGAGGCGAGTTTTTTCTCCAGAGGTGAAAACAGGACGATAAACCTGCGGGACCTCCTGAAAGGCATAGAGTACGCCATGGGGCCGATGTTTCAGGCAAAGGGTCTCGGTTTTTCCCTGACCGACCGCGGTGAGATAAATGTAGTAACCGATGCAGATAAGCTCGACAGGATAATAAAGAATATCCTCTCCAACGCCCTCAAATTCACAGAAAGTGGGGGGGTCGTGGTTGACTATGGCAGACAAGACAGTGGATTCTATGTTGAGATCAGGGACACCGGCATGGGTATTGCTGAAGATGAAATACCACGGATATTCACGAAGTTTTACAGAGGCAGAGATGCTTCAGATAACGGCATCGGCATAGGTCTTGCAATTGTAAAGGAGCTTGTCAGCATAATGGGAGGAACAATCGAGGTCAGCAGCGTTGTGGGAGAGGGAAGCACATTCAAGGTGTGGCTACCTGCAAGACCTGCCACTGGCTGATCAGCCCTGCCATCCTATCTATTCCTCATTAATGTGCCAGAATTCTTGCTTATCCTTCGCAAATATCTGCACAGGCATTACCTGCGGAAGAAAATCTCTAATATAGCTATCAATACGACTATTTGACCTGCCCAGAATATAAACATCCACTTGATGATAAATGAACGAATTCATTATTTTGCCTCCTCTCATCGAGGTTTTTCCTTTGGCTCATGTAGAAAAGCCCATAAAACCAGCGCAAATAATATTCCAAGAATTATTGCTCCAATAACAGCAATCATTTTGTACCCCCTAACTCTTTAATCAGTGTTTTAATGTTTCTATTTATGGCTAAAAGATACCAGATGCAAATTATTTCTAAAACAGTTCCCATAATAAATACTACAATGTTTAAAGATACTTCTGCCTTGTTATACAGCTTATACAATACACTTACAAGTCCACCTGTAAGAAGTACTGCGATTGTAACTGTCATTTTCAATTTTTCCAATTCAACCTTCAGTTTTTCTTTGATAACATCTCTTTCTTCCATCATAAGTAAGTTTATAACAAAAACATTTTTATTTCAAACAAAAAGGCTGAGTACGATTCGTGCCTTACTGCATAGGCGTTGTGCTGGAATCTATAATAGACTTAAAAACTCATCAATGCTTAACTTAGCCTGACGAAGAATAGACTTTAAGGTGCCTATGTTCATATCTCCTGAATGGATGGGTATTGTCACCAGAAGATTGCCTCGCTTCATTTGAAGGTGGCTTCCCTTTTGCCTGACTTTGTAAAAACCAATGCCTTCTAAAACTCTAATAACCTCATGCGGCTTTACAGCAGGAAGTTTAGGCATAAACCTTTATTTGAAAATCTACCCTCAGATTGAAGATTTTTATAATAGATTCAGGGCTTGTTATTCTTGGATCTTCATCTGGTGGAATGGGGCGGAAATATGGAAGATTTGCCTCAATAGCTGTCTCTAAATAAAGTGTTACTGCCTCCAGTAAATTAGTTGATGCTTCATCAGGAGTGGCGCCTTCAGATGCTACATCAAGTTCAGGGCAGAGAGATGTATATCGTTCGCCATCTTTGAAGATAATACCGGTAAAAATAAACTCATTTGCTCGCATGGTATAAAGTATCATAATGAAATAAATTTTGCAAACAAAAAAGGCGGCGGGCAAATGCCCGCCGCCTTGACTTCTACGCCTCTGCTCTTCCGAGCTTCCGCACTGATTTAGAAGTTGAGCAATTCCTATCTTACTGCATAGGCATCATTTACGAAAGAATATCTGCAATATAGTTGTCAACACAATTATCTGCCCAGCCCAAAAGATAAACATCCACTTGATAATCTCAGCCTTTACCTCACTAATCTTAGTTTCAAGTTCAGTCTTTACCTCACTGATTCTGGTTTCAAATTTAGTTTCAAGCTTGGAGAGTTTGGTTTCAAGTTCAGCCTTTGCTTCACTGATATTCACTTTTAATGATGCTGCTTCCTCTGAAAGCCTGCGTTCGAATTTCTCCTCTGCCAGCACAAGGGCATCTTTTCTGCCCTCATGCTCTACCTCTTTAAGAAGCACTGCAAAAGACTCTGCTGCCTCATCTCCAAGCTTGTCTCTCAACGCCTTTGGTATGGTTATTACAGGCATTTGCTTAACCTCCAGCAGAGAATGTGTAAATTTCTAAAATCGCAATTAAAGCACCAATCTGCCCTGCCCAGAATATAAACATCCATTTGATGATATCAGATTTTATTTTTTCTATTTTAATCTCTAAATTGGCTATATCTTGTTTTGTTGCTAATATATCTTTCTTTTCTTCAAACTTTTTCTCAACCTTTGCCTCAATATACTCAACTAAAGTCCTGGCTTCTTTTTCGCCAACCTTCTCTTTTAAAATCTCGTAAAGTTCTATTTCTGCTACCTGCATATCTTGTTTCCCTGTAATCTTAGACCCTTTTGTAGCCGCAACCTTTAGGTTACGATATTTTATCGCAGGCTAAAGCCTGCGACTACTATATTGAAGTTTACCAGAATTTTTTATTAGATGCAAACAAAAAAGGCGGCTCAAATCTGAGCCGCCTTTTGAGATTCAGATGTTCAGCGATTAGAAGTTGAGCTGGATTCTTTTCCTTGCTTCATAGGCGTGTTGGTTACTATGGGCTATAGTTATGGGCAGTTCGGTATGAACTTAGTGCTGGTGTTTTTTTTCTGAAAAGTAAAAGTATAAACCGGCGCCAACGGCAAAGATTGTTATCGCAATTAAAACCAGAATGAACGAATTCATTATTTTGCCTCCTCTTTTTGTTTTTCCGGAGTTATCCATAATGCAAGAACTAATATCGCTAAAAGAATAATAGTTCCGAATATTACATTTCTCATTGTTAACGGACTGTTTGGCAACAGTGCATTTACCCCCAATGCGATTGCAACGTATTCTGCAACCTTAAATAGCCAGTTTGCTGTCTTTTCTCTTTTATTATAATGCCTCATCTGATTTAAGATTAACATGGTAAGATTTAAAAATCAACTGCAAAAGGGTCAAAAAGGCGTGGTGTTTGCAAACAAAAAGGCAGGCTGGCTAACGCCAGCCTGCCTGAAAATAGGCAGTATGTTTAATTAGAAGCTGAGCATTATGCCGTGTCTGATAGCATAGGCATCATCAACGGAATTGTTAGGATCTCCGCCCTTCCAGAAGTCGCCTGCAAAGAGATAGCCACCC